>NZ_WPAG02000002.1:2639307-3299134 GCF_013602415.1 Rhodococcus sp. B50 | reverse complement strand
CGCATCCATTCTCGTCAACGGGGGAGCGCTGCGAAATTTCACGAAGATCATCGGTGGGCTGGGGGAAGCGGTGGGGGATCGCGGCGACCGGCTCGGGGTGCTCGTCGACGAATCGACCAGGCTGGCCGGTCTCATCACCGCACGTACCGCCGAGATCGAGGAGTCGTTGACTCGGACCGACCGGCTGATCGAGACACTCGCAGAACGACGTTCGACGATCGACGAGGTGATGCTGGCCGCGGGTCCGGCGCTCGACGTCGTGGCCGCCGACACCGCACAGCTCCTCGACCTCGTCGGGCAGGTCGACAGGATCGGGCGGCAGATGGAACGGTTCCCATCGGTACAGGGAACCGACACCCGCAGCACCCTCGCAGACCTGGACCGGATCGCCGAACAGCTGAACGCCGCGGCGACCCATCCGGAAGCCAGTCTGCCCTCGGTCAACCGGCTGCTCGCACCCATCATGCGGGTCACGAACAGCACGTCGGCGAACGTCGATGCCGACCTCGAGCAACTGGTGATCGGTGCCGTTCCCGCACCGGGCCATTCGGGGGATCCGGGAAGTCGACTGCCCGACGAGACCGACTGGCAGGCGTTCGTGGGAACACTGACGTACACGCTGATGCGACTGCAGAAGCGACTGGACGGAGAAGGCCCGTGAGCCGGCGCGGCTCCGTCGAGGTCGTCGCCGGCGGCATCGTCGCGGGGGTGCGGTACGGCTACGCGCGTCGGCTGGGACTGTCGGTGGTCGCTCTCGCCACCACTTTCGTCGTGGGGATCACCTACCTGGTGTTCGGGGTGTTCGACGCGGATCCGACGGCCGGGACCTACCGGGTCCGAGTGCATTTGGACGAGTCGGGTGGACTGCTGCCCGGCCGGGACGTCACGCTGCGCGGTGTCCCCGTCGGTACGGTCTCGTCCGTCGGCCTCACCGAGGACGGTGTGGTCGCGGTCGCCGAGATCGACTCGAGGGCATCGATACCGGCGGGCGGAGAGATCCGCGTCGCGGGATTGTCGCTCGCGGGAGAGCAATACCTCGACCTGCGTCCCGACCGCGACGACGGGCCCTATCTTCAGGACGGTGCCGAGATCTCGGCCGAGGACACCTCGACACCGGTGCCCCTGTCGACCCTCATGCACGACCTCGACGGGATGCTCGCCCAGATCGATCCCGACTCACTGCAGGTGATCGTGGAGGAACTCGGCGTCGGACCGGAGGGTCCCCGCAAACTCACCGACATCGTCGAGGGCGGCACCTTCCTCATCTCCACACTCGACGAGGTGTTGCCGCAGACGGTCTCGCTGTTGCGTTCCGGCAGGATCGTGCTCCGCACACTCGCGGACGGCGCACCGGGACTGCAGGCCATGTCGGGGGAGATGTCGACCTTGCTCGGCGGAATCGAGTCGATGGACGAGGGTTTCCGCAGTTTCGTCGACAGGACACCCGCGACGATGCACTCCGTCGACACTCTCCTCGCGGAGAACTCCCCGACGATGGTGCAACTGTTGGGCAACCTGACGACCGTGGCGCAGATGGCGCACGTGCGAGTACCCGCGCTGAACGAATTCTTCTTCCCGAGCGATCGTGACGGGTCGACGCTCGAAGCGCTCATGACCGCCTTCCGTGACGGCGGGGTATGGGCCCTCGTGAACATCTATCCCCGGAACTCGTGCGACTACGACCTGCCGCGACGGGCACCGACGATCGCGGATCATCCGGAGCCGTATCTGTACACCTACTGCACCGACCCCGACCCGTCGACGCTCGTCCGTGGTGCCCGCAATGCCCCGCGCCCTCCCGGCGAGGAGGGAGCCGCAAACATTCCGCCCGGCGCCGATCCGCTTCGTACGTCCGACCCGGCGCCGGTGGGGCCGTACAGCATCCCGCTCGACTACGGCGGCCCGAAGGTGCCGAACTGACCTGCGCCACAACGACTTCGTGCAGAACCGAGGAGAACCGATATGGGCACCGACAGCGCGACCCTCACGGACGGGACGGACACGCCCGACGCCACGGACCCGGAGACCGCCGGCACGGACTCGAGCATCGCCGACAAGGGTTCCGGAAGAACCGGATCCACGAGACTCCCACTCGTTCTTCTCGCACTCGTCGCGGCAGCGGCGCTCGTGGCTGCGGCGGTGCTCGGCGCGCAGCTGCGGAATGCCCGCGGGGTGGAGGACGCCGCACGGGCGGCGTCGGAGGCCGCACGGCAGTTCGCCGTGACGTTGACGTCCGTGGACTCGGCGGACCTCGACGCCGACTTCGCAGCGGTACTCGACGGAGCCACCGGCGAATTCGAGAAGATGTACGCGGAGTCGAGCGCACAGCTCGAACAGGTGCTGATCGACAACCAAGCGCGTGCGGAGGGCGTCGTCGTGGAGTCGGGCATCAAGTCCGCGACCACGACGAAGGTCGAGGTCCTGTTGTTCGTCGACCAGAGCGTCACGAACACTCTCGTCCCCGAACCGCGGCTCGACCGCAGCCGTGTCGTCATGACGATGGAACTCGTCGACGGCCGGTGGCTTGCGTCGCAGGTGGACCTGCCCTGAGCCGGCGTCGCGTCAGGCGGTCGGGGCGGGGGGAAGCTCTCTCGTGCTCGACCATGCCTCCCACAGCGGCCGGAGCGAGGTCTCCGAAAAACGCGCGGCGAGGTCCTTGAACTGCGCCGTCGTCACGTTGCCGTGCCGGTGCTCCGCGGTCCACGTCCGCAGGAGGTCGAAGAAGGACTCGTCGCCGAGGTGCACCCGTAGGGCATGCAGGGTGAGGGCTCCGCGCTTGTAGATGCGGTCGTCGAACATGTCCTTCGGGCCCGGATCCTCGAGCAGGATGTCCTGCGGCTTCCGGGCCAGACCCCGGTGGGCGTCGAGCGCGTGCGCGTGCGCCGACCTGCCTCCCGAGTTCTCCGACCACAACCACTCGGCGTAGCACGCGAATCCCTCGTGGAGCCAGATGTCGCACCAGCGGTTCAGCGTGAGGCTGTTGCCGAACCACTGATGCGCCAATTCGTGTGCGACGAGCCGTTCCTCGCGGCCGGTGCCGTCGCAGAAGTTCGCGCCGAAGACCGACAATCCCTGTGCCTCGATGGGGATCTCGAGGTCGTCGTCGGTCACCAGGGCGGTGTAGTGCGCGAACGGATACGGACCGAACAAGCGCGTGAAGATCTCGAGCATCTCGGTCTGGCGAGCGAAATCACGGTCGAACGACGCGCGCAAGCGAGGCGGATGGATCGCATACTGCGGAACCGGATCCGACGCGAGCTCGCGCACCTCGTAGTGGCCGGTCTGCACGGTCGCGAGATAGGTCGCCATCGGCTCGGGTTGCTCGTAGACCCAGGTGGTGCGGCTGGATTTCGTGGTCTTGTGCACGAGCGTGCCGTTCGCGACCGCGACGAACGGGGCGTCGGTGGTGACGGAGATGCGGTAGGTGGCCTTGGACCCGGGATGGTCGTCGCAGGGGAACCAGGTGGGCGCACCGTTCGGCTGGCTCGCGACGAGCGACCCCTCGTCGAGTTCCTCCCAGCCGACCTCACCCCACATGGTCCGCAACGGAGTGGGAGTGCCGGAGTACTGCACGCCGAAGGTCAGTACGGCACCGGCGGGGAGTTCCTCGGCCGGAGTGACGGTGAGCTTTCCGTCGCGGTGGACGAACTTGGCGGGCCGTCGCCCGTTGACGGTCACCTTCGCGACACGCATCGACTGCGCGAGATCGAGAGCGTACTTGGCGCGCACGTCCGTTGTCGTGGCGATGATCTTCGCTCGGCCGTCCAACCTGTTGGACACGACCTTGTAGGTCAGCTCCAGCTCGTATCGCGAGACGCGGTAACCGCGGTTCCCGCTTTCGGGCAGGTAGGGATCGAGAGGGCGATCGGCGGCGACGGGCGCGACGGGCTTGGCCGCCTTGATGGGTTTCACCGCGGAGACCAGTCGTTCGGTGTGGTCCACGGCGCGATGGGGTTGCCCTGCCAGCGGGTGGACTGCGGGACGACGTCGCCGCGCATCACCAGCGAGGCCGGTCCGACGGTGGCACCGTCGCCGATGCCCGATGCAGGCAACGCGACGCATTGAGGGCCGAGCGTGGCGCCGGCGCCGAGGGTCACGGTGTCCATGGACATGATCCGATCATGGAACAGGTGGGTCTGTACAACGCAGCCGCGTTCGACGGTCGCAGCGTCGCCCAGGGACACCAGGTCGGCCTCGGGCAACCAGTAGCTCTCGCACCACACCCCGCGACCGATCCGCGATCCCAGCGCCCGCAGCCACAGGTTCATCACGGCGGTGCCGGCCGCGGCCCGGGCGAACCACGGTGCCGCGACGGTTTCGACGAAGGTGTCGGAGACTTCGTTGCGCCACACGAACGAACTCCACAGTGGGTGCTCGACGCGTCCGATCCGTCCCACCACGAGCCATTTCGCGGCGACCGTCACCAGGCACGCCACGGCTCCGGCAATCATGAGCACGATGCCACCGAGCAGTGCCGCGACGGCGTACCCCCAGTGCACGGCGAGAGTGTTCAGGGCGAACAGCACACCGAGTCCGATGCCGTAGGTGACGACCATGGGCACGAGACGGAAGGTCTCCACGACGCCGCGCGCGACCTTCAGTTTCAACGGGGGCTCGAAGGTGCGGCTCGCGTCGCTGTCGCCGCTCGCGCGCCGCAGGCGAACCGGGGGACTGCCCAACCACGACGATCCGGACTTCGCCTTCTCCGGAGCTGCGGAGAGCACCGCGACGAGTCCGTGCTTCGGGACGCGTCGGCCCGGTGCCGCCATGCCCGAATTGCCGAGGAACGCCCGCTTCCCGACCTTTGCGTGCGAGATGTACAGCCACCCGCCGCCGAGCTCGTAGGAGGCGACCATCGTGTCGTCGGCGAGGAACGCACCGTCGGCGACCTTGGTGAACTTGGGAACCATCAGCACGGTCGACGCCTCGACGTCCTTGCCGATGTCGGCGCCGAGCAGACGGAGCCAGATCGGGGTGAGCATCGACGCGTAGAGCGGGAACAGGAAGGTGCGCGACGAATCCATGAGGCGCTCGGTGAACCACACCTGCCAGCCCACGCGGCTGCGCACCGGATGCCAGCCTTCCGTCATCCCGACGGCGAGCAGTCGCACCGACAGCAGGGTGAGCAGGGCGAAGACGAACATCGTCAGCAGAGCCGCGACGGGGAGCAGCACAAGGGAATGCACCACGGCGTCGGAGACGGTGGGGGTGTCGTGTACCCACCACACGAGCAGCGCGACGCCCGCGGCGATCGACACGATGGGCAGTCCGCCGAGCAGGATCGACGACAACGCGTAGACCGGCACCCATCTGTTGCCCCGCGGCGGTGTCCCGGCGGGCCAGGGCCGGTCGGCCTTGCCGGCCTTCCGTGCCGGGGAACCCGACCAGCGCTGCCCGGTCTTCACCCGGCCGAACACCGCCGACCCGGCTTCCACCTCGGCGTTCTTGCCGATACGCGCGCCGGGAGCCAGGAACGACCGGGCGCCCACCGTGGCACCGGCACCGATCCGGATGCTTCCGATGTGGACGACGTCGCCGTCCACCCAGTAACCACCGAGGTCCACTTCCGGCTCGACCGCACAACCGTCGCCGAGTTCGAGAAGACCGGTGACCGGCGGAAGGCTGTGAAGGTCGACATCCCGTCCGACCTTCGCGCCCAGTGCCCGCGCGTACTGCCGCATCCAGGGAGCGCTGGAGATGTTCGTCGCGCCCACGGCTTCGGACAACCGCAGGGCCGTCCACAGCCTGAGGTGGACACCGCCTCCGCGCGGATAGCTCCCCGCCTTCACGCCGCGCAGCAGCAGGCGCGAACCCGCGACGGAGATCGCCATACGTCCGATGGGAGAAAGGAACAGCAGGACACCGAGCGCGACCCACCACCACGACAACGTGACGGTCCACGGTACGTCGACGACGAGCGCGATGACGGTGTTCAGGATCGCCAGCCAGGTCACCCACTGCAGTCCGGTGAGGGTCGTGAGGACGACGGTCGCCGCGATCTGGCCGAACTGGGCGAGGCGGGGCACGGGGACGACCTCGCGCGGGGCCGCGGCTTCCGTCGGCGCGAGTTCGTCGAGATAGACCGCGAGCGATCCGAGCCGGGGATGGTCGTACAGCTCCGCGACCGTCATCTCCGGATACCGGCTCCGCAGCGCCGTGACGAGTTGCGCTGCCGCGAGGGAACCGCCACCGAGTTCGAAGAAGTCGTCGTCGATGCCCTCGATCCGGGCACCGAGGATGTCGGTCCACAGTTCGGCGACCCATTCGGCGGTCGGATCGAGACCGAGCGCCTCCACCGAGTCGGCGTCGGCGCCCGGCAGCGGCCACGGCAGGGCGTTGCGGTCGACCTTGCCCGACGTGCGGGTGGGGAGTTCGTCGACGAGCGCGAGTCGCGGGACGAGTGCGGCGGGGAGTTGCTCGGACAGCAGGTCGTGGGCGGACGCGATGTCGAAGTCCGGATCGGTGGAGGCGATGTACCCCACGAGGATCGAGTGTCCGGCGGCCGTCTTGCGCACCGCACACGCACCGCCGGCCACGCCGGGCAGGTTCTGCAGCGCGTTGTCGACCTCGCCGAGTTCGATGCGGCGGCCACCGATCTTGACCTGGTCGTCGGCGCGCCCCTGGAACAGCAGTCCGGAGCGGTCGAGGGTGACGAGATCGCCGCTGCGATAGGCGCGCTCCCAGCCGAGCGTGGGCATGGGAGCGTACTTCTCGGCATCCTTCGCCGGATCGAGATAACGCGCGAGACCGACGCCGCCGATGACGAGTTCGCCGGTCGCGCCCTCTTCGACGGGGTTGCCCTCGGCGTCCACCACGGCGAGATCCCAGCCGTCGAGGGGAAGGCCGATACGGACCGGCCCGGTGCCGTCCATCAGCGAAGCGCAGGCCACGACCGTGGCCTCGGTGGGACCGTAGGTGTTCCACACCTCCCGTCCCGGAACGGCGAGACGCTCCACGAGATCGGGTGGGCAGGCTTCGCCGCCGAAGATGAGCAGGCGCACCGCCTCGAGTGCTTCGGCCGGCCACATCGCCGCGAGCGTGGGCACGGTGGAGACGACGTTGATGTTGCGCGAGACGAGCCACGGTCCGAGATCCATGCCGGAGCGGACGAGCGCGCGGGGTGCCGGAACCAGGCAGGCGCCGTGCCGCCAAGCGAGCCACATCTCCTCGCACGACGCGTCGAAGGCCACCGACAACCCGGCCAGGACCCGGTCGCCGGGTCCGAGCGGCGCCGCCCGGCAGAACATCCGAGCCTCCGCGTCGACGAAGGCCGCCGCGTTGCGGTGGGTGACGGCGACACCCTTCGGTGTCCCGGTCGAACCCGAGGTGAAGATGATCCACGCGTCGTCGTCGAGGTGCGGCCCCCGCACGGCCGGGGTGCCCGACGGGGCGGCCGTGCCCGGCCCGATGCCCTCGTCGGTGACGATGGCGGTGACCCGTGCTTCCGAGAAGACGAGCTCGGCGCGCTCGTCGGGGTCGTCCGCGTCGACGGGCACGTATGCGGCGCCCGCGGCGAGAATCGAGAGAATCGTCACATACAGATCGGTGCGCCCGGACGTCATGCGCACACCGACCCTGTCGCCGGCGCCGACACCCGCATCGTTCAGTGCATAGGCACCGGCGATCACCGCCTCGACGAGTTCGGCGTATTCGAGGACCGTGGTGCCGTCGTCGACGGCGGGGGCGTCCGGATGTGCCTCGGCGGCGCTCCGCAGCAGGTCGACGAGGGTGCGTGCAGGTGGAGCGTGCGACGCGCGGAGGAATTCGTCCGGAATGGGGGACCGGCCGACGGGGGTCGAGGATATGGCTGGCAACTCCGCGGGTCCTTCTGCTCGATGGATCTTCCGGTTATCTCACGTCCGGGTGGACAACAGGTGAACGTTCGGTGCGCGGAACGTGTGTCGGCGTCGTGCGATACGGGTTGACACGGCTCGATCGTCCTGTCATTGTCTTCGCCAGGTCATGAGTACCAGCGTCAAGCCCCGGCTAGCTGGTCGGCAACCCTCCAACCGCGGTGGGGTGCTCCGGGTGACGACCGGGCCGTGAATCCACCACCGGACACGGCAAGCGCGGACTCTGCCGGCGACGAGAACTCTCCGTCGTAGGCGTCACCGGCGGGTCCCTGAGTACACGAGGGATTTGTCATGACTGCTGTAGCCGCCACCACCTGCATCGCTCCGTTCGCCACCGTTTCCGGCTGTGATTCGCAGGTTCCGCTCGTCCAGGGCGGTACCTGCACCTACGCGAACTTCGACTACGCGGCGAGCGCACCGGCACTGTCCGTCGTCACCGACCGCATCACGGAACTGTTGCCCTTCTATGCGAGCGTGCACCGCGGCGCCGGATACGCCTCGCGGATCAGCACCACCGCCTACGAGGACGCTCGTACCTCCGTGTCGCGCTTCGTCGGTGCGGACGACGACCAGGTCGTCGTCTTCACGCGCAACACCACCGATTCGCTGAATCTACTCGCGAGTGCCGTGTCCGGCGATGTCGTCGTGCTCGACATCGAGCATCACGCGAACCTGCTGCCGTGGAAGAACTCTCGCATCGTCGAGGCGGCCGACACGGTCGCGGAGACGGTGTGGCGCCTCGCGGTCGAACTCCAGCGTGCCCCCGCGGCTCTGCTCGCCGTCACGGGTGCTTCCAACGTCACCGGCGAGGTGCTGCCCATCGCCGAGCTCGCCGAACTCGCCCACGCCTCCGGTGCGCGGATCCTCGTCGACGGCGCGCAGCTCGTGCCCCATCGCCGCGTCGACCTCGAGTCGCTCGGCGTGGACTACCTCGCGTTCTCCGGCCACAAGCTGTACGCGCCGTTCGGTGCGGGAGTGCTCGTCGGCCGCCGCGACTGGCTCGACGCCGCCGACCCGTACCTCGCCGGAGGCGGTGCGGTCCGCGAGGTGCGCCTCGACCACACCGAATGGGCCTGCGCCCCTGCGCGTCACGAGGCCGGCACCCCCAACGTGCTCGGTGTCGCCGCCCTCGCCGCCGCATGCGATGCGCTTGCCGGTTTCGACTCCGACGCGGTGACCCGTCACGAGGAGTCCCTGTGCTCCCTGCTCATCGACGGTCTGGAGGCCATCGACGGAGTGGAAGTGCTTCGGCTGTGGAACGATTCGGCCGACAGCGTCGGAATCGTCACCTTCACGATCGAGGCCTACGAGCCCGGTCACGTGGCCTCCTATCTGTCCGCCGAGCACGGCATCGGCGTCCGCGACGGACGTTTCTGCGCCCACCCGCTGCTCGCGCGGGTCGGTCGCGCCGGCGGTGCCGTCCGGGCGTCGCTCGGACTCGGCAGCTCGTCCGACGACGTCGAGCGGCTCCTCGGAGCGCTCCGGTCGCTGGTCGTGAACGGGCCGTCGTGGGTGCACGCGAAGACCGACGGCGTGTGGAACCCCTCGCCGGAGACGCGTCCCGGCCTCGGAGCGACCGACGGCGACGCGTCGCCGTGCGTGTAGCGGTCGACAATTCCCCACAGGATAAGTAGGGTAATTCGCATGGAACGGACGAGGGCGATCGCTGCGGCACGCTGGTGCCGTCGCCATGTCGACCTCTGCCGTACGGCATCGGGAATCTGTCCGGACTGAAAGTCTTCTCCCTCACAGCCTTCCGGCCTCCAGGCCGATCTCCTCGTGCCGCTCCGCGGCCCGTACCGAGAGGTATCCGATGTCCGTCGCATCCATCTCTGCAGCCCCGGCCTCCGCGGATCCGGCCGTCGTCGAGGCCGCCGCTATCAGGCCATTGCGTGTCGCCGTCGAACTCACCGGTCACTCCGGACCTGACTACTGGGCCGACCTGACTCTGGGGCGCGCCGGTGATCCGCCGCTCGACCTCAGTGCCGATGCATCCAACGTCGTGCGGGTGCGTGCCGCAGACCTGCGCGAGGCCGGGAAACTGCGCGACCGCATTCGCGCGGAGGCCGTCGAGGAGGGTCGCGACCCCGACTCGGTCACCGTGCTCGTCGACGTCGAGGTCGTTCTCGCGTCCGATGCCCGCACCGCGCGCACCCGACGCGCTCGTCCGGAATCCACCCGCGGGGAGGCCGGCACGCTGTCGTACGTCGGAACACCCCACGGCCTCGCAGGATTGATCGCCGACATCCACGCCGTGCAGGTCGCCGACGGTGTCACGCTGATCCCGCTCGCCGCGTCGTTCACCGTCGAGCATCTCGTCGACGGAACGCTGCCGTGGTTGCAGTCGCGCGGCCTGATCGAGGTCTCGCCGACCGTCGTCGAGGTCCTGCGCCGGTTCGGCGAGGGTGCCCGGGCGTCGGTGCGTGCGTCCTGACACCGCTCGGAATCGCTTCGTATCACGAAGGAGGGGTAGGAGTTTCGACTCCTGCCCCTCCTTCGTGTTCACGCCGTGCGGCGATCGAGTGCTTCGACCACGTGCACGCGCGGATCGGGATCGAAACGGTAGCCCGACCCGCGAACGGTGGTGATGATGTTGCTGAAACGTCCCAGCTTGGAACGGATCCGGGAGACGTGGACGTCGATACTACGGTTGCCCCGGTCGGCGTCGAGATCGTCGTTCTCGGAGTATCCCGCCCCGAGCGGCCGCAGCGCCGCGCGGGACACGGCGACGCGGGGCCGGCGAACCAGATGGGCGAGAATCTCGAATTCGCTGTGGCTCAATTCGACCCGCTGATTGTCGAGCACCAGTCCGCGGGCCGGCAGATCGATCACCAGAGGGGTCGGGCCGGGGCTGAGGAGGGTGTGGGTGCGCGCGCCCGGGAGCAGATCGAGGGCGGTCTCCCGTAGGGCATCGGCGAGGGCGGCGAGATCGCCCGCCGATCCGGCGTTGGTGTCCGAGATTTGCACGATGAGAACGAGTTCGGGCGAATCGACCGAGCTGTCGGCCGGGCCCTCGAGGGAGGACGTGGTCATGGAAGGTCTCCGCTGGTCGGAAGGTGGGCGGCGCCGGGCGGACAACTACCCGCAACTGCGCGGCACCGGGAAAGAGGAAGGGATGGTGCGGATCTCAGAACGCACAGAGGCACGAGCGGGTACGGCACAGGTCGACATGCCTGCGGCTCCACGCTCGGACTGTCACGACGGAGAGTGTACCCGGGTGGAGGTGCCGACGGTACCGGTAGCCGGACGGTCTCAGTCCACGTCGACGTCGATCGCCGCGGTGATGCGCATCAGCTCGGAATAGACGGTACGGAACAGGGTGTTCGGACATCCACCCGAGGCCCACAGATCCGGGTAGTGCTGCAGCGCACGGTCGATGTAGGTGGGCAGGTTCGTCGGATGACCGAGCGGTGCGACGCCGCCGAGCGGTTGACCGGTGACCTCCGTGACCAGGTCGGGGGAGGCCGGCACGAGCTCGCCGCCCAGACGCTCGCCGGTCCGTTCGACCGACACGCGGTGCGCGCCGGACACGAGGAGCAGGATCGGGTCGTCGTCGAGCAGGAAGACGAGCGACTTCACGATGGCGCCCACCTCGACACCGACCGCGGCGGCGGCCTGCTCGGCGGTGTGCACGGTCTCCGGTTGCTGGACGATCAGACCGTGATGGCCGCGGGCGATGAGGGTGTCCGACACGCGGTGGGCGTTCGGATGCAGCGACCTGGTCATGGATCAAGAGTAGGAAAATCGCCGCGCGATGTGCGGGCTTCCGTGATCCCGGATCGGACGGTGCCGATGCGATCCGGTGATCCACAAGTTACTCTTCAGTAATGTCCGATCACTCGCCTTGGAAAGCGTTCACCGTCGAACGCAAGGATCACGTCGCACAGGTCACGCTCATCGGCCCCGGCAAGGGCAACGCCATGGGCCCCGACTTCTGGGCGGAACTGCCCGTCCTCTTCGGCGAACTCGACGCCGACCCCGACGTCCGCGCTGTCGTCCTTGCCGGTGCCGGCAGGAACTTCTCCTACGGGCTGGACCTCGTCGCCATGGGCGGCAGTCTCGGCGCCGTCGTCTCCGGCAAGGCACTCGCGAAGCCGCGCACGGACTTCCACGCGATGATCAAGAGCATGCAGGCGGCCGTCACGGCCGTCGCCGACTGCCGCAAGCCGATCGTCGCCGCGGTCCAGGGCTGGTGCATCGGCGGAGCGGTCGACCTGATCTCCGCCGCCGACATCCGCTACGCGAGCGCCGACGCCAAGTTCAGCGTCCGCGAGGTCAAGGTCGGAATGGTCGCCGACGTCGGCACCCTTGCCCGGCTCCCGCTCATCATCGGCGACGGTCACGTCCGCGAACTCGCACTCACCGGCAAGGACATCGACGCCGCCCGCGCCGAGAAGATCGGACTCGTCAACGACGTCTTCGACGATGCGGACGCAGTGCTCGCCGCGGCCCACGCGACCGCCGCGGAGATCGCCGCGAACCCGCCGCTCGTGGTCCAGGGCATCAAGAACGTCCTCGACCACACCCGCTCGCCGCAGGTCGACGACAGTCTTCGTTACGTCGCGGCGTGGAACGCGGCGTTCCTGCCCTCGGAGGACCTCACCGAGGCGATCACCGCCGTCTTCGAGAAGCGCCCGCCGCAGTTCAAGGGGGAGTAGGTCCCGCATACGACAGATCCCCCGGACGATGCGATCGTCCGGGGGATCTGCGTTGCAGGCTCGGTGTCAGTGCCCGCCGTTGTTCTTCAGGCGCTCGATCGACGCGGTCACCTCGGCCTCGGCCTCGGCGCGACCGACCCAGTCGGCGGCCTCGACGTGCTTGCCCGGCTCGAGGTCCTTGTAGTGGACGAAGAAGTGCTTGATCGCGTCGAGCTCGAACTGCGAGACGTCGCTGATGTCCTGGACGTGATCCCAGCGCGGGTCGCCGGCCGGGACGGCCAGGATCTTGTCGTCGCCACCGGCCTCGTCGACCATCTTGAACATGCCGATCGGGCGGGCGTCGACCAGCACGCCGGGGAACACCGACTCGGGCAGCAGCACCATGCAGTCGAGCGGATCGCCGTCCTCACCGAGGGTGTTCTCGATGTAGCCGTAATCGGCGGGGTAGCCGAACGAGGTGTACAGGTAACGATCGAGCTTGACGCGTCCGGTCTCGTGATCGACCTCGTACTTGTTCCGCTGTCCCTTGGGGATCTCGATGGTGACCTCGAACTCCACGCCTTGCCTCACTTCGTCGGTGTTTTCCGGCGGATACGACATCCGTATCTGCGGTGATGGTCCGCAGAGAGGATAACGGTCGCGGCGCTAGGCTGGAGGTGCAGGTACCGGGCCCCGAGTGCGTCACAGCAGTGTGCGGCCGGCAGCGGGAAGTGCGGGTAGCTGGTCGACAGTGTGTGCAGGATGCAGCGGAGGCGTGTTGACGGGGCAGGGCGGCAACAAGAAGCAGGGTTCACTGGCAACCAGGCGACGGCGGAACATGAAGATCCTCTTCGGGATCTGGGGAGCGGGTTTCCTCGCTCTGGTCGTCGGCGGCACCTTCGCGATCTACGACGTGCGGGCGTCCGCCGGCGCGGTCGTGCTCCCCGCACCGGCACCGGTCGTCGCGACCCCTGCAGTCGCCGCGGTCTCGCCCGACGCTCCGATCCCCGATCGGGGTCTGCTGGCGTCGGCTCTCGACCAAGCCGTGAACAATCCCGGACTCGGTGATTTCACCGGGTCGATCAGCGACGCCACGACCGGCACGGTGCTGTGGTCGAAGGATTCCGATCGCGCTCTGATCCCGGCCTCGACGACGAAGATCCTCACCGCCGCGGCCGCAATGCTCGTGCTGCCGTCCGATCATCGGATCACCACGCGCGTCGTCGAGGGTTCGAAGCCGGGGGAGATCGTCCTGATCGCCGGGGGCGACCCCACGCTGTCGGCATTGCCGCCCGGCGAGGAGAGCTTCTATCCGGGTGGTCCCCGCATCGCCGACCTCGTCGAACAGATCCGCCGCGGCGGCGCGACCGTCGAAACGGTCCTCGTCGACACGAGCCTGTACAGCGGGGCTCCGCTCGCACCGGGCTGGTTCCCCCAAGACGTCGGCGATGGCTACGTCGCGCCCATCGAACCGGTGATGCTCGACGGCGGCCGGTTGCGTCCGCTCGAGGACGAATCTCCTCGCAGTGCTACGCCCGCATTGGACGCCGGTCGTGCACTGGCGACGGCGCTCGGTGCCGACCCCGCGCGAGTCGTACCCGGATCCGCCTCGCCTGGTGCGGCGCCCATGGCATCGGTCCAGTCGGCGCCGCTCACCGTGCGACTCGGCCAGATGCTGCGCCGATCCGACAACGTCCTCGCAGAGACCATCGGACGGGAGGTCGCTGTCGCGACCGGCAACGAGCACTCGTTCGAGGGCACCACGAAGGCTGTGACCGGTACCCTGCAACAAGCGGGTCTGGACGTCGCCGGGGTGACGTTGCGCGACGTCAGCGGGCTCTCGGTCGAGAACCGGATCCCCGCTCGTACGCTCGATCGCGTGATCTCCGAGGCGGCCGGACCGAACAGGACGGAGCTGCGGCCCATGCTCGACTATCTTCCCGTCGCCGGAGCGACCGGCACACTCGCCGACCGCTACGGCACCACGACGCGTGCCGGAGCCGGATGGGTGCGGGCGAAGACCGGCACGCTGAGCGAGGTCAACGGACTCGCCGGATACGTCGTCGACTCCGATGGGCGTGTGCTGTCGTTCGCTCTGCTCTCCAACGGCAGGTCTCCGGGTGAGGCCCGGCCCGCCCTCGACGCCGTGGCGTCGGTGCTTCGCGAGTGCGGCTGCCGATGACCGGCAAGGAGCGGGCTCTCGGCGACGCGATCGACTGGTCGTTCGCGGCCGGGGTCGGCGTGCGGCTCACCCGCTCCGAACCTGCCATGTCGCAGTACACGCGCGACGCGGTGCAGGACGAACTGTTCTCGGCTGCCGCACGCGCCGAGGGGCCCGTGCGCGAGCACACGCGACTCGACGACGGGACCGCGCCGCCGCCGGCGCGGGTCGTCGACCGTCCGGGATGGGTGCGCGCGGCCGCAGCGTCCATGGCCGACCTCACCGCGGCGCCGGGCGTGGAGCCGGGCGGTACCCGGCGCTGGGTCGGCAAACCGGCGGGTGCGCAGGCAGGCGCCATGCTGGCCTACCTGTCGTCTGCGGTGCTGGGGCAATACGATCCGTTCTCCCGCTCGTTGCTGCTCGTCGCGCCCAACGTCGTCGCGGTCGAACGTGCCCTGAAGGTGCCACCCACCGATTTCCGGCTGTGGGTGTGCCTGCACGAGGTGACCCACCGCGTGCAGTTCGCGCAGGCACCGTGGATGGCGGAACTGATGCGCGATGCCGCCGCCGACCTCGCGACCGCCGTCGAGGAACCGATGGGTGACGTCGCGACCCGCGTGGTGTCGGCGGTGAAGGACCTGCGCGTTCCCGGCGAGAAGCCGATGTCGGAGCGGGGGATGCTCGGTGTGGTGCGTGCCCTGCAGGCACAGTCGCAACGCGAATCGTTCGATCGGATCCTCGCGCTGGGAACACTCCTCGAAGGGCACGCCGATCACGTGATGGACGGTGTCGGCCCGGCCGTGGTCCCGTCGGTCGCGCGGATCCGGCGGGCGTTCGACAACCGCCGGCACCGCAACAGCAGCCCCGTCCATCGCCTGATCCGGCTCGTCCTCGGCATGGACGCCAAGATGGCGCAGTACGTGCACGGCAAGAAGTTCGTCGACGCCGTCGTCGCGAAGGTCGGCATGGACGACTTCAACGCGGTGTGGTCCGGACCGGAAGCCCTGCCCACCCTGACGGAGATCGACCATCCCGACGCGTGGATCGCGCGGGTACTGAGCTGATCGTGGCATCACCGTCGGCCGATCGTCCGCTGCTGCCCGAGACCCCGGCGATCCACGAAGTGCGACTCGCCGTGCGGGCCTGGCTGGGCGCGCACCCGGCCGGCGAGGTGACCGTCGCGCTGTCGGGTGGAGCCGATTCCGCCGCCCTGACCGCCGCCGCCGTGGCGGAAGCGGGCGCGGTGCACGCCGTCGTCGTCGACCATCGTCTCCAGCCGGGCTCCGAGGCCGTCGCCGCGCGTGCCGCGGAGTTCGCCCGGGTCCGCGGCTGCGCCACCGTCGCGGTGGCCGCGGTGGACGTCACCGGCGGGGGAGGGCTCGAGGCCGCCGCGCGTGCCGCCCGCTACCGGGCACTCGACGAGCACCGCGACGACCGACCGGTGCTGCTCGGGCACACTCTCGACGATCAGGCCGAGACGGTGCTGCTCGGCCTCGGACGCGGGTCGGGACTGCGCTCGATCCGGGGCATGGCGTCCTACGAGCACCCGTGGGGCCGACCGCTGCTCGGCGTGCGCCGCGACACGACGCGGCGGGCGTGCGAGGAACTCGGCTACCACCCGTACGAGGATCCGCACAACGCCGACGACCGGTTCACGCGGGTGCGACTGCGCCGCGAGGTCCTGCCGCTGCTCGAGGACGTGCTCGGTGGGGGCGTCGCCGAAGCTCTCGCCCGCACGGCCGGGCAACTGCAGGACGACGGCCACGCCCTCGATGTCTGGGCGGCGGAACTGCTCGCGGCGGCGCGCCGCGACGACGATCTGCTCGACACGGCTGTGCTCGCCGCGGTTCCTGCCGCAGTACGGCGCCGCGCCGTCCGGTCGTGGCTGATCGATCACACCGTCACGCCGAACGAGACGATGCTGCGGGCGGTCGACGACCTGGTAGTGGCGTGGCGCGGGCAGGGGCCGGTCGCGGTCGGGCGGGGACCGGGGCCGGGGACGAGGTTGGTGGTGTCGCGTCGGCGTGGCACCCTTGCCGTGGAGTACGTCGACCGGGCGAAGATCCGGACGACCGGCAGCAGAAGGTAGGGAAGGACCCCGGTGTACGAGAACGACATAGCGTCGGTGCTGATCTCCGAGGAACAGATCAAAGAGCGGACCGCAGAACTGGCGCAGTCGATCGCCGAGCGTTACCCCGTGGGTGCGCCCGAAGGTGATCTGCTGCTCATCGGGGTGCTCAAGGGCGCCATCTTCTTCATGACCGACTTCGCGCGCGCTCTGCCGATCCCGACGCAGATGGAATTCATGGCCGTCAGCTCGTACGGGTCGTCGACGTCGTCCTCGGGTGTCGTGCGCATCCTCAAGGACCTCGACAAGGACATCGCCGGTCGCCACGTTCTCATCGTGGAGGACATCATCGACTCGGGCCTGACGCTGTCGTGGCTGCTCAAGAACCTGTCGACGCGCAACCCCGCGTCGCTCGAGGTCGTCACGCTGCTGCGTAAGCCGGAAGCCGTCAAGATCGACGTCGAGGTCAAGGACGTCGGTTTCGACATCCCGGACGAGTTCGTGGTCGGCTACGGCCTCGACTACGACGAGCGCTACCGCGACCTGCCCTACATCGGCACGTTGGATCCCAAGGTCTACAGCAGCTGACCTCCGGTCGAGCCGGGGGCGTGAGGTCTCCGGCCCGGGGAACTCCGGTTCCGTCCCGATCGTTGTCGATTACGACGTCTTCCCGGTATCGGCTCCGGCCGGTGCCGGGGCGACTGCTCGTTGCAACGCGGTAACCTTGCGTTGCCTGGTCAGTGACCGTCGCGGCGCATGCGGCCACACCGGGCGCGAAGCGCCGCGACTGCGAGACCCCGACGAACTCGATCGAAAGGACCGGCCGCTCGGGCCGAACCTGTATGAACCGCAAGACAGTGTTCCGTAATCTGGCGATCGTCGCCGGCATTCTGCTGGTGATCTACGCCTTCAGTTACTTCGGCGACGACACGCGCGGTTTCACTCGGGTGGACACGTCCGTCGCGGTGACGCAGCTCGAATCGCAGAACGTCAGTGAAGCACGCATCGACGACCGCGAGCAGCAGGTGCGGTTGTGGCTCGAGAGCGGCAACGACGCGACCGAGGGCAGCACCGAGATCATCGCGAAGTACCCCGCGTCGGCCTCGGAGCAGATCTTCGACCTGGTCTCCGCGTCGGGAGCGCAGAAGTACGACACGAACGTCACCCAGGAGAGCTGGCTGACGTCGATCCTTCTGTTCGTCCTGCCGATGATCATCCTGCTCGGCGTGTTCTTCTTCGTGATGAGCCGCATGCAGGGCGGTGGTCGCGGCGGCATGATGGGCTTCGGCAAGTCGAAGGCCAAGCAGCTGACGAAGGACATGCCCAAGACGACCTTCGCCGATGTCGCCGGCGCGAACGAGGCCGTCGAGGAGCTCTACGAGATCAAGGACTTCCTGCAGAATCCGTCGCGCTACCAGGCGCTCGGCGCGAAGATCCCGAAGGGCGTGCTGCTCTACGGCCCTCCCGGCACCGGTAAGACCCTCCTTGCACGCGCGGTCGCCGGTGAGGCGGGCGTGCCGTTCTTCACGATCTCCGGTTCGGACTTCGTCGAGATGTTCGTCGGTGTCGGCGCCTCCCGTGTGCGCGACCTGTTCGAGCAGGCCAAGCAGAACGCTCCCTGCATCATCTTCGTCGACGAGATCGACGCCGTCGGTCGCCAGCGCGGCGCCGGTCTCGGCGGCGGTCACGACGAGCGCGAGCAGACCCTCAACCAGCTCCTCGTCGAGATGGACGGCTTCGGCGACCGCTCCGGCATCATCGTGATGGCCGCGACGAACCGCCCCGACATCCTCGACCCGGCACTGCTGCGTCCCGGTCGCTTCGACCGTCAGATCCCCGTCACCAATCCCGACCTCGCCGGTCGCCGGGCGATCCTCGCCGTGCACTCGAAGGGCAAGCCGATCGATCCCAACGCGGATCTCGGGGCGCTCGCCAAGCGCACGGTGGGCATGTCCGGTGCCGATCTCGCGAACGTCGTCAACGAGGCCGCGCTGCTCACCGCCCGCGAGAACGGCACGGTGATCACCGAGGCGCTTCTCGAGGAGTCGGTCGATCGCGTCATCGGCGGTCCCCGCCGCAAGAGCCGCATCATCAGCGAGCACGAGAAGAAGATCACGGCCTATCACGAGGGCGGCCACACCCTCGCCGCCTGGGCGATGCCCGACATCGAGCCGGTCTACAAGGTCACCATCCTCGCCCGTGGTCGCACCGGCGGTCACGCGATGACGGTGCCCGAGGACGACAAGGGCCTGATGACGCGTTCGGAGATGATCGCGCGTCTGGTCATGGCGATGGGTGGTCGCGCCGCCGAGGAACTCGTCTTCCGCGAGCCCACCACCGGTGCCTCGTCCGACATCGACCAGGCCACGAAGATCGCGCGGGCAATGGTCACCGAGTACGGCATGAGCGCGAAGCTCGGCGCCGTCCGCTACGGCCAGGAGCAGGGCGATCCCTTCCTCGGCCGCTCGATGGGCGTGCAGTCCGACTACTCGCACGAGGTGGCGCGCGAGATCGACGAGGAGGTCCGCAACCTCATCGAGGCCGCCCACACCGAAGCGTGGTCGATTCTCAACGAGTACCGCGACGCCCTCGACGTGCTGGCGCGCGAACTGCTCGAGCACGAGACGCTGACCCGCAAGGATCTCGACCGGATCCTGGCCGACGTGAAGAAGCGTCCGCGCATCACGACCTTCAACGATTTCGGGGATCGGGTCCCGTCCGACAAGCCGCCGATCAAGACACCTGCCGAACTCGCGGCCGAGCGTGGCGAGCCGTGGCCGCCGGAACCGCCGTCGCTGACGAAGCCGGCGCATCAGCATCCGCAGTATCCCGGCCAGGGTGAGGTGCCTGTTGCCGGTGGCTACCAGCCGGGCGGGCAGCCGCAGTACCAGCCGACGCAGCCCGTGCAGCAGGCGAACGGGTACCCCTCGCCGCAGCCACAGCCGGTCCCGGCTTCCGAACCGCTTCCCGGTTTCCAGCCACCGGCGCCGTATCCGGGTGGTCCGCGGCATGCGACCCGCCCCGACTACGGCGCCCCCGCCGGATGGTCGGCCCCCGGCTGGCCGCCGCGTGAGCAGACCCCGCCGCGTGAGCAGACCCCACAGGAACCTCAGGGTTACGGGCGTCCGCAGGAGCCGCAGGATCCCGCTCGGGGGCCCGGATCCGGCGACAACGGTGCGGGAGATCCGCACCGGGGTGAGAACCACGTGGGAGACTCGCAACCGCGCGATGGTTACGGCACTCCCGAGCCTCCTCCCACCCAGCGGTGGGAAGGCCCGGCCGGCCGGCACTGATCCGTGCCGGTGAGCCGGTACCGGCGTGCATCGGGGCCGGTCGGTTCCGATGGAGACGAGTGAGCGAAGAGTGGAGGGCGAGCGGGTGTCGGTGAACCACCTGAAGTCGGATACGGGTTCCGACCCGGAGGATGTGACGACCCACGAGTTGAGCGTGGACGCGGGACGCACATTCGACCAGGCCCGAGCCGAAGCGGCCGTGCGCGAACTGCTGATCGCGGTAGGTGAGGACCCGGATCGTGAGGGTCTGCGCGACACTCCCGCCCGTGTGGCCCGTGCCTACCGGGAGGTGTTCGGGGGCCTGTTCACGGACCCGGACGAGGTCCTCGACACGACCTTCGACGAAGGTCATCAGGAACTCGTCCTCGTGCGCGACATCCCGATGTACTCGACGTGCGAGCACCACCTCGTGTCGTTCCACGGGGTCGCCCATGTGGG
Source organism: Rhodococcus sp. B50 (assembly GCF_013602415.1). NCBI lineage: Bacteria > Bacillati > Actinomycetota > Actinomycetes > Mycobacteriales > Nocardiaceae > Rhodococcus > Rhodococcus sp. B50. Next base: position 3,278,684 of record NZ_WPAG02000002.1, on the reverse strand, counting down.
ATACATCCCGGGTCCGACGGGCCGGGTGACGGGTTTGTCGAAGCTGGCGCGCGTCGTGGACCTCTACGCCAAGCGGCCGCAGGTCCAGGAGCGCCTGACCAGTCAGGTCGCCGATGCGATGATGCGCAAGCTGCAGCCGCGCGGCGTGATCGTCGTGGTCGAGGCCGAGCACCTGTGCATGGCCATGCGCGGCATCCGCAAGCCCGGCGCCAGCACCACCACGTCCGCTGTGCGCGGGTTGTTCCAGACCAGTTCGGCGTCGCGTGCCGAGGCCCTGGACCTGATTCTGCGCCGGTGACCGTCTTCCCTGCCGAACAGTGGCCCGTCGTGATGGGCGTACTGAACGTCACCAGCGATTCCTTCTCCGACGGCGGTCGTTATCTGGATCGCGAGACCGCGATAGCCCGTGGTTTCGAGCTGCGCGAACTCGGTGTCGACATCGTCGATGTGGGCGGCGAGTCCACCCGGCCCGGTGCGGTGCGCGTCGATCCGGAGGTCGAGGCGTCGCGCGTGGCGCCGGTGATCGCGGCCCTGTCGGAGGTGGGCATCCCCACGAGCGTCGACACGATGCGTGCCTCGGTCGCCGAAGCGGCCATCGAGGCCGGGGTGACGATGATCAACGACGTCTCGGGTGGGCGTGCCGACGCCGACATGGCCAGGGTGGTTGCCGAGACCGGGATTCCGTGGATCCTCATGCACTGGCGTCCTCTCGGCGAGTTCGTCCACGCCGGCGGCTCGACGCATTACGACGACGTCGTCCGCGAGGTCCGCGACGAGCTGCTCACGCAGGTCGACATCGCGGTGGCTGCGGGAGTCGACTCCGACAAGATCGTGCTCGATCCCGGTCTGGGATTCGTGAAGGAACCCGACCACAACTGGCAGTTGCTGCACCGTCTGCCCGAGCTCACCGAGCTGGGATTCCCGGTGCTCATCGGGGCGTCCCGGAAGCGTTTCCTCGGATCGTTGCTCGCAGCGCCCGACGGCACGATCCGGCCGCCGGCGGGCCGTGAGGTCGCCACGGCCGTCGTCTCCGCGCTCGCCGCAACCCACGGCGCGTGGGGTGTACGCGTCCACGACGTGCAGGCATCCCGCGACGCGCTCGCGGTGGTGCGTGCCTGGCAGCGCGGTAGCGCGGAGGGAGTGCACGCGTGACGGACCGCATCGAACTACGGGGACTGACCGTCCGCGGCAATCACGGCGTCTTCGATCACGAGAAGCGGGACGGCCAGGACTTCGTCGTCGATATCGTCGCGTGGCTCGATCTCGCGCCGGCCGCGGCGTCCGACGATCTCACCGACACGTTGCACTACGGCGAACTCGCCGAGCGTGCCGCGGCGATCATCGCGGGTCCGGGACGCGATCTCATCGAGACGGTCGCGGGCGAGATCGCCGACGAGGTCCTCACCGACCCGCGTGTCACCCGGGTCGAGGTCACGCTCCACAAGCCGTCGGCGCCGATCCCGCTGACCTTCGGCGATGTCGCCGTCGTGCTCGAGCGCTCCCGAGGTGACGCGGCCGGGAGCGCGTCATGAGTCGTGCCGTGCTGTCCATCGGGTCGAATGTCGGCGACCGGCTCGCGCACCTGCGGTCGGTCGTCGACGCGCTGGGTGAGCGCCTCGTCGCCGTCTCGGCGGTGTACTCGACGGCGCCGTGGGGTGGTGTCGAGCAGGAGGACTTCCTCAACGCGGTCGTCGTCGCGAAGGACGCCGAGTTCGGTCCGTACGACTGGCTGCGGTTCGGCCGCGAACTCGAAGAAGCCGCCGAACGCGTGCGGGTGCAGCGTTGGGGGCCGCGCAGCCTCGACGTCGACGTCGTGAGCTGCGACAGCGGCGACGGCGAGGTGCGCAGCGACGATCCGGATCTGATCCTGCCCCACCCGCGCGCGCACCAGCGGGCGTTCGTGCTCGTCCCGTGGCTCGACGTCGAGCCCGACGCCGTGCTCACCGCCGACGGCCGACGGGCGGGCATCGGCGAGTGGCTGGGCGAACTCGACGACGCCGAACGAGAGGGCGTGCATCGCACCGATCTGTCGCTGACCGGGCCGACGACCTAGGGGCGCAGCGAGTGCTGAAACAGACCAGGATCCGCGATCTGCTGGCGCTGGCCGCGCTGGCGGCGGTCGTCGCGTGGTTGCTCGTCCGCACGATGTACGGCTCGCTGCCGCCCATCCCGGTCTATGCGGGAGCCTCGCTGTACCCGGTCGCGGTGATCGAGGTGATCCTGGCGTTCATGATCCGGTCGCGGGTGGGCAAGCACGAGATCGGTGAGGGGCCGGGCCGGTTGCATCCCATCACCGCGGCCCGCGCGGTCGCGCTCGCGAAGGCATCCGCGCTGGTGGGTGCCGCGAGTGCCGGGGTGTGGGTCGGGTTCCTGCTGTATCTCGTGCCGCAGCGCGGTGTGGTGCAGGCGGCCACCGACGACACGTCGGGTGTGCTCGTCGGAGCCGTCGCCGGCATCGCTCTGGCGGCCGCCGCATTATGGCTCGAATACTGTTGCCGGACACCGGAAGACCCCGACGAACCGAACGAACCGGCTGTCTGACCTCGGATTTCGCGGTGGGAGGGCGTGTCGTCCGGCTCCGATCGGTGGACCTGTCCAAGTACCCTGATGGTCATGGCTTCCTCGGCGCGAGCAGACAGAAATCGTCGTCCGTGGCGCAGCACCGGCTCGATGATCGTGGCCGGTCTGCTCGCTCTGGCGATGATCGCCTCGTTGCTGTTGGTCTTCAGTGAGAGCGTGCAGTTGCTGCGCGTCGCGGTGGTCGTCGCTCTCTGGGCCGCCACCATCGGAGCCATCGCGATGAACAAGTACCGCCGGGAATCGGCGCTCGACCGAGCGAAGGCCGACGACCTGAAGACGGTGTACGAGCTGCAGTTGCAGCGAGAGATCGCGGCGCGGCGCGAGTACGAGCTGACCGTCGAGGAGAAAGTCCGAGCCGATCTGAAACTCGACGCCGGCGAGGTGGCGGCCCTGCGCACCGAGCTGGCCACCCTGCGTCGCACGCTCGAGATGTTGTTCGACGGCCGATTGCCCGACGACGTCGTCGCCCTCGAAGGTCAGGCGGAGAAGTTGCGCGAACTGAGCGAGGCCGCGCGGGTGTCCGCGCCGCGTCCGTCCGGGCCTGCTTTCGCGTCTCCCGACGACGAGCCGGTGACCGCGGAGACCGAATCGGTCGAGGCGGGCCTGCGCGATGCTGTGAAGACGTCCGGGAAGGCGCCGGAGAAGGGTGACGCCGACGAGCCGGCGGCCGGGAAACAGGATGACGGTTCGGTGAGCGAGAAATCTGCGAGCGAGAAAGCGGGCACCGAGGAACAGCGCGAGCAGCAGAGGCCGGCCGGCCGGCGGAAGGACACCACCGCGCAGAAGAGCACCGCTCAGGAAGACCCCGCCGCGCAGGACGACGGAACAGCGGACACGGCCGACGATGACGACGACTCCGACGACGAATCGTCAGGACGTCGCTCCCGACGCCGCCGGGGCGACGGCGCCCACGGTGAGGGCCGGACGGTCGCGGAAATCCTCGCGTCGTTGTCGAGCGAACGCTGATCCGCAGGCGGTTCGTCCGTCACGCCTCGCCCGCCCACCTCGTTCGGTGAGGCGCAGATCACTCGACCCGACCGTGGCGAGCCCCGGAAAGCGCGCGCTATTGTCGATCGGAACGTCCGGTACCCGCTGAGCGGGACTGGAACGAACGAGAGGACTCCCGTGAATTCCTTCGGGATCACCAACGCACCTGCGCCTGCGCGCCTGTCGGTAGGAATTGTGTCCGCCGGACGGGTCGGTACCGCACTCGGCGCGGCGTTCGAACGTGTCGGTCACGTCGTCGTGGCCTGCTCGGCGGTCTCCGACGTCTCCAGACACCGCGCCGCCACCCGTCTGCCCGAGTCCCAGATACTGCCGGTCGACGAGGTTGCCGGTCGCTGCAACCTCCTCCTCCTCGCCGTTCCCGATACCGAACTGTCGTCGCTGGTCAAGGGTCTGGCGGCCACCGGTTCGGTTGCTGCCGGCACGATCGTCGTCCACGTCTCCGGCGCTCATGGCACCGCGATCCTCGAGCCGCTGACCGAGCAGGGCGCCGTGCCCCTCGCGATCCACCCCGCGATGACCTTCACCGGCCACGACGAGGACATCGACCGAATCTCGTCCGCGTGTTTCGGCATCACGGCCGCCGACGAGATCGGTTACGCCATCGCTCAGTCCCTGGTCCTCGAGATCGGCGGCGAGCCGGTCCGCGTCCCCGAATCCATGCGGACGACCTACCACGCGGCCCTCGCACACGGCAGCAACCACCTGGTCACGCTGGTTGCCGACGCCGTGGAGGCGCTGCGCAGCGCCCTGCAGGGAGAGGAACTGCTCGGGCAGCAACTCGTCGACGACGCTCCCGGTGGAGTCGCCGAACGGGTCCTGCAACCGTTGCTCTCGGCGGCGCTCGACAACGTGCTGCGACGCGGACCCTCCGCCCTCACCGGGCCGGTCGCGCGCGGCGATGCGAAGGCGGTTGCTGCGCATCTGCGCGCGCTCGAGGCCGTCGATCCGCAGATCGCGGCGGGTTATCGGGCGATGTCGCTGCGGTCGGCGCAGCGGGCCGGTTCGAAGCCGGAAGTCATGGCAATTCTCGAAGGAGCTGAATACGGTGAGTGAAGCAGGGCAGCGCGGATACGTGCGAGGTGAACTGACCGTTCACCACGATCCCGCAGGCCTGACCAAGGTCACCCGGGCTCTGCGCGGCGTCGGCCGCACCGTCGCACTCGTACCGACGATGGGTGCGCTGCACACCGGTCACCTCGAGCTCGTGCGTCAGGCCAAGCTCACCGGTGCCGTCGTGGTGGTGTCGATCTTCGTCAACCCCCTGCAGTTCGGGAAGGGTGAGGACCTCGACGCCTACCCCCGCACCCTCGACGCCGACCTCGAACTGCTCCGTGAAGCCGGGGTCGAACTCGCGTTCGTCCCGTCGGCCTCCGCGATGTACCCGCACGGCCCTCGTACCACGATCCATCCCGGTCCGCTCGGATCGGAACTGGAAGGTGCTTCGCGCCCCGGCCATTTCGCTGGGATGCTGACGGTCGTCGCGAAGCTGTTCAACATCGCCGGTCCCAACGCCGCGTACTTCGGTGAGAAGGACTACCAGCAGCTCACCCTGATCCGTCAGATGGTCGCCGACCTCGATCTCGACATCCGCATCGTCGGTGTTCCCACAGTGCGAGAGCAGGACGGACTCGCACTGTCCTCCCGCAACCGCTATCTCGACGCCGAACAGCGCGAGATCGCGACCACGCTGTCGGCGGCCCTCGTCGCCGGTGCGCACGCCGCGGCGGGGGGAGCCGAGGCGATCCTGTCCACGGCGCGTGAGGTGCTCTCGCAGAGCCCGCAGATCGAGGTGGACTATCTCGAGGTGCGCGGTGCCGATCTCGGGCCTGCGCCCGAACGAGGCGACGGCCGACTGCTCGTCGCCGCGCGACTCGGCACCACACGGCTCATCGACAACGTCGGGGTCGCCGTCGGTACCGGCTTCCTCGAGCGCGCCACCGGCCCGGTGGATCCCGATGCCGAAGACAACCTGACGACCCGCTGACCCACCGATCGATTTCGGAAACGAGAAAGAAACCGAGGACGAGCATGTTCCGCACCATGATGAAGTCGAAGATCCACCGCGCCACGGTCACCCACGCGGATCTGCACTATGTCGGTTCGGTGACCGTCGACCAGGATCTGATGGACGCCGCGGATCTGCTCGAAGGTGAGCAGGTCTGCATCGTCGATATCGACAACGGCGCCCGGCTCGAGACGTATGTCATCGCCGGTGAGCGTGGTTCGGGCATCATCGGGATCAACGGGGCCGCAGCGCGTCTCGTGAGCCCCGGCGATCTCGTCATCCTCATTGCCTACGGTGTGATGAACGAGCAGGAGTGCAAGGACTACAACCCGCGCGTGGTGTTCGTCGACGCCGACAACCGTCAGGTCGAGCTCGGCAACGACCCCGCCCACGCTCCCGAGGGCTCGGGCCTGATCACGCCGCGGATGCTGTCGACCCTCGACTCCCCGTCCCTGGTCTAGAGGTGCTCCTCACCGTCGACGTCCGCAACACCAACATCGTCCTGGGGGTGTTCGCGGGCAGCGGGTCGAACGCGCGGCTGCTGCGCGACTGGCGCGTCCGTACCGATCCCAGGATGACCGCGGACGAGATCGCTCTGCTGTTCCGCGGTCTGCTCGGGGAATCCGCCGAGCAGGTCACCGGGGTCGCGGCCCTGTCGACCGTGCCATCGGTGTTGCGCGAGCTGCGCGTCATGCTCGACCGCTACTGGTCGTCGGTGCCCCACGTCGTGGTCGAGCCGGGTGTGCGGACGGGAGTGCCTCTGCTGGTGGACAACCCGAAGGAGGTCGGCGCCGACCGCATCGTCAACAGCCTGGCGGCCTACCACTTCTACGGATCTCCTTGCATCGTCGTGGATTTCGGAACCTCCACGTGCGTCGACGTCGTGTCGGGCAAGGGGGAGTTCCTCGGCGGTTCCATCGCTCCGGGTGTGGAGATCTCGATGGATGCGCTGGCGTCACGGTCCGCCGCGCTGCGCAAGGTCGAATTGCTCCGTCCCCGAGGCGTTCTGGGTAAGAACACCGTCGAGTGCATGCAGTCCGGGGCGGTCTTCGGGTTCGCCGGCATGGTCGACGGCGTCGTGCGGCGGATCTGCGCCGAGGTCCCCGGTTTCGACGGCGACGACGTGGCCGTGATCTGCACCGGCGACAGTGCGCCGCTGATCATGCCGGAGTCGCGCACCCTCGAGCACCACGAACCGGACCTGACCCTCGAAGGGTTGCGTCTGGTGTACGAACGGAACCAGGTGAGACGAGCGGCACGCGGAACTGCGGGTTCCGCTGAGCGCCATTCTGTGTAAAAATGGTCCCCGTGATCCGTTGCATGAGCACCCAGGAGTGTTGTCGAGGCTGACTGCCGCCTCGACCGATAACACATTCCTGGGAGTTTTCTCATGCGCGCTGCGCTTGTTTCCGCCACTTCTGTTTCCACTGTCGCTCCGGTTTCTGATGCCGCTCCGGTAGCCTTCCACCGACTTGCCGTCGAGCGCACGTACCCCACCGAACTGTCCGCAGCGGTCGCCCGCGGCGCCGTCGTCGTCGACATCCGCTCGCACGTCGAACGTGCTTCTCAGGGAACACTTCCCGGCGCGTTGGCCATCTCCGCCGATCTTGTCGCCGAGCGGCTCGATCCGAGCGGGTCGGGCCGTCTCGCTCTCGCCGTCGATCGCGACGTCGAATGGATCCTCGTCTCGGCCGACGGTGCAAGCTCGCACGGCGTGGTCGCCGAGTTGCACGCGCAGGGTCTGCGGCGGGTCACCCATCTCGTCGGTGGTTACGACGCCATCCGCGCCGCCCGCCTGGTCGGGGCGGTGGCCGAGGCCCAGCACGTCGCGCAGGACGTGGCGCGGGTCACCGCGCACTGAAAGCGCGCATCTGCAGGAAGAACGACCCCGGGTGTCCGATAGTCTGGTTACCCGTGAGTGATGCCACCGTTCAGCAGCCCGACGACACCCCCGAGCAGATGCGGGTCCGCCGCGAGAAGCGCGAACGGCTCCTGGCACAGGGCTCGGAGGCCTATCCCGTCACGATCGCGCGCACCCATACGCTCGCGGAGATCCGTGCCGAGTATCCCGACCTCGAGCCCGACACCGCCACCGGCACCATCGTCGGTGTCGCCGGACGCGTGATGTTCTCGCGCAACACCGGCAAGCTGTGCTTCGCGACGCTCCAGGAGGGCGACGGCACCCAGCTGCAGGTCATGCTGAGCCTCGCCGGTGTCGGCGAGGACGCGCTCGCCGGCTGGAAGTCCGAGGTGGACCTCGGCGACATCGTGTTCGTGCACGGTGAGGTCATCAGCTCCCGACGCGGCGAGCTCAGTGTCATGGCCGACTCGTGGACCATGGCGTCGAAGGCGCTGCGTCCGCTGCCGGTCGCGCACAAGGAGATGAACGAAGAGGCACGGGTGCGTCAGCGCTACGTCGACCTCATCGTGCGTCCCGAGGCACGGCGAAACGCGCGCATGCGTGTCGCGGTGGTCCGCGAGCTGCGCAACGCGCTTGAGCGTCGCGGATTCCTCGAGGTCGAGACGCCCATGCTGCAGACCCTGCACGGCGGTGCCGCCGCGCGCCCCTTCGTAACGCACTCGAACGCGCTCGATATCGATCTGTTCCTGCGCATCGCCCCGGAATTGTTCCTCAAGCGGTGTGTGGTCGGCGGTATGGAGAAGGTCTTCGAGATCAACCGTAATTTCCGCAACGAAGGTGCCGACTCGACGCACTCGCCGGAATTCTCGATGCTCGAAACGTACGAGGCGTACGGCACCTACGACGATTCGGCGCGGATGATTCGCGAGATCATCCAGGAGGTCGCGTTCGCGGTCTTCGGCAGCCACGTCGTGACGCTGGCCGACGGCACCGAATACGACCTCGGGGGTGAATGGAAAACGCTCGAAATGTATCCCTCGTTGTCCGAGGCGATCGGTTCGGACGTGACCCCTGACACCACCGTCGAAGAATTGACCGCGCTCGCAGGTCGCGTCGGTCTCGAGATTCCCGAGGGCAAGGGCTGGGGCCACGGCAAGCTCGTCGAGGAACTGTGGGAGCACATGTGCGGCGACCAGCTGCACGAGCCGACCTTCGTCCGCGATTTCCCCGTGGAGACCTCGCCGTTGACGCGCGATCATCGCGACGTGCGTGGTGTCACCGAGAAATGGGATCTGTACGTCCGCGGTTTCGAACTTGCCACGGGCTACTCGGAACTCGTCGATCCGGTGATTCAGCGTGAGCGTTTCCTCGACCAGGCGCGTCTGGCCTCGGAAGGGGACGACGAGGCAATGGTGCTCGACGAGGATTTCCTCGCGGCGATGGAACAGGGAATGCCGCCGACCACGGGTACCGGAATGGGAATCGACCGCCTCCTCATGGCACTTACCGGTCTGGGAATCCGTGAAACAATCCTCTTCCCGATTGTCCGACCGAACACCCGTTAATCGGATTTCGCCGCTCCATATTGCGATGCGTTAATCGGGGGGTAGTGTGGTGCCCGTCCCGCGGGGGGAAGCGCATGCGAGAGGATTTACACCACATGGCGAAGAAAGTCACTGTCACCCTGATCGACGATGTGGATCAGGAATCGGCGGCGGACGAATCGGTGGAGTTCGGACTCGACGGAGTGACGTACGAGATCGACCTTTCCGAGGACAATGCGGCACGGTTGCGCGAGCAGTTGGAATTCTGGATCGAACACGCTCGTAAGGTCGGCGGCCGCAAGCGGAGCAAAGCTGCGGTCGGTGCTGCTCCGGTCGCACGCAAGGGCGCATCCGGAAGTGCGGGTCGCGAGCAGACGGCTGCGATCCGGGAATGGGCACGGAACAACGATCTGCCGGTTTCCGCGCGTGGCCGTATCTCGGCGGAGATCGTCGAGGCGTACAACAAGGCACACTGACGACATCGTCGTCGAGGCACACCGACGACAGGTCGTCCGTGGGGCGTCGTCCATCCGTGGACGGCGCCCCACAATCGTCGAAGGCGGGTTCGCTTGTGGCTCAGTGGTCTCCGTCACACCGATCCCCGATGTGGGCCAGCTGGGGCGATGCGGTCGGGGAGTAGCATCCGCTCATGGCCGAGACCGTGCTCGAACCGGGTTCCACCTGCTGGCGAATCGCGCGAGCGGAGAGGCTGACCTGCATCGTCGATGCAGCCGACTATTTCCGTCATGCCAAGTCGGCGATGCTCGGGGCGAAAAAGCGCATCATGCTGATCGGGTGGGATTTCGACACCCGAATCAAGTTCGAACCGGACGGTCCGACTCTCGAGGGACCGAACAAACTCGGTGAATTCCTCGAATGGCTCCCCGAACGGCGGCCCGATCTCGATATTTATCTACTCAAGTGGAACATCGGCGCGTTCAGCGCCCTGGCGCGGGGAATGACTCCGGTGTTCGTACTCGATTGGCTCACCGACCCGCGGCTGCACTTCGAAATAGACGGGGCACATCCTGTGGGTGCCGCCCATCATCAGAAAATTCTCGTGGTCGACGACAGTATCGCTTTCTGCGGCGGTATCGATATGACCGTCGACCGCTGGGATACGCCGGATCACCCGGACCGTAGCAAGTACCGGCGGGAGCCGAGCGGCAAACGCTACGGGCCCTGGCACGACGTGACCACTGCCGTCGACGGTGGGGCCGCGCAGGCCCTCGGCGACCAGGCCCGTGCCCGGTGGAAGGCGGCCACGGGCGAGGAACTCGATCCGGTGCCGGACCCGGAACCGATCTGGCCCGACGGCCTCGAGCCGACCTTGCGTGGCGTCGACGTGGGCATCGCCCGCACGCTGCCCGCCTACGGCGGAAAGGACGGCGTCCACGAGATCGAGTCGCTGTACCTGTCGGTGATCGAGAAGGCTCGGCACACCCTCTACCTCGAGAGTCAGTATCTGGCCTCGCGCAGGATCGCGGACGCGCTCGCAGAGCGACTGCAGGAACCGGACGGGCCCGAGATCGTGGTGGTGATCCCGCGCAACGCCGAGGGCTGGCTCGAACGCAAGGCGATGGACGGTGCCCGGCGTGCCCTGCTGCACATGCTGTGGGACGCCGACGCGCACGGCCGCTTCGCCGCCTACTATCCCGTCACGGCCGGCGGGGAGCCGATCTACGTGCACGCGAAGGTCGTCGTCATGGACGAGACGCTGCTGCGGATCGGGTCGTCGAACCTGAACAACCGTTCGATGGGATTCGACACCGAATGCGACCTGGCGATCGAGTCCGCCGAACCCGGGGACGCGGTCGGCCGCGCAGCCGTCGAGCTGCGCAACATCCTGGTGGCGGAACATCTGGATGTCGACCCGAAGCTGGTTGCCGAGGCCACGGAGGAGGGCGGATCGCTCATCTCCACCATCGAGCGGTTACGTGGGCCGGGACGTTCGCTGCGGCCGTTCGAACCGGGTACGGTATCGGACGAGGACAGTGTCCTCGCCGAAAGCGCTCTGGCCGATCCCGAACGTGCCTCGCGGAGCCTCGGACGCAGGATCGAGCGGTTCTTCGCCCGTTGATTCCCCTGCTGCCGCTGTTCGCTTGTGGCGTACAGCTTGCGGAAACGTATCCGCCACGTGCAGCGTTGACTTCTGAAACCGGGTTTTCCTGCCGCCTTGCGAAGGGTAGAGGGAAAGCGAGTCGATACCACGACCACTAGAGTGTGGAGTGGGAGCTTGGAACCTCGAAACGGTTCCGACGAACGACTCGAGTGCCGGAGCTTAAGAGCGGCAGCAGGGTGCGGGACGATCGGCGTACCGGACCGGCGGCCGGAGAGTGTGAGGGAGTGCGATGTTCGAAAGGTTCACCGATCGCGCGCGGCGCGTCGTTGTCCTGGCTCAAGAAGAGGCCAGGATGCTCAACCACAACTACATCGGCACGGAGCACATCCTCCTCGGCCTCATCCACGAGGGTGAGGGTGTGGCGGCGAAGTCGCTCGAGTCGTTGGGTATCTCCCTCGAAGGTGTTCGCAGCCAGGTCGAAGAGATCATCGGCCAGGGGCAGCAGGCGCCCTCGGGGCACATTCCCTTCACTCCTCGTGCCAAGAAGGTCCTCGAGCTGAGCCTGCGCGAAGCGCTCCAGCTCGGACACAACTACATCGGCACCGAACACATCCTGCTCGGTCTCATCCGTGAGGGTGAGGGCGTGGCGGCGCAGGTGCTCGTCAAGCTCGGCGCCGACCTCAACCGGGTGCGTCAGCAGGTCATCCAGCTGCTGTCCGGATACCAGGGCAAGGAGCCCACGGAATCCGGCACGAGCCGTGGCGAGACCGGCACTCCGTCCACGTCGCTCGTCCTGGACCAGTTCGGCCGCAACCTCACGCAGGCAGCTCTCGAGGGCAAGCTCGATCCGGTCATCGGCCGGGCGAAGGAAATCGAGCGCGTCATGCAGGTGCTGTCGCGTCGTACGAAGAACAACCCTGTGCTCATCGGCGAGCCGGGTGTCGGTAAGACCGCGGTCGTCGAGGGTCTCGCGCAGGCCATCGTCAACGGTGAGGTCCCCGAGACCCTCAAGGACAAGCAGCTCTACACGCTCGACCTGGGCTCGCTCGTCGCCGGCAGCCGTTACCGCGGTGATTTCGAGGAACGCCTGAAGAAGGTCCTCAAGGAGATCAACAGCCGGGGCGACATCATCCTGTTCATCGACGAGCTGCACACGCTGGTCGGTGCGGGTGCCGCCGAGGGTGCGATCGACGCCGCCTCGATCCTCAAGCCGAAGCTCGCCCGCGGTGAGCTGCAGACCATCGGTGCGACGACCCTCGACGAGTACCGCAAGTACATCGAGAAGGACGCCGCGCTCGAGCGCCGCTTCCAGCCGGTGCAGGTCGGGGAGCCGACGGTGGAGCACACCATCGAGATCCTCAAGGGCCTGCGCGACCGGTACGAGGCGCACCACCGCGTCTCGATCACCGACAAGGCGCTCGTCGCGTCGGCCACTCTCGCCGACCGCTACATCAACGACCGCTTCCTGCCCGACAAGGCGATCGACCTCATCGACGAGGCCGGTGCCCGCATGCGCATCCGCCGCATGACCGCGCCGCCGGACCTGCGCGAGTTCGACGACAAGATCGCCGATGCCCGTCGCGAGAAGGAATCGGCGATCGACGCGCAGGACTTCGAGAAGGCCGCGAGCCTGCGCGACAAGGAGAAGCAGCTCGTCGCGCAGCGTGCCGAGCGCGAGAAGCAATGGCGTGCGGGCGATCTCGACGTCATCGCCGAGGTCGACGAGGAGCAGATCGCCGAGGTCCTCGCCAACTGGACCGGTATCCCGGTGTTCAAGCTCACCGAGGAGGAGACCACGCGTCTGCTCCGCATGGAGGACGAGCTGCACAAGCGGATCATCGGCCAGGAGGACGCCGTCAAGGCCGTCGCCAAGGCGATCCGTCGTACGCGTGCCGGCCTGAAGGACCCGAAGCGTCCGTCCGGTTCGTTCATCTTCGCCGGCCCGTCCGGTGTGGGTAAGACGGAGCTGTCCAAGGCGCTCGCGAACTTCCTGTTCGGTGAGGACGACGCTCTCATCCAGATCGATATGGGCGAGTTCCACGACCGCTTCACCGCATCGCGTCTGTTCGGTGCTCCTCCCGGCTACGTCGGATACGAGGAGGGCGGCCAGCTCACCGAGAAGGTGCGCCGCAAGCCGTTCTCCGTGGTTCTGTTCGACGAGATCGAGAAGGCCCACCAGGAGATCTACAACACCCTTCTGCAGGTCCTCGAGGACGGTCGCCTCACCGACGGTCAGGGACGCACGGTCGACTTCAAGAACACCGTGCTGATCTTCACGTCGAACCTCGGCACCGCCGACATCTCGAAGGCCGTCGGGCTCGGTTTCTCCGCCGGCACGGGCGAGGCGTCGAACTACGAGCGGATGAAGAACAAGGTCCACGACGAGCTGAAGAAGCACTTCCGGCCCGAGTTCCTCAACCGTATCGACGACATCATCGTCTTCCACCAGCTCACGCAGGAGCAGATCATCCAGATGGTCGACCTCATGGTCGGACGTGTGGAGACGCAGTTGAAGAACAAGGACATGGGTATCGAGCTCACCGAGAAGGCGAAGTCGCTGCTCGCCAAGCGCGGTTTCGACCCGGTGCTCGGCGCACGTCCGCTGCGTCGCACGATCCAGCGTGAGATCGAGGATCAGCTCTCCGAGAAGATCCTGTTCGGTGAGATCGGCGCCGGCCAGATCGTCCTCGTCGACGTCGAGGGCTGGGACGGCGAGGGTGCGGGCGAGAACGCGAAGTTCACGTTCACGCCGAGCGAGAAGCCGGCCGAGGTCCCGGATACCCCGGCGGTCGCGCTGGCCAAGTCCAGCGAGGGCGAGTCCGAAGCCGGATAAGCGCCCGCTGCCTGTAGCAGGCACTGCTGTACCGAGAGGGGCGGCACCCGAGAGGGTGTCGCCCCTCTCGCTGCGCGTTCGGCCTCGTCGACCGGACCAGGGGGCGCCGGCACGCCCTACCCAGTTCACGATCCGGCGTGCGCGGTCCACGGCTGCGCGGACGAGTGGGCGGGGATCCTGCTGCATCGTGGTCACCGCTCCGTGCTGCGCCTGCAGGTGCCGCTTCACCCGAGGATGTCCGGACTCTTCCTTCCCTGCTTGACCTCCAGTCGGCTCGAGGTTGCACGGTGGGTCGTGAACGGACGACGACCAGGGAGGTATCGCAATGCGGCAAGTACTGCCCGATCTGTGGGAGACGCAGGAGGACAACCCGTTCCCAGGGCTGAGGACGCACGCCTATCTGTGGACCGGGAAGAACAATGTGCTCTTCTACTCGGTCGCGAGTGAGGCCGATTTCGACGAACTGGACCGCCTCGGGGGGATCACCGACCAGTACCTGTCCCATCAGGACGAGGCCGGCCCGATGCTCGGCAGGATCGCCGAGCGCTTCGGGTCGAGACTCCACGCGGCGGCGGTGGAGACCGACGTGATCGGCCGGCACGCCCGCATCGACGTCCCGTTGACGGAAGGTCACGTGGACGACAACGGGGTGGAGATCGTTCCGACGCCCGGGCACACGGTGGGCAGCATCTGCTATCTGGTGCCGGGCGCGGACGGAACCCGCTATCTGTTCACCGGCGACACGCTGTATCGCGGTGCTTCGGGGAAGTGGCGGGCCGGTTACATCGAGGGAATGAGCGATGCCCGTGCGCTCACCGACAGTCTGCGTCTGCTGGCGGCGACGGAGCCCGATGTGGTGATCTCGAGTGCGTTCGCGGGGGAGTCGGGCGCGCACCGGATCGACCCCCGGGAATGGCCCGCCCACATCGACCAGGCGCTGGTCGGGTTGTCGGCCACGGTGCAGGGCTGAGCAGAGGTCCTCTTCCGGACCATCCGCCCGGATCGGCTCATCTGCCGATGGTCGGCATGTGCGCGGTGAGCGTCGACAGCGTGCTGGCGACGATCTCGGTGAGTTCGTCGGGGCGGATGTCGAGGGTGCCGTCGAGCCAGCCGCGGACGAGTTCGACGGCCCCGGCCATGACGACCACCGCACACAGTTCGGCCTGCCGGGAGTCGAGGCGGCTGCCCACCGCGTCGCTCTGCTTGACGAGTTCGTCGGCGGCGGCGCGGATGAATGCGCTCTTCCGTTCGGCGAGCGGGGGCGCGTCGGAGATGAGAAAACGACCCTGCTGAGGGTTGAGTTCGACGGCACCGACGATCGCTCCGATCGCGGCGCGTGCCTTGGCGTGCAGGTCGTCGGGGGCCGACGTGATCGCGTCGACGGCGCATTCGAGCAGTGTGGCACCGAGTTCGTCGTAGGCGGTGGTGGCGAGGTCGTTCATGTCGGTGAAGCTCTCGTAGAAGAAGCGCGGACCGACTCCGGCGGTGGCCGCGACCTTCCGTACCGTCGCCGCAGACCATCCTTCGTCGGCGACCACGTCGATCACCGCTCTCTGGAGGCGTGTGCGGCGTTCGGCGCGTCGATCGGCCGGGGCAACGCCGCGATATGCACGGGTGGCTTCGGGCTCGGACACATCGTCGAGTGTTGCACAACCACTACAACCTTCCGGAATCTGAAGATTCCGGAATCAATTGTTTACTAATTGAGCGATCCTTGTCATAGTCGGTCCCGAATCCGGACGAGGAGGAAAACGTGACGATCGAAGCCCCGCCGACAGCCCACCTGCACGACCGAACCGACCGACTCGCACCGAAGCCGATCCTGAAGGAGGGCGGTCCTCGCCTGGCGATGTCGTTGCTCGCCGGCGACTCGGTGCGTCCCACCCGCGCCCAGGCCCGGGCGTTCGCCAAGTTCGCGTACACCTGCGATCCGGTGGCCGACGATCTGGTCGCGGCCATGCGCCGCGACCGGCTCCGGATCCGCACGCAGTTCGAGCAGGCACTCGAACACGGCATCGAGACGGTCGACGACCCCGCGCCCGAAGTGGAAGCGTTCATCGCCGCCCTCGACGACGTGCCGTTCTGGGTCGACTACGACAAGCTCGATCTCGCCGCGCGGGCGATCGCGCGTATGCCGATGAGCACCCTTATGGCGTTCACCACCGCCATCGCCTTCCCGGCCAGCTACGTCTCCCCGCGCGTCAACGACGTGCTGTTGCGCGGCGGCGACCTCGCGAAGCGCGCTGCGGCCCGCATCGTCGAGACGGTCTCCTGGTCGATGGACTGCACGGCTCCGGGCGGAATGGAGCGTTTCGGGGAGGGGACGAAGAACACCGCTCGTGTCCGCGTCGTCCACGCCTATATCCGTGCCGGGATCGGCCGGGTCGAGGACTGGAACACCGACACGCACGGCCGGCCCGTGAACCAGCTGCACTACTGCGTGACGATGATCCCGATCGCCGGGGTGGCTCTCGCCGTCATGGCGGCCGGGCACTGGTACTCGCGACGTGAGCGCGACGCGATCGTCCACCTCTACCGCTACATCGCGCACACGATGGGAGTCACGGCGGAACTGCAGGTCACCTCTCTCGACGAACTCCTGCGCCTGATCTGGCTGGCGGTCTGGTCGGAAGTGGACCCCGACGACTCGTCCGCGGCTCTCACCGACGCCGCGCTGAAGGCCGTGCCCCGCATCTACGGCCTCGACGGGTCCGGCCTGTCGAACCGGATCAGGAGCTGGGCGCACTACCACTTCCACGCCGACCTGGCCCGTCTGTCGCTGGGCTCCGGATACGCCGACGCCGTGGGAATTCCCCGCCTGAGCCCCATGGCGGCGCTGTATCCGGTGTGGTTCGCGCGCAATCTCGTGCGCGACCGCCTGAGTGTCCTGGTGCCCGGAGATGCCGGACGCGCCGCCCGGCGGGGTCACGCCGAGCGCATGCGGGAGATCGCCGAGGTGAAGCGGCGGCTCGAGGTGCGGCCCTACGAACGGGACGAAGCCGTGCAGGCGATCGGGGAGCGGGACCGCGAACTCCGGGCGCGATCGGCCTGATCCGGACATCGGGAACGCTCTGCCGCGAACGACCCTCGCCATCCCGGTGATTCTGCAAGTGTGGTTTCCGGAGTGCTGCCCACACGAAGAAGGAGACATCATGCCCACACGTACTGCACGGACCGCGTGGAACGGAGATCTGCAGGAGGGCTCCGGACAGGTGGAGCTCACCAGTTCGGGCCGCGGCACGTTCGACGTGTCCTTCCCCAAGCGCTCGGCCGAGAATGCGGACGGCACCACCAGTCCCGAGGAACTCATCGCCGCCGCACACTCGTCGTGCTACGCGATGCAGTTGTCCGCGCTGATCGCGGAAGCGGGCGGCACACCGCAGAGCCTCGAGGTCACCGCCGACGTTTCGCTGGGACCGGACCCGGCAGGCGGTTTCCGGCTCACCGGGATCACGCTGAAGGTGCGGGGCGAGGTCGACGGCCTCGACGCCGACGGCTTCACCAAGGCCGCGGAGGGCGCCAAGGCCGGGTGCCCTGTGAGCAAGGCACTCACCGGCGTCGACATCTCTCTGGACGCTGCTCTCGAAGGCTGAACGGGCGGAGGAACGGAGCACGCCTGACCGGCAGGGGAACAGGGCACGTCAGGGCCGGGTTGTACCCGAGTATGAGCATGCCCGACGTACTTCTCCCCACAGCCCATATCGAGATCCGGTCCGACATCGCCTGCCCCTGGTGCTACATCGGCAAGCGTCGTTTCGCGGAGGCCCTCGCATCCTTCGACGAGCGCGACCGGATCGAGGTCACCTGGAGGTCGTACCAGCTCTCGCCCGATACGCCGGTCGGGCGGCGGGTCCCGGAGATCGAGGCGCTCGTCGCGATGAAGGGCGTGCCGGCCGAGCAGGTCAGGCAGATGTTCGCTCAGGTCTCCGAGACCGCAGGCGGCGTGGGCCTCGACATCGACTTCGACAAGGTCGTCGCCGCCAACACCTTCGACGCGCATCGGCTCGCACATCTCGCCGGCGACAAGCGCGACGAGGTCCTCGAAGCGTTGTTTCGGGCGCATTTCGTCGACGGTGAGGTGATCGACGACCCGGATGTCCTCGTGAAGGTCGCGGCCGAGGTCGGACTCGATCCGCAGTGGACGCGGGCAGCCCTCGACGGTGACGACCCTGCCGGTGAGGCGGCGGGCGACGCCGTGGCCGCCGATCTCCTCGAAGCGCGGAACCTGGGCGTGCAGGGCGTACCGTTCTTCGTGGCCAACCGTGCCGTCGCGGTGTCGGGTGCCCAGCCGGCGGATGTCTTCCGGGCGTTCCTGCGCAGAGCCGTCGACGATGTGACGGTCACGCTGTGAGTGCCGCGAGATAACGTCGCGCGATCCGCCGCTGGAGCATGTGCCCGACCGGCCCGCCCAGTCGGGTGTACCAGCGGGCGGGGCGGGAGAACGCGATCACCGTGCCCCTGACCTGTCCGTCGGCGGTGCGCTCGACGACGAAGGTCTCCTCACCGCTCTCCGGGTGCCCGTCGAGCGTGCCGTAGGTGAAACCCCGCTGCCGATCCGTATCGAACACTTCGATCACACGGCACGGCGCGGTTGCCCGTACCGGTCCGAGGCCGAAACCGAGCCTCACGTCGAGTCCGGTTGCCGCGGCGGGGGTGTCCGCCGGAACGTGAATTCCGGCACCGCGGTGCATGTCCCATGAGAGCAACCGGGCAGCGGCGACCTCGAACACGGTGTCGCCGCTGCCCAATTCGCTCCCGACTCTCAGGTGCCGATAACCGGAGGGAAGCGGCGCCTCGCCTCGGAAGGCCCGCAGACTCGCTCCCACCTCCGGATAGGTGAGCTCACGCCCGGACTCGCCGGACGCGGACATCTCAGGACTTCTTGACGTCGAGGACGACCTCGAACTCGAGCAGCGACGCGCCGCTCGCGACGGGGTTCCTCGCCTCACCGGCGTGTGCGGCACGTGCGCCCCCGTCCCGCCATGCAGCGAAGTCCTCTTCGGTCTCCCACTGCGTCACGACGAAGTACCGGTTCTCGCCGGCGGTGGGGCGGAGCAGCTGGAAACCCAGGAATCCGGGGGAGTTGTCGACGGTGTGCGCACGATTCGCGAACCGCTTCTCCAGCTCGGGGCCTGCGCCTTCGGGAACCTCGATTGCATTGATCTTCACGACTGCCATGCGCGAGAGCCTACTCCGCTAACTTGGTCGATTGTGTTGCACGACGAGGGCGGAACCGGACGACCCATCCTGCTGTTGCACGGTCTGATGGGCAGCGCGCGGACGTGGCGTCGCCACGTGCCGTGGCTGCGTGAACATGGGCACGTCCATACCTTCGACGCTGCCGGACACGGTCGCTCCGCTCCCGACGAACTCACCACCGAGGCATTCGTCGCCGATCTTCACGCCCATCTGCACGGGCTCACCGAACCGCTCACCGTGCTCGGACACTCGATGGGCGCCCTGCACGCGTGGTGCTTCGCCGCGGCTCATCCCGAACGCGTGACCGCGCTGGTGCTCGAGGACATGGCACCCGACTTCCGGGGACGCACGGCCGCGAACTGGGCGGCGATGGTCGAACAGTGGCCGCAGCCGTTCCCCACGGAGAACGCGGTGCTCGACCATTTCGGTCCTGTCGCGGGGCGCTATTTCCTCGATTCGTTCGTCCGCCGCGAGGACGGCTGGCATCTGCACGGCGACGTCGCGACCTTCCGCGACATCTCGGAGGAGTGGGGGGCACGGCACTTCTGGGACGAGTGGAACTCGGTGCGGGTGCCCGCGCTGCTGCTCGAGGGCGAGTTCACCATCACCCCGGAGGGGCAGATGCGGCAGATGGCGACGCGCCCCGGCACCGAGTACGTTCTGGTCGAGGGCGCGGGACACCTCGTGCACGACGACCGACCCGACGAATTCCGCGCCGCAGTGGAGCGCTTCCTGACAACGCATTCGCTGTCGCGCGGTCGGCTCTAGGACGTCGCCCCCTCGCCGGCGAGCGCGAACCGGCCGTCGTCGGTCTGCTCGACGAGACCGTCCACCAGCAACGAATGCAGAGCGCGGTCGCGCTGGCCCGGATCCGAGGTCCACACGCTGTCGAGAACGGGACGCTCCACCGGGACGCTGCTCTCGCGCAGTACCGCCATCAACCGGCCGCGCACCTGCCGATCCGTACCGGCGAACTTCTGCACCTTCCGGGGCGGTCCGTCGTGCGCGGGTCGCCCGGCCTGCACCCACGCGCAGTCGGGCAGCGGGCAGCGCCCGCAGTCGGGAGTGCGGGCGGTGCACACGGTCGCGCCGAGTTCCATCAGCGCCGCGGAGAAGGTCGCCGCACGGGCACGCTGACGCGGGAGGAGTACCTCGACGTCGGCGAGATCCCGTGTGGTCGACGGGTTCCCCGGCTCTGCCCGACCGTGGACGGCCCGGGCGACGACACGCCGCACGTTGGTGTCCACCACCGGCACACGCTGCCCGTATGCGAAGCACGCGACCGCCCGCGCGGTATAGGCGCCGACACCGGGCAGGCTCAGCAGGACATCGACGTCCTCGGGTACGCGATCGTCGTGTTCGGTGGCGAGCACGCCGGCGCATTCGTGCAGGCGCAGCGCGCGGCGCGGATAGCCGAGCTTTCCCCACGCCCGCAGGACCTCCGCCTGGCTCGAAGCGGCCATCGCCGACGGCACGGGCCAGCGCCGCACCCACTCCTCCCAGATCGGCGCCACCCGGGCAACCGGCGTCTGCTGCAGCATGACCTCGGACATGAGGATCTGCCAGCCCGTCACCCCGTCACGGCGCCACGGCAGGTCGCGGGCCTGGGCTGCGTACCAGCGCAGCAACGACGGTGCATCGACGGACATCTCGGGTCTCCTCGGGTCACAGGGTCGGGCGTCGGGATCCGTTTCGGAGACGTCGAACGAAATCGGACACGCGCGCGGGTGAATAATGTACGCATGCCGAACTCGAATCCCATCTCCGCCTGGAAATCTCTTACCGAGGGTAATCACCGGTTCGTCAGCGGTACGCCGCTGCATCCGAGCCAGGGAATCGACCGTCGGGCCGAACTGGTCAACGGTCAGCACCCCACCGCTGTCCTGTTCGGCTGCGGTGACTCCCGGGTGGCCGCGGAGATCATCTTCGATCAGGGCCTCGGCGACATGTTCGTCGTTCGCACGGCAGGCCACGTCATCGACAGCTCTGTGCTCGGCTCCATCGAGTATGCCGTCGACATCCTCGACGTCCCCCTCATCGTCATCCTCGGCCACGACAGCTGTGGTGCCGTCGCCGCGACCATCGACGCGCTCGACAAGGGTTCGGTGCCGGGTGGTCACATCCGCAGCCTCGTCGAGCGGGTCGCACCGTCGATCCTCATGGGCCGGGCCGAAGGCCTGAGCACTGTCGACGAACTCGAGGGCCGGCACGTGGTCGAGACCGGAAAACTGCTCACGGATCGTTCGCGGATCATCGCCGACCGCATTGCGGACGGTCGCTGCGCCATTGTCGGCGTCACCTACAAGCTCGATGACGGTCGCGTGAGCCTGCGGGGCCACATCGGAGATATCGGTGAGGTCGCCGACAACTGAGAGATGTGAACCTGTCGGTCGCAGCGATGTGACCGCAGGTCACAGCGACACGCCGACGGTGGGTGTAGCCGTGCGCAGCCCGCGGCACATACCGTGGGGGGCGTGCTTGAACCGACCGGTCCTCTGCCCCCCGAGATCTACTGGCGACGACGCGTTCTCGCGATCGGAGTCTCGGTGGTCGTGCTGGCGCTGGTCATCTGGCTCGTGCTGGCGTTCACCGGCGGCGACGATCCCGACCCGAAGCCCGCGGCCGCGGAAGTGACGACCTCCGCCACGACCACGGCGGCCGATGCGTCCGCCGAGGCGGCGGCCGGGAGCACCACGCGGAGCGGGGGAGGGTCGGCCTCGTCCGGCTCACGCGACCCGGAGGGTTCGGCGTCGGCGGACGCAGACGAGGACGAGTCGTCCACGAGCACCACCTCCGCCGCGCCGGTTCCGCCCGGCCAGTGCTCCGATCAGTCGCTGGCCGTGCGGGTGACGGCCGACGAGCCGAACTACCGGGTCGGCTCCGAACCCGACTTCACGATCGTCATCACCAACATCGGGACGTCGCAGTGCGAACGCGACCTCGGTGCCGGTCTGCAGCAGGTGCTCGTCTACAGCCTCGACGGTAACGAGCGGCTCTGGGCGAACACCGACTGCTTCCCCGAATCGACCGCCGATATCCGGTCGCTCGCTCCGGGCGACCAGGCGGCCTACTCCGTCAAGTGGTCGGCGACGACCTCCGAACCCGGCTGCACGGCACCGCGCGAACCGGTCGGTCCCGGTGCCTACACCGTGGTGGGGCAGCTCGGCGGCCTGCGCAGCGTGCCCGAGCCGTTCAACATCACGCCCTGAGCAGGTAACGGCCGCTCAGTCGTAATGGTTGATGGCGGCTTCGGCCAGCCGCGACAGTCCTTCGCGGATGTACCGGGCCCACAGGGCGCCGACACCGTCGACGGCCTGGAGATCGGCAGCGGTGGCGGCGAGCAGTCCCTGCAGGGTGCCGAATGCCCCCACGAGCCGGTTGATCTGCCGGGTCTGCAGCCGCGGCACCCGATGGAGCACGCGATAACCGCGAGGACTCATCGAGGTGTCGAGGGCCTCGATGGTGCCCGAATATGCGAAGGCGCGCGCAAGGGTCGTCAGATCGAGCAGATCGACGTCGGTCAGGCGGGCGAGACGCTCGAGCGCCTGCTCTACCTCCTGCGGAGAGGGAACATGATCGCCGGCCAGGTAGTCGCGCACGATGAGCTGCCGGGCGAGCTGGTTGTCACCGACGAGTTCTTCGAGTTGGAGGGCCAGCTGACGACCGTCGGTACCGAGTTCGAGCACGTCCTGCTCGATCTCCACGGACAGGCGGTGCATCATCTCGAGTCGCTGTGCCACGGTGAGCGCGTCGCGCAGCGTGACGATGTCCTCGATCTCGACCACGGACAACTGCCGGGTCACCTCGTCGAGCCGGGCCTTGTAGCGCTCGAGTGTCGCAACGGCCTGATTGGCCCGGGACAGGATGGTCGCGGAGTCGTTGATGACGTGGCGGCGACCGTCGACGTACACGCTGACGATGCTCATCGACTGGCTGACCGAGACCACCGGATATCCGGTCTGGATCGCGGTGCGCTCCGCGGCGCGATGCCGGGTGCCGGACTCCACGGTGGGGATACTCGGATCGGGCACGAGCTGGACGTTGGCGCGCACGATGCGCGAGCCGTCGGTGGACACGACCACCGCCCCGTCCATCTTCGACAGTTCCCGTAGCCGGGTAGGGGCGAATTCGACGTCGAGTTCGAATCCGCCGTCGCACAGCTCGGCGACCTTCTCGTCGAAACCGAGGACGATCAGTCCGCCCGTCCGACCACGAAGGATCCGTTCGAGACCGTCGCGTAGCGCGGTGCCGGGCGCCAGACGAGCGATGGTGTCGCTCAGCGTCGAGGCCGGCGCCGACTCGGTCATCTGGACATCCCCTCCCTGTGCGGTCTGCGGTGGTCGTCACAATGCGCGGACTCTCGGATCGGCGCTCCCGACCGCGCAACTACATTACTTGCTTATGCGCAGCACCTGGACTCTGCCCGACGACCTCGTCGTTCCCGACCTGCCGGAAGACCATCCCGGCCCGGGTGTGCCGGTGCCGCAGCACTGGGGCAAATGCTTCGGCTGTGGTGACGACCAACCGTCGGGTCTGGCGATGGAGTTCACGCTCGGTGAGGGCCTCGAGGTGCTCGGCCGGCTCGACGTCGCCACGCGTTATCAGGGCGGACCGGGATTCATCCACGGCGGCATCCTGATGACGGCATTCGACGAGGTGCAGGGCATGGCGTGCAACGCCGCTCTGCGTTCCGCCGTGGTCACCGGGCATTTCGAGACGGACTTCGCCCGTCCGATCCCGTTGGGTTCGGTCCTCGAGTTCCGGGCGCGTGTCGACGGCACCGTGCGTCGCAAGGTCTACACCAGTGCGGAGGCACGCATCGTCGACGGGCCACTGGCCGACCCGGACGTCGTGGTCGCGTCGTCGGTGGCGCTGTTCGTGCTGGTCGGGCATGAGCACTTCGCCAAAGGACGGGACTTCGTGGACGGTGTCCCGCAGAGCGAGCACGACATCTCGGCGATCTAAGAGGTCGGTTCGCCGGGGTCGTCGGGAAGCAACGGAACACCGGAACGGTGCTCGCGCCCGAGCAGGGCGGCCGAGGTGACCGTGCCGGCACCGTAGCGGGAATGCAGGTCGTCGAGGACGGCGTCGAGGGCATGCCGGTCGACGGCACGATGAGTCCGCGCATCGCCGGTACCGGCGGCGTCCGCTTCGACGGGTTCGTCGAACGGTAACTCGAGCTGTTCGACGCCTTCGCCGACGAGATTCGTCACTGCGATCCCGATCAGAGTGAGACCACGGTCGGCGATGAGCGGCCGGGTCTGTTCGAGCAGGTCGCGTGCCGCCGCGGACAGGATGTCGGTGCGGGCGGTGGCCCCGGGAAGGGTGTGGGAGCGGGTCGCGCGGGTGTAGTCGGCGAAGCGCATCCGCAGGACGAGCGTCCGCCCGAGGCGCCCGGCCCGGCGCATCCGCCGGCACACCCGGTCGACGAGCAACTGCAGCGTTTCCTCCACCGACCCGATGCTGTGCGGTCCGCGACCCAGAGCGTGCTGCGCGCCCATCGAACTGCGCCGCCGGTGACGGACCGGACGCGGATCGTGACCGATCGCGAGGGCGTGCAGGTGGCCTCCCGCCGCGCGTCCGAGCAGCGATACCAGATCGGACTCGGAGTGAGAGGCGACGTCGGCCACGGTCCTCAGTCCGTGTGCGTGCAGCTTCGCCGAGGTGACCTTGCCGACGCCCCACAACCGCTCCACCGGCAACGGGTGGAGGAACTCCGATTCGGCGTGTGGAGGGACGAGGAGCAGGCCGTCGGGCTTGGCCACCCCGCTCGCGACCTTCGCGAGGAACTTGGTGCGCGCGACGCCGACGGTGATCGGCAGGCCCACCTCCTCGGCGACCGTGCGGCGCAGACGCGCGGCGATGTCGACGGGACTGCCCGCGATACGCCCCAGACCGGAGACGTCGAGGAACGCCTCGTCGATCGAGATTCCCTCCACGACCGGCGTCGTGCGGTCGAAGATCGCGAACACCTCACGGGAGGCCTGCGCATAGGCCTCCATACGGGGAGGCACCGAGATCACTCCCGGACACAGCGCGCGGGCGGCCCGGCCGGACATCGCAGTGACGATGCCGTGCGCCTTCGCCTCGTAGCTCGCCGCGAGCACGACACCCCCGCCCACGACGATCGGTTTGCCGCGCAGCCAGGGATCGTCGCGCTGCTCCACCGACGCGTAGAACGCGTCGAGGTCGGCGTGCAGGACCGTCGCATCGGACACGAACACATGTTCGCACCGGCCGCCGACACGGCAGCGGGATCGCGGTTCAGCGCGTGAGTGTCGACAGTGCCTGTGCCACGTTCGACACCTCGAACTTCTTCATGCCCTTCGGCACACCCTCGACATCGCGTGGAACGACTCCGCGGTCGAAGCCGAGCCGGTTCGCCTCCGCGAGACGACGGCCTGCGCCTGCGACACGACGGACCTCGCCGGCGAGGCCGACCTCCCCGAGGAGCACGGTGCCGGCCGGTACGGGCTGATCGCGCACGGCCGAGGCGACGGCGAGCGCGAGCGCGAGGTCGGCGGACGGATCGGTGATCCGCATGCCGCCGACGGTGGAGGCATACACGTCGCAGTTGCCGAGCCGGCCGAGGCCGCAGCGACGCTCGAGCACCGCGAGCACCATCGCGACCCGCGCGGAGTCGAGGCCGCTCACGGCACGTCGTGGAGACGGATTGTGGGTGGGCACCACGAGGGCCTGAACCTCGCCGAGAAGCGGGCGCTTGCCGTCCATCGTCACCGTGACGGCCGTGCCGGGCACAGCCTCGTCTCGGTGCTGCAGGAACAATCCGGACGGGTCGCTCACGCCGACGATCCCGTCCTCGGCGAGTTCGAAGCAGCCCACCTCGTCTGCGGCCCCGAAGCGGTTCTTGACCCCGCGGACCATGCGCAGCGTGGAGTGCTTGTCGCCCTCGAAGTGCAGCACCACGTCGACGAGGTGCTCGAGGGAGCGCGGACCGGCCACCGCGCCGTCCTTGGTGACGTGACCGATGAGCAGCACCGGGATGCCGCTGGACTTCGCGAGGGAGGTCAGGGCGCTGGTGACCGCGCGTACCTGCGTAACACCGCCGGTGACGCCGTCGACATCGGCGGCGAGCATCGTCTGTACGGAGTCGACGACCAGCAGCGTGGGCCCGACCTGCTCGACGTGTCCGAAGATCGTCGCGAGGTCGTTCTCGGCGGCGAGATAGACCCGGTCGTGCACCGCACCGGTACGATCGGCGCGCAACCGCACCTGACCGGCCGACTCCTCACCGGTGACGTAGAGGGCTCGATCGGACTCGCCGCGCAGCGCCCAGCGGTGCACGACCTCGAGGAGCAGCGTGGACTTGCCGACGCCGGGTTCGCCGGCGAGGAGGACGACGGAACCTGGGACGACACCGCCGCCGAGGACGCGGTCGAGCTCCGGGATGCCCGTGGATTTCGCATGGGTGGCCTTGCCGTCGATCTGCGACAGGGGAGTGGCCGGGGTGCTCGGCAGCACGGCGGCGGCACCGGCGCGGGCGAGCGAGGTGCCGGCTCGTGCCGCGACCGCGACGGGCTGGACGGCTGCTTCGTCCATCGACCCCCACGTTCCGCATTCGGGGCAGCGTCCTACCCATTTCGCGACGGTGTGCGCGCAGTCGGAACAGCGATAGAGGGTCTTGGTCTTTGCCACGGCCGGAGAATAGACGGTCGTACCGACACCGGGCGGACACGGAAGGGCCCGGCCGAGCTGTGCTCGACCGGGCCCTTCCGCGGAAATTCCTAGTGTGCTTCGCCCACGATCGGCGAGAGCTCCGACTCGTCGCGGGGGAGCTCCGGTCCGGCATCGATCGGCACGGACAGCGTCACGTCGCCGGCCTCGGCGAACGTGAAGGTCACGGGGATGGTCAGACCCGGACGGACACCCTCGGAGAGGTTCACGAGCTCGACGTTGTTGACGACGGCGGCCGGAGCCGGAGAGGGGGTCTCCTCGGTGCTGTTCGGACGCGGCGACTCGTCGACCTCCTCGACGAGGGCGGCATTCGCCTCGGAGACACCGGCGACCACGGAGGACTGCGGCGGGACCTCGATGGGGGTGCCCGTGACCGAGGCCGCGAAATCGGTGGAGATACCGGTGAGGTTGTCGCCTACGTACGGGTCGAGGTTGACGATCGTGAAGCCGAGCAGGGCGGTGCCGCCGGGCTCGATGCTGTATTCCTCGGAGTCCGGGTAGATCACGTGCACGTTGCGCAGCGCGAGGCTTCCGGCGTCCACGTTGGAACCGTTGATGGCCGCGACCTGGGTCGAGGTCTGGGTGATCTGACCGGCGCTGCACGCGGACATCGTGAGCGCCGCTCCCGCGGCAAGGGCGAGAGCGGTCACGACTCGGCGAGTCGGCGCTTTGAGAGCAGTCACGGGTTCCTCCACTCGAGTAAGGCTCGCAATCCACTAGGCAGAGTAGTAGTTCCCGTGTGCGCTGTGTACGTCGGGGCCGGATCTCGTGCGGATTCTCGTCCGGACGGCGAGAGCGACCGGCGCCGATCGGCGGGTGTGTCGGACGTCACCCGATACACGGAACGGACTGCCTGTCAAGCCCCAGGCTCAGCGCTCGATGCCCCTGACCTGCACCGTTGACGGGAGGGCGATGTGGTCACGTGTTAAACTGGGAGAATCGAAAGGGGCACGGGACACATGATTTTCAAGGTCGGAGACACCGTCGTATACCCCCATCACGGTGCGGCGCTGATCGAAGCAATCGAAACACGCACCATCAAGGGTGAGCAGAAGGAATATCTGGTTCTGAAAGTCGCGCAGGGCGACCTGACGGTCCGGGTACCTGCAGAGAACGCGGAGTACGTCGGAGTTCGCGACGTCGTTGGGCAGGAAGGCCTCGACAAGGTTTTCCAGGTGCTGCGCGCACCTCATACGGAAGAACCCACCAACTGGTCACGGCGGTACAAGGCCAACCTCGAGAAGCTGGCCTCCGGCGATGTCAACAAGGTCGCAGAAGTGGTGCGCGACTTGTGGCGCCGGGAGCAGGACCGCGGCCTGTCCGCAGGTGAGAAGCGGATGCTCGCCAAGGCGCGTCAGATCCTCGTCGGCGAGCTCGCACTCGCCGAGGGCACCGACGACGTCAAGGCGGAAACCATGCTCGACGAGGTTCTCGCTGCCGCTTCCTGACGGGCGCGACATCGGCAAACTGCACATGAACGATCGCAACGGGCCGGTCGTCGGAATCCTTCCGGCGGCCGGCCGCGGTGTTCGCCTGGGTGAACCGCTGCCCAAGGCGTTCGTGGAACTCGACGGTCGCACGATGCTCGACCGCTCGGTCGAGGCGATGCTCACCTCGGCGGTGATCGACCGTGTCGTGATCGTCGCGCCACCCGAGCTGGCTGCGACCCCCGCGGCCCGGCTGGTCGGCGAGGCGTTCGCCGACCGGGTGAGTGTGGTGGCGGGCGGAGCCGAACGCGCCGACTCGGTGCGTGCCGGTCTCTCGGCGGCATCGGGAGCGCGGTTCGTCCTCGTCCACGACGCCGCGCGCGCGCTCACCCCGGCCGATCTGTTCGTCCGGGTCGTGGATGCGTTGCGGACGGGTAGCGATGCGGTGATTCCTGTCCTGCCCGTCGTCGACACCATCAAGAGTGTGGACGCCGAGGGCGTCGTCACCGGCACCCCCGACCGGTCGACCCTTCGCGCGGTACAGACTCCGCAGGGATTCGACGTCGCGTTGCTCGAACGGGCCAACCGCGACGCCGCTGACGCCACCGACGACGCGGGACTCGTCGAGCGGCTGGGTCACCGGGTCACCACGGTCGAGGGCGATCCGCTCGCTTTCAAGATCACCACCCCGCTGGATCTGGTGCTGGCACGTGCCGTGCTCGCATCCGGCCTCCGCACCGAGTAAGGAGATGTGAGCATCGTGCGTGTCGGCATCGGAACGGACGTGCATCCCGTGGAGCCCGGCCGGCCGTGTTGGATGGCCGGGCTGCTGTTCGAGGATGCCGACGGATGCGAGGGTCATTCGGATGGTGACGTGGCCGCGCACGCCCTGTGCGATGCCGTGCTCTCGGCTGCCGGTCTCGGCGACCTCGGCGCGGTCTTCGGTACGGGACGCGCCGAGATGGCCGGTGCCTCCGGCGTCGCCATGCTCGAGGAGGTGCGACGCCTGCTCTCCGAGGCCGGCTGGGTGGTGGGCAACGCCGCCGTTCAGGTGATCGGGAACCGCCCGAAGATCGGGCCGCGACGCGAGGAGGCGCAGGCGGTGCTGTCCGAGGCGCTCGGCGGTCCGGTCTCCGTGTCGGCGACCACCACGGACGGGCTCGGCCTCACCGGCCGGGGAGAAGGTGTGGCCGCGGTTGCGACCGCACTGGTCCTGGCGCAGCAGGACGAGCGGTAGGATCGACGGTCGTGACCTTGCGCTTATACGACACCGAATCGCGGGCCGTGCGGGATTTCGAACCGCTGGTCCCCGGCCAGGCCTCGGTGTACCTGTGTGGCGCCACCGTCCAAGGCGAACCCCACATCGGGCACGTACGCAGCGGCGTTGCGTTCGACGTGCTCCGCCGGTGGCTCGGAGCCAAGGGTCTCGATGTCTTGTTTGTGAGAAATGTCACAGACATCGAGGACAAGATCCTCCGCAAGGCCGCGGAGGCGGGTCGGCCGTGGTGGGAATGGGCCTCGACCTACGAGCGGGCCTTCAACCGCGCCTACGACGCTCTCGGTGTGCTTCCTCCCTCGGTGGAACCCCGCGCGACCGGCCACATCACGCAGATGATCGAACTCATCCAGCGCCTGATCGATGCCGGGCATGCCTACGCCTCCGACGGCGACGTCTATTTCGACGTGCTGAGCTATCCGGAATACGGAGCCCTCTCCGGTCATCGCATCGAAGACGTCCACCAGGGTGAGAGCGCCGGGCTCGGCAAGCGCGACCCGCGCGACTTCACGCTGTGGAAGGCCGAGAAGCCCGGGGAGCCGTCGTGGCCCACCCCGTGGGGACGCGGTCGTCCCGGTTGGCATCTCGAGTGCTCCGCGATGGCGGGCTTCTATCTCGGGGGCACCTTCGACATCCATTGCGGAGGCATGGACCTCGTCTTCCCGCACCACGAGAACGAGATGGCCCAGTCCCGCGCCGCGGGCGACGGCTTCGCCCGCTACTGGCTGCACAACGGCTGGGTGACGATGGGCGGCGAGAAGATGTCGAAGTCGCTCGGCAACGTGTTGTCCATCCCCAACGTGCTCGCCCGGGTCCGCCCCCAGGAATTGCGCTACTACCTCGGCAGTGCCCACTACCGCTCGATGCTCGAGTACTCCGACGACGCGCTCGCCGAAGCGGCCGCAGCGTACCGGGGGCTCGAGTCGTTCGTCCTCAAGGCCCGCGATCGGGCCGGAGAAGTGCCCGTGGGCGCCTGGACCGATGCCTTCGCCGAGGCGCTCGACGACGACCTCGGTGTACCCAAGGCGCTCGCCGAGATCCACCGCAAGCGCAGCGAAGGCAACAAGGCGCTCGACAACGGCGATCTCGACGCGGCCGTGCAGATCGCGTCTCAGATCCGGAGCATGCTCGGCATCCTCGGTGTCGATCCGCTCGACGAGCACTGGTGCTCGACCGACGATTCCGGATCGGCTGCGCTCGCGGCCCTCGACGTCCTGGTCGGCGCGGATCTCGAACGCCGCACGACCGCCCGGGCCGAGAAGAACTGGGCGGTGGCCGACGAGGTGCGGGATCGTCTCGCAGCTGCGGGGGTCGAAGTGACCGATACGCCCAACGGACCCGAGTGGTCTCTGAAAGCAGGACAGTGATGGCAGGCAATTCCCAGCGTCGCGGCGCTATTCGTAAGGGCGGCACGAAGAAGGGCCAGGTCGTCGGCTCCGGCGGGCAGCGGCGTCGCGGACTCGAAGCGCGTGGTGCCACCCCGAAGGCCGAGGACCGGCCCTACCACCCCGCCGCACGGCGTGCCCGGGCCGCGGCCAAGGCCACAGATCCTCGCGGCGGCGGTCGTCGTCCCGCAGCAGGTCGCAAGGCCGAGGACGGGCCGGAGATGGTGCTGGGCCGCAACCCGGTCGTCGAGTGCCTGCGTGCCGGTGTCCCCGCGACCGCTCTGTACGTCGCCCTCGGTGCGGAGGCCGACGAGCGGCTCAAGGAAGCCGTGCAGCGCTCGGCCGAGATGGGCATCTCGATCCTCGAGGTCTCGCGTTCCGAACTCGACCGTCTGTCGGCCAACGGGATGCACCAGGGCATCGGTCTCCAGGTACCGCCCTACCGCTACGCGCACCCCGACGACCTGCTCGCCCGCGCCGCGGAGAATCACGAGCGGCCGCTGCTCGTGGCCCTCGACAACATCTCCGATCCGCGCAATCTCGGTGCCGTGATCCGGTCGGTCGCGGCCTTCGGCGGGCACGGTGTGGTCATCCCGCAGCGCCGCTCGGCGTCGGTGACCGCAGTGGCGTGGCGCACGAGTGCCGGAGCCGCAGCCCGGCTGCCGGTCGCGCGTGCCACCAACCTCACGCGCACTCTCAAGGACTGGCAGTCCCGGGGCGTCCGCGTCGTCGGTCTCGATGCGGGTGGCGATACCAACCTCGACGATTTCGACGGCACCGATCCCGTGGTCGTGGTCGTGGGTTCGGAAGGCAAGGGACTCTCGCGCCTGGTGCGGGAGACCTGCGACGCGGTGCTGTCGATCCCGATGGCCGGAGACGTCGAGTCGCTCAACGCCTCCGTCGCCGCGGGCGTGGTGCTCGCCGACATCGCGCGGCAGCGCCGAGCCTGACCGCCTGCGCGGCAGCGCCGAGTCCGACCGAGTCGGCCGGTTCCACCGCCACGAGGGCCTAGTCTGTCCTCGTGGTCGCCTCCCTGCCGTTCCGTACGAAAGTGTTCGCGTTCCTCGAACGCTTCACCAACAAGTCCATCGCCGACGCACGCGTCGACGAGATTCCGGCACGCCGCGCTGCGCGCGCGAAGCTGCTGTCGTCTCCGGTCGGCCGGTTGATCTCGGGCCGGCCGCATCCCGGCGTGCGGATCGAGGACCGGTGGGTCGACCTCGAGCACGACGCGATCGACGACCTCGCAGCCGAGGACTCGCCGGTCCGGACCCGTCTGAGGATCTATCGACCCTCCGCACGCGTGAGCGGCCCGCTGCCGGTCGTGCTGCTGTTCCACGGCGGTGGATGGGTGCTCGGCAACCCGGAGCAGAACGAATGGTGGGCGAGCCACACGGCCGCGCGGACCCCGTGCGTCGTGGTGTCGGTGGATTACCGGCTCGCCCCCGAACATCCGTATCCCGCGGCGGTCCTGGACTGCTGGGCCGCGTTCCGGTGGGTCGTCGCGCACGCTGCGGAGTTCGACGGTGATCCGTCCCGCGTCGTGGTCGCGGGCGACAGTGCCGGCGGCAATCTCGCGGCCGTCGTCGCCGATGTCGCCGGACGGTCGGACGGTCCGCTGCCGGTCGGCCAGGTGCTGATCTATCCGGCGACGGAGATGGAGGATGAGTTCCCGTCGGAGCGGCAGTTCGCGAACGCTCCCGTCCTCACCTCCCGCGGCATGCGGGCGTTCGTTCGTCTCTATCTGGCCGGAGCCGACCCGTACGCGCCGACCGCGGCACCGTTGCGCGGCACGCTCGCCGGTGCCGCCGTGCCCGCCCTTGTGCAAATGGCGGGACACGACCCGTTGCGCGACAACGCCGTTCGCTATGCGTCGGCATTGCGGGACAAGGGTGGTCACGTGACGGAGACCGACTACCCCCGCACGGTGCACGGCTATCTCAGCCTGCCGGGTATCTCGCCGCCGGCGAAACACGCACTCGACGAGGCGATCACTTTCGTGCGACAGGTGACGACCGCCGACCCGACGGACGAGGCCGATCCGTCCGTCCGGTCCCGAATCTGATGATCACGAGACTCGGCGGTCACGAGAATCGACGGTCACCGCACCGGCACGAACCGCACCCGTTGTCCGGGACGTAATTGCGCAGCGACGGGCAGGTCTGCGGCGATCGCCACCGCGGCGACCGGATAGCCGCCCGTGACGGGATGGTCGACGAGGAACAGCACCAGGTGCCCGTCCGGCGGTATCTGCAGCGACCCCGGAACCATGCCCTCGCTGGGCATTTCCTCGTGCCGTGCCCGGTGCAGGCGGCCGGGGCCATGGAACCTGATGCCCACCCGGTCGAGTTGTGGTGTCACCGTCCAGGTCTCGTGGAACAGTGCGCGCAACGATCCGGGGGTGAACCAGTCGTCGCGCGGCCCGGGCCGCACCCGGATCTCCACAGGATCGTCCATCGACGGCGGAGGTGGGAACTGTTCCTCATCGGGCAGGGTGGCCGACATCGCGCCGACGAGCAGCCTGTCACCGGTGCGTACCGGTGACGGTCCGGTGTTCGACAGGGTGTCGGTTGATCTGCTGCCGAGCACCTCCGGTACGTCGATGCCGCCGCGCACCGCGAGGTAGATCCGCAACCCGTCGTTCGGGAGGCCGATCCGCAGCACGTCGTCGTTCCGCAGGGCGATGCGCGCCCAGTCGCCGACCGGTCGGTCGCACACGGTCACGTGGGCGCGGGCACCGGTCACCGCCACCGTCGTCTCGCCGACACTGCGGACGACGAGACCGCCGCCGGTGACCTCGAGTGTCGCGGCGTCCGGCTGGTTGCCCACGAGCCGATTCGCGGCGTCGTGCGCGCGCCGGTCGGCGGCGCCGGAGCGGGTGAGCCCCGAGGAGCCGTAACCGGGACGTCCGCGATCCTGCACCGTCGTGAGCATTCCGCCGGAGATCACCTCGAACCACGCCACGACGTTCATTCTCACCCACCGCGTTCGCTCGCACGGCCGGACTCCTTCCGAACGGACGGGTTAGGTTGAAGATGATCGAGGACGGAGGTGGTGGACATGGAGGAAGCGGACGTCCGTGCAACGACGACGAGACGCGTCGAGAAGGCCCTCGAGGCCGACGACCTTCCCGCAGCGCACGACGCCGTAGCGGAACTGAACGTCGAACAGGTCGTCGACGTGCTCGAACGACTCGGCCGGACCGACCGTGCGGTGCTCTACCGGCTTCTTCCCAAGGACCGCGCGATCGACGTCTTCGAACATCTCGATCCGAGTATGCAGAGCGAACTGGTCCAGGCTCTCCGCGACGACCAGGTGGCCGCGATCTTCGCGAGCCTCGAGCCGGACGACCGCGTGGAACTGCTCGACGAGCTCCCGGCCACGGTCGCATCGTCCCTGATGCACGGACTGCCACCCGCCGATCGGGATGTGACCGCCGCGATCCTCGGCTATCCGCAGCGTGCGATCGGTCGACGGATGAGCCCGGCCTTCGTGTCACTACGTCACGACATGGCTGTAGAGGAGGCGATGGACGCCGTGCGTCGTCGCCTCGACGATGCGGAGACGGTGTACACCCTGCCGGTGGTGGACGACGGTCGTGTGCTCCTGGGCGTGGTCGGCCTGCGCGAGCTGATGGGGGCGGCGCCGGGAACGGTCATCGCCGACATCATGAACGAGCCGTACTGGGCGCGCGTCACCGATGATGCAGAGGAATCCGCGCGCCGATGTGCCGAACTCAAACTGCTCGCGTTGCTCGTCGTCGACCGCGAGACCAGGCTGGTGGGCATCCTGACCGTGGACGACGCATTGAGCATCCTCGAGATCGCCGACAGCGAGGATCAGGCGCGGATCGGTGGTACCGAGCCCCTGCGCCGGCCGTATCTCGCGACACCGGTGGGGCTGTTGGTGCGTTCACGGGTGGTGTGGTTGCTCGTCCTGGCCCTCGGCGCGACCCTGACGGTTCAGGTCCTCGAAGTGTTCGAGTCGACCCTCGGCCAGGTGGTCACCCTCGCGCTGTTCGTGCCACTGATCATCGGGACCGGGGGCAATACCGGAAATCAGGCCGCCACCACCGTCACCCGCGCGTTGGCGCTCGACGACGTGACGCCACGCGACATCGGTGGGGTGGTCGCTCGCGAGTTCCGGGTGGGTCTGTCCCTCGGTGTTCTGCTGGGTACGGTCGCGTTCGTCCTGACGTCCCTGGTCTACGACTCCTCGGTGGGCGCGGTGATCGGGTTGACGCTGGTGAGCATCTGCACTCTCGCCGCCACGGTCGGTGGTGCGATGCCGTTGGTGGCCAAGTCGATTCGCGCCGACCCTGCGGTCTTCTCCAATCCGTTCATCACGACCTTCGTCGACGCGACCGGCCTGGTGATCTACTTCCTCATCGCAAAGGCCGTGCTGGGAATCTGAACACGGCGAGGGAGCGGATCAGATCGCGATGAAGCGCACCGCGTGTCCCGGGCGCAACAGCGCCGCAGGCGTCCGGCCCGGTTGCCACAGCAGGGCGTCGGAGGTTCCGATCAGCTGCCACCCGCCGGGCGACTGCCGCGGGTAGACGCCCGAGAACTCGCCTGCGAGCCCCACTGCGCCGGACGGCACGGTGGTGCGTGGCGAACTGCGGCGCGGCACGTGCAACCGCGGGTCCCCACCGGTGAGATAGGCGAAGCCGGGCGCGAATCCGCCGAAGGCGACCGTCCAGAGGCTGCCTGTGTGGGCGGCGACCACGCCGTCGGCACCCAGTCCGGTCAACTCGCCGACCTCTTCGAGATCGTCCCCGTCGTACCGGACTTCGAGCGTCACCTCTTCGACGGTGGCGGTGTCCCCGGACAACGGTGGGGTGGTGGCGATCCACCGGTGCACGACCTGCACGTCCGTCTCGGACGGATCGAAACACACCAGCAACGTTCGAGCC
This sequence comes from Rhodococcus sp. B50, assembly GCF_013602415.1. Lineage (NCBI taxonomy): Bacteria > Bacillati > Actinomycetota > Actinomycetes > Mycobacteriales > Nocardiaceae > Rhodococcus > Rhodococcus sp. B50. Next base: position 3,242,894 of record NZ_WPAG02000002.1, on the reverse strand, counting down.
GCCGGAACGAGATCGACGACGCCGCCGGGCCGCTCCCGGTCCAGGGCCCGGAAGTGGCCGAGAACCTCGTCGAGGGACTCGAATTCGGCGAGCAGTGCGCCGTCCCCGGCGCGGATGATTCGCATCGGTATACCTCGTGGAGTCCCGGCGTTCACACGAACGCCCGGATGTCGATGTTCTCGGCGTCGAGGCGGCGCCGGACGGCGACGGCCATCGCCGTCGCGTCGGGGGAATCGCCGTGGATGCACACCGACTGCGCTCCTACACGCACGTCGCTTCCGTCGATCGCGGTGACCATTCCCTCGGTGACCATGCGCAGGACCCGCTCGGCGACCTCACCCGGATCACGCAGTACCGCACCGGGTTCGCGCCGGGAGACCAGTGTGCCCTCGGGGGTGTAGGCGCGGTCGGCGAACGCCTCGGTGACCACCCTCAGTCCGGCCCGCTCGGCTTCCTCGAGGAAGACGGAGTCGGGCAGTCCGAGGACCGGAAGTGAGGCGTCGTAGGTGCGTACCGCATCCACGACCGCCCGGGCCTGCTCGCGGTGATGAACGATCGCGTTGTACAGCGCCCCGTGGGGTTTGACGTAACTCACCGACGATCCCGCCGCCCGCGCGAGACCGTCCAGGGCACCGATCTGATAGATGATCTCGGCGGTGAGATCTGCGGACGGCACCTCGATGAAGCGACGACCGAAGCCGGCGAGGTCGTTGTATCCGACCTGAGCGCCGATCCGCACCGCGCGCTTCGCAGCGCCGTGGCAGGTGCTCAGCAGTGTCGCCGGGTCGCCGGCGTGGAATCCGCACGCCACGTTGGCACTGGTGACGATGTCGAGCATGGTCTCGTCGTCGCCGAGACGCCACTGGCCGTAACTCTCGCCGAGGTCGCTGTTGAGATCGATGCGGGTCACGACCCGAGTCTAGGCGCGGTCAGAAGACCGTTCCGACGTCGCGGACGACGATGTCGTCGAGGGCCCGTTCGACGACCGCGGCGATCGTCATCGACGGGTTGCACGCGGCGGTGTTGCCCGGCATGAGGGCGCCGTCGAGCACGTACAGCCCGCGCTGGCCGAGCACCCGGCCCTCGAGATCGCACACCGTGCCCATGCTCGCCCCGCCGAGCGGATGCCAGGTCGACGGGACGATCGCGTTCGTATCGGTCAGGATGCTGCGTTCACCGGCGATGCGGCGCACGGTCGGATCGATGCAGCCTGTCTGCACCGCCGCATCCCCTTCGTGCGGCCAGCGCAGGACGGCGTCGTCGCGACCGGCGTCGTAGACGAAGTGCCCGCGACCCGCACTGACACCGAAGCCCACCATGACCGTGCTGCGCATGTCGATCCCGTAGAAGCCCGGGATGGAGGCCTGGATGACGGTGTACGCGGCGTTCGGGTCGTCCCAGTTCTTGCTGCCGTAGACGACGGGACCGCCTTGGACGGCACCGAACTCCTCCTCGAGGTTCGTCCACAGGTAGATGCGGTCGGCGTTGGAACCCCAGCCCTGACCGACGCCCTCGGGCAGATCGGAGATCAGATCCTTCGCTGCCGCCTTCATCAGCAACCGGGTGGTGTTCATGGTGCCCGCGGACAACACCAGGGCGTCGGTGGTGAGGACCTTGTTCTCGAGGACCGCACCGGAGGTGTCGATGTGGTTCACGTGCACCGTCCACCGGCCGTCCTTGCGACGCTCGATGTCGGTGACCTCATGCTGTGTCGCCACGGTCACCAGGCCGGTGGCTTCGGCCTCCGCGATGTAGGTGACGTCGACGGAGTGCTTGCCGCCGTTGTTGACGCCCATGGCTCCGGAACCGTCGGTGTAGGCCGGGGCCATCTCGCCGCGGAGTTCGGCGAGCGCGTAGTTCCAGTCGATCGGCATCGGGATCTTGTCGATCGGCAGTCCGGCCTTCCGTGCACGGTCGGCGAAGATGCGCGACGTCGCGTAGTTGGGGCTGTCGACGAGTTCGTTCGGTGCCACGGCCAAGCGCAGCATCTGCGCGACCCGTGGGTAGTGGACGCGGTCCATGCGCGCCCAGTCGAGTTCGTTCGGAAAGTTGGCTTCGAACACCGCCTCGTCGGGTTGCAGCGACATGCCCTGGTAGACGAGTGACCCGCCGCCGACACCGGCAGCGCACAGGGCGGTCATGTTCTCGCCGACGCAGGCCTCGACGAGACCGGTGTACGGCTCGAAGGCGAGGTGGCGGCCGAAGACCTCGGGGTTCGACCGGTGCCAGAGGAAGCGCTCGTCCGGATTGTCGACGCGCGGGAAGGTGTTCGCGTTCGGGCCGGTGGGCCATCGGATGCCGCGCTCGAGCATGTGCACGCGTACTCCGGACTGGGCCAGTCGCAGGGCCGTCACGCCACCGCCGAAGCCGGTACCGATGACGACGACCCGGTGTTCCTCGTGGGTGAGCGGCACGTGGTTCACGCGGGCGGGGATGCCGGGTGCCGCCTGGGCGCTCGTGGCGCCGGTGAAGGCGAGGCCGGCGGCCGCGGCCGCTCCGGCGAGGAAGGACCGACGCGTGACGTGCTGCATTCTCTGACCCCCGATGCCTGTGACGTCCCGTTACCGGAACAATCTCGGGAATCTAGGCAGGCACCGCGGAGCGCGTCAAGATCACGTTCCGGTGGCAGTGACGTCAGGCCGCAGCGGCGACCCGCCCGGAACCCCGCCGGCTGCGGGCGGTGCCGATCACGCGGCACACCATGTAGATGACGAACGCGATCGTCGTGATGAACGCCGAGACCGGCACCCCCGGCGCCAGTGCGAGCAGGATGCCGCCGACCGCCGAGATCTCCGCGAAGACCACCGACAGCACGGTGGCGGCGAGCGGTCCGCTGACCACACGTGCCGCCGAGGCGGCCGGGGTGATGAGCAGTGCCATCACCAGCAGCGCCCCGACGATCTGCACGCCGAGGGCGGCGGTGACACCCACCAGTACAGCGAACACGATCGACAACGCGCGGACCGGGACGCCGCGGGCGGCCGCCACCTCCGGGTCGGTGCTGGCGAACAACAGCGGACGGTAGATCACCAGGAGCGTGAGGATCACGACGGCGGCGCACGCGGCGAGCAGGGCGATCCCGGTACCGCCGGGTGCCACGATCTGGCCGGTGAGCAACGAGAAAGCGGCACCGGTGCGCCCGTCGTAGGCCCACAGCAGCAGGACGGCCAGGCCGAGACCGAAGGCCATCACCACGCCGATGACGGAGTCCCGTTCGCGTGCACGTGTTCCCAGGACCCCGAAGAGGATCGCGGCGATCACGGCACCCGCGACGGCGCCGAGTCCCACCGAGACCCCGATGATGAGCGCCGCGGCGGCACCGGTGAGCGACAGCTCGGAGGTGCCGTGCACGGAGAACGCCATCTGACGGCTGATGATCAGCGGACCGATCACGCCGGCGAGCAGGCCGAGGATCGCGCCGGCGATCAGTGCCTGCTGCACGAAGTCGTACTGCAGGAGTTGGACGGTGGTCTCCACGTCGAACATCCGGCCCAGGGCGTCGGTGAACTTGCTGCTCATTCATGGTCCTCGTGATCGTGGTGGACGCCTTCCCCGGGGCGCAGTCCGCCGGCACTGCCGAGCGCGTCGATAGCGTCTCCGGTGCCGACGACCACCAGGCGTCCGCGCATCTCGAGCACCTCGACGTCGGTGCGGTACAGCTCGGAGAGCACCTGCGAGGTCATCACCTCGGCGGGAGTGCCGATGCGGAACTGGCCGTCGACGAGGTACAGCACGCGATCCACCAACGGCAGGATCGGATTGATCTCGTGGGTGACGAACAGCACGGAGGTGTCGTGGTCGCGGCGGCGGCGGTCGATGAGCGACGACACCAGGTGCTGGTTGGCGAGATCGAGACTCAGCAACGGTTCGTCGCACAGAAGCACCCGTGGATCGCCGACGAGCGCCTGCGCGATACGCAGCCGCTGCTGCTCGCCACCGGAGAGCGTACCGATCGGGGCACCGGCGTAGGACTCGGCGCCCACCTGGGCGATCGCGTCGTCGACCGCGACGCGGCGGCGCCGGCGGGTCCGCAGGCCGGTTCCCCACAGGTGTCCGTCCATGCCGAGGCCGACGAGGTCGCGCCCCCGGAGCGGTACGCCCTCGTCGAGCGACTTCTGCTGCGGTACGTAGCCGACGTGGGAGTTCCCGGTTCGGACGGGTTGTCCGGCGATCGTCGCGGTTCCGGAGGTGAGTGGGAGCTGGCCGAGCAACACCTTGAGCAGCGATGTCTTGCCGGCACCGTTCGGCCCGAGCACCGCCAGGAACTCGCCGGGCTCGACGGCGAGGTCGAGACCTTCCCAGAGGACGCGATCTCCGAATGCCAGCCGGGCATCGCGGAGTTCGACGGTGGGTGTGCGGTCGGATGGAGGAGGTGTCACCGAAGTCCGTGTTCTCGCTCGGATGGTCAGGAGGCGGTATCGAGCGCGGCGGCGAGGGTCTCGGCGGTCCGGGCCTGCCACTGAATGTAGTCGACACCGTCGGGCAGGGTTTCGAAAACCTCGACCACCGCGACGCCCGACGACTCTGCTGCCGTGCGCATCTCGCGACTGATCCGGTCCTCGGTCTGCGGGTTGTAGATCAGGACGCGAACCTGCTTGTCGACCAACAGTTGCCGCGTCGTCGCGATCGCCGCCGGGGACGGGTCGGTGCCGTTCTCGATGGCATTGGTGAAGTCCGTGGGAGTGACGTCGTCGAGTGCCGCGGCCGAGACGAGGTAGTGACCGATGGTCTCGGTCTGGGCGACGGGAGCGTCGCCGTGCGTGTCGGCGATCCTGTCGACGACATCCGCCACGTAGTGCAGGTTCTCATGGAAGGCCGCGGCGTTGGCCTCGTAGGTGGCGGCACCCTCGGGGTCGAGCTCGGCGAGCCGGTCGGCGACCGCGTGCGCAACGGCGTCGGCGGTCGCGAGGTCGTACCAGACGTGCTCGTTGATGCCGCCGTGGTCGTGACCCTCGTGCGAGTGACCGTCGCCGGCCTCGTGCGAAGGATCATCGGACATGGTTGTGTCCGAATCGTTCTCGGTGCCGTCTTCGCTGCCGGTGCCGTGGTCGTGCCCGGCGTGCAGGTCCGAGTACGCGCCGGACTCGAACAGGGCGAAGGCCTCGACGACGGCCGGCTTCTCGCCACCGGCGTCGAGGATGTCGTCGACGAAGTGGTCGTAGCCGCCCCCGTTGTAGACCACGAGCGAGGCGTCGCTGATCGCCGCGGCGTCGAGGGGGCTGGCCTCGTAGGAGTGCGGGTCGGCGTTCGGCTCGGTGATGAGGGAGCGGACCTCGATGCGGTCTCCGGCGACAGCCTGCGCGATCGACCCCCACACGTTCGTGGAGGCGACGACGCTGATCGCGTCGTCGTCGGCACCGGCACCGGCACCGGATGTATCGGTGCCGCACGCGGCGAGTGCGGTCGCGCAGGCTACGGCAGCGGCCGCGAGGGCCGTGCGGGAGGACAGTCGCACAGTTCTTCTCCTGAGGATCGGCGGTCTTCGACGAACAGGGTCCGGAACGACCGAGCGACCGACCCAAACGTTATTGGTAACCGTTACCGTTCCACTTTAGCGGACGACGCGAAGCCCTCCCACCATCCCTGAGTGGTCGTGAGCATGGACACAGGACTACGGTCCTCTCATGTCCAGGTCTCGTCAGCCGCGCCGACAGGCGACCCTGGCGTCGATAGCCGCCGAGTTGAAGATCTCCCGCACCACGGTCTCGAACGCGTACAACCGTCCCGATCAGTTGTCCGCCGAACTGCGTGAGCGTGTCCTCGAAGTCGCCAAGCGACGCGGATATGCCGGACCGGATCCGATGGCGCGGTCGCTGCGTACTCGGAAGGCCGGAGCGGTGGGGGTCCTGCTCACCGAAGCGTTGAGCTATTCCTTCAGGGATCCCGCGGCCATGAGCTTCCTGTCGGGACTGTCGGAGGCCTGCGAAGCGGCGGGGCAGGGACTGCTGCTCATCCCCGCCGGGCCCGGACGCACCGACGACGAGGCCGCGCAGGTCGTGCACCGGTCGTCCGTCGACGGTTTCGTCGTGTACTCGGTCCCCGCAGAGGATCCCTATCTGGCGGCCGTACTCGAACGGCACCTCCCCGTCGTCGCGTGCGACCAGCCGCGTGGACTCGAGAACATCCCGGTGGTGGGCATCGACGACCGGCGGGCGATGCGCGATCTCGCCGCCCATCTCATCGAGCTCGGCCACCGCCAGATCGGCATGTTGTCGATGCGCCTCGGCCGCGAACGACACGACGGGGTCGTCGATCTGTCGACCATCGGGACCAGCGGTTTCCACGTGCAGCGCGAACGCATCCGCGGCGTCCAGGACGCCATGAGCGCTGCGGGTCTGGCCCCCGACTCGCTCACCGTCGTCGAGCGCTACACCCACACCGCGGAGGACGGACTGTCCGCCGCAGCGCAGATCATGCGGGTCAACCCGCGGATCACCGCGCTCGTGTGCACCACCGACGTACTCGCGCTCGGCGCGCTCGCATGGGCCAACCAGATGGGTCTCGACGTGCCGGGGCATCTGTCGATCACCGGATTCGACGGCATCGACGAAGCGATCCGCGAAGGTCTCACGACCGTGCGGCAACCGCAGAAGGACAAGGGGCGGCGCGCCGGCGAATTGCTCCTCGCCGCCCCCTCGCATTCCGGGGTGCCCGCACTCGAGACCCTGGGGACCCAGCTGTGGTTCGGTGCCACCTCGGGCCGGGTGGAGAGCGAGTGGTACGCGGAATAGCGCAGCGCCGTCGGCCGCAGGGTGTCAGCGAGCCCGGTCGCCCGGGGGCTCAGCGAGCCCGGTCGCCCATGGCCTTCGCCCCCGACAGCAGCTGGGCGCAGCGCAGCAGGCCGATGTGGCTGTACGCCTGCGGGTGGTTGCCCAGTGAACGTTCCGCGACCGGGTCGTACTCCTCACTGAGCAGACCGGTCGGTCCGGCCGCCGCGACGAGCTGCGCGAACAGTGCTTCGGCATCGTTGCGCTGCCCGATCAGCAGGTAGGCCGCCACGAGCCACGCCGCGCACAGGTGGAAGCCGCCTTCGGCGCCCGGCAGGCCGTCGTCGCTGTGATAGCGGTAAACGGTCGCGCCGCTGCGCAACTCCCGTTCGGTGGCCTGCACGGTCGCCCGGAACCGCTCGTCCTGCGGGTCGACGAGTCCGGTGAGTCCGATGAACAGGGTGGCCGCGTCGAGATCGGTGCCGTCGTAGGCCGAGGTGAACGATTGGACCTCGTCGTTCCAGCCCTTCTCGGTGACCTCGTCGGCGATCTCGTCGCGCAGCGCCACCCATCCCTCACCGGCGGTCCGGCCGAACTTCTCGGCGAGCGTGAGCGCCCGGTCGACGGTCAGCCATCCCATGACCTTCGAGTACACGTGGTGACGGGGTGCGTGGCGGATCTCCCAGATGCCGTGATCCGGCTCGAACCAGCGGCGTTCCACCGCGGTGACCATCGAGCAGACGAGCTCCCAGTCGCGGTCGGTGAGGGCCTGATCGTGGGGCACGCCGCGTTCCTCGCGGCTGTGTGCGAGGTCGGCGATCAGGTCGACGATCGGACCGAACACGTCGAGCTGTACCTGCTGGTTCGCGGCGTTGCCGATACGCACGGGCCGCGAACCGGCGTAACCGGGAAGCGAGTCGAGCACGGCCTCGGGCGGAAGCGCTCCGCCGGCGAGCGTGTACAGCGGGTGCAGGCGTTCGGGGCCGGGGACGGTCTCGAGGACACGGTGGACCCAATCGAGGTAGTTCTCGGCCTCCTCGAGTGATCCGACCCGCACGAGCGCCTGCGCCGAGAGCGCGGCGTCGCGCAGCCAGCAGTAGCGGTAGTCCCAGTTGCGGACGCCACCGATCTCCTCGGGGAGCGAGGTGGTCGCCGCGGCGAGGATCGAACCCGTGGGCCCGTGGACCAGCCCACGCAGGGTGAGCGCCGAACGCTTCATGAGGTCGGGCTTGAGCGGCGGGAGTTCGAGACGGGACGCCCACGTGTGCCAGTACGCCTCGGACTGCGCCCGACGTTCGACCTCCGGCACCGGATGTTCGTCGAGATCATCGGTGCCGCAACGAAGCTCGAGGATGATGTCGTTCTCGGTGGGATCGACCACGGCGTGGGCGGTCTGGTGCACCCCGTCGGTCGTGATGTCCCACCGCACCCCGGGAGAGCGCAGTACGTAGGGCTCGTTGAAGCCCATCACCCGGATGCCGTCGTCCTCGACCTCGAGGGTGACCTGGCCCTGTCCGAACTCCGGTCGCGGAGCGAAGGTCACCACCGCGCTCGCGCGTCCGGTGATCACGCGGGTCAGATCCGTGCGGCCGGCCTCGACGTCGTGCGGGAGGTAGTCGACCACCGCGAGCGACGCCCACCGGGTCACCACTGTCATCGTCGAGTCGATATACCGCTGGCTGAGCGGCAGTGCCTGACGGGTCGGGCCGATGGAGAAGTGACCGGCGGCGCCGCCGCCGAGCAGATGGGCGAATACCGCAGCGGAATCGGGTTCGGGGTGGCACAGCCAGGTGATCGTGCCGTCGGGGGTCACGAGCGCCTTCGAACGGGGGCTCGCGAGCATCGTCAGACGTTCGATCGGTGCGACGTGGGCACCCGACAGCCACGTACGACGTTCCTCGAGCAGGAACGCCAGCGCCGCGATGACCTCTTCGCTGGTGCGGACGTGGTACTCGGCGGCGGTGTCGCCGTCGCCGATCTTCACTCCGACGTCCGGGCCCTGCAGCGAACGGAAGGCCTTCTCGTCGGTCACGTCGTCACCGAAGAACACCGCCGCAGTGGCGGCCTCCTGATGCCGGATGACGTCGAGCGCCTTGCCCTTGTCGGTGGGCACCACGGACAGCTCGATCACGGCCTTGCCCTCGGTGACCTGCACGCCCGGACGGAGCGCGAGATCGTTCCGCACGAGGTCGAGGGCCTGTTCGGCGTCGCGGGGGGCGGCATTGCGCACGTGGAGCGCGGCGCTCGCGGGCTTGACCTCCACCTGCACGCCGGTGAACCGGGACGCCACCGCATCCAATCCCTCGACGATCGTGGCGAGCAGGTCCCTGGCCTCGGGATCGACCTCGTGGACGAATCCGATGTCGAACTCGGAACCGTGACTGCCGACGAGCTTGACCTCGACCGGCAACCGCGACAGGGCGGCGAGATCCTTGAGAGCGCGACCCGAGATGACCGCGGCGGACGTCGACGGAAGAGCGGCAAGGCCCCGCAGCGCCCGCACCGCATCGTCGTGCGGATAGGCCTTCTCCGGGTCGCTCACGATGGGGGAGATGGTGCCGTCGTAGTCGGTCGCCACGAGCAGGCGGGGCGTCCGCGCGACAGCCACCAGAGCACGTCGAAGGTCAATCGGAAGATCGTGGGCACTCACCTGAACCACGTTAGGTCAGAGTCGGGCGGGAGTCGGACCCCGTCGGCCTTCCGATTGCGTGTTTCCGGTTACAGAAGACCGGGAATCGACCCTCAAACTCCCGAGGCGATCGTCTTCGGGGCGCGGGAGCCGTCGCCGAGCAGAAGATCCACGGTCAGTTCGAGCCGGCGGGCGACATCGGTGGCCGACGAACGGCGCGTGAGCCAGGCGACGAGGTTCGACAGCCACACGTCGCTGATGACGCGCGCGATGGCGAGTTCCTCCTCGGTGGGTTCTCCGTCGTTCATGGCCCTCGCGAACAGCCGGTCCATGAGAATGCCGACCTGATCGACCTCGGCGGCGGCCGATGCGTCGGCGAACATGAACGCCCGCGTCATGGCTTCGGTGAGCAGCGGATCGCGCTGCATCGCCTTGGTGATCAGGCTCAGGATCAGGTGCATACGCTCGAGCGGGCTGTGGCCGGGTGGGATGCGGCCCTTACCCTCGATGCGGGCGAATTCACGGCCGAGTGCGGAGACCAGCAGGTGCACCTTGGACGGGAAGTACCGGTAGAGGGTGCCGACCGCGACGTCCGCTCGTTCGGCCACTGCCCGCATCTGCACAGCCTCGTAACCACCCTTGGACGCGAGCGCCAGGGTGGCGTCGAGAATCCGCTTGCGCCGTTCCTTCTGGGCATTGGAACTGAGATCGTCCTCGGTGAGGGCGGTCAGAGTTCCGTGTCCGTTGGCACGGGAGCGGGACGGGGTGGCCATAAATTCGTTTCCTCACGCCTTGACTCCGAATCGGTGTCATATTAGAACACGTTCTAGCAATGATGTCATTCGGAAGGGCGGAAACCGCTGTGAGTATCGCCACGACCGAGGAGCAGCGGGCCGTCCAGGCATCCGTCCAGGCCTGGTCACGCGCCGTCGACCCCATCTCGACGATACGTCGTGGAGGCGACACGACGTGGCGCGACGGTTGGTCGTCCCTCGCAGAGCTCGGAATTTTCGGTGTCGCCGTCCCCGAAGACGCGGGCGGTCTCGGAGCGACCGCCGTGGACCTGGCCGTCATGCTCGAACAGGCCGCCCGCGAACTCGCGCCCGGCCCCGTCCTGACGACCGCCGTGGCGGCTCTCGTGTTCGGCCGCGCCGGGGAGGCCGTCGCCAAGACGACGGCGCGGCTCGCCGAGGGCGAGGTCCCCACCGCGCTCGCGCTCGACTCGGCCGTGGCCGCCGAACCCGCAGGGGACGGATTCGTGCTGCGGGGCGAGGCCGGGCCGGCCGTGGGCGCCGAGGCCGGGATCGCGGTGCTCCTGCGTCTCGAGGGTGAGCCGGACGTCGAACCCGCCGGCGGTGGCCCGGCCATCGAACGCTGGGCGCTCGTCGAGGCCGACGATCCGGGTCTGCGGGTCGAACCGCTCGACACCATCGACGCGTCCCGCGCGGTGGGCCGTGTCCGGCTCGAGGGCGCGACCGTCCCGGCGGATCGTGTCGCGACCGTCCCGGCCGGCTTCGTGCGCGACCTCACCGCCGGTCTCGCCGCCGCGGAACTGGCCGGCCTCGCCGGCTGGGCGCTGACCACCGCGGTCGACTACGCGAAGATCCGTGAGCAGTTCGGCAAACCGATCGGTGCGTTCCAGGCGGTCAAGCACATCTGTGCCGAAATGCTCTGCCGCACCGAGAAGATCCGGGCCGTGGCATGGGACGCAGCGGTCACCGTCGACTCGCAGCCCGACGAACTGCCGATCGCGGCGGCCGCTGCGGCGGCGGTCGCGCTCGACGCCGCGGTCCGGACGGCCAAGGACGCGATCCAGGTCCTCGGCGGCATCGGGTTCACCTGGGAGCACGACGCGCACTTCTATCTCCGCCGCGCGGTCGCCACCCGGCAGGTACTCGGCGGCTCCAGCGTGTGGCGGTCGAGGCTCACGACATTGGTGCGCGACGGCGCGCGTCGTCATCTCGGGATCGACCTGTCCGACCACGAGGAGGAGAGGGTGCGGATCCGCGCGGAGATCGAGAGGATCGCCGCCGCACCCGAGTCCGGGCAGCGTGTCGCTCTCGCCGAGTCGGGTCTCCTCGCGCCGCACTGGCCGCAGCCCTACGGCCGGGGAGCCGGCGCCGCGGAACAACTCGTCGTTCAGGAGGAACTCGCCGCTGCCGGTATCGAACGCCCCGATCTCGTGATCGGCTGGTGGGCGGTTCCGACGGTCCTCCGGCACGGCACGCCCGAGCAGATCGAACGATTCGTGATGCCCACCCTGCGCGGCGACGTGGTGTGGTGCCAGCTGTTCTCGGAACCCGGAGCGGGTTCGGATCTCGCGGCACTGCGCACGAGTGCCGAGAAGGTCGACGGAGGGTGGGTGCTGCGCGGGCAGAAGGTGTGGACCTCGCTCGCTCAGCAGGCGGACTGGGCGATCTGCCTCGCCCGCACCGACCGCGATGTCCCCAAGCACAAGGGCATCACGTACTTCCTCGTCGACATGAAGTCCGCGGGGATCACGATCTCGCCGCTGCGCGAGATCACCGGCGACGCGCTGTTCAACGAGGTCTTTCTCGATTCGGTCTTCGTGCCGGACGACTGCGTTGTCGGGAAACGCGGCGACGGCTGGAAACTCGCCCGCACGACTCTCGCCGACGAACGCGTCGCCATGGGGGGCAAGTCGTCGCTGGGGCCGCGGATCGAAGAGTTGCTCGCACTGTCGACCCCGGGCGACCCCGTGGCCGAGGACCGCATCGCGACGCAGATCGGTGAAGCGACGGTCGGATCGCTCCTCGATCTGCGCGCCACCCTCGCGCAACTCGAGGGACAGGATCCCGGTGCCGCGTCGAGCGTCCGCAAACTCATCGGTGTGCGGCAGCGGCAGGACACCGCCGAACTCGCCATGGATCTCGCGGGTGAGTCCGGCTGGGTGGAAGGACCGCTCACCCGGGAGTTCCTCAACACCCGGTGCCTGACGATCGCCGGTGGAACCGAGCAGATTCTGCTGACCGTGGCGGCCGAGCGGCTTCTGGGTCTGCCGCGCGACTGAGGAGTCCTTCCGCCGGACGCCCGGGAGTGCTACAACTGGAACACGTTCTACATCGAAGGTGGGTGACGGTGGACTTCGCACGTGACGAGACACAGGAGGAGATCGCCGGTGTGGCGGCCGGTCTCCTGAAACGCGGCCTCGCCGACGAGGCGTTGTGGGCCGCGCTGGCCGACGCCGACCTGCTGTCGCTCGCCCTGCCCGAAAGACTCGGCGGATCGGGGCTCGGACTCGGCGAAGTGGCCACGGTTCTCACCGAGATCGGACGCGGAGCGGCGCAGACGCCGGCCCTGGCCACTCTCGGTCTGGGCGTGCTGCCGATCCTCGCGCTCGCCTCCGAGCAGCAGCAGGACGAACTGCTCGCCGGCGTCGCGGAGGGAGCCGTCCTGACGGCCGCCCTCGGAGAACCCGGCCGCGCCTTCCCGGAGCAGCCGGCCGCCACCGCCGTCCGAACCGGCCGGGGTCATGCGGTCACCGGGTCGTTCGTCGCCGTGCCCTATGCCGATCGGGCACGCCTGGTGCTCCTGCCCACCGATGCCGGTGTGGTCGCGGTGACTCCCGACGCCACCGGCGTGACACTGCGCCCGAGTCCCACCTCGACGGGCTCCCCGGAGTTCTCGCTGCGTGCCGACGGTGCCGTCGGCGTCCTCCTCGCGGAGTCCGGTGCCGACGCCGTGGCGACACTCCACCGGATCGCGCTCGCCGCCGTGGCGGCCTTCGCGGACGGACTGCTCTCCGGCGCAACCGAACTCACCGCGAAACACGTCAGCGAACGGCACCAGTTCGGCAAGCCGCTCGCGACCTTCCAAGCCGTCGCGCAACAGATCGCCGACGTCTACGTCACCGCGCGCACCCTGCACGTCGCAGCACTGTCGTCGGTGTGGCGCCTGTCCGAAGGTCTCGACGCCGCAGACGATCTCGATGTCACCGCGTACTGGATCGCGGCCGAACTGCCTCCGGCCATGCGTGTGCTGCACCACCTGCACGGCGGCGTAGGTGTCGACGAGACCTATCCGCTGCACAAGTATTCGTCGGCCGCCAAGGATCTTGCCCGGTTGCTCGGCGGCGCCTCGTACCGACTCGACCTCGTGGGGGCCCGGTGTTCATCGATCTGACCGACGAGCAGCGCGCGCTGCAGGCCGAACTGCGCCGTTATTTCGGCAATCTGGTCTCCCCGGAGGAGGCCGCGATCATGCGCACGGAACGGCACGGCCCCACCTACCGTGAGGTCGTCCGTCGCATGGGCAAGGACGGATGGCTCGGCGTCGGGTGGCCGGTCGAATTCGGCGGCCACGGTTTCGGCGACGTCGAACAACAGATCTTCGCCAACGAGGCCGTCCGAGCCGACGTCCCGTTACCGAGTGTCACGTTGCAGACCGTCGGCCCGACGCTGCAGGTCTACGGCACCGATGAGCAGAAGCGGAAGTTCCTGCCCGCCATCCTCGCCGGCGAGGTGCACTTCGCGATCGGATACTCCGAGCCGGAGGCCGGGACCGACCTCGCCGCACTGCGCACCACTGCGGTGCGCGACGGCGACCACTACATCGTCAACGGACAGAAGATCTTCACCACCGGTGGGCACGACGCCGACTACATCTGGCTCGCGGTCCGCACCGGCCCCGCCGATTCGCGTCACCGCGGCATCTCCGTGCTCATCGTCGACACGAAGGATCCGGGCTTCAGCTGGACGCCGATCATCACCTGCGACGGCGCCCACCACGTCAACGCCACCTACTACAGCGACGTGCGCGTTCCGGCCGAGATGCTCGTCGGCGAGGAGAACAAGGGCTGGAAACTCATCACCACCCAGCTCAACCACGAACGCGTCATGCTCGGACCGGCCGGTCGCGTGGCGGGCATCTACGACCGGCTCGTCGAGTGGGTCCGCGCGCACGAACTCCAGGACCGTCCCGAGGTGCGACGCGCACTCGGGGAGATCCACGCGACCTGGCGACTCAACGAACTGCTCAACTGGCAGGTCGCGGCGAGCAGCAACGACGCCGTCGACATCGCCGATGCCTCGGCGACCAAGGTGTTCGCCACCGAGCGGATCCAGCGGGTCGGGCGTCTGGCCGAGGAGATCGTCGGTGCCTTCGGCGACCCCGCCGACGACGACACCGCCGATCTGCTCCGCTGGCTCGACATGATGGCCAAACGCAATGTGGTCATCACTTTCGGTGGCGGCGTCAACGAGGTGATGCGCGAATTGATCGCGACGTCCGGACTGGGCATGCCGCGGGTGCCGCGGTGACACGGGAGAATTCGGTGACACGAGAAGTTCCGGTGAACGCCCCGGAGGAGATCCTGCAGGCCGCCGTGAAGGTCCGCGGCGACGGCCCGTCCGCACCACGACCCGGACGCGATCCGGTGAACATGCCGATGATCCGCAACTGGCTCGAGGCGATAGGCGACGACAATCCGATCTACACCGACGAATCGGCGGCGATCGCCGCCGGTCACGGCGGTCTCGTGGCCCCACCTGCAATGGCACAGGTGTGGACGATGCGCGGTCTCGGCACCGAACGCGAGAAGGACGACCCGCTCGGCCGGATGACGCAGATCCTCGACGACGCCGGATACACGTCGGTGGTCGCCACCAACTGCGACCAGATCTACCACCGCTACCTGCGTCACGGCGAACAGGTGACGATCGAGTCCACCCTCGAGGACGTCGTCGGCCCGAAGAAGACCGGACTCGGGGAGGGCTGGTTCTTCACGACCCGCAACCTGTGGAAGGTCGGCGACGAAGTGGTCGCCGAGATGCTGTTCCGCATACTGAAGTTCGCGCCGCCGGCGAAGGCGGAGGAGCCGTCGTCCTCCGAAGGCCGAGCACCCTCGGTTCCCGACGATCTCGACCCCACACGGCTGCTCCGCCCGTCCGTCTCCCGCGACACGCAGTTCTTCTGGGACGGTGTGTCGGCCCACGAACTGCGCATCCAGCGACGTCCGGACGGCACGCTCCAGCACCCACCCGCCCCGGCGCTCTGGCTCGACAAGTCCGAGACCACCGACTACGTCGTATCTTCCGGTCGCGGAACGGTGTTCAGCTTCGTCGTCCACCACGCGCCGAAGGTGCCGGGACGGCAGCTGCCTTTCGTCGTCGCCCTCGTCGAACTCGACGAAGGTGTCCGGATGCTCGGTGAGCTCCGCGGCGTCGATCCCGAGCGAGTGCGCATCGGAATGCCGGTGGCGGCCACCTATCTCGATTTCCCCGGCGATGACGAGACCGGGGGAGAAGCGTGGACGCTGTACGCCTGGAAGCCCCTCGAGGAGGACGCGTGAGCACCCCGACCGTTGCGACGGGCGAGAGCCTGCCCTCCCTCGAGATCCACGCGGATCCGACCTTCGTCGTGTCGACGGCCCTGGCCACACGCGACTTCCAGGACGTGCACCACGACCGCGACAAGGCGCAGCAACGCGGATCGAAGGACATCTTCGTCAACATCCTCACCGACACCGGGCTCGTACAGCGCTACGTCACCGAGTGGGCAGGCCCCCGCGCGGTGGTGAAGTCGATCTCGTTGAGGCTGGGTGTGCCCTGGTATGCCTACGACACCCTGGCCCTCTCCGGCACCGTTGCCTCTGTCGAGGACGGACTGGTCACCGTCGACATCACCGGCACCAACAGTCTGGGCAAACACATCACGGCTACAGCCACTTTCGTGATCGGAGACACTGCATGAGCGGCCTGTCGGGTGCAGCGGCGATCGTCGGCATAGGTGCCACCGACTTCTCGAAGGACTCCGGTCGCAGCGAACTGCGCCTCGCAGCCGAAGCGGTGCGCGCCGCCCTCGACGACGCCGGTCTGGCGCCGACCGACGTCGACGGTCTGGTGTCGTTCACGATGGACACCAACACCGAAGTGGCCGTAGCCCGTTCGGTGGGAATTCCGCACCTGAAGTTCTTCTCCCGCATCCACTACGGCGGCGGTGCGGCGTGCGCCACGGTGCAGCAGGCGGCGATGGCCGTCGCGACCGGCGTGGCCGATGTGGTGGTCGCCTACCGGGCGTTCAACGAACGATCCGGGGCGCGCTACGGTCAGGTCAACACCGCACTTGCCGCGCAGGTGAATTCATCGGGCACCGACAACGCGTTCTCCTACCCGCACGGGCTGAGCACCCCGGCCTCCTTCGTCGCGATGGTCGCGCAACGCTACATGCACGTCGCCGGGGCGACGAGCGCCGACTTCGGTGCCGTGGCCGTCGCGGACCGTGCTCATGCGGCAACCAACCCCGAGGCGTTCTTCCACGGAAAACCGATCACGCTCGAGGACCACCAGAACTCGCGGTGGATCGCCGAGCCGTTGCACCTGCTCGACTGCTGCCAGGAGTCCGACGGCGGCGTCGCCGTCGTCGTCACGAGCGCCGAGCGGGCGAAGGACCTCGAGCAGACCCCGGCGGTGATCGCGGCCGCGGCACAGGGGAGTGGACCCGACCAGTACATCATGACCAGTTACTACAGGGACGGGCTGACCGGACTGCCCGAGATGGGCATCGTCGGCGACCAGCTGTGGAAACAGGCCGGCATCCGGCCGCAGGACATCGCGACGGCCGTCCTCTACGACCATTTCACCCCGTACGTGCTCATGCAGCTCGAGGAACTCGGATTCTGCGGACGCGGCGAGGCCAAGGACTTCGTCGCCGACGGCATCCAGGTGGGTGGGCGACTGCCGATCAACACGCACGGTGGTCAGCTGGGGGAGGCCTACATCCACGGTATGAACGGCATCGCCGAGGCCGTCCGGCAGATCCGTGGCACGGCCGTCAACCAGGTCGACGACGTCGACCACGTCCTGGTCACGGCGGGAACGGGAGTTCCGACCTCGGGACTGGTGCTGTCGCGGTCCTGAGGCCGTTTCCCTCCCCTGGGGACGTGGGCCTGCCTACGATGAAGGCCCACACTCCGGTGAGATCCCTGTGGGAGGACCCGTGTCGGTGACGAACGGACATGTCGTACATCCGACCCGCGAACAGCGGGTGCAGAACGGTCTCGCCGCTCGGAGGGTCACCCCGGTCGAGTCGCTGGCAGATCTCGGGGAGTCGTCCCGGGATCCGATCGCCCTGCTCGAGAGTCAGGCACAGTCCCGCGTCCCCCAGCTAGTCCCGGTCCGGTACGGCCGCATGGCGACGTCGGCGTTCGCGTTCTTCCGCGGTGCCGCGCTGGTGATGGCCGACGATCTGTCGCGTACGCCCGACAGTGGTCTGCACACGCAGCTGTGCGGCGACGCTCACGCGAGCAATTTCGGCCTGTTCGCGACTCCGGAACGGAAGACGGCCTTCGACGTCAACGACTTCGACGAAACGTATCCGGGACCGTTCGAATGGGACGTCAAGCGCCTGGTCGCAAGCCTCGAGATCGCAGGTCGCGACAACGGGTTCACCGCGAAGGAATGCAGGAAGATCACCCGGGCGTGCGCGGCCGAGTATCGCGAGACGATCTGCAGGCAAGCGCAACTCGGCAATCTGGCGGTGCGGTATTCCCACCTCGATCCCACGGTCGAGATAGCGGAGTTGGGCGACCTGCTGGATGCGAAGATGGAGAAACGCACCCGGAAAGTACTCGAGAAAGCCTCGCGCCGCGACAGTCTCCAGGCACTGGAGAAGCTGACCACCATCATCGACGGTCACCGCCGGATCATCAGCGATCCGCCGCTCATCGTGCCCGTCGAGGAGGTCTTCGCCGACCTCGACGCCGAGGCGATCTACGACGAGCTGTACGGCCGTGTCCGTTCGTACCGGGCGACACTGCAGTGGGACCGCCGGGTCCTTCTGGAACAGTTCGAACTGGTCCAGGCCGCGCGGAAGGTCGTAGGAGTGGGAAGTGTCGGCACGAGGGCGTGGATCCTCCTGCTGCGGGGTGTGGACGACGACGATCCGCTGTTCCTGCAGGCGAAGGAGGCCCAGCGTTCGGTGCTGTCGTACTACGTGGACGGGCCGTCCTTCCGGAACGAGGGCGAACGCGTCGTGAACGGTCAGCGCCTGATGCAGTCCGCAAGCGACATCTTCCTCGGCTGGCAGCGGGGTACGGGCGCCGACGGAGTGGACCGGGACTTCTACATCCGCCAACTCCGCGACGGTAAGGGCTCGGCGGTGATCGAGGAGATGGTGCCCAAGGGCCTGAAGCTCTACGGGCGGTTGTGTGCGCGGGTCCTCGCCTACGCCCACGCCCGGGCGGGCGACCGGATCGCGCTCGCGGCCTATCTCGGCACGGACGAACAGTTCGACGACGCGCTCGCGTCCTTCGCGGTGGCCTATGCAGACCGGACCGAACGTGACCTGCAGGCGCTGCACGACGCAGTGGACCAGGGCCGGGTGAAGGCACAGTCCGGACTGTGATCCCGTCTTCGCCTCGACGGTCCCGGACACTTCCGGTGTCCGGGACCGTCCGCCGTCCTCGACGATCGGCGCGGTACAAGTAACGCAACCACGCGCCGACGGAAGGACGTCATGATGGGTTTCGAGGGCAGGGTCGCGTTCGTCACGGGAGCAGCGCGAGGGCAGGGTCGCGCGCATGCCGTCGCATTCGCCGAGGCCGGAGCGGATCTGGTGATCTGCGATCGGTGCGCAGATTCGCCGGTGGTGGGCTACCCGCTCGCGACGGAGGATGATCTGGCGGAGACGGTGCGCCTCGTCGAAGCCACCGGCCGCCGGGTCGTCTCGGCGACACTCGACACCGCCGACCGTCCGGCGATGGACGCGCTGGTAGCCCGGGCCCACGACGAATTGGGGCGTATCGACATCGCGGTCGCCAACGCCGGGGTGTCGGTGGCGGCGCCGGTGCACCGCATGCCGCAGGCGATGTGGGACGAAGCGATCTCGTCGAATCTCACCGGGGTGTTCAACACCGTCGCCGCGGTGGCGCCCGGGATGATCGAGCGCGGTTACGGACGCATCGTGACGGTGTCGTCCATGCTCGGCCGGGCCGGCAACACCAATATGGCCGCCTATGCGGCGTCGAAGTGGGGCGTGATCGGTCTGACGAAGAGCGCGGCCCTGGACCTCGCGCAGAACGGCATCACCGTCAACGCGGTCGCTCCGGGCAACATCTCCACGCCGATGATCCACAACGACACGCTCTACGGGATGCTGCGGCCGGACCTGGAGCACCCGACAGCCGACGACGTCGCACCGGTGTTCGCCTCGCTGCACGCGCAACCGGTCCCGTGGCTCGAACCTGCCGAGATCACCCGCGCCGTTCTCTTCTTCGCCGACGAGGCGTCCGCACACATCTCCGGCACCGTGCTGCCGATCGATGCGGGAAATGCCGCGCGGGTGACGGGCTGAGCATCTGTCGATGCGATGAGAAAACCTGTCGAATCGTGTCGGTCTCTTCGTGCACACTGTGCTAGCCACCACAGTCAGGGAGAAACTCATGGCCGACGCCATAGTTGCAGAAGGACTGATCAAGACATACGGGCAGGTCAGAGCGCTCGACGGTGTCGACCTACGGGTGCCGGAAGGAACCGTCACCGCATTGCTCGGTCCCAACGGGGCCGGTAAGACCACCACGGTGCGCGTCCTGACGACACTGCTCGTTCCCGATGCCGGTCGCGCCGAGGTAGCGGGATACGACGTTCTCACCGAGGCGCGCGCACTCCGGTCCCGGATCGGCGCGTCGGGACAGTACGCCGCGGTCGACGAATATCTCACGGGCTTCGAGAACCTCGAGATGGTCGGGCGTCTGTATCACCTCGGCACCAAACGGAGCCGGCTCCGGGCACGGGAACTGCTCGAGCAGTTCGACCTCGAGGAAGCGGCTGATCGCCCGGTCAAGGGTTACTCGGGCGGTATGCGACGTCGCCTCGACCTCGCCGGTGCTCTCGTCGCCGATCCCCCGGTGCTCTTCCTCGACGAACCCACCACCGGGCTGGATCCGCGTGCCCGTCTCGGGTTGTGGGAGGTCATCGACACGTTGGTGCAGCGCGGCACCACGTTGCTGCTGACCACCCAGTACATGGACGAAGCCGAACGCCTCGCCGACGACATCGCCGTGATCGATCGAGGGAAGGTCATCGCCCGCGGCACTGCCGACGAACTCAAGAGCCGCGTCGGGGGCGAACGCATCGAACTCGGCGTGGCCGAGGTCGATCAGCGTGACCGGGCGGTCCGCGAACTCGAATCGGTCGCGTCCGGTGAGATCAGGGTCGAGCGCAGCACCGGCCGTATCACCGTTCCGGTGAGCGCGGATTCCGGCGGGGGAACCGACGGTCTCGTGACCGCACTGGGGAAATTGTCGGCCGCGGGCATCCGGGTCTCCGACGTCGCGCTGCGCAAGCCCACGCTCGACGACGTGTTCCTCACGCTCACCGGTCACGGGACGGACGACAAGGTCGAGGAGGCGGTGTCGTGAACACGCTCGAGATGGTCGCAACCGACGGCCTGACCATCGCGAAACGGAACATGATCAAGATCAAGCGTGTACCGGATCTCCTGGTGTTCACCACGCTCTCCCCGATCATGTTCGTGTTGCTGTTCGCCTATGTGTTCGGCAGCGCGATCGAGGTGCCGGGCATGTCGTACCGGGAGTTCCTCATCGCAGGCATCTTCACCCAGACGGTGATCTTCGGATCCACCTGGACGGGCCTCGGGATGGTCGAGGATCTCCAGAAGGGCATCATCGACCGGTTCCGGTCGCTGCCGATGGCGCCGTCCGCGGTGCTCATCGGACGCACCACCACCGACGTACTGATCAATGTGCTCAGCCTTGTCGTGATGTCGTTGACCGGCCTTCTCGTAGGCTGGCGGATCAACACCTCGCTGGGAGAGGCGCTCGCCGGCTACCTGTTGCTGCTGTTGTTCGCCTACGCCCTGTCGTGGGTGATGGCCGTGATCGGCATGTGGATCCGCACGCCCGAGGTCTTCAACAACGCGAGCTTCATGGTGATCTTCCCGCTGTCGTTCATCGCCAATACCTTCGTCGACCCGTCGACGATGCCGCCGGTGCTGCGGACCATTGCCGAATGGAATCCCATCTCGGCGCTGACGCAGGCGGTGCGCGAGTTGTTCGGCAACACCAATCCCATGGTGCCGCCTCCGGACGTGTGGCCCCTGCAGAATCCGATCCTCGCATCGCTGATGTGGACGGCTCTGATGCTGATCGTTTTCGTGCCGTTCGCAATTCGCAGGTACCAGAAGGCCGTCAGCCGCTGACGGTCGAGCTCACATCGACGTGGGGACTCACTCGGGATAGGGCGAGTACTGCCGCTGACGCAACAACGTGGCCAGGTGCACGGCGTTCCGGGCGACGGATTCGGTGGTCGAACGCACCGCTTCGGGGATCTCGGCGAGATCCTTGAAGTCGGTGCCCGACATGGCCTCGCCGTTCCAGTAGGTCGAACCCTGGGCCGGGATGGAGAACCCGATGTCGTTGAGACTCTGGAACAGGTCGGCGACGATCTTGTGCGCACCGTCCTCGTTGCCGACGACCGCGGCGATCCCGACCTTGCCCACCATGCGCGGCCGGTTCTCGTCGTCGGTGTTCGACAGTTCGGCGTCGAGTCGCTCGAGGACACGCTGGGCGACACTCGACATGTGTCCCACCCAGGTCGGTGTGGCGACGAGCAGGATGTCGGCCGAGGCGATGCGCTCGACGATCTCCGGCCACTGATCTCCGTCGCCCATGTCGGCTTCCACGCCTGGCTTGAGGTCGAAGTCGACGACCCGGACCGTTTCGACGCTGACGTCGTGCTGCGACAGTGCGTCGAACACGTGCGCCACCATCTTGTCGGTGCTGGACTCGGCGGGAGACGGCTTGAGAGTGCAGTTCAGTGCTACGGCGTGGAGTGCTGTCATGTGCCGTGGATACCCGCACCCCCGGACGACAATCCCGCGTCCTCGAACGTGCGTCGCACGCTCAGCGTGCGCGTTCGGCCCAATCGTCGATGGCCGCCGAGAATTCGAACGACACGGGCAGAAGCGCGATGAGGTCGGCCGGTCCCGGCTGCAGAGGGCCGAGTTCCTCGAGTCCGTGATTCGCGGTGGCGAAATGCTCGAACTGCAGGTCGGTGTGTGCGAGTGCGTCACGCAGCGGTTCGACCTGAGCGCAGCTGATGTTCAGGTCCTTGTCGGAGCAGGTCAGCAGTACAGGGGTGTCGGTCGCCAACCGTGCGGCGAGTTCGACCGGATCGAGCTCGTCGGCCTCGGAGAGGAACTTGGCGTTCGCGGCATTCAGACCGAGCTGCGCGACGATCGGGTGCTGGTCGGCCGGCACGGTGCCGGTCGTCCGCAACGATTCGACGGTGCGCGGCAACTCGGCTCGCACGGCATCGGCATCGGCGCCGAGCTGCCCGGAGTCGGCGAGCGCGGTGAGCTGGGCGGACAGCAGATCCAGATAGCGCATCGGGAGCGGCGCCAACAGCGCGAAGCCGCTCCCGATGCCGCGATCGGCCAGTGCGAGGGCGGTCAGGCCGCCCTCGCTGTGTCCGAGTACGAGGATGTCCTCGGCAGCGACGCCGGTGCGTTCGGTGAGCAACCGCACGGCGGCCTCGGCATGATCGACCTGCTCGGTGAAGCCGTACTCGCCGACGGTCTCGGGGGTGTAGGTCCCGAGCCCTGTCTCGCCGGCTCCGATCTTGTCGAACCGCAGGCTCGCGATGCCGTGGGCGGCGAGTGCGTCCGCGGAGCGCACCAGGGTGTCGGCCGCAGCGCCGGGCTGGTTGCCGTTGCGATCGGTGGGGCCGCTGCCCGGGAGCAACAGCGCGGCGGCGACCGTCGCACCGTCCGGACTGCGGAGACTGCCGTGGAAGGTGGTGCCTGCGGCCTCGAAGGTCACCGGGCTGTCGCTGCCGCTCGACACGGTGGCCGAACCCGTATCGGGAAGAGCCACCGCGGTTCCGGCGAGTGTCACACCACCCGCGAGAACCAGCACGGGCACAGCAGCAGCACCGATCCATCTTCGCACGTTCCGCATGGTGCGAACCCTAGCAAAGGACCGCGCTGTGCCCGTGCCGAGCGAGCTGTGCCCGTGGGCCCCTCAGGGGAGCAGGGCGTCGATGAAGGTGTTGCTGAACACCCGATGCGGATCGAGACGGTTGTACACCGCGCGAGCCGAATCCCAGTTCTCGTCCGACGGTACGCCTTCCCGATAGGTCTCCGGCAGACCCTGCGTCAGGATCTGCTCGTCCGTGTACGGCAGATCGGGACCGAATGCCCAGCCCTTCGACCATTCGGGCCGGAAGGTCGAGTCGCTTCCGTTGTACCGCTGCCGCATCCACTGTTCCATCTCGCGGTAGAAGGCGAACATCCCGGGCGTGCCCGGGACACCGAGAACGTTGAGCCAGATGGCGGTGTCCCATTCCGGGTGGTCGGGCCGCGGACGGGTCGAGGCGATCGTCGGAGGCCCTGCCGACGGGACGAGGACGTCTTCCGGCCGATCCAGTCCGCAGCAACGGATTTCGACCGGACCGTTGAGGGGGAACTGTCCCAGACCGCGGTAGTGCTCGATGCGTTCGGCGAACCAGTGAGCGAAATCGTGGATCACATTGGCGATGTTGGCCCGGTTCGTGAGTACCGCGCCGCCGCCCTCGGTGAGACGCAGTGTGGTGGCCTTGATGTAGAACTGGAGATCTTTCGACCAGCCCCAGATGTCGGACGATCCCGTCGCTGCGAGACCCGCCACCGTCACGCCGTAATAGGTCTGGCCGAAAGCCGGTGCGATCGAGGTGTTCCCCGCCGTGATCTGCCCCAGCAGGTCGGTGATCGGTTCGGGCACATTGTCGGAGAACGGGTAGTTGTACGGGCCGGTCACCTCGCGCGAGGTCGGTGGCTTCTCCGGTGCGAGCGACCACACCTTCATCCACGGTTTGTCCGTGAACGGATACCAGATCGCCTCGGCGCGACCTGCGGAGGCGACGAACGATTCGAAGGTCCGACCCGACGCTCCGGCCGGTGCGAACAGTTCCTGCCAGGAGACGTCGGTGAAGGACTGGCACCGCATGCGGTAGTTCGGTCCGGCCTGCAAGGTGACGGACGTGATGAACGTGCGGCCGAGGTGGGTGAGCAGGGGTGTGATCTCGGGGTCGGCGCGGGTGAACGTACGCAGTGCGTAGGCGTTTCCGTCCCACACGACAGCCGTCAGTTCGGTGACGAGGTTGCTCAACGACCCGAAAGTGTGTCCGGGCAGGGTGGATTCACCGTCTGCGGGCAGAGCGGCACCGTGTGCGTTGACGGCGAGAGCCCCTGCCACCGACAATACGCCGGGCGCAGGAAGATTCGCGAGTCCGAGGCCGTGATCCTGCAGTGCCGTGGTGATCGCGTCGAGTGTCGCGCCGGGACCGGCCGTGACGGTCGCGGGCGAGCCGCCGGGTTCCACCTGGACCCAGTTGAGATGGAGCATGGTATCGGCCAGGATCACCCTGTCGACGGGTGCGCCGTTGACGATCGTCAGCGGTGTCCAGCCGTGCATCGCTCCGCGCGGACGGATGGTGTATCCGCTCCGGTGTGCCCAGTTCACCAGACGCACGACGTCGTCGGGAGTTCGCGGCGCGCAGGTCTGGATCGCGTCCAGCATGATCTCTTTCGACCAGTTCTGGTACGCCTGCTGGTAGAGCTCGATGCCCTCGGGAAAGCCAGGCGGGGTAGGGAGTGTCGCCCCTGCCGATCCGGAAGGAACGGCATGGACCGGAGTCCAGCCGCCGATCGCGGTGACGGCCAGTGCGCCTGCACCGGCCGCGAGGAAGCCGCGCCGCGACAGGCGCGGCGACGAATCACGAAGTGTCATGTTGTATGTCGCTCTTTCGGGGGGTGCGGCGCTCAGGCCACGGTGAGTACCACGTCGGCCAGGGCGGGGGCGAGGTCGCGTTCGATCACGGATGCGGTGACGAGCTTGCGTTCACCGTCGTTCCAGACGCGCACCCGGAGTGTTTCGCCGGGGAAGACCACGCCGGCGAAACGGGCACGGAATCCCTTCACGCGGGAGGCATCCGAGCCCAACAGGCCGTCGGTCACGGCCCTGCACACGATGCCGTAGGTGCACAGCCCGTGCAGGATCGGTGCAGGAAAGCCTGCTGCCGAGGCGAACTCGGGATCGGAGTGGAGCGGGTTGCGATCACCGCACAGCCGGTACAGCAACGCCTGCTGAGGCAGGGTCGGCACGTCGAACTCGGCATCCGGCGCGCGATCGGGGTACTCCACCGACTCCGACGGTCCACGCTCACCGCCGAAACCGCCCTCCCCGCGGGCGAAGATCGACGACCGTGCGGTCCACAGGGGATTGCCGTCGAGATCCTCGGTCCTCGATTCCTGGACCACGACAGCGGCCTTGCCCTTGTCCCAGACCTCGGCGATGCGGGTGATCGTACGCCCCTTGCCCGAAGCCGGGATGGGTGCGTGCACGGTCACCTCCTGGCTGCCGTGGACGACCCTGGCGAGATCGATCTCGATTCCGGGGAACGACACCTTCGGCGGCTCGACGTGGTGAAAGGTCGCGGCGACGGTGGCGAAGGTGGGGAGTACCTGGGGCTCCTTGTCGCGGAGGTACCGCAGTTCTCCTGCGTCGGTGGGGCGGGAACCGGCACCGATGCCGAGGTTGTAGAGCTGGACATCGGTGCTGCTCCACTCGAATTCCTGAGCGGGCAGTTCGGCTCCGACGGCTACCGAGGGGTCGATGGGCACAGGCGCTTCCTTTCTACGGCTCGAACTCGGGTCGGTCGGGTCACACGGTGTCGGCGGATTCTCGCAGTTCTTCGGTGCGGTCGTCACGTGTGCGGCCGAGAATATCGAGCGCCGCAAGGTAGCCGAAGGTCATCGCCGGTCCGATGGTGGCGCCGGGGCCGGCATAGGTGTGGCCCATGACCGGCGAGCTGACGTTGCCGGTCGCGTAGAGGCCGTCGATCACGGTGCCGTCTTCGCGCAGGACCCGGCCGTCGACATCGGTGACGAGTCCGCCCTTGGTGCCGAGATCGCCGGGGACCACCGTGAACGCGTAGAACGGGGCCTTGTCGACCACGCCGAGGCTCGGGTTCGGCTTGTTGCGCGGATCCCCGTAATAGTGGTCGTAGTGGGATTCGCCGCGGCCGAAATCCTCGTCCTTCCCGGCGCGTGCGAATCCGTTGAACCGCTGCACGGTCTCGGTGAGGGTGTCGGCCGGCACCCCGATCTTCTCGGCGAGTTCGGTGATGGAGCCGGCCTTGACGAGTATCCCGGCCTCGAGCCACCGGCGGGGGAAGGGGGTGCGGGGCGTGATGCCGGCGAAGGTGTAGCGGTCGCGGTAACGCTGATCGAGGATCAGCCAGCTGGGGGTGTTCTCGCCCGGACCGTCGCCGCGTCCGTGCTTACCCCCGTACATCGCGTGGGTCGCCTCCACGTACGGCGCCGACTCGTTGACGAAGCGTTTGCCCGCCATGTTGACCATGAGACAGCCGGGCAGACTGCGTTCCGAAAGTGCGAACCACGGGCCGCCGGTGAGCGTGAAGGACGGTCCCCACCAGGCGTCGTCCATGAAATCGACTGCGGCACCGAGTTTTTGTCCGGCGAGGATGCCGTCACCGGTGTTGGCCTTCGCTCCCACGGTCCATTCGGTGCCGATGGGCTGACGCTGGTACTGCGCCCGCATCTCGGCATTGTGTTCGAAACCGCCGCTCGCGAGGATCACACCCTTGCGGGCACGGATGATGCGCTTCTCGCCGTTCGCGACGACCTCGACACCGCGCACGGCGCCGTCCTCGACGACGAGGTCGGTGAGCGAGGTCTCCAGTAGGAGGGGGACACCGGCGTCGCGCAGGCCGATCCGCAGACCGGCCATGAGAGCCTGACCCCGGACGAGCAGGTGTTTCCGGGTGAGATTCGCCCAGACGAAGCGGGCTCCGACCCGCAGGGCTCGCACCGGTCCGCGCGGATTGCGCATGAGCAGGTTCAGCCACTTGTAGTCGGCCTGGGTGATGACGAAGTTCTTGGGAGCGCGGGCGTAATCGGGTTCGAGGAGTGCGAGATCCTCGCCGAGGCGGCGCCCGTCGAAAGGTGTCGGTTCCACCGAACGACCCCCGGGACGTCCGCCGGGCGCCTCGGGGTAGTAGTCGGAATAGCCCGGTACCCATTGCAGTTCGAGTGCACTGTTCTTCAGGACGAAGGAGAGCATCTCCGGTCCGCGATCGATGTAGGTGTCGATCTTCTCTGCGGGTACGTCGTCGCCGATGATGCTGTGAAGGTATTTTCGGGCCTCCTCCGGGGTGTCGTCCACCCCGGCGGCCTTCAGCGCCTCGTTGTTCGGGATCCACACACCGCCGCCCGACCGGGCGCTCGACCCGCCGTAGCGCGGCGCCTTCTCGATCAGGACCACGTCGGCGCCCTTGCGGGCCGCGGTGATGGCGGCGGTCATCCCGCCGGCGCCGCTGCCGACGACAACGATGTCGTACTCCTGCTCCGTCATGTAGAACACGTTATAGAAATGGTGGTGCCGAGTCCATCCCCGAAAACGAAGAGTCCTGGACGTGAAGCGAAGACGACGTGATGTCGGTGGTGGAACCGAATATCACCGGCAGAACAGAACGCGACGGCACAGTCGGTGTGACGGTGCCGTCGCGTGGTGGATCGGTGCTCGGTCGGTCAGGTGGGAGATTCGCCGGGAACGGGGAGGGTGCCGTCGAGCACGGCCTGGTCGATGCTCGCCCCGAGCTGCGGACACCCTTCTCGTGGTGTGATGGACGAACCTCGTATCGAGGCGGTCGCGCGGAAAGTCGGGCACACGGTGTCCGGATCTTCCTGCCACTGCACGCTCGTGTGCGACAGGCTGTTCTTACGGACGAGGACGCACGTGCCGCACTCGCGGCACTGCACCTCGTGCCGGCCGGACTCCAGGTAATCGATCTTGTCGATGGCGGTCTGAGCGGCGATGGCCTCGGCCCGGCCGGGCCATTCGGAGAAGTCCGGGGACTTCGCCCATGTGATCTTTCGGGCCGAGGCGCTCATCGTCAGACCTCCGCTTCCTGCTTGTCCTGTTCTTCCTCGTGCTTCGTGCGTTCGAGGTTCTCGGCGACTTCCTTCTCCCAGGCCTCGTTCGCCTTGGCGGTGTCGACCTCGAACTCGAAGCGACCCGTCATCTTCTCCGTGACGTCGGCGACGTCGACGTAGAACTGCTCGTACCAGCGCCGGAGCTGGTAGACCGGGCCGTCCTCGTCGCACAGCAGCGGATTCTCGATCTTGGTCTTGTTCTTCCAGATCTCGACGTCCTGCAGGAAGCCCTCACCGACACCTTCGGTGAGCTTGGCGGCCAGCACGTCCGACTGCTCTGCCGACATGCCCGTGGGCTTCTTGACGATGATGCCGTACTGGAGCATGAACGAATCGTGGGTGATCGGGTAATGGCAGTTGATCAGCACGGATTCGGTCTGGTACCCGCCGTAGTTGTTCTTGAGCGGGTTGATCATGTAGGAGGGGCCGTAATAGGCCGCATACGACTCGAGCGTGGACTCCAGCCCGTACTGCGTCGCCATGCCCTTGTCCGGCCGGCCACGGGTGTTGAGGTACTGCTCGGCGATGTGTCCTTCGAAGACGTTCTTGAAGAACGTGGGGAAGGCGTAGTGGATGTAGAAGAAGTGCGCCATGTCGACGACGTTGTCGATGATTTCGCGGCAGTTGGAACCCTCGATCCGGATCTGGTTCCACGTCCAGTCCGTCCATTCGTCCGAGCCGTACTGCTCGATCTCGGGAACGGTGACCTCCGGAGGCGGGGTGTTGCCCTCGGGGTCGTTCCACACGAACACCTGGCCGTGCTTCTCCATCGTGATCCACGAACGGGTGCGGGCCAGCGGTGGAACCCGCTTGGCGTACGGGATGTCCGTGCACTTCCCGTTGCCGCCCCAGCGCCAGTCGTGGAACGGGCACGCAACCGAATCGCCCTTGATCTCGCCTTGTGACAGGTCGCCGCCCATGTGGCGGCAGTACGCGTCGAGCACCTTCACATCGCCGTTGCTGTCGGCCCACACCACGAGCTTCGTGCCGAAGGCCTCGACGGCGTGGGGCTTGCCGTCCTTGAACGTGCGACTGAGGCCGAGGCAATGCCAGCCTCGCGCGAAACGCGTCCGGACCTCTCCGACGTCGATCTCGCGAATCTGTGCCATGTCCGCTCACTTCCTTCCGGAAATCTCCTCTAGAACACGTTATAGAATTCGGGTGCGGAGCGGAAGGGTTCGGGGACTTTGGTCCCCCATAGGGGTTGCCTACCTGCGACGGTCCTGCATCTCGACACGAATAAGAACATGTTCTAGTCTCGAAACAAGCGATCAATTCCTGAACAGACGGGAGCGTCCAGTGGGTGACCACGACAGCCACGAGGTACTGCAGCGGATCGACGCTCTGCTGCCCACGCTGCGCGAACGTGCGCAGGAGGCCGAGAATCTGCGCCGGGTGCCCGACGACTCGATCAAGGAGCTCCAGGAGGCCGGCTTCTTCAAGCTTCTGCAACCGGCCCAATGGGGTGGATACGAGGCCGATCCCGTCACCTTCTTCACCGCGGTGCGCAACATCGCGAGCGCGTGCGGCTCGACCGGATGGGTCTCCGGCATCATCGGCGTCCACAACTGGCACCTCGCGCTCTTCGGGCAGCAGGCACAGGAAGACGTCTGGGGCGACGACACCGACGTCCGGATCTCGTCGTCCTACGCGCCCATGGGTGCCGGCGAGGTCGTCGACGGTGGATACAAGGTCAACGGTGCGTGGGCCTGGTCGTCCGGATGCGACCACGCGAGCTGGGTCGTGGTGGGTGGCCCGGTCATCAAGGACGGCCGCCCCGTCGACTTCGGCAGCTTTCTGATCCCTCGCTCCGAATACGAGATCGACGACGTATGGCACGTGGTCGGTCTCCGCGGCACCGGATCCAACACGGTCAAGGTCGACGACGTCTTCGTCCCCCGACACCGTTTCCTCAGCTTCAAGACCATGAACGACCTGGCGTCGCCCGGGCTCGAGCGCAACACCGCGCCCGTCTACCGGATGCCGTGGGGCACGATCCATCCCACCACCATCTCGACACCCATCGTCGGTATGGCCTACGGCGCGTACGAGGCACACGTCGAGCACCAGGGCAAGCGCGTCCGCGCCGCCTACGCCGGCGAGAAGGCCAAGGACGATCCGTTCGCGAAGGTCCGCATCGCCGAGGCCTCCAGCGACATCGACGCGGCATGGCGCCAGCTGTCGGGCAACGTCACCGACGAGTACGCCCATCTCCTCGCCGGCGACGAGGTTCCTATGGAACTGCGCCTGCGGGCACGCCGCGACCAGGTCCGCGCGACCGGCCGTGCCATCGCGTCGATCGACCGTCTCTTCGAGAACTCGGGTGCCACCGCGCTCGCGGACGGCACGCCGATCCAGCGTTTCTGGCGCGACGCGCACGCGGGTCGTGTACACGCCGCGAACGACGCCGAACGCGCCTACGTGATGTTCGGCGCCGCCGAGTTCGGTCTGCCGATCACCGACACGATGGTCTAGGGGTGGATGTGACCGCAATCGACGAGATCACCTACGAATCGACCTCCCGTTTCGCGCAGGTCCGCGACGACCTCCGCCTGCACTACCACGAAGCGGGGGTCGGCAACGACACCACGATCGTGCTGCTCCACGGTGGTGGGCCGGGGGCGTCGTCGTGGTCGAACTTCGCGAAGAACATCCCGGTGCTGGCACAACGGTTCCACGTGCTCGCCGTCGATCAGCCGGGTTACGGCAGATCCGACAAGCCGACCGAACACCCGCAGTACTTCGTGCACAGTTCGTCGGCGCTGAAGGATCTGCTCGACACCCTCGGCATCACCGACCGCGTCCACCTCCTCGGCAACTCGCTCGGTGGTGGTGCCGCGGTGCGGTTCGCGCTCGACTATCCCGAGAGCGCCGGACGACTCGTCCTGATGGGCCCGGGTGGATTGAGTGTCAACCTGTTCGCACCCGATCCCACCGAGGGTGTCAAGAATCTCGGTAAGTTCGCCTACGAGCCCACCCGCGAGAATCTCGAGGCGTTCCTGCGGATCATGGTCTTCGACCAGTCGCTCATCACTCCCGAACTGGTCGAGGAACGCTTCGCATCGGCGAGCACACCCGAGTCGCTGGCTGCGGCGAAGGCCATGGGGAAGTCCTTCTCCGGCACCGAGTTCGAGAAGGGAATGCTCTGGCGTGAGGCCTACACGCTCCGCCAGCGGGTGCTGCTGATCTGGGGTCGTGAGGACCGCGTGAACCCGCTCGACGGTGCTCTCGTCGCCCTGAAGATGATCCCCCGTGCCCAGCTGCACGTGTTCGGTGGATGCGGTCACTGGGCACAGCTCGAGAAGTTCGACGAATTCAACCGCCTGACAGTGGATTTCCTCACGGATGGAGTCGAATAGATGAGTATCCGGTCGCTGGCATATCTGCGGATCGGCGCCACCGACGTCTCGGCCTGGCGCGAGTACGGTCTCAAGGTCCTCGGCATGATCGAGGGCAAGGGCGTCCACTCCGATGCGCTGTACCTTCGGATGGACGACTTCCCGGCCCGGCTCGTGATCGAGCCGCACGAGTCCGACAAGCTGCTCGTTTCGGGGTGGGAGACCGCGAACGCGGCCGATCTCCAGTCGGTTCGCGACAACCTTTCGGCGGCGGGCGTGCCGTTCAAGGAGGGCACCGCCGAACAGCTCGCCGATCGTCGCGTCGACGAACTGATCGTCTTCCAGGATCCGTCGGGCAACACGCTCGAGGCGTTCCACGGTGCCGCGCTCGAACATCGCCGTGTGGTCAGCCCGTACGGGCACAAGTTCGTCACCGGTGATCAGGGTCTCGGGCACGTGGTGCTCTCGACCCGTGACGACGAGGAAGCGCTGCACTTCTACCGCGACGTGCTCGGTTTCCGTCTGCGCGACTCCATGCGGATGCCCCCGCAGATGGTCGGCCGGCCCGCCGACGGAAAACCCGCGTGGCTGAGGTTCTTCGGATGCAATCCGCGCCACCACAGTCTCGCCTTCATGCCCATGCCCACCCCGTCGGGCATCGTGCACCTGATGATCGAGGTGGAGAACTCCGACGACGTCGGCCTCGCTCTCGACCGCGCGCTGCGGAAGAAGGTCAAGATGTCGGCGACGCTGGGGCGCCACGTCAACGACAAGATGCTGTCCTTCTACATGAAGACCCCCGGCGGATTCGACGTCGAATTCGGGTGCGAGGGGCTGCAGGTCGAGGACGACGACGGCTGGATCGCTCGTGAATCCACGGCCGTGAGTCTGTGGGGCCACGACTTCTCGGTGGGAATGCAGTAATGACCGCGCCGGAGGCCGGACAGGACGGTGCGATCGACCCGCGGGCCTTCCGCACCGTGCTCGGGCAGTTCTGCACCGGCGTCACCGTCATCACCACCACCGAGGACGACGGAACGCCAGTGGGATTCGCGTGCCAGTCGTTCGCCGCGTTGTCGCTCGATCCGCCACTGGTCCTGTTCTGTCCCACGAAGCAGTCGCGGTCGTGGGCGGCGATCGAACGAGCGGGCCGGTTCTGCGTCAACGTCCTCGCCGAGGAGCAGCAGCAGACCTGTGCACGGTTCGGCTCCCGCGAACCCGACAAGTTCGCCGGCCTCGACTGGACGTCCTCGCCGCTGGATTCACCCGTCCTCACCGGCTCGCTCGCGCACATCGACTGCACGGTCGAGACGGTGCACGACGGAGGAGACCACTGGGTGGTGTTCGGGCGCGTGTCGTCGCTGAGCGAAGTGCGCGACGAGAAGGAGCGCCCGCTGCTCTTCTACCGGGGGCAGTACACCGGGATCGAACCGGAGAAGACCACTCCGGCGCCCTGGCGCGACGATCTCGAAGCGTTCCTCACCTCCGTCACGGAGGACACCTGGTTGTAGACCGCACGACGCAGCAGCACCGGACGACGAAGCCGGGGCGGCCACACGGTATGTGGCCGTCCCGGCTTCGTCTTTCCGCGTTGCGGACTCAGGAACGATCGGCGTCGGTCGTGTCGTCCGGAGTCTCCTCGTAGTACTCGGTGGTCACGACGCGGCGCACCAGACGCGGCTTCCGCGGCCGGTCGGCATCCGCGTCGCCTGCCGCTGTAGTGCTCGTGTCGGCCGTCGCGTTCGTATCTGTGTCGCGTGACGGCGGTGTGAAGTGCGCCGGACCGGTCGGTCCCGGACCGACGATCTCCTGTTCGCTCCCGGTGCCGCCGGCCGCGTGCCGGGCGGTGTCCGCCGCAGGTCGTGCGGTGCCGGACGGCTCGGACGGCGTCGACGCGGTCTGCCCGGGCATCGAGTGCTCGAGCGGTTCGTCCCGCTGGCCCTCGCTCGGCCGGTAGTTGCCGGCGATCCCTTCGCGCGCGACGTCGGGCGGCGTGTGCGAAGGTCCGGTGCCCGGGGTGGGCGGATGCGCCGTGCCCGGGGTGGGCGAATGGCCGGTGGCGGACGGCGTGGCGGTGCCGTACGTCTCGCCCGTGTGCGGCGCTCCAGTGCCACTGCCGACTCCACCCGCGGTTCCACTGCCGAGTCCACCCGCGGTTCCACCGCCGAGACCACCCGCGGTGCCACCGCCGAGACCCCCGCCGGCCGGGCTCCTCTCGTCGAGGCCGGCCCGGTCGTCGGTGAGACCGCTCTTGCCTGCCGGGGTATCCCCGAACCGGCGGTAGTAGCGGTACAGTTCGTCCTCTTCGAGCGGGGTCAGCTCACCGTTCTCGTCGATGTTCGGGGCGCCGGTGATCGTGTCCTTGTCGAAGGGCAGGCGCACTCCGCTGCTGTCGAGTTCGGCTTCGTCGATGGGGGCGAAGTGCCGGCGTGTGCCGAACAGTCCCGTGACGACAGTGATCCATGCGGGTCGGCCCGTGTCGTTGTCCAGGTACACCTCTCCGACGCGTCCGAGCTTGTCACCGTCGGGCCCGTACGCGGTGGCACGAGCGAGGGTGTCGATATCGTCGTTGCTGATCATGATGTCCTCATCCGTGGGCGATGCGGCTTACTGCAGTGCGGATGCCCTCCGGTGAGAGTGACGAAACGCCGTCGTCACACCGCTCGCCATTGCACGACCCTTCTCCGCGTGTTATCCATATTGTCAACAATCCGACAACCGGTTCGAGGGTTCGCTCCCTCGGCCGTTCGGAGGGATCGTCATGACCCGACTGTCACCCCGCCTGCTGCAGGCGACTCCCGTCACCGTCGACCACGCCGAGGGGTGCTACATCCACGGCACGGACGGACGCCGTTATCTCGACTTCACCGCCGGTATCGGCGTGACGAGCACCGGCCACTGTCATCCGCACGTCGTCGAAGCCGCGCGCCGGCAGGTCGGCTCGCTCATCCACGGGCAGTACACGACCGTGATGCACCGGCCTCTGCTCGAACTCACCGAGAGGCTGGGTGCGGTGTTGCCCGAAGGGCTCGATTCGTTGTTCTTCGCCAATTCGGGTAGCGAGGCCGTCGAAGCGGCGTTGCGTCTGGCCCGGCAGGCGACGGGACGCCCCGGAATCGTCGTCTTCCACGGCGGTTTCCACGGCCGGACCGTCGCCGCCGCGACGATGACGACCTCGGGAACCCGTTTTTCCGCGGGATTCTCACCGCTCATGGGGGGCGTGCACGTCGCTCCGTTTCCCACCGCCTATCGATACGGCTGGTCGGAGGAGGAGGCGACCGATTTCGCCCTACAGGAACTGGACTACCTGTTCGCGACCCTGGCGGCGCCGGACGAGATCGCGGCCTTCGTCGTCGAACCGGTCCTGGGAGAGGGTGGTTACGTACCCGGGAACGCGCGGTTCTTCCGGGGATTGCGGCAGCGGGCCGACGAGCACGGAATCCTGCTCGTCTTCGACGAGATCCAGACCGGTTTCGGCCGAACCGGAAAGTTCTTCGGCCACCAGCACTTCGGAGTACTTCCCGACGTCATCACCATCGCCAAGGGACTCGCGAGCGGTTTTCCGCTGTCGGGTATCGCCGCCTCCGAGGAGCTCATGGGGCGCGCCCGCCCGGGATCGCAGGGCGGGACGTACGGGGCGAACGCGGTCTCGTGCGCGGCGGCCGTGGCCACCCTCGATGTGATCGAGAAGGAAGGGCTCGTCGACAACGCGGCTGCGCGTGGACGCGAATTGCTCTCCGGCGCGCGGGAGCGTGCGACCGACGATATCGGCGACGTGCGGGGGCTCGGTCTCATGGTGGGTCTCGAATTCACCACCGACGGGTCTCCCGATCGGGACCGTGCAGCCGCCGCGCAACAGCTCGCATCCCGAAAAGGGTTGCTGCTGTTGACCTGTGGTGCCCACATGAATGTGGTGCGCATGATCCCACCCCTGATCGTCACCGCAGAGCAGATCGAGGATGCGCTCGGCATCTGGTCCGAGGTCCTCGCAGAGGTCCGATAATCCGTCGAATGAGGGAGTCCGCGTGGCCCGATACATCACGATCACTCTCGACAAGCGCGACATCACGTGCAGAGCACGACTTCTCGACGACGAAGCCCCGCTCACCTGCGCGGCGGTGTGGGATGCGTTGCCGCAGAGCGGTGCTGCCTTCCACGCCAAGTACGCCCGCAACGAGCTGTACACCCTGGTGCCGAGGATCACCTCGGCGCCGCATCGGGAGAATCCGACGGTGACGCCGATCCCCGGCGACGTGTGCCTGTTCGATTTCGAGCCGTGGGAGATCGGCAATCCCGCCTATGGTTACGAACCCGGCTCGCAGGCCCACGCCTCGCAGGGGGCGACCGATCTCGCGTTGTTCTACGGACGGAACAATCTGTTGCTCAACGGCGATGTCGGCTGGGTGCCGGGCAGTGTCTTCGCGAGCATCGAGGACGGTCTGCCCGAACTCGCCGTGGCGTGCAACGACCTGTGGATTCAGGGTGTCGTAGGGGAGACGCTGAGCTTCGCCCGCGCGTAGACGGACGCCGAACCGAACGGCACCGCGCGATGTGTGGTGCCGTTCGGTGTGTCAGCTCAGTGCATACTCGGCGAATCTCGCCACCGCGAGCAGCAGGTCGTCCGAGTGCCGCGGCCCGACGATCTGCAGACCCACGGGCAGGCCCGCCGAGGTCGTCCCGACGGGCAGGCTGATGGCGGGCTGCTGCGTGAGATTGAAGGGATAGGTGAACGGGGTCCACTGCGGCCACGAGGTCGCCGTCGAACCGGGGGGCACGTCGTAGCCGGCCTCGAAGGCAGTGATCGGCATCGTCGGAGTGATCAGCAGGTTGTACTTCTGATGGAAGATCCCCATCGTGATCCCGATCGCCGCCGCCACGGCGCGGGCTTCGAGATAGTCCACGGCTCCGAGCTGTTCGCCGTGTGCCCACACGCGTCCGAGGCCGGGATCCACCTTGTCCCGCGTTCCCTCGGGGAACGTCTTCAGCATGGTGGCGGCGCCTGCCGCCCAGAGGTCCTCGAAGGCGTCGAGCGGGTCGTCGAAGCCGGGATCGGCGGCGGTCACCCGTAGTCCGGCCTCGTCGAGCACGCGAACCGCCCGGTCGACGATCTCGCCGACCTCGGGGTCGACGTGGACGTACCCGAGAGTCTTCGAGTAGGCGACGTCCATCCCCACCACCTCACGGTGCAGGCCACCGCGGAAGGTCGCGAGGGGCGGCGCCAGCGCTGTCGGATCCCGGGGGTCGGGCAGGGCGAGGATGTCGGTGAGCAGCGCCGCGTCCTCGACCGTCCGGGTGATCGGTCCGGCATGCGCCAGCGGCCCGAACGGGCTGGCGGGAAAGATCGGGATCCGCCCGTGGGTGGGCTTGAAACCGACGACGCCGCAGAACGACGCGGGAATGCGGATGCTGCCCCCACCGTCGGTGCCGACGGAGCACGGACCGAATCCGGCCGCGACCGCCGCCGCGCTTCCTCCGGACGAACCGCCGGCGGTCTTCGTCGGATCGACGGGATTGGTGGTCACCCCGTACAGCGCCGAGTCGGTCACCGCCTTCCAGGCGATCTCCGGTGTGGTGGTCTTGCCCACCAATACCATTCCGTCCTCACGCAGACGGGCCGCGACCGGACTGTCGACGTTCCAGTCCTGGTTCTCGTCGACGGCCTGCGAACCCCTCAATGTAGGCCATCCGTCGGTGAGGAAGACGTCCTTGATCGAAATCGGCACTCCGTCGAGCAGACCCTTCGAATAACCGGTCCGCCACCGCTCCTCGGATCTGCGGGCCTGGTCGAGCGCCTTCTCCTCGTCGACGAGGCAGAACGCGTTGATCTCGCGATCGCGGGCCGCGATCCGCTCGAGTACGGCCCTCGTCGCCTCGACGGGAGACAGTTCGCCCGAGGAGAAGGCCGACACGAGTTCGACGGCGGTCATGTCTGTGGGCTCCATCGTGCCTCCTTCTCGTCGGACGTTGCCGACTCTCACGCGCCGGGCACGTAACCCAGCTTCTTGTCCACCACGTTCCGAAGGGGGTCGCCGTCTCGGAGACGGAGGAAGTTGTCGACGAAGACGTCCACCAGCGCGTCGCGCCAGCCGACGAAGTCTCCCGAATTGTGCGGTGTGATCGAGACGTTCGGCATGTCCCAGAGCGGATGGTCGTCGGGGAGCGGCTCGACGTCGAGCACGTCGAGTGCGGCGCCGGCGATCGTGCCCGAACGCAGTGCCTCGACCAGGTCGCCGGTGCGCACGAGTTCGCCCCGTCCGACGTTGACGAACCGGGCCTCCGGCTTCATCGCGGCGAACATCCGGGCGTCGAAAAGGTGCCGGGTCTGTTCCGTGAGAGGCGCCGCGGCGACGACGAAATCGGCGTCGGCGACAGCGACCGGAAGTTCGGCGGTGGCGGTGACGTTGCCGAAATCGGGGTCGTCGTCGCGAGGTCGTCGGCCGGAGCCGCAGACCGTCATGCCCACGGCGGAGAGCAGCCGCGCGATGGCGCGGCCGATGGGGCCGGTGCCGACGACGAGCACGGAGCGACCGGCGATGCGTTCGGACTCGCGGTGCTTCCAGATGTGCCCGTGTTGGAGCCGCAGCGATTCGGGAATGTCCTTTGCGAACGAGAGGATCTGGGCGAGTACATATTCGGCGATGGCACCGTCGAAGACGCCGCGGGAGTTGGTGACGACGACGTCGCTGTCGCGCAGCTCGGGGAACATGAGGGCGTCGACACCGGCCGCGGCGACGTGGATCCACCGCAGGGACGTCGCGGCGTGCCACGCCGCGGGCAGGGCATCGGTGAGGAAGTCGTACGCGAACAGGATGTCTGCGCCCTCGAGGCCGGCGGCCAGACCGGTGGCGTCGGTGTAGCGCACCGTGGCGTGTTCGGCCACCGGGGCCATCCGCGCACGGTCCGGCACGGCTTCGGCATGAAGCACTGTCACGACCGGCTCGGCACCCACGTTGACACCGTATGAGCGCCTCGTATTATTGTCAACAATCCTCAAGGCTGAGGGAACTCTTGACGAAGCCGAGGGACCGTATGGAACTGAACATTCCCGAATTCGAAGGTCCTCTGGCTCAGCGGGGCATCGGTGTTATCGCACCCTTCGATCTCGCTCTGGAACGAGAACTGTGGCGATGGGCGCCGCTCGAGGTCAGCCTGCACCTCGCTCGGACCCCCTACGAACCGGTGCCCGTGAGCCGTGCCATGGCCGAACTGGTCTCCGACCGTCGGCACTTGATGGTCGCGACCCGCGACGTCCTGTCGGTGGAACCGGAAGTCGTTGCCTATCTTTGTACCTCGGGAAGCTTCGTCAACGGGGTGGCCTACGAGAAGGCCCTGTGCGACGCGATCTGCGAGGCGGGTGCCTCGTGTGCGGTCACGACCTCCGGCGCGCTCCTCGAAGCGCTCCGGAAGCTCGACCTGACCCGCATCTCGGTGATCACCCCCTACGACCGGGAACTCACCGACCTGCTGCGCGACTTCCTGGACGAGGCCGGGACCGAGGTAGTCCGATCGTCGCATCTCGGTCTGGGTGGCGGCATCTGGAAGGTCAACTACCGCACCATCGCCGAACACATCATCGGGGCCGACACACCCGACGTGCAGGCAATCTTCGTCAGTTGCACCAACCTGCCGACCTACGACCTGATCGCACCGCTCGAACGGGAACTCGGCAAACCGGTCCTTACGGCCAACCAGCTCACCATCTGGGCGTGCCTCGGACGGATGAAACTACCCATGACCGGGCCGGGGAAGTGGTTGAGAGGAGTGTTCTGAATGCATCGTGGCCGCCGCCCGACCGTCGGGGTCGTCTATCCGGATCATGCCGCCGAGGACGACTATCCGTTCGCCGCCGAGCTCCTGGGGGTGACCCTGCCCGTCGTCCACATCTACGGCACCGACCTGCACGCCGTTCCCGAACTTCTCGACCTGGGGAGCCCGGCCAAGCTCGCCGGAGGGGCGGCACAGTTCGCGGACGAGCGCCTCGATGCCCTCGTATGGGCGTGCACGTCCGGCAGCTTCGTCTACGGGTCGGAGGGGGCGCGTACTCAGGTCGAGCAGCTCTCCCGGGCTGCCGGTGGTGTGCCCACGACGAGCACCGGCGTCGCGTTCGTCGCCGCGATCCGGTCGCTCGGGATCACTCGGGTGGCCGTGGCGGCGAGCTATCCGCGGGACGTCGCCGAACTGTTCGTCGCCTTCCTCGCGGACGCAGGCATCGACGTCGTGTCCCTCGCAGACGCAGGCATCGACACCGCCGCCGAGGTCGGCGCTCTGACGGAGGAGGCGGTGCTCGAATTCGCGCGGAACAACGATCATCCCGACGCGCAGGCGGTGCTGGTGCCCGACACCGCGATGCACACGCTTCGTATCCTGCGGGAGCTCGAGAAGGAGACAGGCAAGCCGGTTCTCACTGCCAACCAGGTCACCGTGTGGCACGGCCTGGAGCTGGCCGGATATACAGTGGGATGCCCGGAGCTGGGCTCGCTGTTCGAGGAGGATATCGATCATGGTGCTCGGTGATCTGGGAGATCTACGTCCTGTCACCCGTCCGTCCACGGCCGAGCTCATCGCCGAGCAGATCAGGTCGGCCATCGTCCGGGGCGCGCTCGCCCCCGGTGCGCAGCTGGGCGAAGCCGAACTCGCGGCGCACTTCGAGGTCTCCCGGGGGCCGCTGCGAGAAGCCATGCAGCGGTTGCTGTCCGAAGGGTTGCTCTACAGCATCCGCAACCGCGGGATCTTCGTCACCGAGCTCACCTTCGACGACGTCGTCGACATCTACCGCAGTCGCTGGGTCATCGAGGGCGGCGCACTCGACCTGGTGCTGGACGGCCGTCGCGAGCAGACGTGGAAGGCCCTCGAACCCGCGATCGAGGAGATGCGCACCGCCGCCGAGCGCGAGGACGCCACCGGTGTCTCGGACGGCGACCGTCGCTTCCACGAGATCCTCGTGGCGAGCGCAGGGAGTCCGCGGCTCGTTCGGGCTGCCCGTACCCTGCTCGTCGAGACGCGAATGTGCCTCGGGGCGTTGCAGACCACCTATCCCGACCTGCACGTACAGGTGGACGAGCATGTTGTACTCCGGGAGGCGATCCGCACCGCCGACCGGGACGATGTGCGGCGACTGCTCGACGAGCATCTGCACGACACGGTGAACCGACTCCGCGAGCGTCAGGACGTCGACGGCGTGATCGCCTCGGGCTGAAGCCGGTCAGTCGGGTGGGGCGAACGACGACAGGGCCGTCGCGGCGATGTAGTCCGCGGCGTCCTCCGCCGACAGTCGCCCGGCGGCGACTTCGCCTGCGGCGCAATGGACCAGACTGTGGAGGACGGACGCGAGCCAGGACGACGGCAGGTCGGTGCGAAAGAACCCCTCGGTTCGACCGCGATCGATGAGGGCGGTCGCGCGGGCCAGCAGTCCGTCGTGCGCGGCGCGGACCTCCTCGGCGGGCAGCGCTTGTCCGGCGGCGGCGAGCAGTGTCCCCGCGTCCGCAGTGAGCGACCACGAACCCGCGATCAGGCGGTGCAGGGCGTCGCGGGGATTGCCGGTGAGATCGATCCGGTCCACGGTCTCTTCCGCCTCGGCGAGCGCGCGTTGCACCACCGCGGTGACGAGCTCGGCGCGAGTGGGGAAGTGGCCGTAGAGCGTGACACGTCCGACGCCCGCGGCCTCGGCGATCTCCCCGATGCTCGCGTCGGGGTCGTGGCTCAAGGTGATCCGGGCGGCATCGAGGATCGCCTCGATGTTCCGTTCGGCGTCCGCGCGCTTCCTGACGCGGGGGGAGCGAGGTCCGAGGGATGTCTTGTCGGCGGTCACGGATCCTCCTCTTGTCGAACACTGGTGTTCAGGTTACGCTGATCGACAAATCGAACATTACTGTTCAACTTAGGCGGATCGCCATGACAAGTTCCGGCATCACCACCCTCCCAGTCGATCGACCTGCGGCCGGCGTCGGCCCGAAAGCGCTGCTACGAGGGGTGCTGCGCAGGTGGCCCAGCCTCGTCGCGGTTGCCCTCGCCGCGTTCGTTCTTGCCGACGGTGGCACCGACTTCCCGGCGATCCTGACCGGCGCAGCGCTCGTCTATCTCGGTGCGGCTGTACTGGGCCGTCGCAGTGCGGCCTGGCCGTTGTTCCTCGGCGCCGTCCTGTTGATCGGGGTCGGCAAGGTTGCCGTCGTCGCCTTCGGCGTGCCGGTGCCGGTCACCGTGCTGATGGTCGCTCTGGGTGCCGTCGGCGCCGTCTACGGGCCGGCGCGCACTCCGGCCGGCCGG
Organism: Rhodococcus sp. B50; assembly: GCF_013602415.1. Taxonomy (NCBI): domain Bacteria; kingdom Bacillati; phylum Actinomycetota; class Actinomycetes; order Mycobacteriales; family Nocardiaceae; genus Rhodococcus; species Rhodococcus sp. B50. The sequence goes on along the minus strand of NZ_WPAG02000002.1, from coordinate 3,200,985 downwards.
GCGATGCTCATCGGGCCGTCGGCAGTGGCCATGCTCGGATTCGGTGCCGTCGCGGTGGCCACGACGATGCTCGCTCCCGTCCCGGCCGGAGTGATCGTCGGACTCGGGCTGCTGGGCCACGCCGCGTGGGACCATGTCCACTTCCGGCGGAACACCGTGGTCGCTCGCTCGCTCGCGGAGTTCTGCGGCGTGCTCGACACCCTGCTGGGTGTGGCGGTGATCGTTCTCGCCGTGACGGGTGCGCTCGCCTGAGCGCGTGGTCGTCAGACGACGGTCGCGTCCCCGAAGGTCATCCGCAGGGCGGGGATCGACGACGAGGCGAGTGCGCGTCGAGGAAGGCCGAGCGACCGCAGTTCCTCGGCGATCGGATGCATACCCAACTGCAGGGTCGCGCCGCCGAGCCGGGTACGCACCCCGCTCGGGTTCATCTCCCAGGTCGTGCATCGGGTGACGCCGTCGATGTGTGAATACGCGGCGAGCGATGCGGCGAGACCCTTGCCGGGGACGCGAATTCCGGGCGCCACGGTCAACTCGGCGATCAGTGCTCCGTCCGCGGAGACCGAACCGCGTCTGGTGCTGCTGTCGTGGTCGGCGTCGAAGTCGGCGAGAGTCTTGGGGAAGCCCCAGATGCCGCGTCCGGCCGCGAGGGTGAAATCCCCGTCGACGGGCAGGTGGTGGATGAATGCACCTGCCTGCCCGCCGAGAAGACTCCGCCAGTCTCCGATGATGCCGTCTCCGCCCTTGCGATGGTCGCGGACGAGGAAGCACACTCCGAACTCGTTGTAGGGGCCGAGATCCCCGTCGACGTAGTCCACGAAGACGAGGGTGCAGATCCCGTGGCCCGGCCGGTACTGCAGGATCTCGAGCCCGGTGTGGGCGACGAGTTCCTGTGCGGGGCGCACGGGTACGGAGAACATCCCCATGAACGCCGTGGCGGTCCGGACCTGCACGGGCATCGTGACCGGTCTGCCCAGGACCAGATGCGTCGTCGTCTCGCTCATCGCTGCCTTCCGGAAGTCGGACGTGCGTACCCCAGCAATGAGAACACGTTCCAGTTCCGGAGGGAAGGGATCAGGCGGGTGCGCCGATGTTCATCTCGTCGGGATGCGCCCCCACTCTGGTGCCGTCGTCGAGGGTGTCGAGTTCGCTGAGGTCGAGTTCGTCGAGTTCGAAGTCGAAGACGTCGATGTTCTGGGAGATGCGCTGCTCGTGCACCGACTTCGGGATGACGATGAGCCCGTTCTGCAGATGCCAGCGGATGAGCACCTGCGCGGCCGACTTGCTGTGGCGGTCGGCGATGCGGGTGACGATCGGGTCGACGAGCAGGGTGTTCGGCTTCGAGTTCGGACCCCAGCCCGAATTGCTCGTGCCCCCGAGTGGACTCCACGACTCCACGGCAATGCCGTGTTCGGACGCGAATCGGCGGATATCCTGCTGCGGTAGATGCGGATGCAACTCCACCTGGTCCACCGCCGGGAGGAGACCACCACGATCGACCAGCAATTGCAGGTGGTGCGGTTCGAAGTTGCACACCCCGACCGCCTTCGCGCGACCTGATTCGGCGATCTTCTCGAGCGCATCCCAGGTGCGCAGGATCCGGTCGCGGTCCTGCAGCGGCCAATGGATGAGATACAGGTCGACGTAGTCGGTGCCCAGCTTCTTCAGGCTCGTGTCGAAGGCCTTCAGTGCCGGCTCGTAACCCTGATCCGAGTTCCACAGCTTCGTGGTGACGAAGATGTCCTCGCGCGGCACCGACGACGCGGCGAGCGCGCGGCCGACGCCTTCCTCGTTGCCGTAGGCCGCAGCTGTGTCGATGTGCCGGTAGCCGGCCTCGTCGATCGCGTATCGGACCGCGCGTTCGGTCTCGTCGTTGGTGGCCTGCCAGACACCCAGGCCCAGCTGAGGGATCGTCGTTCCGGAATTCAGCGTGATCGTGGAAGGTGTCATCTTTCCGACGTTAGCGAGCCTCCGCGACGGGCGCGAGCAATCCCGGACGATCGGGTGTTCTCCGGACCGCGGCTGCCGAGGACTCGAGGTGGCCACTACCGCATGGTCGGGTCGGTGACGCGGTCGCTGCTCCCGGCGGTGCGGAAGACGATGTCGGCGGCATCGGCGATGGGGTCGGAGGGCCGGACGTCGACGATGCGGTCGTAGATGATGCCTCCATCGGGACACCAGACCAGGACCCGCCGGGGACCGGGGTCGACGAAGTGCGCGACCATCGTCCCCGACGGTTCCACCGGCAGGCTCCGGGTATTCCCGTTCGCGTCGGGGTCGACCCGGCAGCTTTCCGGATGCACCGGCACACCGTGCACGGTCACCATGATCCGGGTGCGTCCCGGGACGACCTCCGCGGTCGCTGCGGCCCCGGCCACGCCCGGCGTGGTCAGGGTGATCGCAGCGGCGGACAGGACGGCGGCGGCACTCGCGTATCGGATTCTCATGTATCTCCTTCCGCAGGGATCGCCGCCGACGATATTGCTCAGGCCGAGACTGCGCCCAGGTATTCGCGAGGTTGCCCGAACAACTGGGCGCTGCCGTGCGCGCGCTTGAAGAACAGCTGCGCGTCGTGTTCCCACGTGATCGCGATCCCGCCGTGGAGCTGCACGGCCTCCGACGCGACCTGCTGGAAGGCCTCCGAGCAGTAGATCTTCGCGGCGTACGCGTCCTGCGGATCCTGCGACAGTGCAGCCGCATACGACATCGAACGTGCGGTCTCCACCAGTGCGTACATGTCGGCCATGCGGTGCTTGAGCGCCTGGAACGAGCCGATGACGCGTCCGAACTGCTTGCGGTTCTTCGTGTACTCGACGGTCAGGTCGAGTACCGCTTGCGCAGCGCCGACCTGCTCGGCGGACAGGGCGATCGAGGCGGATGCCCGCAGCCGGTCGACGAGATCGTCGGACGACGACAGGCGGCGACCGGTCACCGCGGAGAACGACACCTCCGCGAGCGCACGCGTGGGATCCATCGTGGGAACACGGCGGCGTGTCACCCCGTCGGTGTCCGGGTCCACCTCGAACAGGGCCACCGAGTCGTCGTCGGCCGCGAGGACGAGCAGGGTCGATGCGGTGTCACCCCCGAGCACGTAGTGCGCGGTCCCGGTCAGCACGTCCCCATCGGTGCTCACGCCGGGATGTTGCCATCCGGTGGCCGACGCCCAGCACACCGCGACGACCTCGCCGGCCGCGAGGCCGGGGAGCAGGCGCGCCGCCGCGTCGGCGTCACCGGACAACAGCACGGCCTGCGCTGCGAGCACCGCCGACCCGAGGAACGGCGACGGTGTGAGCGTGCGGCCGAGCTCTTCGAGCACCACGTGGGTTTCGACCCACGAGGCACCCACACCGTCGTATTCCTCCGGGACGGCGAGGGCCGCGACCCCGATCTGTTCGACGAGCATCGTCCACAGGTCGTCGTCGTACCCGCTGTCGGTGGTGATCGCGCGCCGGACGGCAGCCGAATCGGAATGCTTGGCGAGCAGGGTACGCACCGATTCCCTCAGTGCGGCACGCTCTTCCGTCTCGAACGTCATGATGCCTCGCTCTCCAGAGCTGCGACCACCCGGGCCCGGTGCTCGTCGGGGGTGCCCCATGCGGTGACGAGCGCGCGGACCTTCGTGATCCACAGCGACAGATCGTATTCCTGGGTGTAGCCGATCGCACCGTGCACCTGCAGGGCCGTACGCGCGGCGAGATGGGCGGCGTTCCCGCACGCGACCTTCGCGGCCGAGACGTCCCGTGCGGCGGTCGGCAGGCCGGCGCGCACCGCCAGAGCGGCGCCGTGCAGGAGCGGGCGCGCCATCTCCAGCGCGACCGCCACCTCCGCGAGGTGGTGCTTGATCGCCTGGAACGAACCGATCGCGCGGCCGAACTGCTTGCGTTGCTGGGCGTACTCGACGGTGGTGTCGAGCAGCGTGCGGCCCAGTCCCTGGAGCTGCGCGGCGGAGGCGAGGACACCGATGTCGAAAGCGGCTGCGATATCGATGGATCCGAGCGTCTCGGCCGGGGTGAGCGAGGTGAGCGTCCGTGACCTGTCGACCGACGCGCGCGACTCGCCGGGGGTGCCCACCGAGACGGTGCCGTCGGCGACGTGCAGGGCGAGAGCCGCGACGTGCGTGTCCACGGCGTAGGGCACGTGGGGGAGCATCGCGACGGTGGCGAGCGAACCGGCGGCCAGCGGGCCGAGGCGCTCGGGCGCGACGGCGGCGAGCAGAACCGGCGCCACCGCCACGGTTTCGACCACCGGTCCGGGCACGGCGTGCCGGCCGAGCTGTTCGACGGCGACGACGAGGTCGACGGCGTCGGCGCCGAGACCGTCGTGGTCCTCGGCGACGAGCAGACCGTTGACACCGGTCTCGGCCAACCGCTCCCAGACCTGCAGGCCGGGGGCCGTGTCACCACTGTTCCATGCGCGGATCACCTGCGGCATGTCCGACTTGGTGAGCAGGGCGTCGATACTGGACGCGAAGTCCTCGTGGGACTCGTCGAGTGAGAATCTCATCGGTCACCCCTCGGAAGGCCGAGCAGCCGCTCGGCGATGACGTTCTTCTGGATTTCGTTGGTACCGGCGTAGATCGGGCCCGACAGCGAGAACAGATAGCCGTCGGTCCAGCCGTCGACGAGCTCGGCGTCCGCGCCCTGCAGGTCGAGTGCCGTCTCGTGTGCGGCGATGTCCCATTCGGACCAGAACACCTTGTTGATCGACGATTCGGCGCCGAGCTGCCCGCCCGAGGTCAGTCGCGTGACGGTCGCCCAGGTCGACAGCTCGTAGGCACGAGCGCCGATCCACGCGTCGGCGACGCGGTTGCGCAGCGCGGTGTCGCCGTGGAGATCGGAGTCGCGGTAGGCGCGCAGCAACCGGTCGGTGGTCGCCAGGAAGCGGCCCGGTGCACGCAGCGACAGACCGCGCTCGTTGGAGGCGGTGCTCATCGCGACCCGCCACCCCTCGTTCACGGCACCGATCACCCCGGATTCACCGGGACGCTCCGGGTCGTCGGGGACGAAGACGTCCTCGAGGAAGATCTCGGCGAATCCCGGCTCACCGTCGAGCTGCGGGATGGGACGCACGGTGACGCCCTCGGCACGCAGATCGAACATGAAGTAGGTGATGCCCTTGTGTCGCTGGGCATCCGGATCGGAACGGAACAGACCGAAGCCCATGTCGGCGTAGGACGCGCGTGAGCTCCACGTCTTCTGGCCGTTGAGCAGCCACCCACCGTCGACCTTCGTGGCGGTCGAGCGCAGCGACGCGAGGTCCGAACCCGACTCCGGCTCCGACCAGGCCTGGGCCCAGATGTCGTCGGCGCGGGCCATGCGCGGCATGATGCGGGCGAGCTGCTCGGGATGCGCGTGCTCGAACAGGGTGGGCGCGAGCAGGAAGATGCCGTTCTGGCTCACACGGCCGGGAGCGCCGGCGCGGTAGTACTCCTCCTCGAACACGACCCACTGTTCGAGGGTCGCGTCGCGGCCACCGAGGTTCTCGGGCCAGGAGACGACCGACAGGCGAGCGTCGGCGAGGGTTCGCTCCCACTGCCGGTGTTCTTCGAAGCCCTCGGCCGTGTCCATCGACTTCAGCGGGGTCTTCGGCACGTTCTCGGTGAGAAAGGCGCGCACCTCGTCGCGGAACGCGAGGGTGGCGTCGTCGAGTTGCAGATCCACTACTTCGCTCCTTCTGCCGGACGCGCGCTCGCAGCCATCGACTTGGCGTTCATGCCACCGAGGGAGTCGGTGCCGACCTCGGCGTTGTGCGCATGGGCGAAGTGGTGCAGGCCGAACACCGAGTCCATACCGTTGCGCATACCCATCTGGTCCTCGCACTGGTTGACGGCGCGCTTGGTGAGTGCGAGACCGAAGCGGGGCATCTCCGCGATGCGGGCGGCGAGAGCGAGGGTCTCGGACTCGAGCTCGTCGCGCGGGACGACCCGGTTGACCATGCCCACCTCGTACGCGCGCTGCGCCGAGAACCGGTCGCCGGTGTAGAGGATCTCCTTCGCGAAGCGGGTGCCGAGGACCCACGGGTGGGCGAAGTACTCGACGCCGGGGATGCCCATGCGCACGACGGGGTCGGAGAAGAAGGCGTCCTCGGAGGCGACGATGAGGTCGCACACCCACGCGAGCATCAGGCCGCCGGCGATGCAGGCACCCTGCACCGAGGCGATAGTGGGCTTGGGGATCTCACGCCAGCGACGGCACATCCCCAGGTACACCTCCATCTCCCGGGCGTAACGCTGGTCGCCGCCTTCTTTGTCGACGTGGTCCCACCACATGACGGCCTTGTTGTCGTAATGCACGTGGTGGTCGCGGCCGGGGGTGCCCAGATCGTGGCCGGCGGAGAAGTGCTTGCCGTTGCCGGCCAGCACGATCACCTTGACCTCGTCGTCCTCGACGGCCTTCTCGAAGGCGGCGTCGAGGGCGTAGGTCATGACCGAGTTCTGGGCGTTGCGGTAATCGGGTCGATTGAGAGTGACGATCGCGACGCCGTCGCGCACCTCGTAGGTGACGACATCGGGTTCGAACGGGACGGTCATGACTTCTCCTCACGCAGAACGTTCTTCAGTACCTTGCCGGACGGGTTTCGGGGCAGCGCATCGACGAACCGAACCGATCGCGGCGCTTTGAAGTTGGCGAGTTTCTCTCGGGCATACGCGATCACGGAGTCCTCGGTGAGCGGATGTCCGTCCAGTGGGACGACGAACGCCTTGCCGACTTCGCCCATGCGCTCGTCGGGGACACCGACCACCGCGACCTCGTGCACTCCCGGCAGGCGCAGCAGCGCCGCCTCGACTTCGGCGGGATACACGTTGAAGCCCCCGCTGATGTACATGTCCTTGAGACGGTCGGTGATGTCGAGATAACCGCGCTCGTCGAGTACGCCCACGTCGCCGGTGTGGAGCCAGCCGTCCTCGTCGATCGTCTTCGCTGTGGCCTCGGGGTCGTCGAGATATCCCAACATCACGTTGGGACCGCGCAGCAGGATCTCGCCCTTGTCGCCGATGCGCACCTCGAAGTCGGCGGTGGCGCGACCCGACGAGTTCGACACGGTCACGGGATCGTCGTCGATACGGCACATCGTGGCCACCACGGCTTCGGTCTGTCCGTAGGCGGTGAGCACCGCGTCGAAGCTCAGTTCGTTCTGCATGCGTTCGACGAGGGCGACGGGCACCGGTGCGGCGCCTGTGACGGCGACCCGCAGAGTGGACATGTCGTAGTCGTCGCGACGCGGGTGGTCGAGGATGCTCTGGTAGATCGTCGGCGCGCCGGGCAGCACGCTGATGTTCTCCTGCGCGACGATCGCCATGACCTTCTCCGTGTCGAATACGGCCATCGGCACGACGGTGGAGCCAGCGAGCAGTGCGGCGACGAAACCCGCCTTGTAGCCGAAGCTGTGGAAGAACGGGTTGATGATCAGGTAGTTGTCGTCGGGGGTCAGCGCGGCGCATTCGGCCCAGGCCTGTGCGACACCGATCAGCTGACGGTGTGCGCTCAGGACGCCTTTGCTGCGGCCTGTCGTGCCGGAGGTGAAGAGGATGTCGCAGACGTCGTCGGGCCGTACCGATCGCGCGCGCTCGTCCGCCTGCTCGAGCAACGACTCCGTGGCGAGGCCGAGGAAATCCTCCCACTCGAAGACACCACGGTCCGGTTTATCGCTGCCGCCCAGCGGGATTCGTATCACCGTGGGAACGGTGAGGTCGGGTGCGGCCTCGCGCAGAGCGCTGAACCGGTCGGAGCCGAGGAAGTCGCCCGCGACGACGAGGGCGGTGGCCTGCACACGTTCGACGATGTCGGCTGCCTCGCTGCCGGTGTACCGGGTGTTGACGGGGACGACGACCCCGCCCGCCCAGTGCACGCCCAGTGCGGCGACCTCCCAATGGAAGGTGTTCGGGGACCAGATCGCGACGCGCTCACCGGGTTGCAGACCTCGCGCCACGAGCGCGGCAGCGAAAGCCCGGACGTGTTCGTGCAGTCGAGCGAAACTCAATCGGATGTCGCCGTCGACGAGGGCGCACCGGTCGGCGTGGTCGCGGACGGCACGGATGAGGGCGGCCGGCGTGGTTCCGGGTGTTGTGTTCACGTAGCTCCCTACCTAGCAATTGCTTGGTAGGTTATCGTACAGACGTGCACGAGAGCGAGAGCCAGGACAATGCGGAGTTCGCGGCCACCGTACGGCAGTGGCTCGAAGAGAATCTGACCGGCGAATTTGCCGAGCTCAGAGGCAAGGGCGGGCCCGGAAGCGAACATGAGTTCTTCGATCAGCGACTCGCGTGGGACCGCCACCTGGCGGCTGCCGGGTGGACCTGCATCGGGTGGCCCACCGAGTACGGCGGACGCGGTGCGAGCATGGATCAGCGGGTGATCTTCCACGAGGAGTACGCGAAGGCGAACGCGCCCGCACGCGTCAACCACCTCGGTGAGGAACTGCTCGGCCCCACCCTCATCGCCTTCGGGACCGAGGAGCAGAAGAAGCGCTTCCTGCCCGGGATCCGCAACGTCACCGAACTGTGGGCGCAGGGATACTCCGAGCCGGGCGCCGGCTCCGACCTCGCCAATGTCTCCACCACCGCGCGCCTCGAGGGCGACAAGTGGGTGATCAACGGCCAGAAGGTCTGGACGTCACTCGCCCACGTCGCGCAATGGGCGTTCGTCGTCGCCCGGACCGAACCCGGCTCGACCCGCCACCACGGCCTGAGCTTCCTGCTCGTGCCCCTCGATCAGCCCGGTGTCACGGTGCGACCCATCCAGCAGCTCACCGGCACCTCCGAGTTCAACGAGGTCTTCTTCGACGACGCCGTCACCGATGCCGACCTCGTCGTCGGTGCCCCCGGCGACGGATGGAAGGTCGCGATGGGTCTGCTGACCTTCGAGCGCGGCGTATCCACCCTCGGGCAGCAGATCGGCTTCGCCCGCGAACTCGACAGCATCGTCTCCGTGGCGGAGACCAACGGTGCGATCGATGATCCGCACATCGGCGAACGTATAGCCCGAGCCCGAATCGGCCTGCGGGTCATGCGTGCTCATGCGCTGCGCACCCTCGGCGACGCCGATCCCGGCCAGGCTTCGGTCGCGAAACTGTTGTGGGCCAACTGGCATCGCGACCTCGGTCAGCTCGCCATGGACATCCAGGGCGCGTCGTCGCTCGTCGGACCGGGCCACGATCATGCCGGAAATCCCTCCGATATCACCGATCCCGAGCACCTCGAACTCGCGGAGTGGCAGCGTCTGTTCCTGTTCACCCGCGCCGACACCATCTACGGCGGATCCAACGAGGTCCAGCGCAACATCATCGCCGAGCGTGTGCTCGGCCTTCCCCGGGAGGCACGTCCGTGACCGCTTCACCCCAGACCACCTCGCCCCTCGCGACCCCGCCCGTCGAGACCCCGGGCCACGGCCTGCTCGCCGGCAAGAAGGTCGTCGTCACCGCCGCCGCCGGAACCGGCATCGGGTTCTCCTCCGCACGGCGGGCGCTGCTCGAGGGTGCCGACGTCGTGATCTCCGACTTCCACGAACGCCGACTCGGTGAGGCTGCGGACAAGCTCGCTGCCGAGTTCCCGGAACAGCAGGTCGCGTCGATCGTGTGCGACGTCTCGTCCACCGAACAGGTCGACGCGCTCATCACCGGCGCAGCCGAGACGCTCGGGCGCATCGACGTCCTCATCAACAATGCCGGGCTCGGGGGTGAGACCCCGGTCGTGGACATGACCGACGAACAGTGGGATCGCGTTCTCGACATCACGCTCACCAGCACCTTCCGCGCGACCCGCGCCGCTCTGCGGTACTTCCGCTCGGTGGATCACGGCGGTGTGCTCGTCAACAACGCCTCGGTCCTCGGCTGGCGTGCACAGCACTCGCAAGCGCACTACGCCGCCGCGAAGGCCGGTGTCATGGCCCTGACCCGCTGCTCCGCGATCGAGGCTGCCGAGTACGGGGTGAGGATCAACGCCGTCGCCCCGTCCATCGCGCGCCACGCCTTCCTCGCGAAGGTCACCAGCGAGGAACTGCTCGACAACCTGGCCGCCGGTGAGGCATACGGTCGCGCGGCGGAGGTCTGGGAGGTCGCGGCGACGATCGCCATGCTCGCCAGCGACTACACCACCTACCTGACCGGCGAGGTCGTGTCGGTCTCCTCTCAGCGCGCATGAGCTCGCCACCCGTCGGCTTGAAAGGATGTCTCCATGACTCCTGCTCGTGACGACAACGCCGGCAAGTCCGGACGCCGCGCGGAACTGCTCGACATCGCCGCCGACCTGTTCGCCTCACGCGGCGTCCGAGCAACGACCGTGCGCGACATCGCCGATGCCGCCGGGATCCTTTCCGGAAGCCTCTACCACCATTTCGATTCGAAGGAGTCGATGGTCGACGAGATCCTGCGCGCGTTCCTCGGTGATCTCTTCGATCGGTACCGCAAGATCGTCGCGTCGGGTCTTCCGTCCCGCGACACCCTCGCGGCACTCGTGACGACCTCCTACGAGGCGATCGACCGGTCGCACGCCGCGGTGGCCATCTACCAGGGCGAGGCCAAACACCTCGAGGGCGATCGCTTCGCCTACATCGGCGAACTCAACACCGAGTTCCGCGACCTGTGGGTGGGGGTGATCGAACGCGGCGTCGCCGACGGCTCCTTCCGGCCCGACGTCGACGTCGAACTCGTCTTCCGGTTCCTGCGCGACACCGTGTGGGTGGCGGTGCGCTGGTACCGGCCCGGAGGCTCCCTCACTATCGATCAGGTTGCCCAGCAGTACCTTTCCATCGTTCTCGACGGACTGTCGAACCAGAATTCTTCCTAAGGAGACATCATGACCGAGGCCTACATCGTCGACGCGGTTCGCACCCCCATCGGCAAGAAGAAGGGCGGGCTGGCGGACGTGCACCCGGCCGACCTGGGCGCGCACGTGATCAAGGCGCTCGTCGATCGCACGGGCATCGACCCCGCCGACGTCGACGACGTGGTGTTCGGTTGCGTCGACGCCATCGGTGGCCAGGCCGGCAACATCGCCCGCACCTCGTGGCTCGCCGCGGGCTACCCGCAGCACGTGCCCGGCGTGACCGTCGACCGCCAGTGCGGGTCGAGCCAGCAGGCCCTGCACTTCGGCGCACAGGCGATCCTCAGCAACACCGCCGACCTCATCGTCGCCGGTGGAGTGCAGAACATGACGCAGATTCCGATCTCCGCGGCCATGATCGTCGGACAGCAGTACGGCTTCGACAGCCCCTTCGGCGGCTCGAAGGGATGGACCGAGCGCTACGGCGACGATGAGGTCTCGCAGTTCAAGGGCGCCGAGATGATCGCCGAGAAGTGGGACATCAGCCGCGAGGAACTCGAGAAGTGGGCACTGCAGAGCCACGAGCGCGCCAAGGCCGCCATCGCCGAGGGGCGCTTCGACAACGAGATCGTCCCGCTCGGTGACGCCACCGTCGACGAGGGACCGCGCGAGACCAGCCTCGAGAAGATGGCGTCGCTGCAGCCGCTCGTCGAGGGCGGCCGCCTCACCGCCGCCGTCGCCAGCCAGATCTCCGACGGCGCGTCCGCGGTACTGCTCGCGTCCGACGAGGCCGTGAAGAAGTACGGGCTGAAGCCCCGCGCGCGCATCCACCACCTCAGCGCCCGCGGCGACGACCCGATCTTCATGCTCACCGCTCCCATCCCGGCCACGCAGTACGCCCTCGAGAAGGCCGGTCTGACGATCGACGACATCGACTTGATCGAGATCAACGAGGCCTTCGCGCCGGTCGTCCTCGCCTGGATCAAGGAGATCGGCGCCGACCCGTCGAAGGTCAACGTCAACGGTGGTGCGATCGCCCTCGGTCACCCGCTCGGCGCGACCGGCACCAAGCTCATGGCGACGCTGCTCAACGAGCTCGAGCGCACCGGTGGCCGCTACGGTCTGCTCACCATCTGCGAGGGTGGCGGCACCGCCAACGTGACCATCATCGAACGCCTCTGATCTGCTCCTTCGTATCCGCGCGCCCGTTCGTCATCCGCTGCTGCGATCGCCGCAGCGGACGGACAGCGGGCGCGCGGAAGCGAACGTATGGTCCGGTCCGGAGGTGACGTCTACCCTCGAATCATGTGCCGGAACATCACGGAGCTGCGCGGGCTCGAGCCGGCTGCGACCGCCGAGGAGATCGAAGCGGCTGCGCGGCAGTACGTCCGTAAGGTCAGCGGGATCCACAAACTTTCCGACGCCACCCGGGAGCCCTTCGAGCAGGCCGTCGCCGAGGTCACCGCGACGACCATGCGATTGCTCGAGGCCCTTCCCGAGCGGCGGCAACCACCGCCGTCGGTGCCGCCGTTACGTCGGCCCGAGGTGCGGGCGAGGATCGCCGCACGCGGCTGACCCACCACCCACCCGCTTACGCGGAGCGTCGCATCCGTTCCGGCGATGTGCCGCCGGGCGGGCCGGCGACGAACTGCCGCTGCAGCGCCTCCAGATTCTGGTGCATCTGAGGGCGCATGTCGCGGTGCTGTGGTTGCACGCGGGAGTAGAGCGCGAGGAGAGGCCGGTAGGGCAGCGTGTGAATCCGGTAGCCGTGCGTCACCCGGGTCCCGTCGCCGTCCGTCGTGAAGGTGTACGACCAGGTCGTCGAGTCGTGGTACAGCGGGTTGCGCCGGTCCGAGACGGTGCGGAACTCGAACGCCCGGCCCCGCTCGGCGGTGGTCACCTCGCACACCCGCGACCAGCGCATGTGATGTGCGCGGTTGCGCCCGCGGAACCGGGCTCCCACGGTTCCCGGGGCCCGGCCCGGAAGCCATGCGCAGCTGCGGCATTCGGGGCTGCGGTCGCCGATGTGGGTGACGTCGGCGACCGTGTCGTACAGTTCGTCGGCCGGGGCGTCGATCCACAGTTCGACCGCACCCTCGGTGCGGAAGGGGCGGGGGAGTCGAGGACCGACGTCGAGGTCGGCACCCCACCGGTCGGCACATGCACGCAGGTAGGACCGCCGGAAGGCATGGAGGAGGACGAACCGGGTGATGGGGTCGACCTTGCCGACGACGACGTCGTAGTCCTCCCGATCCACGCCGTCGATCAGCCAGTGGGCTTCGATGCCCAACTCCCGCTTGATTTTCGATGCGATGAACACACGCTGCTCCACCTCGTCCCACTCGCGGGAGGTCAACGTCCGAGCGACGACCGGCATCGTCTCCGCTTCCTCACGCCGAAGGTGCGGTAGCAGTACCTCTCCGAGCGCGGTGAGAGACCGGAGGAGATCGTCTCGGGTACCGGGGTGCGTGCGGTGGTCGATGGCTGCAGCAGTGACCCGTTCGATCTCGGGGGCGATACGCGCGTGGTCTGCGTCCATCTCGTCGAGCAGTGCACCGGCCGCCGGATTCGCCTCGCGGACGAGGGGCCACAGTGCACTGTCCTCTCCGCTGTGGTGCAGATGCAGGAAATGCATCATCCACACGAGGTGATCCGCGAGCGCGACACGCCGGATCCCATCAGGACCGGGTTCCGTGCTCAGGACTGCCGTGGCGCGCGTGAGATCGCGGCGCAGGGCGGAGTGCACGATGCGCATGATCCGAGTGTCGGCGCCGGGGAGCGTAGGGGTTGTCATGACGTACTCCAGAAGGCGACGCCCGTGTGTCACACGGGGCCGAGGATGTGTTCTATGCGGTCGATCAGCCATGCCTCGTAGCGGGCACGACTCCAACCGCAGTGGTGGACGAACAGGGCGTAGACCTGGTCGTCGGTCTGGACCCACAGTTCGTCGATCCGCTCGGGATCGGATCGGTGGCCGGTGATCATCTCGGCGGCGTCGGTGACCGAACTCCTGCGCTGTGCGTCGAGATCGGCGATCGCAGTAGCGAGTACAGGATCCGTCGTGGCTCCGTGGCGAAGCGCCGCCGCCAACGGGTGGAGGCGCTCATTGATCACGGCGACCATGTGCGCGGCCGCCTCGATACGAGCGCCGACGGTGCGCCCCTCTCCGATTGCCTTGTAAGCCGGGCGTTCGGCCAGGGCTTTCTGCACGTCGTCGCCGACGACCGCAGCCTCTACAGCCGACTTCAACAACCGGGCCTTGGATCCGAATGCTGCATAGAGGGTTTCGACCGACACCTGGGCGGCTCGGGCGACGTCGCGCATCGCGGTTCCCGTCCAGCCGCGTTCAGCGAACAATCGGGCGGCGGCCTCGAGTGCCGCAGCTCGTGTCTGTGCCGCTTGCATCTGCCGTCGTGGCGAGCGGTAGCTGCGGGTTCCGGAACCCTCCGGAGCCGACGAGCCGTACTCCACCGTCGCCATACGACAAGCGTAGAACGCTCCCGTTTTCAATACAATGGCGTTCAGGTGATTTTCGGACATTCCTGTAATCGGAGACGGCGTATCGAGACATGCAAGTCCCGTCGGCGAACAGGTCGGGTCGGGTAGCGTCACGGTGGTCAGCAGCGTGCACGTTGTCGAGGACCGTCACAGGCGGTATGCGGAGTCGCGACGGTCCTGGTGAGGAGCCGATATGGCCGTCGATCCTGCGTCGAGAACGAGCGAAGTCGAGTACCTCCGGACCGATCCCGATCTTCCACCGGTCGGTGTCGTCGACCGGACACCGATCTCGCCTACCGCGCGCATCGTCTTCCTCGTGCTCGCGATTCTCGGTGCGGTCGCATGGTCGATCATCGCGCTCGTGCGCGGTGAGGAGATCAACGCGGTCTGGTTCGTCATCGCCGCCGTGTGCACCTATCTCGTCGCCTACCGCTTCTACGCGAAGTTCATCGAACGCAGGATCGTGCAGCCACGCGACGATCGTGCGACACCCGCAGAAGAACTGGAGAACGGCAAGGACTACATGCCGACGGACCGTCGGGTGTTGTTCGGCCATCACTTCGCCGCCATCGCCGGCGCCGGCCCGCTCGTCGGCCCGGTTCTCGCCGCCCAGATGGGCTATCTCCCCGGCACGATCTGGATCATCGTCGGTGTCGTCTTCGCCGGTGCGGTCCAGGACTTCCTCGTCCTGTGGATCTCGTCGCGCCGCCGCGGCCGCAGCCTCGGTCAGATGGCCCGCGAGGAACTCGGACCGATCGGTGGCGTCGCGGCTCTGATCGCGGTCTTCGTCATCATGATCATCCTCATCGCGGTGCTCGCGCTGGTGGTCGTGAATGCGCTCGCCGACAGCCCGTGGGGTCTGTTCTCCATCGCGATGACCATCCCCATCGCGTTGTTCATGGGGGTCTACCTCCGGTACCTGCGACCCGGCAAGGTTGCGGAAGTGTCACTGATCGGCGTCGTGCTGTTGCTCGTCGCGATCATCGCGGGCGGCTGGGTCGCCGAGACCGACTGGGGAACGAACTGGTTCACCCTGTCCCCGGTGACGATCTCGTGGTTGATGATCGCCTACGGATTCGCGGCGTCGGTGTTGCCGGTCTGGCTGCTGCTCGCCCCGCGCGACTACCTCTCGACCTTCATGAAGGTCGGCACGATCGTCCTGCTCGCGATCGGGATCCTCGTCGCACGACCGAACCTGGAGATGCCCGACATCACGTCGTTCGCGATCGACGGCGACGGTCCGGCGTTCGCGGGATCCCTGTTCCCGTTCCTGTTCATCACCATCGCGTGTGGTGCACTCTCGGGTTTCCACGCGCTGATCTCCTCGGGGACGACACCGAAGCTGATCGAGAAGGAGAAGCAGATCCGGCTCATCGGCTACGGCGGCATGCTCACCGAGTCGTTCGTCGCGATCATGGCGCTGGTCACCGCCTGCATCATCGACCAGCACCTGTATTTCACGCTCAACGCTCCGGCCGCCGTGACCGGAGGCACTCCGGAGACCGCCGCCGCCTACGTCAACGGTCTCGGGCTGGGGTCGCCCGACATCACCCCCGAACAGATCTCGGCGGCAGCCGAATCCGTCGGGGAGGAGTCGATCATCTCTCGCACCGGTGGCGCACCGACGCTCGCGTTCGGCATGTCCCAGGTGCTCAGCGACCTGTTCGGCGGCGACAGCCTCAAATCGTTCTGGTACCACTTCGCGATCATGTTCGAGGCGCTGTTCATCCTCACCACCGTCGACGCGGGAACGCGTGTCGCGCGGTTCATGCTGTCGGACTCGCTCGGCAACTTCGGCGGTCCCGCTCGCCGCTTCAAGGATCCGTCCTGGCGACCCGGTGCGTGGTTGTGCTCCGCGGTCGTCGTCGGTCTGTGGGGTGCGATCCTGCTGATGGGCGTCACCGACCCGCTGGGCGGCATCAACACGCTCTTCCCACTGTTCGGCATCGCCAACCAATTGCTCGCCGCGATCGCCCTGACGGTCGTGCTCACCATCGTCGTGAAGAAGGGACTGGTGAAGTGGGCGTGGATCCCCGGCGTGCCGCTGGTGTGGGATCTGATCGTGACCATGACGGCGTCGTGGCAGAAGATCTTCTCCGGCGACCGCGCGGTCGGGTACTGGGCGCAGCACCGGGCCTTCGTCGACGCGAAGAACTCCGGAGCAACCACTTTCGGTTCGGCGAAGACTGCCGACGAGATCGACGCCGTCATCCGCAACACGTTCATCCAGGGCACGTTGTCGATCGTGTTCGCAGTGCTCGTGCTCATCGTGGTCGCCGCAGGAGTAGTGGTGTGCATCAGATCGGTCCGGGTCGGAGGTATGCCCACCACCGAGACACCCGACGTGCCGTCGAAGATATTCGCGCCCGCGGGTTTCGTGCCGACCCCGGCCGAGAGGGAACTGCAGAAGGAGTGGGACGAACTGATCGCATCGGGCAAGGTCCGCGCCCCGGGCGCCGCACACACCCATGCCTCGCGGCATCGCGACGGGGACGGAGGTGGGTCGTGATCACAGCACTGCGTCGGGCGTGGTGGTGGGTCGGGGCGGTCATGGGCGACCACGACTACGCGAGGTACGTCGAACTGCACCGCCGGCTGCATCCCGATCGGCCGCCGCTGAGCGAACGCGACTACTGGCGTGAGCGGCACGCCGCAGCAGATGCGAACCCGGGAAGCCGATGCTGTTGAGCGGGGAGGTCGGGCATGACGCCGTACGAATCGATCCGCGTCGAGACGCGCGATCGGGTGACGACCGTGATCATGGCCCGTCCCGAGCGCCGGAACGCGGTCGACGGTCCGATGGCCGCCGAGCTGGCCCACGCCTTCAGGGCATTCGACGCAGACCCCGCCGCCGATGTCGCTGTCCTCCACGGAGACGGTGGAAACTTCTGTGCAGGAGCGGATCTCACATCGATCGGTACCGACCGGCAGAACGTTCTCGGTGCGGACGGCGACGGCCCGATGGGACCGACGCGCCTCGTGCTCTCCAAACCGGTGATCGCGGCGGTGGAAGGCTACGCGGTTGCCGGTGGACTCGAACTGGCGATCTGGTGTGATCTGCGCGTCGTCTCCTCCGACGCGGTGTTCGGTGTCTTCTGCCGCCGGTGGGGAGTGCCGTTGATCGACGGCGGCACCGTTCGGCTGCCCCGCCTGATCGGCACGAGTCGGGCCATGGACATGATCCTGACGGGCCGGCCCGTCGGTGCGGCGGAAGCACGCGAATTCGGCCTGGCCAACCGCGTGGTCGAACCCGGAACGACGCGCGACGCCGCCGAACGCATGGCCCGGGAGATCACAGTCTTCCCACAGACCTGCATGCGCAACGACCGCCGCTCGGTCAACGAACAGGTCGGCCGTTCCGAATCCGAGGCGCTCGGATTCGAATTCACTATCGGCATGGAGTCCGTCGGAAGTGACACGGTCGGAGGGGCCGCGCGGTTCGCGTCCGGGGAGGGCCGACACGGTTCGTTCTCCTGACCCGATCCTCGACACCGATCACACGATCAGGCCCCGCTCGCGCGCCGCGACCACTGCGGCGGTGCGATTATCCACCTCCAATTTGGTGAACGCGTGCACCAGATGGGATTTCACGGTTGCCTCGCTGACGAAGAGCTGTTTGGCGATCGCACGATTGGACAACCCTTCGGCGACCAGCGACAGCACTTCGATTTCGCGGGCGCTGAGGTCGGCGCGGGGCTGCTGCATGCGGCGGTAAAGGCGCTGGGCCACGTCCGGGTCCAGGACGGTCTCCCCACGGGCCGCCGCGAACACCGATTCGATCAGCACTTTCGGGTCGGTGTCCTTGAGGAGGTAGCCCGCCGCACCGGCTTCGACCGCGCGCAGAATATCCGCGTCCGTGTCGTAGGTGGTGAGTACGACGACCCTCGGCGGATCGGCCGCCGTCAGGATCCGGGCGGTCGCCTGCGCCCCGTCGATCCCCGATCCCAGACGCAGATCCATCAGCACCACATCGGGTTTCGCGGCCGACGCCGAAGCCACGGCTTCCTCACCCGACGATGCTTCGGCCACCACCACGATGTCATCGTGCGACGCCAGCAACGCGCGTAGTCCCGCCCGTACCACCGGGTGATCGTCGACGAGCAGTACACGTACCGCACTCATGCGACCCGCCCGACCGGAAGGGTTGCGGCAACCGCGGTTCCGTCTCGGGGTGCCGATTCCACGACGAGTGTGCCACCCAGTTCGGCCAGTCGTTCCCGCATCGACCGTAAGCCGAATCCACCGTCCTGACGTTGATCGAAGCCGATACCGTCGTCGACGATATCGAGCCGTACTTCGTCGGATGCGTAGCTCAATGTCACCCGTACCCGACGCGCCCGCGAATGCAACCGCACGTTGGCGAGAGCACTCTGGGCGACGCGGAGCAAGGCGACGTCGAAGTCCGTCACCAGCGGGATCGGATCGCTGTCGGTGAGCAGGTCACCGGTGATTCCGGTCTGCTGTTCGAGTTGGTCGAGCAGGCGCCGCAACGCGGATTCGAGCGGTGCGGACTCGAGCGCAACCGGCGCGAGCGCGTCGACCACCCGGCGGGCCTCGATCAGATTCTGCTGCGCGGTGTCCGCGATCTGCGCGAAGATCGCCGCGGAATTGTCGGGAGCGCGCTGCCCGGCTCGAGAGAGCAGCAGAATGGACGAAAATCCCTGCGCCAGAGTGTCGTGGATGTCACGCGCGAGGCGGGAACGTTCGGTCAGTGCGCCCGCTTCCCGTTGCAGCGCGACCAATTCGTCCTGCGCCCCGAGCAACTCTCGGTGCGCCTCGGTGAGTTCGTCCACCAACTGCTGTCGCTGCGCGGACTGCCGCACCAACTGTTGATAGACGACGGCCATTCCGGCGGCAGCTGCCGCCCCGAACACCGGTCCGAGAATCGAGGCAACCGTGTTCGTGGTGCCGTGCCACAGCGTCGCTGCGATCGCTATCGCGGTCAGCATGATCGTCACCGTCAACGCGACCGGAGTGGAGAACAGGGGAAAGCACAAGAAAAACAGGGCGAACGCCAACCAGACGAAATTGACATCCGCCACCACGAGAGCCAGCCAGCCCAGCCCGAGCGCCGCGAACCAGATCTGCCCCGATCGGCGCTGTACCGGCTCCCCGTTCTCGAAGCCCTCACGCCGCGCGAACCAGATCCCGAAGAGATACCACCCCGCCACCACGACAGCGAGCGCGACGATCGGAACGGGATGAGCACTGTCGGTAACCGTGCGCACGACACCCACCGCGAGGAGCAGGAAGAACAGCAGATGGGCGCCGAATTGCATGGCGCGTAGCACCGGCACGGCCCCGTCCGAGTGAGACCCATCGGAATTCCGCATTTCGCCCACTCTAATACCGCACTATGCCGTCGACCGCACCGATCGGAGATCTCCAACTTTCGATGGATCAGCGAACCCAACCAATGCGCGATGCCGGGAATGCTCCCTTGCACGACGCTGAGATGCATGTTCCTCGCTTTCCGTGATCTCCGCTTCGCCAAAGGTCGCTTTACGCTGATGACCTCGGCCCTGTTCCTCATTTCGCTGATGGTGGTCACGCTGTCGGGGCTGACCTCCGGACTGGGTAATCGGTCCATCGCTGCGATCGGGAACATCGGCGCCGACCACTTCGCATTCGGTGCTCCCCCCGATGGCCGCTCGGTCTCGTTCGCCGAGTCGACCGTGACGACGCGGCAGTATGCGGAACTTGCGGAGGCCGACGGTGTCGATGCTGCGTCGATCATCGGGGTGGCGCCCGCTCGGATCAGCGTCGACGGTCGAGAAGTCGCCGCTTCTGCGTTCGGCGTCGACGGGCATTCTTTCGCTGCTCCGGTCGTGCTCGGTACCGGCTCGGTAGCCGTGGACGCCGACCTCGCCAAGGACAACGGATGGACGAACGGAACACGGATTTCGATGAGCGGAAAGGTATTCACCATCACCGCTCTGGTCGACGACTCGTTCTACAGTCATCAGCCCGTGGTCTGGATGGACCACGACGCATGGATGTCACTGCCGTCGGCCGGTGGCAGTGACGGCACCGTCGTTGCATTGCGTACCTCCGCAGGGTTCGACGCCGATTCTGTCGGTGAGGCGACCGGGACGGCCGTCACCGACGGCCGCGGTGCGCTGAATGCGATCGGGTCGTACACCTCCGAGCGTGGATCGCTGCTGTTGATGCAGACGATGCTGATGATCGTCAGCGCCTTGGTCGTCGGAGCCTTCTTCACGGTATGGACCATCCAGCGCGGCCAGGACCTCGCTGTGCTCAAGGCTGTCGGTGCCTCCACCCGCTACCTGCTCCAGGACGCACTCGGGCAGAGCTCGATCGTGCTGGTACTCGGATCCGGACTTGGAACCCTGGCCGCAGCCGGTCTCGGAACGGCAGCCTCGCAGTCGGTTCCGTTCTCGCTCACGGTGTCCACCACCGCGGTTCCGTTCCTCGCCCTCGTTGCGACGGGCATGATCGGCGCGGCCGCTTCCCTGGTCCGTATCGCCAAGGTCGACCCGCTCGCTGCCCTTGCAGCCGCTCGATGAGTCATCTACCGAGAACGAAGGACTTCGACATGAGTATCTGCTTACGCAACATCGTCCTCAGCTATCCCGACGGTGACGGGCATCGATGCGTCCTCGACGACGTGGATTTCGAGGTCCGACGCGGCGAATTCGTGGCCGTGACCGGTCCTTCCGGGTCCGGCAAATCGAGCCTGCTCGCTGTCGCCGGCCTGCTCATCACCCCGGATTCGGGTCGTGTCGTTATCGACGGCAGCGACATGACGGGACTGGACCGTGACGAGCGCACGACCATGCGACGCGAGAAGCTCGGATTCGTGTTCCAGCAGTCGAACCTGCTGCCCTCGTTGACCGCAGTCGAACAACTGCAGATGATGTCCCATCTCGCCGGCGACTCGGTCCGCGAGAGTCGTGCCCGTGCCACGGACCTGTTGTGTTCGTTGGGTCTCGACGGGCACCTGGACCGGCGTCCCCACCAACTGTCGGGAGGTCAACGGCAACGGGTTGCCATCGCGCGAGGCCTGATGAACGACCCCTCGGTGTTGCTCGTCGACGAGCCCACCTCGGCCCTCGACGAGAACCGCAGCCGCGAGGTCGTGGCCCTGCTCGCCGATCTGAGCCGGGATCGGGATGTGGCGATCGTGATGGTCACTCACGACCTGAGCCGGCTGACTCTCGTCGACCGCGCCTGTGCCGTGCGCAACGGGACACTGATACCCCTGCCTGGCTCCCTGCCGAGCACAATTCGCTGAAACAGCGACGAACTGTTGTCACGCGGTATCGGGAATCTTCCTGACCGGGCCATGGCTCCGGCTTCGGCGGAGTAGGGTCGATTTCCGGACCGCGGGAGGCATCGTGAACGACCCAGCACCTGTTTCCGGTGACGCGTGGCCGAGTCTGCGCACAGCGGAATGGACCGACACCCGGGACACCCTTCACATGTGGTTGCAGATCGTCGGCAAGATCCGCATGGCCCATACACCGATGGTCAACCACTGGTGGCAGACGACGCTGTACGTCACGCCGCGTGGGCTGGGCACCTCGTCGATTCCCTATGGGCACGCCGTCTTCGACATGGAGTTCGACTTCTTCGAGCACCGCCTGCACATCCGTGCGAGCGACGGTCGCAGCCGTTCGGTGCCTCTCATCGCACAACCGGTGGCGGAGTTCTACACCCGCACTTTCGGAGCTCTGGACGAGCTGGGTATCACGACCCGGATCCAGGGCATACCCAACGAGGTGGATCCGGCGATCCCGTTCGCACAGGACCGTGAACATGATTCCTACGACCCCGAGGCGGCTCATCTCTTCTGGCGGCAACTCGTGCAGGCGCACCGTGTCCTGCTCCGGTTCCGAGCAGATTTCCTCGGCAAGGTGAGTCCGGTGCACTTCTTCTGGGGTGCGATGGACCTCGCATGCACCCGATTCTCCGGACGCGCTGCTCCGCCCCATCCCGGGGGAATCCCGAACTGCCCCGACGAAGTGATGACGGAGGCCTACTCTCACGAGCTCAGCAGCTGTGGATTCTGGCCGGGCGGTGGGGACGAGGGGGCGTTCTATTCGTACGTCTACCCTGCACTCGAAGGCTTCGCCCAGTCTCCGGTGCGCCCGGACGCCGCCCTCTATGCCGCTGAGCTGGGGGAGTTCGTGCTGCCCTACGAGGCGGTGCGGACCGCGGCCGATCCCGACGCGGAACTGCTCCAGTTCCTGCGCAGCACCTACGACGCAGCCGCCCGGCTCGCTGCGTGGGATCGGGGCAATCTGGAGCGATCCGGCGCGGGCTGACGCGACTTCTACCGCACCACGGGGATCGTCACGAAACTCGGTGCGGTGGAGTTGAGTTCGAGGTGCTGCGGTCGCAGACCGCTCTCGACGAGCATCGGGCCGAGCGGGAGTGAACGTGGGACGCTCGCGGCATAGACGTCGACCCGGATACGGTGCCCCGGCTGCAGCACCGCTTCCGTCGGCAGGGTGCTGATGTCGAGGGTGGTCGGCTGCCCCGGGACGATCGGTTGCCGGGACTCGAGGGTCAGGACCGGATGTGCCTGCACGTAATCGCCGTCGGCGGTGAACGTGCTCTTCGAGTCATCGATCGCGCGCAGCGACGAGACGAGGGAACCGGTGGTGATCACGGTGGACCGTCCGTCCGGAGCGACGTCGTTCACGGAGACCGACCAGAACCCGTCGGTGGCGTCGAGAACGGTCTCGAGGTGCACGTTGACCGGCCCCGAGAGCACGGTCGGTTCGGTGACCGGCTCGCTCGTGAACGTGAGGCCCTCGGCCTCGTTGAACCGGGCGTCCTTCGTGCATCCCGCGCCCAGCAGCACCGCGAGGCCGGCTGTGCCCTGCGCGGCCTCACGGGAGCAGACACCGCGTAGACCAGGGGCGACAGTGAGTCGCTGCGCGGTCTCGGGTGCCGAGGCGAGGAGCGTGCCGTCGTGGAGAGCGTGCCCGGCGGTTCCGCTCGGCGCCGCAGAGAGGAAGAGCTTCTCGTAGTCGACGGCGCTGCGCGGGAACTCGTCAGCGGTGATCCAGCCGCCGCCCTGCTGCAGGAGGGTCACCGGACCGTACTCGTCGATACCGTTGTCGATGTCCTTGAGCCAACGGTCGAACCACGCGTGCTGGAGCGCTGTGATGTTCGGTGGGTGTCCCGGAGTGCCGAATCCGGTACCGAGGACAGCGTGGTAGCCGTCGCCCATCACCAGTTGTTTCCGGCCGGGTTCGACGGGGATGCGGTTGTAGATGTCGGGCTCGCTGTTGGCGAAGATGTCGTGCCAGTTCCCGAACACGAAGGCGGGCACCTCGATCGACTCGAGTCGTGCCTGCCGCTCCTGGTAGAACGGTCCGTCCTGCGCGACCTCGAGGGCGGAGGGGGAGGCGGTATCGATGCTCGGTGCGGTGAGCACCTCGAAGAGTTCGGGAAGCTTCGTCGCAGGATCGGCCATCCTGTCGCGCAACCACTGCGCGTCGAACCTGCCCTGGAGAAGTGCCTCCATGTCGGGGATCCACTTGAGACCGTTGACGAGGGCGAGCCAGGCAGGCATGAAACCCACACCCACTGCGCCACCGGTACCGACGATGTCGCGCAGCAGGTCGTTGCCGGGTTCGACGGCGAAGACCGCGTCGAGGGCGTCGGGTTGCAGCCCGGCGGCCTGGATCTGATTGATCGCGGAGTAGGAGACACCGGTCGTTCCGACACGTCCGTTCGACCACGGCTGCTTCGCTGCCCAGTCGATGACCTCGACGGTGTCCTGCTGTTCGCGCGGACCGAGGACGTCCCACTGCCCGTGGGAGAAACCGGTGCCGCGCACGTCGACGATCACCTGTGTGTAGCCGTTCTGCACCAGATCGCGGTCGAGTCCGAAGGCACGGCCGAGTTGCGTTGCCGGGGCTGCGAGTTCGGTGATGCCGTCGAAGGGAGCACCGAAGTTCAGAATGGATCCGAGCTCGTCCACCAGCGGGGCGAACTCCGGGGCCTCCATCGCAACCGACGCCAGCGTCGACAGCGGTTTGGTGTACGGGGTGAGACCCAGGACGACCGGTGTGGGTTCGTCGATCGGCGTGCCGTCGGCATGGGCGGGGCGGAAGACGTTGGCGCGGAGGACCGTCCCGTCGCTCAGGGTGATGGGAACGTCCCATTCGACGGCGGTGGCCGGGTAGGCGTCCGGAGCGTCGACGATGCGCTGCCAAGAGGCGCCGGCGGCACCGCCTGTGGGTTCGGCGGTCGCCGATCCTGCGGATGTGATCGTGCAGGCGACCACGGCCGCCACGACGAAAGCGACAGTGCGTGACATCACCCGGGCCCCCATGCCTCGGTAGCAGTTCTGCGCACGTTAACGCGGGGTCGACGGATTCGTCAACGACCGGACCGGCGGATCGGGACCGACGTTGTTGTCGTTCGTCGGTGAAAGATCGACAACAACGCCGGACTCGATTGCGTGGGCTATCCGGACTCGGTCGACCACAGTTCTTCCGGCAGGGGAGAACCCAACGCGTACATGCGGACTCCGTGGATGTCGGAACTGTGGATCACCGAGGGCGCCGCGCGCACGTACCAGATGCCGACGTCGAGATCGGAAAGTCGCTGTTGGACCGTCGTGTAGGCCTCGACCCGCTCGTCCGGTGAGGTCGCCAGCCGGCCGGACTCGAGGGCGGCGTCCAGCGCGGGGTCGGCGATACCTGCAACATTTCCCGACGACGCAGAATGGAACTGGTGCCACAGCGTGGTGTGCGGTTCCTGTACATCGGCCGACCAGATGGTCGCGTCGAAATCCCGTGCTGCGTACCGCGGCATGAAGGCCGCATAGTCGAGTACTTCGACCTTGACGTCGACGTTGTCGTAGGCGCCGAGTTGCGCCTGAACCGTCTCTGCCACCGTTCGGATCTCGACGAGAGATGTGGCCAGGAATGTGAACTCCACCGGCTTACCCTCGGAAGCGAGTTCGTCGAACAGCCGCTGTGCCTCGGCGGGATCGTGTCGTTGCAGCGGTATGTCCGCGAAGAACGGCGACGACTCCTGGAACAACGTACCCGGCACTTCGCCGTTTCCTTCGAAGACCGCGTTGTTGATGTCGTCGAGTTGCACCGCGGCGGCCACAGCCTTTCGCGCTCTGACGTCGTCGAACGGTGCTCGCCGCGCGTTGAGGGCGATGTACTGCCCACCGCCTTCCGGGACGATCTGCGTCGGGAACCCCGCCTGCTCCGCCCGTGTCAGCGCCGACCAACTCGACTCCGCGACCAGATCCACTGCGCCACTGGCAAGCACATTCGTGCGTTGGTTGACGTCGCTGACGGTGACCAACGTGATGCGGTCCAGGTACGGTCGCGGTGAGTCCCAATAGTTCGGGTTCCGTTCGAGTTCCATGCGATCCTGGCGTGCCCATTCGGTCAGGACGAAGGGGCCCGCACCGATCGGTTCGGCATTGAACGCTTCCGGGCCCTTCGCGAGGGCGGTGGGGGAGGCGATCCAATTCAGTGAACTCGAGGTGATCGCATGAGCGAAGTGGGGATTCGGCGAGCGCATGGTGATCTGCAGGGTGGCGTCGTCCACTACTTCGGTCGATGCGATCTGCGACGCCTGCGCGAGCGCATTCGATGCGACGGCCGGGTCGCGGTGCCGATTCCAGTTGAACGCCACTGCCTCCGCGTCGAGCGGCGTTCCGTCCGAGAATACGAGATCCGGCCGGAGGGTCAACGTGAACGTGGCACCACCGTCTGCGGT
Source organism: Rhodococcus sp. B50 (assembly GCF_013602415.1). NCBI lineage: Bacteria > Bacillati > Actinomycetota > Actinomycetes > Mycobacteriales > Nocardiaceae > Rhodococcus > Rhodococcus sp. B50. The sequence continues at coordinate 3,175,007 of NZ_WPAG02000002.1, read as the reverse complement.
CGAGAAGTCCGTGGCAAGTTTGTGTTCCACCTCGAGTGTCGCCGGGTCGTCGACCATCAGTGTTCCGAACACAGCGTTGCCCAGCATCGCCTGTCCGACCCAGTTGTTGGCGAGGACCGCCGGGTCGAGCGTGACGGGCTCGCGAACCTGGACGATCCGCGCGGATCCGCCGAGTACCGGATCACCGGCGGACTCGTTCGCCGAGGCGGCAGCGCCCGCACCGGAACCTCCGCAGGCAGTGATGAGGAACAGTGTCGAACAGAGCGCGAGGAGCGCGGGGTACGACGATCTCCGTCGACTCATAGGGGTCCTTCCTGTGACCCGGGAACCGAGTCGCTCGCCTGTGCCCACCGGGCGGGTGCGGGAGTCTCCGCGCACAAGGGGCGGCGATAGGACAGGTCGTCGGTGTCCCGCGTGCCGTTGGCGAAGCCCTGACGAAGGAAATACGGCGACGTCAGGATCGACGCGTCGGCCGCCGCGCTCCATTCCACCGTGGACCTCCGGACGGCGATCCGCCACGTGCCGTCGCGCTTCTCGAGCCGGTCGATGTACCGCCCGCTCATCAGCTGGACCGTGCGCGCGTCCGGTCCGAGCAGACCGACGAGCACGTAGCTCTCGCAGTGGGCCGTGTCACCGTCGATCTCGCAGAGATGAGTGGTGACATTGTGGGTGTGTGCTCGTGAGGTGGCGGCGTGCACGGTGTTCGCCCACTGCGCGTAGTCCGGACCGCTGTTGACGGTCGTGCCGTGCTCGTCGATCCCGTCGTCGTGGTAAGTGCTGCAGAGCAGGTCGGCGTCGTGCCGATCACACCCGCGGGCGTGTGCGGCGATGCAGTCGAGGATGGCGGTGCGGTCGAGGAGGTACCGGACATCGCGTTGCAGGTCGGCGAGATCGCTCATGCGACTGCTTCCTCGCCGGCGAGGGTGGTCCGGTGCATCAGCCGTGGAGATGTGGGGGCGTAGGGGACTGCGCGATGCAGCATGCCGGTGTTGTCCCACAGCACCAGATCACCCGGGCGCCAGTGGTGCCGGAGCGAGAAGCGCGGTTGGGTCGACCAGGCGAGCAGCCTGCCGATGAGGCGCCGTCCCTTCTCTTCCGGCCGGCCGACCACGTGGGACGCAGTCGCTCCGATCAACAGCGACTTGCGACCGTTGCGCCTGGTCCACACGAGCGGATGCTCGCGGTCGGGGACCGTCGCCCAGGCTGCTTCCTGCTTGTCGGTCGGATCCGGGTTGGCGAGCCGCTGTGCGGTCGCGAAGCTGTGGACGACACGAAGATTCTCGAACTCGGCCTTGTCCCGGTCGGACAGTGCCTCGTACGACGCATAGGTGTTCGCGAACTCGGTGTCCCCACCTTCGTCCGACACCTCCAGAGCGGTGAGAAGGGTTCCCTTCTGCGGGATCTCGTCTGTGGCGCCGTCGATATGCCAGTGGAAGGTGCCCTGGTTGTATGCGGCGAGGACGGTCTTGGTCGGGTCGAGGCTGATGGCGGAGACCTCGGGATGGTCTTCCTGGCCACCCATGCGGGGGACGACGACCTCGCCGAGCATCCGGCTCAACGTCACGAGGTCGGCATCGTCGATGCCGGTCTCGCGGAAGACGACGACACCGTATTCGTCGATGAGTTCACGGCAGCGTTCGGCCGCGCGCGGATCGGTCAGGGAGCGTCCGTCGACGCCGGAGATCTCGACGCCGATCTCCGCGGAGATCGACTGGGTATCGGCAAACACAGTGGTCTCCTCCGCTGGGAATTAACACTCTCGTTTCAGGAGAGTACTGTTCTCGACAACAAATGTGAACGGGTGTGGCGGAGGTGCATCATGCGTATCGGACTCACGGGCGGCGCGTCGTCCACGAACAAGATCGTGAAACAGGTGCAGAAGGCGGAGGCGGACGGTTTCACGTCGCTGTGGTTCGCGAGCACTGTGGCGGGAGATCCGCTGACGGCTCTTGCGGTTGCCGGTCGCGAAACCCGGTCGATCGAACTCGGCACTGCCGTGCTCCAGACCTACCCGTGCCACCCGCTGCTCCAGGCGAACCGGGTGGCGTCGGTAGCCGAGGCGATGGGTCGGCCGGGTTTCACGCTCGGGCTGGGGCCGTCGCACGAGAGTCTGGTCCGGGACGTCTACGGACTGTCGTACGACACTCCGGGGCAGAACACCGAGGAATACATCCGGATCGTCGCCGCACTCCTGCGCGGTGAGGAGGTCGACTTCAGAGGCGAGGCGTGGTCCACCCGGAGTGCGGGCCGGATGGTCGCCGTCGCACATGAGGTGCCGGTCCTGCTGTCCGCCATGTCGCCGCGGATGCTGCGGGTCGCAGGGCAGTACGCAGACGGGACGGTCCTGTGGATGGCGGCACCGAAGGTGATCGAATCGCGGATCTCACCCGCAATCCGGTCGGCTGCCGAACGCGCCGGCCGACCGGCGCCGCGCATCGTGGCGGGACTGCCCGTCGCAGTCCACGACGATCCGGATGCGGCGCGTGACGCGGTCGCCGCGACCGCGACGTCCTACGCGGGGATGCCCAGCTATCGACGGGTCCTGGAGGAAGGGGGCGCAAGCACCCCGGCGGACATTGCGATCGTCGGCGACGAGGAGTCGGTGCGCCGGCAACTGCAGGGACTGCTCGACGCGGGCGCTACCGACATCTGGGCCGCGATCTTCCCCGTCGGCGACGATGCGCGAGCGTCGGTTCACCGCACGAGAACGCTCCTGAGCGCTCTCACTGCCGAATAACTGCCGCCGGAACGAACGAGACCGGTGTCGTTGTCGATTCCCTCGAAAGTTTCGACAACAACACCGGTCTCGAATCCGGTTGTTATACGGACGGTTCCGTATGACGGAGAGCCGCGAGAGCGTCGATGCGTTCGACGGCCTCGGCGACGATACGGTCGATCAACTCCTGGCAGCTCGGCAGGTCGTCGAGCATGCCGACGACCTGACCGGAGGCGAGCACACCGGCTTCGGTGTTGCCTTCCACCAGACCGGCCTTGAGGAGCATCGGGGTGTTGGCGGCCATGATGATCTGCTGCCAGGTGCGGTCGCTCGCCTTCTTCATGGCGAGGCCGTCCTTGACGATGGTCGACCATTTCATGCCCGTCATCGACTTGAACTTCGCCGCGTTCCGCGCGGCCGCGACCAGCCCCTTGGCGTAACTCGACTTCTCGAGACTGTTCACCAGATCGGTGTTGAGCACCCGGTGCGGCATGCCGTCGACCTTGAGCGAGACCGTCGTGTCCTGGAGGCCACGCGCGAGGTACTGCTGCTTCACGGAATCGGGCACCGCGCTGTCGCTGGTGAGCAGGAAGCGCGTTCCCATGGCGACACCCGCTGCACCGTAGGACAGTGCGGCCGCGAGCCCGCGACCGTCGAAGAAGCCACCGGCGGCGACCACCGGGATGTCGACGGCGTCCAGCACGCTCGGGAGCAGCAGGGTGGTCGCGACCGGACCGGTGTGGCCACCGCCCTCACCGCCCTGCACGATCACCGCGTCGGCCCCCCACGAAGCGACCTTCACGGCGTGCTTCGCCGCTCCGATCGACGGGATCACGACGATGCCGTGGTCCTTGAGCTTGGCGATCAGCTCCTTCTTCGGTGCGAGGGCGAACGACGCGACCTTCACCTTCTCGCGGATCAGCAGGTCGATGCGCTCGCCCGCGTCGGAAGCGTCGGCGCGCATGTTGACACCGAACGGCTTGTCGGTGAGCGACTTCGTCTTCGTCACTGCCGCTTCGAGTTCGGGATAGGTCATCGTTGCCGACGCGAGGATACCGAGGCCACCGGCGTTCGAGGTCGCGGCTGTCAGCCGCGGACCGGACACCCAGCCCATGCCGGTCTGGACGACGGGATGTTCGATGCCCACGAGCTCCGTCAGTGCTGTGCGCAAGGTGCTCACAGCGCAACCTCACGGTCGCGGAGTCCCCTGGGGTCGATGACCTCTCGGATCAGGCGCAGTTCCTCGGCGGTGGGCTCGCGGGTCACGTCGGCCTCGTCGAGACCGGTGACCTCGAAGGAGGTGTTCTCGGCGACGGTCGCGGCCTCGACACCGGGGTGCAGCGAGAGTGCGCGGAAGGTGTGGCCGGGGCCGCCGAAGTCGAAGACACCGAGGTTGGTGACGACCCGCGGGATGTTCAGGAAGCGGAACGCCGGGTTCTCGGGATCGACCTTGTCGTATCCGACACCGGAGACGATGTCGACCGTGTCCACGAACACGCGCGACGAGTGCTTGCCGACCCAGTAGCTGGTCGCGTGGTTGATGGTGTTGCCGGGAGCGCCGCGCACACCGAACATCTGACGTGTCGGCTGCTGGAGCGGACCGAAGGCCGACAGGTTCTGGTTGCCGTAGCGGTCGATCTGGTTGGCGCCCATCACCACGTGGCGGCGACCCGACGCGACGACGTCGAACACCTTGCGGAACGGCATCCAGCCTTCGATCGGCGCTTTCGCTCCGAGGGCCGGAACGTCGGCGAGGATGAGTGCTTCTCCGTCGGTGATCAGCAGGTCGGGCTCGGTGGTGAGCTTGGCCAGCCGCGCCCCGATCTGCGGCAGCGTCGCCATCGGGCTCGCCATGATCTCGCCGGCACCGGAGAAGATGTCGGCGCATGCGATCGCGCAGTACTCGGCGCGGGTCACGGTCTCGGTGGTGGTCATGACTGCTCCTGTGCGAACTTCTGGACTGCGGCCTGGTAGTCGTCCTCGCTGCCCGAGAGGAAGCGGTCGACGAATGCCTTCCAGGACTCGGGGTCCTTGGCGGACTCGGCGTAGTGGCGCTGGAACTTCTCGTCGCGACCGTAGCTGTCGCCGGCGAGGGTGAAGTGCGCCCCGTTCGGCGCTTCGACGATCCCGTCGACCATCATGCGATTGAGCAGGAGCTGCTGCAGCGGAACCTCTTTCACGAGCTGCTCGGTCTCGACGATCTTCTCGACGGAGACGTAGCGCCGTTCGGCTGCCATGCAGTAGAGGTCGTCGAAGTACGGGTCGACACCCTGGTAGCCGGCGTTGCCGTGCTTGTCGCCGATGTTGAGATGCACGAACGCCGCATCGAGGTTCAGCGCCGGCATGGCGATGAGGGTCTCCGTGCCGGCCGGTCCGGGATACGGCGACGTGACGGTTTTCAGTTCGCCCTCCCAGAAGTCGACGACGGCCGAGCCCAGGCCTGCGCGGATGGGCAGGAACGGCAAACGTGCGGCGGCGGCTTCCAGGCCGCACTTGATCATGCCCTCGTCCATCTCGCGGGCGACGATCTCGCCGTTCGTCCGGGCCTTGGCGAACCACGGGTCGTAGAACGGTGCCGAATCGAGCGACACGAACCCGTAGTACGCCTTCTTCACCTTGCCCGCCGAGCACAGCAGACCCAGATCGGGGCCGCCGTAGGTGACGACCGTCAGATCCTCGACATCCGAGCGGAGGATCGCTCGGACGAGGGCCATAGGCTTGCGGCGCGACCCCCAGCCACCGAGGCCGATGGTCATTCCGCTGCGCAGCTCGCCGACCACGTCGTCGAGCGACATTCTCTTGTCACGCATGGTGTTCCGAACTCCTGGTGGTGTGAGGCGTCAGCTGTTGCTGCGCGGTTTTCCGGTTGCGACGAACTCGTCGCGGTGCTCGTCGGCGATGCCGGCGAGATTCAGTTCGAAGGTGAACCCCTGCTCGAGGCGGTAGCTCGTCTTGACGTCGACGGGGTCGATGCGGTTGATGGCTTCCTTCGCGCGCCGGATGACGCGGGTGTCCTTCGCGGCGATCGTCTCGGCGATCTCGCGTGCGACAGCGTCGAGTTCGTTGCGCGGGACGACCTTGTACACCGAACCGAAGTGCTCGAGCTGCTGCGCGGTGACGTTCTGCGCCGTGTAGTACAGGGTGCGCATCATGTGCTGGGGGACGAGGCGCGCGAGATGGGTTGCGGCTCCGAGTGCGCCGCGGTCCACCTCGGGCAGGCCGAAGACGGCGTCGTCGGAGGCGACGATGACGTCCGCGTTGCCGACGAGGCCGATGCCCCCACCGACGCAGAAGCCGTTGACGGCGACGATCACCGGTACTTCGCAGTCGTAGACCGCGGCGAACGCGGCGGCGCAACCGTGGTTGGCGGCGATGAGGGCGTCGTAGCCCTCCGTGGCCTGCATTTCCTTGATGTCCACACCTGCGTTGAAGCCTCTGCCTTCGGCGCGCAGGATCACCGCGTGGGTGTCGAGGCTGCGCCCGGCCGTGGTGACGGCCTCGGCCAGGTCGAACCAGGCCTGTGAGGGGAGAGCGTTCACGGGCGGGAAGTCGACGGTGACCGTGGTGATACCGGCGCTGTCGGAGGTCGAGGTGATGCCCATGGCATGTTCCTAACGTCTGTACCGAACCAAGCGATTGCTTGGTAAGTTAGCACAGGATAGCCGCTGGACCCAGAGGGTCGTAAGGTCGCAGTACGACCGGAACATCGAGGAGAGAAGATGCCCGAAGCAGTAATCGTGTCCGCAGTACGGTCGCCGATCGGGCGAGCACGCAAGGGCTCGCTCGCGTCGATCCGTCCGGACGACCTGGCGACCCAGATGGTCGCCGCGGCGCTCGCGAAGGTCCCCGACCTCGATCCCACCGAGATCGACGACCTCATGCTCGGCTGTGGACAGCCCGCAGGTCAGTCCGGCTTCAACATCGCCCGCGTGGTCGCGGTGCAGCTCGGCTACGACTTCCTTCCCGGGGTGACGGTCAACCGGTACTGCTCGTCGTCGCTGCAGACCACGCGCATGGCGCTGCACGCCATCAAAGCCGGTGAAGGCGACGTGTTCGTCTCCGCCGGTGTCGAATCGGTGTCGAGCTTCGTGACCGGCAATGCCGACGGTCTGCCCGACACCAAGAACCCGTTGTTCGACGACGCCCAGGCGCGCAGTGCGAAGCTCGCCGAAGGCGGAGTGCCGTGGACCGACCCGCGAACAGAGGGTCTCCTGCCCGATGTCTACCTCGGGATGGGGCAGACCGCCGAGAACGTCGCGTCCCACACCGGGATCTCCCGCGAGGACCAGGACCGCTGGGGCGTGCGCTCGCACAATCGGGCCGAGGAGGCCATCAAGAGCGGCTTCTTCGAACGGGAGATCACCCCGGTGACCCTCGCCGACGGCACGGTCGTCAGCACCGACGACGGTCCGCGACCGGGCACCACCTACGAGGCGGTCAGCCAGTTGAAGCCGGTCTTCCGTCCCGACGGGACCGTGACCGCCGGCAACGCGTGCCCGCTCAACGACGGTGCCGCCGCTCTGGTGATCATGTCCGACACGAAGGCGAAGGAACTCGGGCTCACCCCGCTGGCGCGCATCGTCTCCACCGGTGTCTCGGGCCTGTCGCCGGAGATCATGGGCCTCGGACCCATCGATGCGACTCGCAAGGCCCTCGCGAATGCGAACATGGGCATCGACGACATCGACCTGTTCGAGATCAACGAGGCGTTCGCCGTGCAGGTGCTCGGTTCGGCCCGCGAACTGGGGATCGACGAGGACAAGCTCAATGTCGCCGGTGGCGCGATCGCCCTCGGTCATCCCTTCGGTATGACCGGTGCTCGCATCACCACGACGCTCATCAACAACCTGCGCACCCACGACAAGCAGTTCGGTGTCGAGACGATGTGCGTCGGCGGCGGTCAGGGCATGGCGATGGTGCTCGAGCGGTTGAGCTGAGCACACCCCGTTCGGGTGGACCGGGCTCCGGTCCGGTCCACCCGGTGGCGGGCGTGGGAGGCGGCGTGCGGCTACCAGGGGCCGGACGTGTCGCGCCAGCCCTTGCGGATGATCTTCCCGGTCGCGTTGCGTGGCAGCAGTTCACGGGTCAGTGTCCACTGTGTGGGCACTTTGAAATACGCGAGCTTCTCGGAGACGAAGGTCGTCAGTTCCTCGGCGGTGACCGAACGGCCCTCGACGAGCACCACCACCGCCGCGACCTCCTGCCCCCACTCCTGATGGGGTGCGCCGGTCACCATGCACTCGCGGACCGCCGGGTGTTGCGCCAGTACGCCTTCGACCTCCGAGGGATAGACGTTCTCGCCGTTCTGCTCGATGAGATCGGCCCGCCGGCCCACCAGCCGCAACCGGCCGTTCTCGACGACGCCGAAATCACCCGTGCGCAACCAACGGTCGGGAGTGATCGCCGCGGCCGTCGCGGCCTCGTCGTCCCAATAACCCAACATGACGAACGGGCTGCGCACGCACACCTCGCCCACGTGACCGTCGGGGAGCCAGGCGCCCGTCCGATCCCGGATCTCCAGGCTCACCGTGATGATCGGCGCGCCCACCGTGCCGGGATACCGTTCGAGTTCCGCGGCGGACGCCACGGCGATCGAGGTACTGCACTCGGTGATGGTGTAGCTGTCGACCATGGCGTGCTTGCCGAACGGAAGGCGTTCGCGCAGTCGTTGTTTGAACTCCGGCGTCGACGGCTCCGAGGACAACGTGAAGCGGTTCAGGGATGTCAGGTCGTAACGATCCAGATCCTCGTCCTCGAGCATCCGCGCCGCCATCGACGGCACGGCCATCCAGTGGGTGACCTGCTCCGCCTCGATGAGCTCGAGCACCGGGCGCACCCCGAACCATCCCTGGTTCATCACCACGGCGCTGCCGGTGGCCAGACGCGGAACGATCGTGTTGTGCAGGCTCGTGATGTGGAACAGCGACGACGTCAGCAGGTATCGCGAATCCGACGGCACCGACCGGTCGTAGGCCGCTCCGGTCCAGATCGTCGCGATCGCGTCGAGGTACCGGTGGTAGTCGACCACCGCCAGCAGATTCCGCTGCGAGTGCAGCGCACCCTTCGGGTCGCCACTCGTGCCGGAGGTGTACAGGAGGACGGCCGGATCGTCCTCGGCGATCCTCGGGGGCGGCGGTTGTGCGCCGTCGAATTCGGCGATCAGACGCGGCAGGTCCTCCTCGATCGACAGCACCACCGTCTCCGTGCGATCGATGCCGGCCACGGCCGCAACGCGCGGACCGTCGACGAACACCACGCGGGGCCGCGAATGGCGGATACCGAACTCGAGTTCCGGCTGCACCCACCACGCGTTCAGGCCCACCGCGATCGCACCGAGGGCCTGCGTCGCCCAGAACGCGGTGACCCACTCGGGTCTGTTCGCCGACAGGATCGCGACCCGGTCGCCCACGCCCACCCCGTACCGCTCGTGAAGCCCGGCGGCGAGGGCATAGGACATGCGGGCATTCTGGGCGAAGGTGATCCGCTGATCGGTGGTGACGAGGTACTCGCGGTCGCCCCACACGAGGGATTGCGACAGCAGGTCGGCGACGGCAAGGTCGCGTTTGCGCATGACGGGCATCTCGGTGCCCAGGACTTCCTGCATGACGATCTCGAACTCGCCGCCCGGACCCGTGAGCCGGGAGACCAGCTGGTCGAGGAAATGGGAGGGATCGGACGGGATGGTCATCGCGCGTCTCCCACCGTTGCCCCTGCGCGCTTCACGAACGTCCCTCCTCCGACGAGTGCGTCTCGCCAGAATCTCACGACCCGTCATCCAGGTTTCGAATGTACCGGTGAGTGAGACGAGCGGTGACGGGCACCGTCGGGCTCTTTAGCCTTCGACCTGGGCGTCTGTAGGCAACCGAGGTCCTGTGTCCGTGGGACCGCGGCCCGGCGCCGTACCCGAGAGAGGACATCCGATCCCATGACCGCAACGACGGTGTCGCCCGCGCAGTGGCGCGGCCACGACCTGGGCACCCGCACGATCGGCTACGACGAACGGGACGCGATCCTGTACGCGCTCGCCGTGGGTGCCTCTGCCACCGATCTCGACCTCGTGTTCGAGGAGCAGCTACGGGTGCTGCCGACGTTCGCCCTCACACTGGCCCAGTGGGCACCCGATGCGCTCGGCGCACTCGGTGCATTCGACACGAGCACCGCACTGCACGGCTCCCAGAGCCTCGAGGTTCTCGCTCCGTTGCCCCGGTCGGGGGAGATCATGATGTCGGCGCGTGTCGGGGAGGTCTGGGACAAGGGTCGCGCGGCGGTCTTCGAGGTCGTCGTAGAGAGCGCCTTCTTCGTGGCGACCTGGTCGTTGTTCGCACCGGGAGCGGGCGGCTTCGGTGGTGAGCGTGGACCGTCGGCACCGGCTGCACCGGAAGGGCAGGCGGACGTGGTCGGCACGCTCGCCACGCACGCCGACCAGGCCGCGCTCTACCGTCTCACCGGCGACCGGCACCATATCCACATCGATCCCGCTGCGGCTGCCCGTATCGGTCAACCGCGCCCCATCCTGCACGGACTGTGCACGCTCGCGGCCGCGACCCTGCCGCTGGCGGACATGCTCGGAGTCCACCCCGCCGACCTGACGACGCTGTTCGGACGGTTCGCGGCCCCCGTCTTCCCCGGTCACACCGCACAGGTACGTGCCTGGGGTGACGCGACGGACGCCCGGTTCGACGTCGTCACCGACGCCGGGGCCGTCCTGTCCGGTGGCCGCGCCGCATTCGCCTGATCCGCACAACTGTCTGGAGGAAAGAGTTGGACACGTTCGCCGAAGTAGTGCGCGCTCGTCACGGTGACCCGAAGGTGGGTCTGCGTTTCGAGGACCGGCAGTGGACCTGGGGGGAGGTCGTGCAGGAGAGTGCGGATCGTGCCGCCGCGCTCGTCGCGGCCGTGCCTGTTCCCGCAGATCGGCAGCGCCACATCGGGGTGCTGCTCGAGAACGTCCCGGACTTCGTCTTCTGGATCGGTGCCGGCGCGATGGCCGGTGCGGCCGTCGTGGGCATCAACGCCAGCCGCAGTGGCCCGGAGATCGCCCGCGACATCGAGCACGCGGACATCGACCTGGTCGTCACCGAATCCCGCCTCGCCCACCTGCTCGAGGGCACCGGCCACGGATTGCCGGCCGACCGCATCCTCGACATCGACGACGATCGTTACGAGGAGTTCCTCGCGCCCTTCCGCGGCGCGGATCTGCCGGACACGATCCCGTCCGCCGACGACATCGCGCTGTTGTTGTTCAGTTCCGGTTCCACCGGGGCCCCCAAGGCCGTGATCGTCGGCCAGGGCCGACTCGCGCGGCTCCTCGGCCCTCTCACCGAACGTGTTCGCATGCGCGAGGATTCGGTCGCCTATCTGTGCATGCCGCTCTTCCACGGCAATGCGCTGATGCTCAACCTCGGTACGGCCATGCGGGCCGGCGCGACCGTCTGCCTCATCCGGAAGTTCTCCGCGAGCCGGTTCTCGGAGGACATCCACCGCTACGGCGCCACCTTCGTCAACTATGTGGGACGCGCCCTGTCGTACGTCCTGAGCCGGCCGGAGGACCCGCGCGACCGCACGAGCACCCTGGAACTGGCATTCGGCACCGAGGCGTCGGAAGCCGACGTCGCCCGCTTCTCCGAACGCTTCGGATGCACGGTTGTCGAAGGCTACGGAATGAGTGAAGGCGTCTTCCGCATCAACCGCACCCCCGACACCCCGCCCGGGTCGCTCGGCGTCGCGGTCGGCGGGGTCGACGTCCGCATCCTCGACGAGGCCACCGGCCAGGAGTGCCCCCGCGCGCGGTTCGACGAGTCGGGGCGTCTCCTCAACAGCGACGCCGTCGGCCAGATCGTCGCGTGCGGTACCGCGCACACCTTCGAGGGCTACTACAAGAACCCGGAGGCGATGGCCGACCGCATCAAGGGCGACGACTTCTGGTCGGGGGATCTCGGATACCGCGACGAGAACGACTTCTTCTACTTCGCCGGCCGGTCGTCGGACTGGCTGCGTGTGGACAGCGAGAACTTCTCCGCGACCCCCGTCGAACGGATCGTCCTCCGAGCACCGGGCATCCTGTCGGCAGCCGTCTTTGCCGTACCCGATCCCACGACCGGCGACCAGGTCATGTGCGCCGTCGAACTCGAGTCCGGCGCGGAGTTCGATCCGGTGACGTTCGGGACGTTCCTCGCCGAGCAACCCGACATGGGCGACAAGTGGTGGCCGCGGTTCGTGCGGGTCACCGACGGGATCCCACTCACGGGAAGCAACAAGGTGAACAAGGCGCCGCTGCGAGCGGTCGCGTGGAACACCACCGACCCGGTCTACGTGCGCGTCGGACGGACGCCCGAGTACGTCCTGCTCGACGACGAGATGCGCGCTCGCATCGAACAGGAATTCGTCGCCAGCGGCCGGGCGGCGCTGTTGCCGACCGCCGAGCCCGCCTCGGTCGCATGACCGCGGCGGAAGGTCTCGACCAGTGAGATGTCCCCACCTGGGGTGATGCCGATCACCTAGCGTTCGGTCGTATCGCGACGGAACGCCCGGCGGACTCCGCCGCCGGATATTCCCCAAGCTTTCCTGCCTCCCGAAAGGACGGACGACCGTGAGCCTCGGCACTTCCGAACAATCCGAAATCCGTGAGATCGTCGCCGGGTCGGCTCCTGCCCGCTTCGCCCGAGGCTGGCACTGCCTCGGTCTGTCGAAGGACTTCAAGGACGGCAAGCCGCACTCCGTCCATGCCTTCGGTACAAAGCTCGTAGTGTGGGCCGACAGCAACGACGAGATCAGGATTCTCGACGCGTACTGCCGGCACATGGGTGGCGATCTCAGCCAGGGCACCGTCAAGGGTGACGAGATCGCGTGCCCGTTCCACGATTGGCGCTGGGGTGGCAACGGCCGCTGCAAGAACATCCCGTACGCGCGGCGCGTCCCTCCGATCGCGAAGACCCGCGCATGGCACACCCTCGACCAGGACGGCATGCTCTTCGTGTGGCACGACCCCCAGGGGAACCCACCGCCGGCCGACGTGACCATCCCGCGCATCGAAGGCGCGACGAGTGACGAGTGGACCGACTGGGTCTGGTACACCACCGAGGTCGACACCAACTGCCGCGAGATCATCGACAACATCGTCGACATGGCGCACTTCTTCTACGTGCACTACTCCTTCCCGGTCTACTTCAAGAACGTCTTCGAAGGTCACGTGGCCAGCCAGTTCATGCGGGGCCAGGCCCGCGAGGATACCCGTCCGAATACGGAGGGGCAGCCGAAGATGCTCGGAAGCAGTTCCGATGCAAGCTATTTCGGACCGTCTTTCATGATCGACGATCTCGTCTACAAGTACGAGGGATACGACGTCGAGTCGGTCCTGATCAACTGCCACTATCCGGTGTCGCAGGACAAGTTCGTCCTGATGTACGGCATGATCGTCAAGAAGTCCGACCGCCTCGAAGGCGAGAAGGCGCTGCAGACCGCGCAGCAGTTCGGGAACTTCATTGCGAAGGGCTTCGAGCAGGACATCGAGATCTGGCGGAACAAGACTCGCATCGACAACCCGCTCCTGTGCGAGGAGGACGGTCCCGTCTACCAGCTGCGTCGCTGGTACGAGCAGTTCTACGTCGACGTCGAGAACGTCACGCCGGAAATGACCGATCGCTTCGAATTCGAGATGGACACCACTCGTCCGGTGGCCGCGTGGATGAAGGAAGTCGAGGAGAACCTCGCTCGTAAGGCCGACTCCGCGGAGCAGTCCGCCACCACGGGCTAGGAGCGACGATCATGCAGAACCGGATGGAACCGTTGCGGTGCGGCGAATGTGCCGCGCAGGTGCTGGTCCAGAAGAACAGCTGGGAGCACACGTCCATCCAGTGGAACGCCGACGCACGCCGTCGTTGTCCTGTCGTACAGGAGGACGGCGGACGTGACGGCCGTCCCGGTGCACCCCGGATGTCGTGCTCACATCTCGACGCAGCGATCGCCCGAGCGGCCACCGCAGGTGTCATCGAGGTCTTCGACGACACTCCGGTCCGAGCTCCCATCGTGCAATGACATTCGTGTAGTGACATTCGCGCAGTGACACCGCAAGCTTCCCACTACTTCTCGAAGGACCAACGATGACCGAAACCCTCGACCTCGACCGCTCGCACTACGGCCCGTGGGCCGTCATCGCCGGCGGATCGGAAGGCGTCGGCGCGGCATTCGCCGACGAATTGAGCCGCGCGGGTTTCGATCTCGTGCTCATCGCGCGCAAACCCGGCCCGCTCGAGGAGACCGCGGACAAGGCCCGCAGCAACGGGGTGCAGGTGCGCACCCTCGCACTCGACCTGCTCGACGACGACGCCGTCGAGGAGATCCGCAAGGCGACCGAGGACATCGAGGTCGGCCTGTTCATCTTCAACGCCGGGGCGAACAGCTACGGCCACGAGTTCGTCACCGGCGATCTCGACGGCTTCCGCGGTGTCATAGAACTCAACGTCCACCGGCAGATCGAGCTGTCGCATCTGTTCGGCGGACCGATGAAGGAGCGCGGACGTGGCGGCATCATGCTGCTCGGCTCGCTCTCCGGGTACATGGGCGCCGAACATCAGAGCATCTACGCGGCGTCGAAGGCGTTCAGCCGCGTCTTCGCCGAGAGCCTGTGGCTCGAGCTCGCGCCGCACGGTGTGCACGTGGTCGAACTCGTGCTCGGTGTCACCCGCACGCCGGCGATGGTGCGCGCGGGTCTGAACTTCGACATCCCCGGGATGCTCGTCGCCGAACCGGAAGACGTCGCGCGTGAGGGCCTCGAGCACCTCCAGGACGGCCCGGTGTGGGTGGCCGGAGGAAACTACGAAGCCGCCGTCAAGCGCAGCGGCTTCCCTCGCAACAAGCTCGTCGAAGGTGCAGCCGCAGCGATGCGAGCTCTTCTGAACCGCTGATCCGCAGCGGATCCCCCTACTCGTCCCCGGATGCCGTACGGCACCCGGGGACGCCCCATTTCACGACCCTTCGCTCACGGCATCCCCGCCCGGCACGATCCTGTCCGGACGAAAGAAGGCCCCGTACCGCGGACGCGGTACGGGGCCTTCTGCTCGATTCGTCGGCTCAGAAGTCGATGCGCACGTTCTTGCTCTTGGGCCTGGCCTGGCACGCGAGGACGTAACCGTTGGCGATGTCCTCCTCGTCGAGGATCGCGGACGGCGGGGTGTCCACCTCGCCTTCGAGGACGGTGCACGCGCACGACCCGCACTCGCCCTCCCGGCACGAGTAGGGCACGTCGAGGCCTTTCGACAGCATGATGTCCACCAGGGTGGCGCTGCGGGGCCACACGAGCTCGTGTTCCTCACCGTCGAGTTGTACTGTCGCCGAGGTCGCGTCGGCATCCGACTCGTCGATCTCGACGGCCGGGACGTCGGCGAACGGATCGCCGGACAACGAGGTGAAGACCTCTGCGTGGATCCGGTCCTTCGGCACGCCGGCCAGGAGCAGTCCTTCGCGGACCGTGTCCATGAAGGGGCCGGGTCCGCACATGTACGCGCGGTGATCGGTGAAGGAGGAGATCAGCGTCGCGAGTTGCTGTGGGGACGGCAGGCCCTGCACGCTCTCGAGCCAGTGGACGACGGTGAGAGCATCGGCGTGCCGGGCGGCGAGCTCACGGAGTTCCTCGGCGAAGATGACGGATTTCTCGTCACGATTGCCGTAGACCACCACCACATTGCGGTTTCCACTGTGCAGTGCCGACTTGAGGATCGACATGACGGGGGTGATTCCGCTTCCGCCGGCGAACAGTACGAGTTTCTCGGTGAGGTCGACCGGGGTGAAGACTCCTGCGGGAGGCAGCACCTCCATGCTCTGGCCCGCGGTGATGTTGTCGCACAGCCAGTTCGATCCGTACCCGTCCGCGGTGCGTTTGACCGTGACCTTGAGCGGTTCGTCGGCGTGCGGTGAACTCGCCAGGGAGTAGCACCGCGCCACGGAACCCGTCCGGTCGCTCGGAATGCGCAGCGTCAGAAACTGGCCGGGTTTGTAGGTGAAGTCCGCTCGACGATCGGCAGGTACGTCGAACACCAGTGAAACGGCGTCGGTGGTCTCCCGGACGACTGCACTGACGGTCAGCACAGCAGAACGTGAACTGACCGGTGCCTGGACGGCTGTCATCGGAGCGGTTCCCTTCGATACAACAACTTCTCGATCGGACCACGGTAGAACGCCACCCGACCGAAAGCGCGTCTCCTCCCGGTAATCGGGACACCGGGAGGAGACGCGCTTTCCGGATCAGGCCGCGCGGGGCGCACGCGGGATCAGCAGCGTGATCCCGATGGTCACCACGGACAGGACGATGAGCATGACGCCGACCATGTTGATTCCGGCAAGTGGGGTTGCCGCGAAGGCGAGCAGCATGGTCGCGATCGAAGTACCGACACCCTGACCGGCGGTGCGCAGCACGGCGTTCGTGCCGGTCGTCTCGCTCGTGTTGTGCTCGGGTACGGATTCGACGATCAGGTTCGGGATCGCCGTGTAGGCGAAGGCGGTGGCGACCGAGACCACCACGACCATCGCGGTCATCGCGATCACCGAGTGGTGCGCGGTGAGCATGACGACGGTGCCGACGATGAACAGACCTGTGCCGAGCAACATCGACACTCGTGAACCCACTGCGGCGGAGATCCGTCCGCTCAGCGGTGTGCACACGAATCCGAACAGGGAGCCGATGAACGACAGCCAGCCCGCGTGTGTCGCGCTGAGACCGAGGCCGAAGTCGCCGGTCGACGGTGTCTGCATGATGATCGGGATGATCATGGTGATCACACCCAGCGGTCCTGCCGCGATCGCCACGGTGGCCAGCATCGTGAGGGAGAACTTGCGATCGGTGAACAGGCGCACGTTGATGATGGGGGAGGGGATCCGCAGTTCCCAGCGCACGAACAGGACCAACGCGACGGTGCCACCGAGGATCAGGCCGAGGGTGCGTGCATCGGACCAGCCCCACGCCTGGGACTTGTTGACGCCGAGCAGAATCGCGGCGACCGCACCCGCGAAGGCGACGGCTCCGAGATAGTCGATCTTCTGGGAGGTGCCGGTCGGCCGGCTCCAGGGCAGGACGAACCACACCAGCAGCAGGGCGAAGATCGCGTACACGGCGGCCACGACGAAGATCATGTGCCAGCTGGCGTTGTCGATCAGCAGGCCGGCGACGAGCAGCGACGCGGACCCCGCGGCCACGGCCGAACCGGAGATCAGCGCGACTGCAACAGGAACACGATCTGCGGGAAGGTGCTCGCGTGCCAAGCCGATACACAGCGGCAGGATCGCGCCGGCCACACCTTGGATCGCGCGACCGATGATGATGCTGGTGAGGCTGTCACCGACGGCACTGACGATCGATCCCAGCGCCGCGACGGCGAGAAGGACCATGAGGATCCGTTCGCGGCCGTACATATCGCCGAGCCGGCCGCAGACGGCAGCGGAGGCGGCGGAGACGAGGAGGAACGCCGTCACCGCCCATCCGACCGTCGATGCGTTGCTGTCGAATTCGGTGATCAGGGTCGGGATCGCAGCGAACATCATCGATGTTTCGAACGCGCTGATGATCTCGACGGCGATCAGGACCGATACGATCACCCATACCGGCTTCTTCCGGTCGAATCGGCCACGCCCCTTCGGGATTGCGGATTCCGATGGGGAGAGTTCGTTCGCGTAGGACGTCACGGCACATTCCAGACTCTCGGCGGCCCGATCACGGGCCGCAGTTCCTGACCCCAGAAAAGGGAGTGGTTCGGATCACTTTCTAGGGCAGGTGAGAGTCGTCTCGCCGCGCACTCTCGCTGAGCGAGACCACGTCCGACGCGCAGATCAGATCAATGCGGCCTCGTGTACCGTGCGATCGAACTCGGGCAACTCGGCGCCTTCACGAAGGATCGTCGCGAGGGACGGGTCTGCGAGGTGCAGGCGTCCGATGGCGATGAGGTCGAACTCGTCCTCGCCGAGACGTCGCTCGAGTTCGGGAACGTTGTTGCGCACGGGCGCGCTTCCCTGCATGCGGCTCTCGCGCAACGACGTCGCGATACCGACGCTGCCCACCGCCATCGACAGGGCGCCGGTGACCTTCTTCGCCCATCCGGCGAGCGTCAGATCGCTTCCCTCGAAGGCCGGGATGTCGAAGCGGCGGATGCTCGCGTCGAACACGTCGACGCCGGCTTCCTTCAAGGGGGTGAGGACGGCCTTCAGTTCGTCCGGGGTGTGGGCGATCCGCGCTTCGTAGTTCTGCTGCTTGTGCTGCGAGAACCGGTAGAAGATCGGTAGTTCGGTGCCGATCCGGGAGCGGATGGCTGCCACGACCGCCGCAGGGAAGCGCGTACGGCGCTCGATATCGCCGCCCCACTCGTCGTCGCGGAGGTTGGTGCCTTCCCACAGGAATGCGTCGAGCAGGTAGCCGTGCCCTCCGTGCAGTGCGATGCCGTCGAAACCGACCTCCGCAGCGTCGGCGGCGGCGTGCGCGTATGCCGAGATCACCTGCTCGATGTCCTCGGTCGTCATCGCCCGGGTGGGTGCGGATGCTCGCGTGACGTAATCCTCGCCGTAGGAGGTCACACCCGGCTCTCCCCAGATCCCGGACGGGCGCATGGGGGTGAGTGCGGGATCGACGTCGGCGGTCATCGCACCCCACAGGGGGCCGACGTGCCAGAGCTGAGGGACGATGCGTCCACCCTCGGCATGGATCGCATCGACGACACGGCTCCAGCCTTCGAGGGCGGCAGCGCCGTACATGTGGGGTACGCGCGGATTGTCGACTGCTGTCGGGTGATCGATGGCAACACCCTCGGTGATGATCAGTGCCGTGCCGCCGGCTGCACGGCGCCGGTAGTACTCGACGACGTCGGGGCCGGGGACGCCGCCGGGCGAATGGGACCGGGTCATCGGCGACATCACGATGCGGTTCCGGAGCTCGAGGGAGCGCACCGTCAGGGGGCGGAAGAGGGGGGACTCGGTATCCGGCATCGTGGTCTCGACTCTTTCGGCTCGGGCGGGTGACGGGTGCGGGCGGATTCGATCCGCATCCGAGTTGTACCCAGGGTCGGGCGGAGGGGGCAGGCGTCTCCTGCTCAGTGAGATACGCCGTCCGGTACCGAGCGTGTTCGCAGAGAATTGTGCAATAGGTCACTGCCCTAGTACTCTGAGCGGTACCCACAAGAATGAATTTCAGTTTTCGCCGGTGGGTGATCGGTTCTTCGGAGAAAGGGTGGCGATGTCCCCGTCGCAACATGAGCAGGTATCCCGAGCGCCGAAGCGCGAACTGCCCGCTTCGATGGTCGAACGTATGACCCTGATCCTCGACGCTTTCGATGATCTCTCCTCGCGACTCACCCTCGAGGAGGTCGCCTGTCGTACACAGCTTCCGCGGTCGACCGTCCATCGCATCCTCGACCAGATGGTGCGGCTCGATTGGATCGACCACGCGTCGTTCGGCTACTGCCTCGGACGTCGCGCCAAGGCCATGGGCGACGGCGACAACGGGCACATCCGTATCCGGGAGGCGGCGGCGCCGCACCTTCACGAACTGCACATGACCACAGGCATGGTCGCGCACCTGTCCGTACTCGACGGAGGCGACTGCGTCTACCTCGACAAGATCGGCGGTCAACTCGCCGCGGCGCTGCCGTCGCGTGTCGGTGGACGCTCACCCGCCTACGCGACCGCCGGAGGCAAGGCGCTGCTCGCCGGTCTCGAACCGGAACAGGTCGATGCCCTCTACGGCGGACCGGCACTGCCGCCTCGCACCGAGCGGACCATCACCGACCTGTCCACTCTGCACCTCGAACTCAACCGCATCCGCCGCCGTCACGGCCTCGCCTTCGAGACGGGCGAGGCCACGGCCGGCATGTCCTGCGTCGGCGCCGCGATCCGCAGCCCCGCGTCGCCGGTCGCCGCGATCTCACTGTGCGGCCCCACCCGCCCCGGCCACCTCGAACGCATCGCACCCCTGGTCGCCGATGCGGTCCGCACGATCTCGCGCACCCTCTATCCCGAACTCGACGCCCCTCGGCGCAACCGGGCCGCGCGAACGTCCGAGGCATCGTGGTCGCCGCAGGTCATGGAGCGGATGCTCGCCACGCAGTCGAACGGCTGGATCTGACGTCCTGAATCGAGGGCATCACGCCGCGGCTCTCGGCGGAGGAAACATCCCGGTGATCGGGAGCGTCCGAGCGACGTGAGGTGTATCACTGGGAACCTCGGCGTCATGACGACGGAATTGAGTTTCGAGAACACGGCGAGAGAACTCGCGACCGACCGCGGCACGCTCCGCTACCACGAAGCCGGTCAGGGAGAACCACTCCTGCTGCTCCACGGCTCCGGGCCGGGCGTCACCGGCTGGCGGAACTACCGCGGTGTGCTCGCCGACCTCGCGGAGCACTATCGGTGCCTCGTCCTGGAGTTCCCCGGCTTCGGCGTGAGCGACCCGTGCGAAGGACACCCGA
Organism: Rhodococcus sp. B50; assembly: GCF_013602415.1. Classification (NCBI taxonomy): domain Bacteria; kingdom Bacillati; phylum Actinomycetota; class Actinomycetes; order Mycobacteriales; family Nocardiaceae; genus Rhodococcus; species Rhodococcus sp. B50. The sequence continues at coordinate 3,154,850 of NZ_WPAG02000002.1, read as the reverse complement.
TGGCCATGGCGTCGGTCGCGGTGACCGACTTCCTCGACGGACTCGGCCTCGACCGCGTCTCGATCATCGGCAACTCGATGGGGGGGATCGTCGGGACGCAGTTCGCGATCGCGCAGCCCGAGCGTGTGAAGAAGCTCGTCAGCATCGGAGGGGCGGGACGCTCGGTGTTCGCGCCCGCACCCGGTGAAGGCATCCGGTTGCTCATGGAGTTCACGGACGACCCGACCCGCGAGAAGCTCGTCCGCTGGCTGCGCTCGATGGTCTACGACCCGGCGATCGTGACCGAGGAACTCATCGAGGAGAGGTGGGCGCTCGCCACCGAGCCGAAGACCCTCGAGATCGCCCGGCGTATGTACAGCACTGCGGCATTCGCCGCATCCGCGAAGGCAGCTGCCGCCTCCGACGCCACCCCCTACTGGGCGCAGCTCCACAAGATCACCGCACCGACCCTGCTCACCTGGGGACGTGACGACCGGGTCAGCCCCGTCGACATGGCGATGCTCCCCATGCGCGAACTGCGCCGGGGTGAACTGCACGTGTTCCCCAACTGCGGGCACTGGACCATGATCGAAGCCCGCGACGCGTGGCTGTCGGCCGTCCTCGCATTCCTGAACCGGCAGGACGCCTAGACGACCGGGTGCCGGGACGCCGTCCGCCGTCCCGGCACCCGTCCAGACGGTTCCCGCTCAGTGGAAAGCCGACGATGCGAGGGCCGTACTCCTGAGACCGTGAGCGCAGACGGAACGGACGCTCGCCATGCCGTATCGGGGGCGTCACCCTTTACAGAGCTGGAGAGATCATGGGACAGGTGCTCGACTCCGTTTCGGAGTTCGCTGACGAGATCCGCGCAGACGGCGCCGAGGGCGACACGCTCATGCGTCTGACCGACCGCAGTGCCAAGCGGCTTCGTGATGCCGGCGTCATCCGGCTTCTTCAGCCGAAGGAATTCGGAGGTCTGGAAGCACACCCGCGCGAGTTCGCGGAAACCGCCATGGCCATTGGAGCGATGGACGGTGCGACCGGCTGGGTCAGCGGCATCGTCGGTGTCCACCCCTGGGAGATGGCCTTCTTCGATCCGAAGGCCCAGCAGGAGGTGTGGGGCGAGAATCCCGACACCTGGATCGCCTCGCCGTACGCACCGATGGGTGTCGCAACCCCCGTCGACGGCGGGTACATCCTCAATGGCCGCTGGTCGTTCTCCTCGGGTACGGATCACTGCGACTGGGTGATGATCGGCGCCGCTGTCGGCGACAAGGACGGCAATCGACTGAGCCCCCCGCAGAGTCTGCACGTTCTGCTGCCGCGGTCGGACTACCGCATCGATCACGAGAGCTGGAACGTGGTCGGCTTGCGCGGCACCGGATCGAAGGATCTCATCGTCGAGAACGCCTTCCTCCCCGAATACCGCACCCTGCGTGCCGAGCGCGTCATGGGTGGCGTGGCGTGGAAGGACGCGGGACGCGACGAGACGCTCTACAAGTTTCCTTTCTCGTGCATCTTCCCGCTCGGTATCACCTCGTCGCTCATCGGCATCGCCGAGGGCGCATTGAACTGCTACATCGAGTCGCAGCGCGAGCGGGTCACGGTGTCCGGCACGGCGATCAAGCAGGACCCCTACGTCTTGTCGGCCCTCGGGAACGCTGCCGCGGAGATCGCCGCGTCCCGCGCCGCGATCCTCGAGACCGTCGATCGATTCTGGGATCTCACCGAGAAGGGCGTGGAAGTCACCTTCGAGCAGCGCGCGATCGGTCGGCGCACGCAGACCGCTGCTGCCTGGCGCGCGGTGTCAGCCGTCGACGAGATCTTCGCCCGTGCCGGCGGTGGCGCACTGCAGATGACCAATCCGCTGCAACGCTTCTGGCGCGACGCCCATGCGGGCCTGAGCCACGCCATCCACGTCCCCGGATCGATCTTCCATGCTTCGACGCTCTGCCAACTGGGCGAAGAGCCGCAGGGCATGATGCGGTCGATGATCTGACATCACATCCATTACGGCGAAGGAATATTCGGATATGACGGACATCCGGGGCCTGGGTTATCTCAGGATCCAGACCACAGACATCACCCGGTGGCGGGAACTCGTCGTCGACGGACTCGGTATGGCGGTCGGCACCGGGCCCGAAACCGACGGTCTGTACCTGCGCATCGACGAGCGACGGGCACGGCTGATCGTGCTGCCCGGCGAAGTCGACAAGGCACTCGCCGTGGGCTGGGAGGTGCGTGACGAGTTCGCGCTGCGTCGCGTGCGCGAAGCGGTCGAGAAGGCCGGCATCGCCGTGGAGGTCCTGTCCGAGGAGGAGTCGACTTATCGCGATGCCGAGCAGGTCATCGCATTCGACGATCCGGGTGGCACCCGCACCGAGGTGTTCTTCGGTCCGGTGCTCGACCACAGTCCGATCGTGACGCCGTTCGGCGGCACCTTCCACACCGGCGAGGAAGGGCTGGGGCACGTCGTCCTTCCCACCGCGGCATTCGCCGAATCGTACGAGTTCTACACCGAGGTCCTCGGTTTCCTGCCGCGCGGAGCGACACGCCTCGGTGGCCTGTCGGCGCCTCCGCCGGTCCGGCGCGTGCGCTTCCTCGGCGTCAACCGTCGCCATCACAGCCTCGCGCTGTGCCCGGCGCCGCCCGGAAGCGACCCGGGTCTCGTGCACCTGATGCTCGAGGTCGAGACGCTCGACGCGGTCGGCCAAGCCCTGGACCGGGTCGACAAGCTCGGTTTCTCGATCTCGTCGACCCTGGGCAGGCACACCAACGACAAGATGGTCTCCTTCTACGTCCGCGCTCCCGGTGGGTGGGACATCGAATTCGGTACCGAAGGCATGCTCGTCGACGAAACCTTCTACACCGCAGAGGAAATCACCGCGGACAGCTACTGGGGCCACGACTGGTCGGGCTCCGAACCTCTCGCGGCGTTCTCACCTCCGGCAGGCTGACCCTCGACGTCCGATGGTCGCCGACGACGTCCTGGATTCGATCCGTGGCCTGATTCCCGGAATCGCCGCTCGCGCAGTCGATACCGATAGACTCGGCCGCGTCCCCGACGAGACGGTTCGCGAACTCGTCGCCGCCGGTGTGTTCCGCATGCTGCAGCCACGCCGGCACGGCGGGTTCGAGGCCGAACCGGCACGGTTCTTCGAGGTCGTGCGGACGATCTCGGGGGCCTGCGGATCGACGGGGTGGATCGCGTCCGTCGTCGGCGTCCATCCTTGGCATCTGGCTCTGTTCGACGACCGGGCGCAGCGCGACGTCTGGGGTGAGGACGACTCGACACTCGTGTCGTCGGCGTATGCCCCGGTCGGTCGTCTGATCCCCGTCGACGGCGGTTACCGGTTGTCGGGCACGTGGATGTTCTCCTCCGGATGCAGGTTCGCCTCGTGGGCGCTGCTCGGCGCGGTGGTGGTCGGATCCGAGGGCAGGCCGGTCGATTTCGTCACGGTGCTCGTGCCGCGCGGTGACTACACGATCCGCGACGTCTGGAACGTCGTGGGTATGCGGGGGACGAGCAGCGACGAGATCGTGGTCGACGACGTCTTCGTGCCCGACCATCGTGTCAAGAGCAATTACGAGACGTCGCAATTCCGGGGTCCGGGGCGGAAGGTGAACACCGGCCCGCTGTACCGGCTTCCGTTCGCCGCGCTGTTCACCACGAGCGTGGCCGTCCCCGTCGTCGGAGTCGTCGCGGGCTGTTACGAGGAGTACCTGTCGGCGATGCGCGAACGAGTACGGTTGAGCCTGGGCGGGGGACGGTTCGTGGATGATCCGTTCGCGCAGGTCGCGGTGGGGCGTGCCGCGTCGGATATCGATGCCGCGACGCTGCAACTCGACCGCAACATCCGCGAACTGTGGGAGTTGGCGCAGGCGGGGAAAGAGATCCCGATGCAGTTGCGCCTGCGCACCCGGCGCGATCAGGTACGCGCCACCGAGCGGGCGGTCGAGGCGATCGACCTGTTGTTCAAGACTGCCGGCGGTACGTCGTTGTTCCTCGGCGGCGTCGTCGAACGCGCGTGGCGCGACGCGCATGCCGGAAGCGTCCACGTCGCGAACGAACCCGAACGTGCCTATGCGCTCTACGGAAGAGATGCGTTCGGGTTGCCGGTCGAAGACAACCTTGTATAGCGAGCGACACGCGGCAGCCTGCCGATCCGCCGGACGCGGCATAGCCTTCCCGTATGGATCAATTCGAAGTCTCCGTCGCGGGGAACAGATCGGTCATGGTCCGGGACGCGGGAGATGAACACGGCTTTCCTCTCGTGTATTTCCACGGCACCCCGGGCTCGCGGCTCGAAGTGGGTTTCGGGGACGAGATCGCCCTCGGGACGGGGGTTCGCGTCATCAGTTTCGACCGACCGGGTTACGGGCGGTCCGCGGCCTGCGCGACCGATCTCGGGCTGGTGGCACGGGACGTCGAAGCGGTTCTCGACAGCCTCGAGGTGGGGAACTTCGCCGCATTCGGGTGGTCGGGTGGCGGGCCGTTCGCGTTGGCCGCAGCAGCCGTGCTGGGCGAGCGCGTGACCCGAGTCGGGATATCGGGCGGGCCGGCTCCCGCGCAGCATGTTCCTGAGGCGCGAGAAGCGCTGACCGAGAACGATCTCCTTGCCCTGTCCTTTCTTCCCGACGATCCGGCGAAGGCAGCGGATCAGTTTCTTGCGGGTAACCGGCAGCTTCTCGACGCCATGATGTCGATGAAGGACGACGAAACGGCACCGTGGATCGACTGGCTCTGGGGAGAAAGCGACCCCGATGTGGTCGCCGAACCTGCGCTGCGGCAGGCACTCCACGTCTCCTTCCGGGAAGCGCTCCGGCAAGGACCCATGGCCATCGCCTGGGACAACGTCGCGTTCGTCGGACCGTGGGGCTTCGACATCCACGATGTCTCATCCCCCGTCCACCTCTGGTACGGCAGCCGAGACATGATGGCGCCGCCGGCCAACGGCACATGGCTTGCAGCGGAGTTGCCGAACGCCGAGTTGGTCCTCCGCGAGAGAGAAGGGCATCTGTTGCCGTTGCAGCACTGGGAAGAAATGCTCCGGGTCGTGACAGTCGATCGGTGAGCGAGGATCCCCCCGGAGCTCGATCGTTTCCTCCTGTTTCTCGACCACCGGGAATTTCTCGCCGCCGATATGGGACGACCTCTACGGTCCCGAGGGGATCACTCGACCCCTCGTGCGGAATCGTGCGTGCCGCACTCCGTCGTCGGAAGGAACTGTCGCCATGAGCAATTCTCCGGTCCGCCCGGTGTCCGTCGGGGATATCGGACGCTGGGATCTCGAAGCAGACGTCGTGGTTGCCGGCTTCGGCATCGCCGGTGTCTCCGCCGCGATCGGTGCGGCCGAGAGTGGTGCGGACGTGGTGGTGCTCGAACGTACCGGCGGCGGTGGGGGAGCGGCGGCGTTGTCGGGTGGCATCGTCTATCTCGGTGGCGGGACACGACTTCAGAAGGCCTGTGGATTCGACGACACTCCCAAGAACATGAAGTCGTTCCTCGCCGCGGCCCTCGGTCCGGGTGTCGACGAGGACAAGCTCGACGCCTACTGCGAGGGTAGCGTCGGCCACTTCGACTGGCTCGAAGCGTGCGGCGTGCCTACAAGGAGAGCTTCTGGTCGCAGCCAGGATGGGAGTGCCCGGTGGGCGACTCCCTGATGTACAGCGGCGGAGAGAACGCCGCGCCGTTCACCGCACTCGTCGAGCCGGCTCCGCGCGGACACCTCGCCCGGGTACCCATGCCGCGTAACGGTGAGCAGGCAGCCGGTTACGTGCTCATGACCACCTTGATCGCGAAGGCTGCCGACCTCGGCGTGCGCGTCGAATCCGACGTTCGGGTACAGCGACTCGTCGTCGACGAGACCGGACGAGTGGTGGGTATCGTCGCCACGAGGTTCGGCGAGACGCTCGCAGTCCGTGCGCGCGGTGGCGTCGTGCTCGCCACCGGCTCGTTCGCCTACAACGACGAGATGATGCAGGCATACGCGCCGCGGCTGTACAAGCGCCCCGCGGCCACGGTCGAGGAACACGACGGTCGCGGCATCCTCATGGCGCAGGCGCTGGGTGCGCGTCTGGCACACATGGACGCGTGCGAGGTCGCGTTCTTCTGCGACCCCCAGTTGATCGCGCGCGGCATCCTCGTCAACGCTCGCGGACAGCGCTATGTCACCGAGGACACCTATCCCGGCCGCGTCGGGCAGCTCACCATGTACCAGAACGACAATCAGGCGTTCCTCGTCCTCGACGAGCAGGCCTACGAGGAAGGAATGGCGGCGCCGAGTTCGAGCCCGCAGTTGCGTCACCAGCCGACCTGGGTGTGCGAGACGGTCGCCGAACTCGAATCCGAGATGGGACTGCCCGAGGGAGCCCTGACCGCGACGGTGGAGCTCTACAATCGGCACGCCGAGTCGAGGACGGACCCGGTACTCGGGAAGAAATCCGAATGGGTGCGACCGATCGGCTCGCCGATCGCGGCGATCGACCTGCGGAACATGACCGGCGGTTTCACCCTGGGCGGACTGCAGACCTCGGTCGACTCGGAAGTCCTTCACGTGGACGGAGATCCGATCCCCGACCTGTACGCGGCGGGCCGGTGCACATCGGGTCTGGCGGCGTGGGGTTACTGCAGCGGTATCTCACTGGGAGACGGCAGCTTCTTCGGCCGACGTGCGGGGATACGTGCCGCTTCGCAGTGACGTGGTACAGCAGGCTCCCCTGCACGTCGGGATCGCTCGCGCTGGAACCATCCTGCGAGATACCGAACCGTAGGGTTACGTCGGTCAGAGATCGAACTCGGCAGGGTCGATGCCGACGGCATGGGCGGCGCTGCGCACCACGGCCTTTTCGTCGTCGTCGAAGAATCCGTCGGCGCCCCCGATGATGATGCCGATCTGGATCACCGCGCGTGCTTGATCCTGTTTGGCCTTCAGTTTGGCGATCGTCGCGGTGGCCTCGACCTTGCCGAAGTCGAAATCGGATTCGAGTTTGCTGCAGTACCAGTCGAACTTCTCCCGCAGCTCGCTCGACGGGAACACCGCGAGGGTGTCGTTGCTCATGATGAGTGCAGCGGTCTTCTGACGCTCGCTGGGATCGATGGTTCCGTCGGCCGCTGCGATCAGTGCACACATTGCCATGCTGGCATTGGCGAACTCCTTGTTGCGGAACTGATCACTTTTCGTCTTGAGTTGCGCGCTCAGCTCGGTGGTCTTGGCCTTGAGCTGGTCCCAGAATGCCACGATTGTCCTTCGGGTCGAGTTTCGGAAGTGATACGCGGTTTACTCTGCCATGCCGGCGTCGAAGGACACGCAGGCATCCTCGGGAACAGATTCTCGAGTCGGCGATGTACTAAGGGGTGCTGTAGGTCGCGGCATAGACGATGAACACCACGAATAGTGCCGCGACCCCGAGGCCTGCGCCGATGACGGCATCGCGCGGGTTGGACGCGACTCCCTTGTCGACGCGGTTCAACCCGATCCATCCGCACACCACGGCGATCACCCCGGCAGGGATGGTGATGAAGTCACCGATGAAGGGCACGAAAGCGAACACTGCAGCGGCAATACCGGCTATCAGGGAGGTGCTGCCGACACCGTTGCGGTACGGAGCTCCGGTCATATCGTCGTCGGTCATCGTGCCTCCGCTGTTCGGATCGTGGTGGTCGGACGGTAGGAGTTCAGGATCCCGCCCCATCACTGCGCGGTGCATCGTCCTCGAAGTGTTCGTCGCGTGTGCTGTGGGATCCTGGTCCATGCGGTGTCAATTCGACACCAGACGCAGATACAGCAGCCTGTCGGCGGCGGCGACAACGCCGAGCTCGGGTGAATCTACGCGGATCAGCTGTCCCCCGCGAACCACGCCGAGCACGATCTGAGACAGCTCCCGCGGCGGCAGACCGACCTCGTGCGGTTCGACATCGCGTTCGGAGACGGCGAAGCCGTCCTCCGGGGTCAACAGGTCCTCGATCATCTCCACCACAGTCGGGGTGGCGGGGGCCAACCCCAGCAACCGGCCCGCCGTCTCGGCGGAGACCACCACCGTATCGGCGCCGGACTGACGCAACACGTGGGTGTTCTCCGCCTCTCGGACCGCGGCGGCGATGCGTGCCTGTGGCGCGAGCTGCCGGGCGGTGAGGGTGACCAGTACCGCGGTGTCGTCCCGGTTGACGGCCACGATGATCGAGCCGGCGTGCCGGGCCCCGGCCAGTTGCAGCACGTCCGACTTGGTGGCCGAGCCCTGCACGGTCACCAGACCCTGACGCGATGCGATGTCCAGACTCACCGGATCGGTATCGACCACCACGATCTCCGACGGAGCGAGTCCGTCGGCCAGCAGCGCATCGACGGCGCTGCGGCCCTTGGTGCCGTAACCGACGACCACGGTGTGACTGCGGGTGCGGCGGCGCCACCGCTGGATCTTGAACGCCTGTCGAGAACTTTCGGTCAACGCCGACAGGGTGGTACCGACCAGCACGATGAGGAAGAACACCCGCAACGGCGTGATGACCAGGATGTTGATCAGCCGGGCCTGGGGTGTCAGCGGGGTGATGTCGCCGTAACCGGTGGTCGACAGCGACACCGTGGCGTAGTAGATGCAATCGAGCAGCGAGAGCGGAGTGTCCTGTGCATCGCGGTAACCGTCCCGACCCAGATACACCACGATCACCGCCACCGTCAGCGCGGCCAAGGCGTAACCGATCCGGCGGACGATCGCGCGGCCCGGGCTGGTCTGCTCCTCCGGTACCCGCAGGACCCCGACCAGAGCGAAGTCGGGGCGGTCGGTGAGTGTGTCCGAGCGTCGCAGCGGCACCCGCAACCTACCGGCCATCACGAATCCTCCGATGCAGCAGCACGGCCACGCCACCAGTGACGACCACAGTAACCGGCCACGACCGGACTCGCCGTGACACCCACGAGGGAGTTTGCGGTACCGGCGACATCGACAGGATGGAGTAAGAGAATGCCCATACACTGGATCGGGTAGTTGTTTCCTACCGCAGAGAGAGCCATGAGACGCGCCAAGCGCAAACCTCGAAGACCCTCCCAGCCCCTGTGTGACGATTTTCCCGTCACCGCACATCGGAGCCGACCGTGCTGACCGCCGCCGGTATCGTGCTCGGAATTCTCGTCGTCCTGGGCATTACCGCGCTGACCGGTTACTTCGTCGCGCAGGAATTCGCCTATATGGCCGTGGATCGTTCTCGGCTCAAAGCCCGCGCCGAGGCCGGTGACAACGCCGCCGCCCGCGCCCTGTCGGTCACTCGCCGCACCTCCTTCATGCTGTCCGGTGCCCAGTTGGGTATCACCGTGACCGGATTGCTCGTCGGCTACGTCGCCGAACCGCTGATCGGCAGTGGTCTCGGGGAGTTGCTCGGCGGCGTCGGGATTCCCACGGCGGTCGGAATCGCGATCGGCACGGTGCTCGCGGTGGCGTTCTCCACCGTGGTGCAGATGGTCTTCGGCGAACTGTTCCCGAAGAACCTTGCGATCGCCCGTCCCGAGCCGGTGGCCCGGTGGTTGGCATTCTCCACGACGATCTACCTGAAAGTGTTCGGGTGGCTGATCACCCTGTTCGACGCTTCGTCGAACCTGTTACTGCGGATGTTGCGTATCGAACCGGTGCACGATGTGGAGCATTCGGCGACGCCGCGCGATCTCGAGCACATAGTGGCCGAGTCCCGCGATACCGGTGAGTTGCCGCGGGAGTTGTCGACGCTGCTCGATCGGATACTCGACTTCCCTACCCGCACCGCCGAACACGCGATGATTCCGCGGGCTCGGGTGGACTACGTCCGCGCCGACGAACCGCTCACCCAGGTGCTGGCGAAGATGAGCACCGGGCATACCCGCTATCCGGTCGTCGGCGACAGCGCCGACGATCTGCGTGGGGTGGTGCACCTGCACGATCTGCTCGACCGTGAGTCCGATGCCGGATCCGTGGAGCAGGCTCTGCGTCCGGCGGTGATCGTTCCGACCACGCTGCCCTTGCCGGACGTGCTGACCCGTCTGTCCGAGGAGAAAGAGGAAATGGCCCTGGTCATCGATGAGTACGGTGGTTTCGCCGGTGTGGTCACCATCGAGGACATGGCGGAAGAACTGGTCGGCGAGATCGCCGATGAACACGACCCGGCTTTCGAAGCGCAGGTCATCGTGCCCGATGGTGACGGCTGGCGTATCCGCGGCGACGTGCACCTGGACGAGGTCGCCCGCACCCTCGACCACGAACTACCCCAGGGCGATTTCGAAACCCTCGCCGGCCTGGTCATCGCCGAATACGGGGGGCTGCCCGAGATGGGACAGACCGTCACGATCGAACTCGTCCCGGACCCTGCCGATCTGGTGCACGAGAATGCACCGCGTGGGCGGGCTCTGCATGCCGAGGTGCTCGAGGTGGACAAGCACGTGCCGTCCCTGGTGCGGGTGAGTACCTCGACCTCCACGGCGGGCACTCACGAAGCGGAGAACACCGATGGATAACCCGTGGATCGTGTTGGCGGTCACTGTCGGCCTGATCGCGGCGAGCGCGTTCTTCGTCGCAGTCGAGTTCGCGCTGATCGCTGCCCGCCGCCATCGTCTCGAGGACGCCGCTCCGAACAGCCGTGCGGCCCGTGCCGCGCTGCGTAGCGCCTCCGAACTGTCGGTGTTGCTCGCCGGCTCCCAGCTCGGCATCACCGTATGCACCCTGGCCTTGGGTGCTGTGACCAAACCCGCGGTGCACCATTGGCTGACTCCGGCCTTCGAGAGCTGGGGAGCTCCGCTGTGGCTGGCCGATGTGGTCGGGTTCGTCCTCGCGCTGATCATCGTCACCTTCCTGCACCTGGTGGTGGGGGAGATGGCACCGAAGTCGTGGGCGATCGCGCACCCGGAGAAGTCGGCGACCATGCTGGCGATCCCGATGCGGGCATTCATGTGGTTCGCTCGACCGTTGATCGTCCAGCTCAACCACATGGCCAACTGGTGCCTGCGCAAGGTCGGTGTGGACCCGGTCGACCAAGTCGCGGCAGGTCAGGATCCCGATGCTCTACGACACCTGGTCGAGCACTCGGCTACCGTCGGCACCCTCGACGAGCGTTACCACGGGCACCTGACCAGCGCGCTCGAACTCGAGGCGTTGACGGTCGGTGACATCGTCCGTCCCAACGCCCATCCGAGCAGTGTCCCACCCGAAGCGGATACGGCACTGATCCGCGACACCGCCCGCCGCACCGGGCATCTTCGACTGCTCGTGCGCGGCAACGGCCACGTCGACGGGGTGGTGCATGTGCGCGATGCTCTTGCGGCCGAGCCGGGAGCGACCGCGGCGCGGCTCATGAGGCCGGCGCTGACCCTGGAGGCTCAGGTCCCGGTGTACGAGGCGCTGCGCACCATGCGTGAGAGTCGTAACCACCTGGCGACGGTGACCGACGGGGGACGAGTGGTCGGGTTGATCACCCTCAACGACGTGCTCACCCGACTCATGCCCACCGCCGACACCGCGGCCTGACCGACACCTCGAACACCGGTGGCCGGTTCCCTTTTCCGGGAACCGGCCACCGGCCGCCTCGAATGGCGTTGCGCCACCTGAGGACACATATTCGATAGCGGCCGAACAGTGAGGTCGTCGTTGCCGCGACCGGCGGCGCCATCGGGGAGCCGCCGACGTGTTCTCAGCTGTCGACAGTGTCCTTCGCCTGCTTCGTTTTCAGCAGGCTCGCGACGGTCGTGATGACGAGAACTCCGACGATGACGGTCAGTGACAATCCGGTGGAGATCTCCGGAACCGCCACGTGCTCGCCACCGTTGATCCAGCCCAGGGTGTTCTCGTGCAGCGCGTGCAGCACCAGCTTGACGCCGATGAATGCAAGGATCACCGACAGTCCGTAGGACAAGTAGACCAGGCGTTCGAGCAGGCCGCCGATCAGGAAGAACAACTGGCGCAGGCCCATCAAGGCGAATGCGTTGGCGGTGAACACGAGATACGGCTCTTCGGTCAGTCCGTAGATCGCCGGGATCGAATCGAGTGCGAACAGGATGTCGGTGAAACCGATCGCGAGAAGCGCGAGCAGCATCGGGGTGACCATCTTCTTGCCGTCGATCCTGGTGACCAGCTTGTCGCCGTCGTACTCGTCGTGCACCGGCAGGAATTTGCGGGCGAGGACGACCATCTTGTTCTCGGAGACGCTCTCGGTCTCGTTGCCGTGATCGCGGATCAGCTTGACGGCGGTGTAGATCAAGAAGATCCCGAACAGATAGAAGACCCAGCTGTAGGCGTTGATCGCGGCAGCGCCGACGGCGATGAAGATCCCGCGCATGACCAACGCCAGAACGATGCCGATGGTGAGGACCTTCTGCTGATACTCACGCGGTACTGCAAATGTCGCCATGAGAATGACGAACACGAACAGGTTGTCCACCGACAGTGCCTTCTCGGTGACATAACCTGCAAAATACTCACCGCCGTAGGTCGATCCCCAGTTCAGGAACACGAACACACCGAACACGAGTGCGATCGCAATGAACACCGCCGACCAGAATCCCGACTCTCTCAGGGTCGGCGCGTGAGGTTTACGCACGTGCGCATAGAAGTCGAACACGAACAGCGCCGCGATGACGGCGATGGTGATCAACCAGGTCGTCAAGGAAACTTGCATGGGAATGCCCCGTCTTCCGGTAGGTGTGTACCTGCCGGAGGTCTCTCCCGTCCGGAGCGTTCCCGGACCGGCGGCCCCGGAACGGCATCGGTGCCGAACGTATTGACGAGACCGCCGCGGACTCGGGGATACTCCCCTCCACAGCTCCCACGATTCTGCCATAGGGGCGGACGGCCCTATCCGGACACTGGAGGGAACAGCGGTGATTATCCATCGAGGGTCCCGAAATACGCACACGCACGCGAGAGACCGAACCCGCCACTGTCGTGCAGCTGCGCACGACGGATGCGGCTGTTACCGGCGCACGGTGCCCTATGAGGTTCCGTACCGAGCCGAGTCGAGATCGCCCGGCGGTACCTTGTTGGTCGCGGGGCACCATCCGGACGATATGGCGACAGGGTTCCGTCACGGTGACCGTTCCTTTCTGTTCACCGCGGAGGAGTCGGCTTCGGCGCTGGAGGACGGCGAGTGGGAGGTCGTCGTCTGCGAAGCCCGGCCCCGGGCCCTTACCGCCGCTCGATCCCGAACGCCCCGCGGTAGAACACCATCGGGCTGTCGTCGTCGAGGCACTCGAGCTCGGTGACGCGCCCGATGACGACGTCGTGATCACCCGCGACGTGTACGTCCTCCACCGTCGCGTGCACCCGCAGGAGAACATCCGGCAGCGACGGAGTGCCCCAGCGGGAGAGTTCCCAGTCGAGACCGTCGAACTTCAGGCCGCGGCTCGACCCGAAGCGCGCGCACAGATCACTCTGGTCGGCACCGAGTACGTTGACGGTGAACCGGCCGGTGTTGCGAATTCGCGGCCACGCACGTCCGCGATGGTCTGCGCAGAACAACACCAGGGGTGGTTCGAGTGAGACCGACGCGAACGACTGGCACGCGAAGCCGGTGGGTCCGTCCTCGTCGAGACCGGTCACGACGGTGACTCCGCTCGCGAAACGACCCATGGCGCGACGCATCTCGTCCGGAGTGGGCAGGTCGACGCCGAACTCGGCTGCGTGGGTCGGTATCCGGGTCTGCATGTGGCTCACTCCGATTCGTTCTGGTCGCTGCCTGCGGCGACGTCCTTCGGAATCGAGCGTATGGGTGACGCGCGACACGCCAGAGCAACTTCTCGCTGAGTGGACTTCCGGCCGCAGCGCCGTGTCTGCACGCCGTTTCGAGCTTCGGATCCCACCGTTCGGGACCGCGAAGAATCCGCGATGCGACAATCTGCCCGGTGGTTCGGTGCAGAATCGACGGGCCGTCATCAGGGAAAGGGGAACCGGTGCCCAGAATCGGTAATGCACGGGACGGAGCGGAGCCGACCTCGGCCGAGCAGCGGCGACGGCAGGTGCGGATCCTCGAGGCCGCGGCGGAACTGGGGTCCGAGCACGAGCTGTCCCGTGTCCAGATGGCCGAGGTGGCGAAGAACGCTGGGGTCGCGATCGGCACCCTGTACCGGTATTTCCCGTCGAAGACGCATCTGTTCGTGGCGTTGCTGCTCCACAGACTCGAGCTCGGCGCCGACCGGCTCCCCGAGCGGAAGCCGGGTGTGAACGCGCGCGAGGCGATTACCGAGGTGCTCGTCGAGATGACCAGGCGGTTCGTCGACCGGCCTCGCCTGGCCTCGGCGATGCTGCTGTCCAACAGCACCGCCCCGGCGGCGGTGGTGCCGGACTCCGAAGAGGTGAGGCGGACGTTCCATCGGATCCTGTTCGAGAAGGCCGGCCTCGACGACCCGACCGAACAGGATCGGAACGCCGTGCGGTTGTTGTCGATGATGTGGTCCGGGCTGCTGGTGGCGTACCTCAACGGGGCAGCGACCCTCGAGGAGACCGAGGCGGATGTGCGGAGCAGCTGCGATCTGCTCCTCGTGCACCTGTCGGAGTAGGGGCCGGAAACGCGCGAGTCCCCCTCCACGGTCGTGGGGAGGGGGACTCGCGTCGCACAGTCGGCTCGTTATCCGGCCGCACCGATCGGGGGTGCGGTGTCCAGGACGTCACCCAGAGCGGCTGCTGTGGCGTCCGCGCCTCCGAAGGTGAACGCCAACTGCCGTCCCCACAGGAAGTAACGGTGGATCGGGTAGTCGATATCGGCCCCGATGCCGCCGTGCAGATGCTGACCGGTCAGGCCGACACGCACACCGCCGCGGGACGCCCACCACTTCGCGACCAGGGCCGCGGAGTCGGCCTCGTCCTCCCGTCCGACGTCGAGCAACCACGCTGCCTTGCGCATGGTGAGTCGGATCGCTTCGGTATCGAGGTAGGCGTCGGCTGCGCGCAGGGCGACGGCCTGGTTGGTCGACAGGGGACGACCGAACTGCACGCGCTCGGAGGTGTACTTCGCCGTAGCCCGCAGCGTCTCCTCGCACACCCCCAGCTGGACGGCGGCCAGAGCGACGCGGATGCGACGACGGGTCCAGGCGGCGATCTCCTCACCGTCACCGATCAGGACGTCCTCGGCGCCGATGTGCACGTCGGCGAACCGCACGGCCGCCTCGGCACCCCGACCGGTCACGTCCACCGGGGTGGTCTCGACACCGGTCGCATCCACCGGTGCGATCACGACGGCAACCGAGTCGTCGTCGCACCGGACGGGGACGACGACTCCCGCAACGGCGGGAGCCCACGGGACGGATGGGATTTCACCGCTGACGACGAGGTCGTCGCCTTTGCGGATGGCGGTGACGGTCGGGCTCGTGCCGGGGGTGTCGTCGAACGCGCCGGTCAGGACGACGGAACCATCGAGGAGGCCCGGCAGGAACCGGGCTGTCTGGGTGCTCGACCCGAAGTGGGCGATCGGGAGAGCGGCACCGGCGACGGTCGACCACACGGGGACGGGCGCGACGCGGCGGCCCTGCTGTTGCAGGATCGTCGTCAGTCCGAGCATCCCCATGCCGGCACCACCGGCGGACTCGGGCAGGGCGAGTCCGAGCAGGCCGGAGTCGGCGAGTGCCTTCCACAGGGTGGTGTCGAAACCGCCCTCGGTGCGCTCCACCTCGACGACCCGCTCGACCGTGGCGAGCGAGCCGAAGACCTGTGAGGCGAGATCCTCGACCGCGATCAGGTCGTCATCGAGTTCGAATTCCATGTCAGCTCCTCGTCTCGGCGGGTGTCTTCGTGGCCGTTGTATCGGGACGTCGTCGGGCGCCGAGTGTCATCCCGAGGGTCCTGGCCGCCACGATCTCGCGCATCACCTCGTTGCTTCCGCCGCCGAAGGTGTTGTTCTGCGCGCGTCGACCGAGTGCTTCGACGCGGCCCTCGATCACCGCTCCGGGGCTGCCGGGACGCAGCAGACCACGGGCACCGAGCACCTCCTGCAACATTCCGTACGCCGCGACCACGCCTTCGGTTCCGAACACCTTCGCAGCGGCGGAGTCGCCACCGTCGAGTGTGTTGGCCGCGATGTCCGACACCAGGCGCAGGTTCACGAGGTCGGCTGCCGACAGCAGCGCGTAGACCTCGGCGAGAGTCGAACGTACCCACGGGACGTCGAACAGCACGCCGGGACCGAATGGTTCCTGCTTCGCCCAGGCGAGGACCTCGTCGTACATCTCGTTGGCGATGCCCCCGCGGGCGGCCAGCGCGACACGCTCGTGGTTGAGCTGGCTCGTGATCAGAGTCCAGCCGCCGTTGAGTTCGCCGACGACGTTGCTCAGCGGGACGCGGATGTCCTCGTAGTACGTCACGGCGGTGCTGATGCCACCGACGGTCTTGATCTCGGTGGCGGAGAAGCCCGGCGAGGAGGTCGGTACGAGCACGACCGAGATCCCCTTGTGGCGCGGAGCATCCGGATCGGTACGGACGGCGAGCCAGATCCAATCGGCAAAGATGGCGGAAGACGTGAACAGCTTGTTGCCGTTGATGACCAGTTCGTCCCCGTCGACGCGCGCCTTGGTCTGTAGTGCGGCAAGGTCGGTGCCGGCACCGGGCTCGGTGTACCCGATCGCGAACTTCAGTTCACCCGTGAGGATCTTGGGAAGGAAGAAGTCCTTCTGCTCCTGCGTGCCGTACTTCATCAGCGCCGGGGCGACGGTGTTGAGCGTGACCAGCGAGACCGGCGCGCCGGCGCGGATCGTCTCGTCGTAGAAGACGTAGAGTGCCTCGGGGTCCTCGCCGCGTCCGCCGTACTCCTCGGGCCATCCCAGGCCGAGCCAGCCGTCGGAGCCCATCTGCCGGTAGATCTTGTCGAAGACCGGTCCGCCCTCGGTCTGGTCGACCAGGGCACGTCGATCGTCGTCGTCGATGATGCGGGCGAAATACTCCCGCAGTTCGGTACGCAGCCGCCGTGACGTGTCGGACAGCTCGGGATGCATGTGGTCTCCTGAGAGGTGTTCGGGGCCCGGGTTACGGGCCTAACGGTCGGCCGAGAGGACGATCGCGCTGTGCGGCACCGGCGATCCACCCGTGACGAGCACGTTGTCCAGGTTCTTGGCCGGCTGGTTCACGGACGTGCCGCGGATGAGCCGGACGCCTTCGGCGATGCCGTTGACGCCGTGGATGTAGCCTTCGCCGAGCTGACCACCGTGGGTGTTGATCGGGAGCCGCCCGTCCACCTCCAGGTTGCCGTCGGCGATGAAGTCCTTCGCCTCGCCACGACCGCAGAAGCCGTACTCCTCGAGCTGGAGGAGGACCATGGGGGTGAAGGCGTCGTAGAGAATCGCGGCGTCGATGCCCTCGGGGCCGAAACCGGCCTGGGCCCACATCTGCCGGGCGACGAGTTCGACCTCGGGCATCGCGTCGATGTCGTCACGGTAGTAACTGCTCATCGAGATCTGCTGGGGACCGACGCCCTGCGCTGCGGCAGTGATGATCGCAGGGGGATGCGGAAGATCACGTGCGCGTTCGGCACTCACGATGACCAGGGCCTGGCCGCCGTCGCTCTCCTGGCAGCAGTCGAGCAGACGTAGCGGGTCGGCGAGCATCCGCGAATTCTGGTGGTCGTCGATGGTGATGGGTCGCTCGTAGAACCAGGCCTTGGGATTGTTCGCCGCGTGCTTGCGCGAGAGCACGGAGATCTGCCCGAAGTCCGCGCTCGTGGCGCCGTACTTGTGCATGTAGGTGCGCGCCAGGAAGGCTTCCTGCTGTGCGGGAGTGAGCAGGCCGTACGGGTTGATCCAGTTCCGGTATTCCTGGTCGGTACTCGAGTTGTAGGCGAACGGCGGCGGTCCGGCACCGAATCGGTGGCCGGAGCGCTCGTTGAAGGCGCGGTAGACCACAACGACGTCGGCGACACCGCTCGAGACGGCCAGTGCGGCCTGCTGCACGGGGGCACAGGCACCACCGCCGCCGTGCGGGATGCGGCTGAAGAACTTCAGCTCGGGAATGCCGAGTGCGCGGGCGACCGCGATCTCGGGGTTCGTCTCCATGGTGAACAACGCGAAGCCGTCGACCTCTTCGACGCCGATCTGTGCGTCGGCGAGCGCTGCGAGTACCGCCTCACACGCGAGCTGCCATTCGCTGCGACCGGAGTTCTTGGAGAATTCGGTGGCTCCGATGCCGGCGATAGCAGCGGTTCCGGAGAAGCCCTTGACGGTCATCGTGCCTTCCTCTCGTAGGGCTCCACCACGACCTCGGCGGTGACGTGGACGCCTCTGCTGTTGCGGCCCTGCACCTTCAGAGTGACGGTCGCGCCGTCGACGGCGGTCACCTCACCGTTCATGTGCATGGGATCACCGGGGAAGCAGGGCACGCCCAGGCGCAACGACGCGCGGCGTACCCGCGCCGACGGTCCGGTCCAATCGGTGACGTACCGGTCGACGAAACCGTTCGTGGCGTTGATACTCATGAAGACGTCCGGGGTGCCGCGTCCGAGTGCGGCATCCGGGTCGTGGTGAACATCTTCGAAATCCTGCGAGGCGATCGCGGTGGCCACGATGGTGGTGCGATCCATCGGCAGGACGAGTTCGGGAAGTTCCTGCCCGACAGTGCATTCGACGAGGTTCATGCGTCTCCTCCGGGCTTGCGCAGCTGAGGCAGGATCTCGCCGTGTGCGTGCTCGGCGAATCCCACCTCGAGTTCCATGCCGATCTCGAGGGTGTCGTGGTCGACGCCGGCGATGTCGGCGACGATGCGGATTCCTTCGTCGAGGTCGATCAGTCCGACGGCGAGCGGGTACTCGAAGGCCGGATCCTGGGGATGGTGGATGATCGTCCAGCTGTGAAGCGTTCCGCGCCGGGAGGATTCGACGGTCTTCCACTCGAACGAGCGGCACGCCGGGCATGCCGGACCCGGAGGGTGGCGCAGGGTACCGCACTCGTTGCACTGCTGGATCTCGAGTCGGCCCTCACGGACGGCGTCGAACCAGAACTGGTTGTCCTGGGTGATGGTGAGCCGGGGGACGGCGGTCATCGCGTCTCCTTGTCGGTGTTCGGGTCGAACCGGAGCATCCGGAAACGTTCTTCGGCGACGAGTTCGCCGTTCTGATCCTCGTAACGCTTGTAGAGCGTGAAGAATCGGCCGTCGCCGAGACCCGTTCGCTTGACCTCGGATACGGACTCGATCGTGTAATGGGCGGTGATGTGGTCGCCCGGGGCGAGTTCGCGGTGGTAGTCCTGCTCGACGTTCGTCGCGACGACGGAGGTGAAACCCTCACGATCGAGGTCGGCGAGCATCCGGGAGTACGCGAAGTCTTCCACCACGCCCTCGGCGCGCTTGCGCTGGACCTCACGCCAGCGGCGGTAGCCGGCCATGATCCAGGTGGAGATCATGGCGGGCGGGCAGACGATCGAATCGCGTCCGGTTTCGCGGGCGACCTCGGCGTCGACGTAGATCGGATTGAAGTCGTCGTGGGCCTCGACCCAGTTGCGGATCATGGCGTCGTTGACCGCGTATCGCGCCACGCGGGGTGGTTCGGCCACCTGCCCGACGTATTTCTCGTAATCCTGCTCGACGGTCTGCATGGCCAATCACTCCTCTTCGGCACGCGCGTTCGTCGTCACGCTAAGTGGGGTCGACAAGCAACATCCCTCGATTCCCACTGAGCAGGAGCGGAGGTCGGAGGGCGGGGGAGCCGGTACCAAACCAAGCGATTGCTTGGTAAGTTGTCGGCGTGAGACCCGCGCATCCTGCGGGGTGAACGACGTGGAGGCAGCGAATGGATCTGGGACTCGACGGTGCGGTCGTGCTCGTCACCGGGGGGATACGAGGAGTCGGTGCAGGTATCACCAAGGTGTTCCTCCGCGCCGGCGCGACAGTCGTGACGTGTGCACGCAACGAACCCGAACAGCCACTCGAAGCAGACGGGCGGACCGCGGAGTTCCTGAAGTGCGACGTCCGCGACGCCGATCAGGTCGGCACGTTGATCGAGACGATCGTGGACCGCCACGGCCGGCTCGACGTCGTGGTGAACAATGCCGGTGGCTCGCCGTTCGCGCTGGCAGCCGATGCCAGCCCGAAGTTCCACGCCAAGATCGTGGAGCTGAACCTGCTGTCCCCGCTGCTGGTCGCGCAGGCCGCCAACGCGGTGATGCAGAAGCAGGACACCGGGGGATCGATCGTCAACATCTCGAGCGTGAGCGGATCCCGCCCCTCCCCGGGCACCGCGGCCTACGGTGCGGCCAAGGCGGGCGTCGACAGCCTTGCACAGTCGCTCGCCGTCGAGTGGGCACCGAAGGTACGGGTGAACTCGGTGGTGGTCGGCCTGGTCGAAACCGAACAGTCGCACCTGTTCTACGGAGACAAGGCGGGTGTCGCCGCAGTCGGCGAGACCGTCCCACTGGGCCGGCTGGCTCAGCCCGAGGACATCGGCCACTGCGCCGCGTTCCTGGCCTCTCCGCTGTCGAGCTACGTCAGCGGATCGACATTGACCGTCCACGGCGGCGGTGAACGCCCTGCCTATATGGCAGCGGCCCGAACGAAGGAGACGAAGTGAGTGGACTGCTGGACGGGCGCGTCGTCATCGTGACCGGCGCCGGGCGTGGCCTCGGCCGCGCCCACGCCCTGGCCTTCGCGGCCGAGGGGGCAAAGGTCGTCGTCAACGACATCGGTGTCGGCAGCGACGGATCCGCCACGGGTGAGAGCCCGGGTGAACTGGTCGTCGAGGAGATCCGTGCCGCAGGCGGCGAAGCCGTCGTCAACGGTGACGACGTCGCCGACTGGGCCGGTGCCGAGAACCTCGTGAAGACGGCGCTCGACAATTTCGGCCGGCTCGACGTGCTCGTCAACAATGCCGGCTTCCTGCGCGACCGCATGCTCGCCAACATGAGCGAGGACGAGTGGGATGCCGTCATCCGCGTGCACCTCAAGGGGCATTTCGCGCCGATGCGTCACGCCATGTCCTATTGGCGCGCCGAGGCCAAGGCCGGTAACCCCGTCGACGCCCGCATCATCAACACCAGCTCGGGCGCCGGTCTGATGGGCAGCATCGGTCAGGGCAACTACGCCGCCGCCAAGGCCGGTATCGCAACGCTCACCATCCAGGCCGCAGCCGAATTCGGCCGCTACGGTGTGACCGTCAACGCGATCGCACCGTCGGCACGCACCCGGATGACCGTCGGCGCCGGGGGCGCGATGGCCGAGATGATGGCTGCGCCCGACGAGGGTTTCGACGCCATGGCGCCGGAGAACGTCTCGCCGCTGGTCGTGTGGCTCGGCAGTGCCGAAGCGAAGGACGTGACCGGTCGCGTGTTCGAGGCCGAGGGCGGCAAGGTGTCGCTGGCCGACGGGTGGCGGCACGGCGAGGCGATCGACAAGGGCGACCGCTGGGATCCCAAGGAACTCGGCCCCGTCGTCGAAAAGCTGATCGCGGCGTCACAGCCGCCGACTCCGGTATACGGGGCCTGACGGCCCCCGTGCGCGTTTCCGGTAGCAATTGCTACCGGAAACGCGCACGAGCGGCGCAGCCGCCTAAGCCGGTGTGCGGATGATGAGGGTGGAGCCGGGAAAGTACGCGGCGAGTTCGGAACGCGCCTGCTTGAGCGTGGCGGTGCCGTAACCCTGCTTGCGGAACTCGGGATGCACCCAGATCCGCACGTCGACCTCGTTGCCGGTCAGCTCACCGAACGCGAACCCGATGGCCTTCGGCTCGTCGCCCGAAAGGTCTTCGGCCACAAGCCACATCCCGGACTCGTCGTCCATCAACTCGGCGCCACGCTGTCGTTCCGACTCGACCCGCTCGTCGCTGTCGTCGCCCAGCTGGTCGGCGCAGCGCACCGTGAACAGCGCGGTGTCGGCCGCGCTGTGGGAGATGGGACGCAGCCGGAAATGCGCGCCGGTCGCGTACGGCCGCGCCGCCGTCGTCCACTGCAGTACCGCATCGAGATCGTCGAGTTCCTCGCGGATCTTCTTCCGCTCCGCCTGCGTCAGGCGGCGGAACGGAAGATTGAGCACGGCCTCCGCACAGAACTCGTCGGTGTCGAGCAGCGAGGCGAGCTCAGAGACGGCCTCGGCCCGGTCCTTGCTTTCGACGATCACGTCGAGCACCTCGTGGCGTCTCTCGAGTGCTCGAAGCAGCGCAGCTGCGATCTCGCGCCGGTCGAGTACCTTGTCGTGATTCGTGGTTGCCATCGTGCGACATCCCTTCGTCGAGAACATGGACGTACGGGACTCAGTATTCCCGCCCGAGACGATCCGGGCGACCGTGCAGTCCGTGAACCCGGCTCACTCGCACACGACGACGGGAATGACCCGGTCGGTCCACGACTGGTAGTTGTCGAAATCCGGATACATCGCCGTGAGCTTCGGCCAGTACGCGGCCCGCTCCTCGTCGCTCGCCACGCGAGCCCGCATCGTCCGGATCCGCGACTTGATCTGGACGGTGACCTCAGGATTCGCCTGGATGTTACGGAACCACAAGGGGTGCTTCGGAAGTCCTCCCTGGGATGCCACCAGTATCACCTTGTCGCCGTCCTCGAGGAACAGCAGCGGGGCCGTGCGCGGCTGTCCGGTCTTCCGCCCGATCGTGGTCACCAGGCACACCGGGATGCCCCACGGGAAGGCGCTGCCCACTCGCCACTTCCCGCCGAGGCGCCCTCCTGTTGCCCGGTACGCCGCGACGTTGAATCGGGACATCCACTTGATGATCGAGACGGTGGCCTTCGAATCCAGGCCCTTCGGTGCTGCTTCGCTGCCCACGTCAGATGCGCTCGATGATCGTGCCCGTCGCCAGCGCGCCACCGGCGCACATCGAGATCAGTGCAGTCGACGCGTCGCGACGCTCGAGTTCGTGCAGTGCGGTGGTGATCAGTCGGGAACCCGTGGAACCCACGGGATGGCCCAGTGCGATGGCACCCCCGTTGACGTTGACCTTGTCCATGTCGGGTCCGTGCACCTGAGCCCAGGACAGCAGCACCGACGCGAAGGCCTCGTTGACCTCGAACAGGTCGAGATCGTCGATGCTCATGCCTGCCTTCCTCAGCACCTTTTCGGTCGCCTGCACGGGACCGTCGAGGTGGAATTCGGGTTCGGCCCCCACGAGCGCCTGCGCGACGATCCGCGCCCGCGGCTTCAATCCGAGCGCTTTCGCCCGGTCGGAATCCATGAGCAGCACGGCTGCGGCCCCGTCCGAGATCTGCGACGACGTGCCGGCCGTGTGGATGCCGCCCTCGAGCACCGGCTTCAGCTTCGCCAGCGACTCGGTCGACGTCTCGCGCAGACCCTGATCGCGGGTGACCGTCATCTTCTCGCCGGTGCGGTTGCCTTCCTTGTCCACGACGGGCGCGACGACCGGCAGCACCTCGCGGTCGAACCGGCCCTCGTCCCAGGCCTGCTTCGCGAGCTGCTGTGATCGCACTCCGAGCGCGTCGACGTCCTCGCGGGTGATGCCGCGACGCCGCGCGATACGTTCGGCCGCCTCGAACTGGTTGGGCATGTCGATGTTCCAGGACTCCGGCCGGCGCGGGCCGGCCTGATCACCGACGTTGGCACCGAGGGGGACCTGGGTCATCGCCTCGATGCCGCACGCGATGCCCACGTCGATGGCGCCGGTGGCGATGAGACCCGCGATGAGGTGGTTGGCCTGCTGCGCCGACCCGCACTGGGCGTCGATGGTGGTCGCGCCGACCTGCCAGGGCAGGCCTGCATTGAGCCACGCGGTGCGGGTGATGTTGTTGGACTGGGCGCCCGCCTGGGTGACGCAGCCACCGATGACCTGTTCGACGAGCTCGGCGTCGATACCGGCGCGTTCGACGAGTCCGCCCTGGACGGCGCCCAGGATCTCGGCAGCGTGCAGGCCCGCGAGCCATCCACCTCGCTTGCCGATCGGGGTCCGTGCGGCCTCGACGATGACTGGTGTGCCCACTTCGGGCTCCTTTCTCCTACGTTCTTCGCAAAATAGAACAGGTTTCCTCGACAGGCAACAGAACTCGATTATCCCACGGGACGTGCGGATCCCTTGGTCGCGCGGCAGAGCTGTGTTTGAATGGTTTTAGAACGTGTTCCATATCACGCGAGCGGTACTCGCCAGGGCAGGAGAGATATCAGTGGCGCAGCCGAACATCCCCGAGGACATCGACTTCACCGACCCCGATCTGTATCTAGACCGTATGCCGTTCGAAGAGTTCGCGGAACTGCGGAAGACGGCGCCGGTGTGGTGGAACAAGAAGTCTCCCGACGTCGGTGGGTTCCACGACGACGGATTCTGGGTTGTCTCCCGGCACGAGGAGGTCCGTGAGGTCTCCCGCCGGAGCGACGTGTTCTCCAACTGGGAGAACACTGCGATTCCGCGGTTCAACGACGACATGCCGCGCGAAGCCATCGAACTGCAGCGTCACGTCCTGCTCAACAAGGACGCTCCCGAACACACCAAACTGCGCAAACTCGTCGCCCGCGGGTTCACGCCGCGCGCGATCAACGGCCTGCGCGACGAACTGGATCGCCGCGCGAGGGCCATTGTCGGAGAGGCGTGTGAGGCCGGCGGTGGCGACTTCGTCACGCAGATCGCCGCTGAACTCCCGTTGCAGGCCATCGCCGATCTCATCGGTGTGCCGCAGGAGGACCGCGCCAAGATCTTCGAATGGTCCAACCAGATGACGGGCTACGACGACCCGGACAACACCGCCGACCCGGCGGCCGCGTCGATGGAAGTGCTCGGGTACGCGTACCAGATGGCAGCCGAGCGCAAGGCGAACCCGGCGGACGACATCGTCACCACTCTCATCGAAGCCGACATCGACGGCGACGAACTCGCCCCAGAAGAATTCGGCTTCTTCTTCATCGTCCTCGCGGTGGCAGGCAACGAGACCACACGCAACGCCATCACCCACGGCATGGCCGCCTTCCTCGACAACCCGGAGCAGTGGGAGATCTTCAAGCGCGACCGTCCGAAGACCGCCGCCGACGAGATCATTCGCTGGGCCACGCCGGTCACCTCGTTCCAGCGCACCGCACTCGAGGACACCGAACTCGGCGGGCAGACGATCCGCAAGGGCGAGCGCGTGGTCATGCTGTACGCGTCGGCCAACAACGACGAAGAAGTGTTCGAGAACCCTCGTGAGTTCAACATTCTCCGGGATCCGAACCCGCACTTGGCATTCGGTGGGACGGGAGCACATTACTGCCTGGGCGCCAATCTCGCCCGCATGGAGATCGACCTGATCTTCAATGCGATCGCGGATCACGTCCCGGATATCACGAAGATCGGCGACCCGCACCGCCTGCGGTCGGGTTGGCTCAACGGCATCAAGGAATTCAAGGTGGACTACAAGACTTCGGGTGGGTGCCCGGTCCAGCACTGATCCGAGTTCTCGGAAGAGGTCCCCGATTGCCGTTGCGTGGTCGGGGGTCTCGTGCGTTGTCCGAGCGGGCTCGCCCTCCCGGCATCGGGAGCGGATCAGTCCGCGACGTCTCGGCCCGGCATGATGATTCTACTGATCAGCCGGCGCCGCCGGTCCGGTGCCGGGCCGAGTTCCGCAAAGCGCGCGAGTACCCCGCCGATCTCGGACACCATCGACAGTGCCTCCTCGTCCGTCAGGTCGAGGGCGACCTGCCGATAGCCGACGACGTCCTCGGCCAGGCTGCGACGCGCCGGGTCGTCGAGATAGGCGTCGAAGTCGGCGAGCAACTGCGCGGTGAACGCGAGAAAGGCTCGCCGGTGCTCGTCGTTGCTCATCGCGACCGCGTCGTCCCCGGTCACCTGCGCGCGTTCTACGACGAGACGGTAGGTGCGCTCGACCGTGCCCCGGACGCGGCGTTCGGCCACGACCTCGAGGATGCCGGCATCGGCCAGGACGGCGATCTGCCGGTAGAGGGTCGCGGTGGAGACGTCGTCGAGCAACGCTTTCAGTTGTGCAGGGGTAGCGGTTCGGTCTCCGAGCAGCGCCTGGACGATGCGTAGGCGTACCGGATGCAACAACAGTTCTGCGGTCGTCATGCTCTCCCTCCATGCTCGACCTTCTCACAGTTGACATTGTTCTCATAAATGAGAATAATCGTTGATATGACAACGATGGCTTGGAACAACGAAACCTTGCAGGTGCGTTTCACGGTCTTCGAGAAGATCGCCGGACTGATCGGCAATGTCGATGTGCCGCTGACCGCGATCCGGAAGGTGGAAGCGCACGCCGACGGGCTTGCTGCGGCACGCGGAATCCGCGCTCCGGGTCTCGGACTGCCGGGTGTGCGCAAGATCGGTTCCTGGCGTGGTCGCGGACGCAACGAACTCGTCTCCGTGCGGCGTGGGCAGCCCGCCGTGCGCATCGAATTGGAAGGCCACAGGCGCACGGCGCTCGTGCTGGGTGTCGACGACGCCGAGCAATGGGCCGAAAAAATGAAGTCCCGTACGACCCTCGCCTGATCCGTTACGCGAAATCAGTCGAGGCGCTGCAGATCCTCGGGAGTATCGATATCACCGGCATCGGCGAGGGGTGTGCACTCGACGCGGCGCACCCGTTCACGGTTCCGGGCGAGGAATGATCGTGCTCCCTCGTCGCCGGTGGCTTCGTCGGCGGCGACGAGAGCGTCGGCGATATCGAACACCACCGGATGACCGGGGCGATCGCCGAAGATCGGGAGCGTCACCGTACCCGGGCGGTGCACATCGAGAAGATATCGAACCAGTTCGCTTGTGATACCGGGAAAATCGACGACGGTGAGCGCGATCCGGTCGTGGGCCCGCGCGGCATCGACCCCACGGCGCAGGGAGGTCGACATACCGTCGGGCCAGTCGGGATTGTGTACGGCGGTGGTGCCGGGCGGGCATGCCGTCGCCACGTCGTCTCCGTACGCGCCGGTCACCACCACGACGGCGTCGCATCCGCCGTCGAGCAGAGCATCGACGACGGTATGCAGCAGGGGGCGGCCGCGGTGGGGGAGCAGCGCTTTCGCACGTCCACCCAATCGCGAGCCGTCCCCTGCCGCAAGAACGATCCCGGCTGTGCCCATAGCCCGACTCTACGAGACAGGTCGGATGGTCTTCATCGCTCGATCCACTTCCCAGAACGCGCGCAACGACACGATCTTCCCGTCCCCGTTCACCCGGTAGACGAACACCCCTTCCGCGTCGATGAGGTTTCCGCCCATCGTCGTACGAATGGTGCCGATGTTCACGCACTCGTCACCGCACACCAGCACGTCGTCGATCAGGAACTCGAGTTTCTCGGTGTTCGCGATGGTCATGTCGTAGAACTTGCCGATGGCCTCGTGGCCGTGATGGCCCTTGCCCTCGGGGTCGAAACCGGACGGTCCGACCGGATCCTCGACACACGCGTCCTCGGCGAACAACGCCAACCATTCGTACTTGCGTCTGCCGCTCGCCGCCGCCTGCGACGCCCGTGCCGCCACCCGTGCGGGGTGCTCCTCGCTCATGCCGAGCCCTTTCCGTGAATGTACTTGTCGGCGAACTTCCGCAACGATTCCTGCTTCGCCTCGAGCGGGGAGTCGAATCCGTGGCCGTCGAAGATCCACGGCACGACGATGATGTCGGTGACCCCCGCGTCGGCCAGTTCCGCATATCCGGACGAGCCGAACCTGTCGATGCATACCGCCTGGATCTCGAACGGCAGGTCGCTGCGGCCGTATTCGTCACGCAGTTCACGCAGCCGCGTGACGACACCGACGAGATCGTCGAACTTGATCATCGCCGACGTCCAACCGTCGCCGATGCGCGCGGCACGGCGAAGCGCGACATCGGTGTGCCCGCCCACGTAGAAGGGCACCGGTTCGGTGGGTGCCGGGCTCATCTGCAACCGGTCGAACTCGTAGAACTCGCCGTGGTGTTCGACCATGCCGCCACCGAGGATCAGCTTCAGCACGTCGATCATCTCGTCGACGCGTTTACCCCGCTTCGCATAGGGAACACCGCACCACTCGAATTCCTCCGGTGCCCAGCCGATCCCGACACCGAGACCGAACCGGTTGCCGGTAAGGTTCGCGACCGACCCCACCTGGCGTGCCAGCAGGACCGGATTGCGGGAGCCGAGCTTGAGGACCTGCGTGTAGAACCGGATCGTCGACGTAGCCGCCGCCATGGATGCCGCGGCGATGAGCGGATCGACCCACGGGGTGTCGGGTGTCCACATCCGCGAACCGTCGGGCGTGTACGGATAGTCGACCGTCTGCTTCTCCATGAAGAACAGCGAGTCGGGCAGTGTGATCGAGGTGTAACCGCACTCCTCGGCCGTCTGCGCGATGCCGGTGAGCTGGTCGAGCGGGGTCATCGCGACCCCGACGGTGAACGAGACCATGACGCCTCCTAATTCGTGGGCCGGTCGGAGCCCACCACCCACATCGAGAAGTACTGCGATCCACCGCCGTAGGCGTGCCCGAGTGCCTTGCGGGCACCGTCGACCTGATGTTCCCCGGCCTTGCCCATCACCTGGATCGCGGCCTCCGCGAACCGGATCATCCCCGACGCACCGATCGGGTTGGAGCAGAGCACGCCACCGGACATGTTGATCGGTAACTGACCGCCGATAGCGGTCTCACCGGCCTCGGTGAGTTTCCATCCCGAACCTTCGGGGGCGAAACCGAGGTTCTCGAGCCACATCGGCTCGAACCACGAGAACGGCACGTAGATCTCGGCGCAGTCGATCTCGGTGAGTGGATCGGTGATACCGGCCTGCTTCCACAAGGCTGCGGCGGCGATGCGGCCGGCTTCGGGATTGACCTGGTCGCGACCCGCGTAGGTGGTCGGTTCGGTGCGCATCGCCGTGGCGTGGATCCAGGCCACTCGGCGGCCTGCCTGCTCGGCAGCCTTCGCGGTGTCCTCGTCGCCGAGCACCACCGCGCACGCACCGTCGGACGACGGGCACGTCTCGTCGTACCGGATCGGATCCCACAGCATCTGCGAGGCCTGCACCTTCTCGAGGGTGATGTCGGGCTGCTTCAGATGGGCATACGGATTCTTCGCGCCGTTGAGACGGTCCTTGACGGCGACCATTGCCCCGATGTGTTCGGGAGCGCCGGCCCGGCGGATGTACGAGCGGACGTGCGGCGCGAAGTATCCGCCGGCACCGGCGCCGACCGGCATGGTGAACGGTACCGGAGTGGACAGCGCCCACATCGCGTTGGATTCCGACTGCTTCTCCCAGGCCACCGCGAGCACCCGACGGTGGACACCGGCCTGCACGAGGCTTGCCGCGACGTTCGCCGTCGAACCCCCGACGGACCCGGCGGTGTGCACGCGCAGCATCGGTTTGCCCGTGGCACCGATGGCGTCGACCATCGACAGTTCGGGCATCATGACACCTTCGAACAGGTCGGGGGCCTTGCCGATGACGACGGCGTCGATGTCGTCCCAGCCGACCTGCGCGTCGGCCATGGCGCAGTCGATCGCTTCGCGGACGAGTCCGGACATCGACACGTCGTGCCGCTTGGCGACGTAGTGGGTCTGCCCGGTGCCGAGGACAGCTGCGGGTTGCTTCGCCATCAGTTGCGTCCCTCCAGAACGGCTACCAGATTCTGTTGCAGCACAGCACCACTCGTCGCATGCGCGAGTGCGCGTCCGGCGGTGCCGGTCATGATCGCCTGCGCGGCGTAGCCGATGCGCTCGAGACCGCCGGAGAACATCGGGTTGCCCGTCAGCGGTCCGCCGGACGGGTTGATCGTCGTCGACTCGCCCAGGCCGATCGCCTCGCGGAGGATGAGTTCCTGGTGCGTGAACGGCGCGTGCAGTTCGGCGACGTCGAAGGCGGTGTCGCCGCCGGTGACGGCCTGCGCTGCGGCCCGCGTCGACGGCGACACCGTGAGGTCGAGCGAACCGAAGTTCGGTGAGTCGGTGCGGTGCTCGATCCCGGTGATCCACGCGGGGTTCTCGCACAGTTCGCGAGCGCGGTCGCCGGTCGCGAGGACGATGGCGGCAGCACCGTCGGTGACGGGAGCGCAGTCGTGCTTGCGGAGCGGATCGGCGATGTACGGCTGCGTGAGCAGTTCGTCGATGTCGAGGTCTCCCGAGAGCTGCGCCCTGGGATTGCCCTTCGCAGCCGCGTGGCTGCGGACGGCAACCTCGGCCATCTCGCGTGCCGTCCACTTGCCGGATTCGAGACCCATGCGCGCCTGCAGGCCGGCGAGTGAGACGGAGTCGACGCCCAGTGGCGCCACGAGGTACGGGTCGAGCTGCAGGGAGAGCGTGCGCCGCAGGGTGCCGGCCGACGACTTGCCGAAACCGTACACCAGGGCGGTGTCGACCTCACCGGTGATGAGCTTGACCCACGCCTCGTACAACGCCCAGGCCGCGTCCATCTCGACGTGTGACTCGTTGATGGGAGGAACGGCGCCGATCGCGTCGATCGCCGAGATGAACGAGAATGCGCGTCCGGCAAGATAATCGGAGGAACCCGAGCACCAGAAACCGATGTCGGACTTGGTGATGCCGAGCTTGTCGTACAGCTCCTGGAAGCACGGGACGAGCATCTCGACGCCGTTGGTGGTGCCGAACGTCTCGCGCACGTGCGGAGCGTGCGCGAAGCCGACGACTGCAATGTCTGTCATGAATTCGCCGCTCTCAGAGGTGGTGTTTGAAGGTGTCGTAATCGGCGTCGGGTTCGCCGGTGGGCCGGAAGTACTCGATGTTGCGCAGCGTGTGGTCCCACTCCTCGCGCGGACGCCACTTCGCCTCGACGCGCATCCCCATCCGCACCTCGGATGCGTCGCACTCGAGGATCAGGTGCAGGAACGCGATGTCGGCGCCGTCGAGCAGCACGTACGCGGCAACGTAGGGCGGCTTGATCTGCTGGCCCATGAACGGCACGTTCACGATGCAGAAGGTGGTGACGATGCCTCTGTCGGGAAGCTCGACGGGTTCCTTGGTGGGCACCCCGTCGGTGGGACTCGCGCCGCGCGGGGGCACGTAGACCTTGCCGCCCGGTCCGGTGCGGCCGCCGATGATCTTGCCTTCCTTGAGCCCTCGCAGGTACCAGGACTCTTCGGGGGAGGCTGCATGTCGGTAGTGCAGGTCGACGGGGGTGGTGATCATCGTGACCGGTTCGCCCTCGGTCGCTGCGACGGTGATCGTCGCCTCGCCGGGTTCGAAGGCTTCGATGTCGTGGATGTCGCCGGTACGTTCGGCGGCCCAGCGGGCCCGCACGCGCAGACCCGTCTCGATCTCGTCCGGGGATGCGACGTCGACCGCGTGCAGCAGCGTCGTGTCGGCTCCGTCGAGGCGGATCAACGCCCACGCGAACGGCCGGTCGAACGGCTGCCCGGGCAGCGGCTCGGCGTTCCACGTCCAGCTCACCACAGTGCCGGTCCGACCGACCTCGACGAAATCGGTGAGCGGCTCATGGGTGACCGCGTCGAATTCGGGGGGCGGGACGAGAACCCGTCCGTCGGATCCGCGGGCGCCGAGAATGCGGCCGTCGCGCAGTCCGGTGACGAAGGCTCCGACGGTCGGCCCGGTGGATCGTGTGTAGTCGAACTTCAGATTCAGCGGTGCGTTCAGCGGTGGCTCGGCAACCGCGCTCTTTCCCAGGCTCACAATTTCGAGTAGAACAGGTTCTAGTGTTGCTGGCAAGAGCGGCGCGCGAACTGCACCTCGTCGCAATTCGTCCGACAGGAAAGGCGTCCAATGAAACTGGGACTGCAACTGGGTTACTGGGGTGCTCAGCCGCCCTCGAACGCACCGGAACTCGTCGCTGCGGCCGAGGCCGAAGGATTCGACGCCGTCTTCGCCGCCGAGTCGTGGGGGTCGGACGCATTCACTCCGCTGGCGTGGTGGGGTTCGTCCACCGAACGGGTACGGCTCGGCACGTCGGTCGTGCAGATCTCCGCGCGTACCCCGACGAGTTGCGCGATGCACGCGCTGACACTCGATCACCTCTCCGGCGGCCGGCACATCCTCGGGCTCGGTGTCTCGGGGCCACAGGTGGTGGAGGGCTGGTACGGGCAGCCATTCGCGAAACCTCTCGCGCGCACCCGCGAGTACGTCGACGTGATCCGCACGGTGCTTGCGCGCGAAGCGCCGGTGACCAGCGACGGTCCGCACTTCCCGCTGCCCTATGCGGGTGCGGGATCCACCGGGCTCGGCAAACCGCTCAAGCCCATCACGCACCCGCTGCGGTCGGACATCCCCATCTGGATCGGCGCCGAAGGGCCGAAGAACGTCGCGCTCACCGCCGAGATCGCCGACGGCTGGCTCGCGATCTACTACACCCCCCGGCTGGCGTCGATGTACGACGAATGGCTCGACGAAGGATTCGCTCGGCCGGGCGCCCGGCGCACCCGTGAGGATTTCGAGATCGCGGCGACCTGCCAAGTGGTCGTCACGGACGATCGCGCAGGGACGATCGCGGCGATGAAACCGGTGACCGCGCTGTACGTCGGGGGAATGGGTGCGCCGGAGTTGAACTTCCACGCGCAGGTCTACCGGCGGATGGGCTACGACGCCGTGGTCGAGGAGGTGACGGCGCTGTTCCGTGCCGGTCGCAAGGACGAAGCGGCGGCGGCGATTCCGGACGAGATGGTCACCGAGACGATGATCGTCGGCAACGCCGGCGAGGTCCGCGAGGGTGTGAAGCGCTGGGAGGAGGCCGGCGTGACGATGCTGCTGGTCGGTTGTCGCGACGTCGACCAGGTGCACACGATCGCCGACGTGGTTCTGCGTCAGGAACGCGACAGCGGGCGTGAACCGTTCCGTGAGGACGGTTCACGCCCGCTGTCGGGTGACGGGCCTCAGCAGGCGTAGCCTGCGGGCCTCAGGAGGTGTAGGCCGCCTTCAGCTTTCCCTTCACCAGCTTGCCCGTGGGTGTGCGGGGCAGTTCGTCGACGAAGTCCACCGACCGCGGCACCTTGAAGTGCGCGACACGCTCGCGGACGTACGCGATGAGGTCGTCGGCGAGATCGGGTGATCCGGTAGTGCCCGACGACACCTGGACGACCGCCTTGACCTCCTCGCCCATCTCCTGGTGCGGCACGCCGATCACGGCGACGTCTTCGACGGCCGGGTGCAGCGCGAGGATGTTCTCGATCTCCTGCGGATAGATGTTCACGCCACCGGAGATGATCGTGAACGACTTGCGGTCGGTCAGATACAGATAACCGTCCTCGTCGAGATAACCGAGATCGCCGACCGTGGTCCAGTTCGGATGCTCGGGATGCTGAGACGCCGCCGTCTTCGCGGGATCGTTGTGGTACGAGAACGGAACGTTCTCGGTTTCGAGGTAGATGGTCCCCACCTCCCCGACCGGCAGTTCCCGGCCCTTCTCGTCGCAGATGTGCGCGGGACCGAGCACGCTCTTGCCCACCGAACCCGGGTGGTCGAGCCATTCCTGGCTGTTGATGAAGGTGATCCCGTTGGCCTCGGTGGAACTGTAGTACTCGTAGATCACCGGTCCGAGCCAGTCGATCATCGCCCGCTTGACCTCCGGCGGGCACGGAGCTGCGGCGTGGACGAGCACGCGCAGGCTCGACAGGTCGTGGCGGGCACGGATGTCGTCGTCGAGCTTGAGCATGCGGACGAACATCGTCGGCACCATCTGACCGGCGGTGATCTTGTGTTCCTCGATGTGCCGCAGCGCGGTCTCGGCGTCGAACCTCTCGGCGAGAACCACGGTGCCGCCGAGCGCGTGGATCGCGCCGCCCCAGCGCAGAGGCGCCGCGTGGTAGATCGGGGCGGGGGAGTAGTAGATGTCGGAGTCGGTGATGCCGAAGAGGAACTGCGCCACCGTCACCAGCGCTTCGCCGGGTTCGTCGACGCGACGTTCCGGCAGTGGCGGCTGGATCCCCTTCGGAAAGCCCGTGGTTCCGGACGAATACAACATGATGGCGCCGCACGGCTCCTCGTCGAGGCGAGGGCCGGCCGCGGCGAGGGCGTCGTCGTACGACCCGAAGCCGCGCACGGCGCCGCCGAACGCGAGTCGCACCGAGCCGATCGCGACCTTCTCGCCGACCTGTTCGGGGAGCTCGCCGAGCGTCGCCGACACGATCAGTGCCTTCGCGCCGCTGTCCTCGACGATGTACGCAACCTCGCCGGGGGTGAGGTGACTGTTGACCGCCGTGATGTACAGACCGGACCGGAGAGCGGCCCAGAAGACCTCGAAGGCCTCGGGCTGATTGTCGGTGAGCAGGGCGACGACGTCACCGGTGCGCAGACCCGCATCGTGCAGGACGCGGGCCAGCGCTGCCGACCGGTCGTCGAGTTCGCGGTAGGTCAGGCTCCGGTCGCTGTCGGCCAGGACGACGGCGAGTTTGTCCGGGGCGGTCCTGGCGTGCACTCCTGGATACATGGGGCTCCTCATTGCCTCGACGAACGCTGTGACCCTGTGTCCTGGGTCACAGCGGGCAATGTAGCAGAGCTAAGGAGATGACTGTGGCCACGCTCTCATGGGTGGGAGCGCGGTCTGCAGCGACAGGTCAGGAGCCGGTGAACCTGGGGGCGCGCTTCTCGGCGAACGCACGCGGGCCCTCCTTGGCGTCTGCGCTCTTGAAGACGGCGGCACCGAGTTCGGCGTCGATTCGGAAGGCCTCCTCCTCGTGCAGTCCTTCCGAGTCGCGGATCGTCTTGAGAATGGCCTGCACGGCGACCGGCCCGTTGTTCGCGATCGTCTCGGCGATCTCGAGGGCCTTGTCGAGCGCAGTGCCGTCGGGAACGACGTAGCCGATGAGGCCGATCTCCTTGGCCTCGGCAGCCTTGATGTGGCGGCCGGTGAGCAGGATGTCGGCGGCGATCGTGTACGGGATCTGCCGGACGAGGCGCACCGCGGAGCCGCCGAGTGGGAACAGTCCCCACTTCGCCTCGGAAACACCGAATTTCGCGCTCTCGCCGGCGACGCGGATGTCGGTGCCCTGCAGGATTTCGGTGCCGCCGGCGATGGCGGCACCTTCCACCGCTGCGATGAGCGGCTTGGTCAGGCGGCGTCCCTTGAGCAGCGCCGGCAACCTCGACAGGTCCCAACCCCCACCCTCGAATTTGTCGCCGGGGGCGGACTGGTTCATCGCCTTGAGATCGGCTCCCGCACAGAACGCTCCACCGGCACCGGTGAGGATCGCGACGCGGATCTCGGGATCGCTGTCGACGCGATCCCAGGCCTCGTTCATGATCGCCATCATTTCGCCGGACAGCGCATTCCGCGCCTCGGGGCGGTTGAGTGTGACGATCAGGACGTGGCCGCGTTGCTCGACGAGGCAGTGCGGTTCGCGGGACGAGATGTCCGAATCGGCTGCGCCGGGGGCTTCGGTAGCGGACACTGGCGGGACTCCTCGCGGTGTTGTGAACTGGATCATACTCGGGTCTTGTCAGGAACGGTAACACGTTCTACTTTTGTCAGCGTGGCCCTAAACATCGCAGACCTCGTCGAACACGCAATCGACCTCGTTCCCGAACGCGTCGCGCTGGCATCGGACGGACGTGAGGTCACCTACGCACAGCTGGAGGAACGAGCCAACCGACTTGCTCATTACCTGCGCGAACAAGGTGTGAAGCCGGGCGACAAGGTCGGCATCTACTCGCGCAACACCATCGAGGCCGTCGAGGCGATGATCGCGGTCTTCAAGATCCGCGCGATCATG
Organism: Rhodococcus sp. B50; assembly: GCF_013602415.1. Lineage (NCBI taxonomy): Bacteria > Bacillati > Actinomycetota > Actinomycetes > Mycobacteriales > Nocardiaceae > Rhodococcus > Rhodococcus sp. B50. The sequence goes on along the minus strand of NZ_WPAG02000002.1, from coordinate 3,119,378 downwards.
ATCAACGTCAACTACCGCTATGTCGAGAACGAGTTGCAGTACATCTTCGACAACTCGGACATGGTCGCGCTCGTCCACGAACGTCGCTACTCCGACAAGGTCGCGAACGTCCTGCCGAGCACGCCGCTGGTGAAGACCGTGGTGGTCGTGGAGGACGGCACCGACGCCGACTTCTCGTCCTATGCCGGCATCGAATACGAAGCGGCGCTGGCACAGAGCCGCCCGGAACGCGACTTCGAGGCACGCAGCGCCGACGACATCTACATGCTCTACACCGGCGGCACCACCGGTCATCCCAAGGGCGTGATGTGGCGCCACGAGGATGTGTGGCGCGTCCTCGGCGGCGGTATCAACTTCATGACCGGTGAGTGGGTCAAGGACGAGTGGCAACTCGCGAAGGAGGGCGCCGAGAATCCCGGTCTCGTGCGCTATCCCATCCCGCCGATGATCCACGGTGGTGCCCAGTGGGCGCTGTTCCAGTCGTTGTTCAGCGGCAGCAAGGTCGTCATGCACCCCGAGTTCTCGGGCCACGAGGTGTGGCGCATCATCGACGACCACAAGGTCAACGTCATCTTCATCACCGGCGATGCCATGGCCCGCCCCATGCTCGACGCACTCGAGGAGGGTAACCCGACAACCGGTAAGCCCTACGACCTCTCGACCCTGTTCGCCATGGCATCGAGTGCGGCCCTGTTCTCTCCGTCCATCAAGGACCGCTTCCTCGAACTCCTTCCCGGCAAGGTCATCACCGACTCCATCGGCTCGTCCGAAACGGGATTCGGCGGCATCGGCATCCACGAGAAGGGCAAGACTCTCGGCGGCGGGCCGACGGTGAAGATCGACGAGTCGACCACCGTTATCGACGACGACGGCAACCCGATCGAACCGGGTTCCGGCAAGGTCGGCATGGTCGCGCGTACGGGCAACATCCCGCTCGGTTACTACAAGGACGAAGCCAAAACGAAGGCGACCTTCCGGGAGTACAACGGTGTCCGCTACTCGATCCCGGGCGACTATGCCCGTGTCGAGGAGGACGGCACGGTCACCATGCTCGGCCGCGGTTCGGTCTCGATCAACAGTGGTGGCGAGAAGGTCTACCCCGAAGAGGTCGAGGGTGCGCTCAAGGAGCATCCGGCAGTCTTCGATGCGCTGGTGGTGGGTGTTCCCGACGAGCGGTTCGGTGAGCGGGTCTCCGCTGTCGTCGCGTTGCGCGAGGGGGCGCAGGCGACGCTCGAGGAACTCATGACGACGGCACGGTCGAAGATCGCGGGGTACAAGGTGCCGCGCGCGGTGTGGTTCGTCGGTGAGATCAAGCGGTCGCCGGCCGGCAAGCCCGACTACCGGTGGGCCAAGGACCAGACGGGACTGCGCCCGGCCGACGAGGTCTACAACAACGGCGACGGCAACGGCGCCGCGGCGACGGGATAGAGGGCACATGCAGACCGGCCTCAGCAGGAAGTTCGGCATCGAGTATCCGATCTTCGGATTCACGCCCTCCGAGCACGTTGCGGCGGCGATCAGCCGCGCAGGTGGACTCGGTGTCCTCGGGTGTGTGCGGTTCAACGACCCGGAGGAACTCGACGCCGTCCTGACGTGGATGGACGAGAACACCGACGGCAAACCGTACGGCGTCGACGTCGTGATGCCCGCCAAGGTGCCCACCGAGGGTGCCGCCGTCGACCTCGACAAGCTGATCCCGGCCGAACACCGGGCCTTTGTGAACCGCACACTCGACGAACTCGGTGTCCCACCGTTGTCGGGGGACGTCGCCGAGGCGAGCGGTGTGCTGGGTTGGCTGCATTCGGTGGCGCGTTCGCACGTCGAGGTCGCCCTCGCCCACCGGCCTGCGCTGATCGCGAATGCGCTCGGCTCCCCGCCGAAGGACGTCATCGACCTTGCGCACGAGAAGGGAGTGCCGGTCGCGGCACTTGCGGGAGCGGTCGAGCACGCGAAGCGGCACGTCGAGAACGGTGTCGACATCGTGATCGCGCAGGGCTACGAGGCCGGCGGGCACACGGGTGAGATCGCGTCGATGGTGTTGTGGCCCGAAATCGTCGACGCTCTGGGCGATTCGACAGCCGTGCTCGCGGCCGGGGGTGTGGGTTCGGGACGGCAGGTCGCGGCGGCGCTGGCCCTCGGCGCGTCGGGTGTGTGGATGGGTTCGTACTGGCTCACCACTGCGGAGTACAAACTCGGCTCTGCCGCGCACGGCCCGTCGTCGATCCAGCGTGCTCTGCTCGGCGCGAGCTCGTCCGACACGGTGCGGTCGCGGATCTACTCGGGCAAGCCGGCGCGTCTGCTCAAGACCAAGTGGACAGAAGCGTGGTCGAAACCCGATGCGCCCGAACCGCTGCCGATGCCGCTGCAGAACATCCTGGTGAGTGAAGCGCACCAGCGCATGTCGGCGGCCGACGATCCCGAGGCTGTCGCGATGCCGGTCGGGCAGGTGGTGGGGCGGATGAACGAGATCCGTCCGGTCGCGGAGATCATGGCCGAACTCGTCCGGGGTTACGACGAGGCGGTCGATCGGCTGAACAGAGCCCGATAGACGACACGGCTCGACAAGTCCACAGTGGTGGGGTGGCAGATGCCCGGGGCGGAGTGATCCGCCCCGGGCATCGTCCGCTCGGGATCAGCGCCGGACCAGGATCTTCAGCAATTCCTGAATCTGTGTGGCGGTGGGGGAGGGCAAACTGTCGCGGCCGTACAGGAAACCGATCCCCGCGTAGACGAGGGTGCCGGCGCGTAGCTCCGCTTCGTCCTCGTCGAAACCCAGTTCGAGGAAACAGTTTCGGACGACGGCCATGATGCGCTGGTCCAGCGCGCGGACCGACTCGGCGACCTGCGGGTCGCTGCGCGCCCATTCTCGCACCGCGACCTCGGCCTCCCAGGCACGTTCGTCGACGAGCATCGCACCCATGCGGGCGAGCCGTTCGTCGACGGGCAGTTCCTCGAGGCTCGTCAAGCCGCGCGCGGCGTCGTTGTCCTGCGAGGTGTAGCGGGTGGCGATGGCCTTCATCAGATCGTCGATATCGGAGAAGTGCCAGTAGAAGCTACCTTTGGTGACTCCGAGGTCGTCGCACAGGCGCGAGATCTTCACGGCGCTGCGGCCTTCGGAGACGAGTAGGCGCAGACCCGCTCCGGTCCAGTCGTCGAGGGACAACCGTGGTCGCCTGCCCGACCGGCGACCACTCTTCGCCGGTTGCTCTGCCACGGATGGTCACCTCGTCTCGGTCGGATCCGAAATCGAGACTACATGTCCGACCGGGACAGTGCCGTGAGGATGGCATCACGTGCCGAGTCGTGGTACGGGACGGGCCAATAGTGCACGCATGGAGCCGAATCCTGTCCGGGAAGCGTGACGACGGTAGAGCTGGGCAGTGCCCGCTTCCGGGCGGCGCCACGAGTCCGTCGCAATGGAAGACGATGCGATGTAGCTCTGGAAATCGGGTGATCTGCACACCTCCGTACGCACTGTTGACCAAACCATACCGTATGGTACTGTGGCGGCGATCACGATGATGTCCGCGTCGATTCCCGATCCGGAACAGAGAAAGTCGCGTCATGCAGAGAATCACCCGTAGAACCCTTCTCGCCGGGTTCGCCGCAGGAACCGGCGCGGTACTGCTCGGCGGGCGGGCGTTCGCGGACGGCCCGGACGTCTCCCGCCCCCTGTTGTTCCGCTCCCCGCGACTCGAACCCTTCGTCGACGAACTGCCCGTCCTACCGCGTCTGGACGCGGCGACGTACCGGATCGACGCCGTCAGCGCGACGCACAGTTTCCACCGCGACCTTCCGCCGGGACCCACCCTCGCGTACGGCGACAACACCTACGGCGGCCCGACTCTCGTTGCGCACCGTGGGCAGGAGACATCGATCGAGTACCGCAACGTGATCGACAGGCACCCCTTCGCCCCCGACTTCGACACCACGCTGCACGGTTTGAGCGAACGCGACCGCACCGACGTCCCCACCTCGATGCACCTGCACGGCGGCGTGACGCCACCCGAGTTCGACGGCAATCCGGAGCAGATATCCCGTCCCGGACAAGGATTCACCTACCGGTTCCCGAACCGCCAGGGCGCGACGACGATGTGGTACCACGACCACGCCATGGCCGTCACGCGTCTGAACGCCTATGCGGGTCTCGCAGGTCTCTACCTGCTCCGCGACGAATACGACACCGGGTTGCCCGGCAATCCGCTGGGCCTGCCCACCGGTGAGTTCGAACTCGATCTGGTGTTGCAGGAGAAGATCGTCAACGGCGACGGCTCACAGAGCATCCGTTCCACCCCGATCGTCCCGCAGGGACGGTGGGAGGGTGGCGCCGTCGGCGACGTCGGAGTCGTCAACGGCAAGATCTGGCCCGAGGCGCGGGTCGCGCGCGGTCTCTATCGGCTCCGGTTGCTCAACGCGGCCTCGTTCAGCATCTGGGATCTGCACTTCTCCAATGGCATGCCGTTCTGGGTGATCGGCATGGAAGGGGGCCTGCTCGACGCACCGGTTCCCACGACTCGCGTGCGACTGTCGCCCGGCGAACGGGTGGACCTACTCGTCGATTTCGCGCACCTCGATGCGGATGCCACCGTCGAACTGCGCAACTCCGAACCCGCCGCGCCGCAGGCCGCGCAGATCGGCGCCGTCCACATGCCACTGTTCCTGCGCATCCGAGCCGGCCGGTCGAAGGGTTTCACCGGCCCGGTGCCGCAGCGGCTGCGCGGCGGTCCGGCGCTGCCACCGCTCGTCGGTCCGATCCCGACGCCGCAGAACATCCGCAACGTGTCGTTGAGTCAGCCTTCGGCCGTGCGTATTCCGCCGTCGATCATGTCGTTGAACAACCTGAACTACCACAGCGACGACATCGAGATGCCACGTCAGGGCACCGTCGAGCAGTGGAACATCGTCAACGCGACCCCCGACCCTCACCCGATCCACCTGCATCTCGTGCACTTCCGTGTTCTGGGGCGGCAGGCGATCAACACGCTCGCGATGTGCGCGCGGCAGCCGCAACCGCCCATCGGGATCAAGTGGACACCTGATCCCGACCCGTACGTGGTCGAACCGATGCGGGGACCGGAGCCGTGGGAGACGGGATACAAGGACACCGTCATCTGCGATCCGAACTCGGTGACCCGCATCGTTGCCTATTTCCCGACGGCCGACGAACTCGGTTTCGACCCCGATGCGGCGTTCTCGCGCGAGGTGCACACCTTCGATCCGCATCGCGCCGGGCACGGCGCGCCCGGCGATCACTCAGGCCATACCGGCCACGGCGACCTGCAGGGATATGTGTGGCACTGCCACATCCTCGACCACGAAGACCACGACATGATGCTCAAATACCGGACGGTGACATGACTTCCATCAGTTCCACCACCACCCGAGACCACTTCCAGCGCATCCCGTACGAGCCGGCGAACGACGGTCGCGTCGAGATGCACTCCGGACTCAGCCGCCACTACCCGACACTGCACGGCAACCTGGTCGCACAGCCCGGGTATTCGAAGGACGTCGGCGTGGTCATGTGCCACCCGGCATCGAACTTCCTGAGCCACTTCCTGCTCCGTGCCTTCGCCGAAGCAGGTGTTCCCGCAATGGGACTCAACACCCGCTACTCCTCCAACGAACCGGCGCTCATCATGGAGCGGGCCGCCTTCGACCTCGGCACCGGTGTGCGCTGGATGGCCGACGAACTCGGCTTCGAGAAGGTCGTGCTCCTCGGGTTCAGCGGCGGTGGATCGCTCGCGTCGTTCTACCAGTCGCAGGCACAGAACCCCACCGTGACGGCCACCCCCGCCGGCGACCCGGCACCGTTCGCCGAGGCGAACCTGCGACCGGCCGACGCCGTGATGCTCGTGGGTGCGCACCCGGGTCGGGCACGCGTGCTCCGGCACTGGATAGACGGCGCGGTCACCGACGAATCCGACCCCTACGCCACCGATCCCGACCTCGACCTGTACGCCCCGGGCCGCACCGCACCGCTGGACCTCGAATGGTTGCAGCGATACCGCGCTGCGCAGCTCGCGCGGATGCGACGGATCGACGCGTGGGCGCTCGACCAGCTCGTCGAACTCGAACGCAGCGGCGCCTCCGACCGTGGATTCGTGGTGCACCGCACCGTCGCGGATCCACGTTTCGTCGACCTGAGCATCGACCCGAGCGATCGTGAACTCGGCTCGATGTACGGAGATCCGAAGGCCGCCAACACCGCCGCAGGGGGATTGGCGCGCTTCGTCACCGTGCGGAGTTGGTTGAGCACCTGGAGCGTCGACCACACCCACGCCGATGCCCTCACCGACCTCCGCAACGTCACTACCCCGACGATGGTGATGAGCCTGCTCGGCGACCAGGCGGCCTTCGCCGAGGACTCGCGGCTGATGTACGACGCGCTCGCGGGCACCCACAACGAACTGATCGAGATGCGGAACCTCAACCACTATCTCGTGGATCAACCGCACGGGCTCTCCGAGGTCGTCGGACGGCTCGTCGGATGGATCCGCCGAACGGTACTCGAGGAGGTATCGGCATGACCGGCACACTCGCCCCTCCCGCATCCACCACACAGGACCGGTGCCCGAGCGCCTTCCCCTACTGGCAGGCCCTGCAGAAGCCCGGTGTGAAACGCACCCGCGCCTTCGTCCGCCGCCTCACCGGTTTCGATTTCCTGCCCACAGACGACCAGGCCCGGGCCCTGTGCAACGATCTGTTCAGCGGCGACCCCACGGCGGAACGCTTCGTCGACGAGGTCTACCACGGCAAGACCGGGCCGCAGACGACCCGAGAGATGCTCGACACGGCCCTCGTCGACGGCATCGACTCACTCGACGACGTACCCGAGGCGATGAAGGCCCTGTTCGAGGAGTTCGAAACCGTCCCCGACTGGGTGCAGCCCGAACTCGTCGAGCAGGGCGCCGCGATCTGGCGGCGCTGGGGCACGATGCTGTTCAGCTTCGCCGGCGCCGAGACCCTCGAGATCTACACGGAGGCGGCGGTCGCGACCCCGCTGTCGCTCGCCGGAGGTTACGCCGGGGACAACGCGCTACGACGTTTCCTCGAGACGTGCCGGTTCTGGATCGACGTGTCCGAACCCGGTGCGCTGCTCACCCCGGGTTCGAAGGGGCGGGCGACCGCGCTGAAGGTGCGCGTGATGCATGTGTCGGTGCGCTCCCGCGTGGCGAGGCACCCGGAATGGGATGTCGCCAAATGGGGACTGCCGATCAGCCAGACCTACATGCTGCTGACCCTCATCGCGGGCAGCCTCACCCCGGGCTTGGCCCTGTGGACCCTCGGCTACCACACCACACCGCGAGAGATCCGCGCGCTCATACACTTCCAGAAGTACATGGGCTACCTGCTCGGAGTGCGCATGCAGTGGTATCCCGAGACCATCGCCGACAGCATCCGCGCGCTGATGACCACTGTGATCTCCCGTTCCTACGACTCCGGCGAGCACGGCAAGGAACTCATCGAGTCCTACCCGCAGGCGTTCGCCCCGCGTGACGGGCACCGCGGTCTGAAGAAGCTGCGCGAGCAGTACAACTTCCGCATCAACTCGGTGTACTCGGCGATGTTCATGGGGCCGGGTACGCGCCGCAAGTACTCGATGCCGACAGTACTTCCATGGATGATCATCCCGATCGTCCGCTTCCCACTCATCACCGCGATGGAACTCGTCCGGCGGTTCGTCCCCGGTGCCGCGGGTGTGCACGAGAAGATCATGTGCGCCCACCGCGAGAACTGGTACCGCGCCCAGATGGACGGACGCGAAGCGCAATTCGATGCCAGCGGAGCGCTGCGGCGATAGGCGCCGATGGAGCACTACGCCGTTGATCGTCCCGCTTCACTCCTCACCACACCGAGACCGGAGAAGTCATGACCCTACAGATCGTCGAAGCCTGGAACGGGCCCGGGCGCCGCGACGGCGAGATCACCACCGTCGCCGCCGGTGACAACGGCGCCCACCCCTCCACCGACAAGCACGCCTTCGAACACTGGTACTTCGACGCCCATCTCGACGACGGGCGGATCGTCGTGGCGATGATCCAGACCCGGGAACTGGTGCACCGCAAGCCCGGTGTCGAGATCCACGTCTACAGCGCGGACGGCAAGCGGCGGGAGGCGAGCCGGTCGTACACCGACGCCGACCTCGCGGTGTCCACCGAGCGATGCGACGTCCGGGTCGGACAGAGCTTCGCGAAACTGGTCGGAGATGAGGACGGGCTGCCCGTCTACCACGTATCGGTATCCGAAGGCGATCTCGCCTTCGACCTGACCTTCACCGCCGAGGTCCCGCCGTGGATGCCGGGACGCGGACAGACCAGCTACAACGAACGTGAGTTCTTCGCATGGGTCGTCGGTGCACCCCGCGCGCGGGTCGCGGGAACGGTGACGGTGGACGGAAAGACCACCGAGGTCACCGGACGCGGTTACCACGACCACAACTGGGGCGTCGGCGACATGAAGCGTCTCATCGACAAGTGGTACTGGGGCCGCCTGTACACCGAGGACTTCACCCTCGTCTACGCGATGGTGCACACCCAGAAGAAGTACGGCTCGCACTGGTCGCAGCCGGTGATGGTCGCGCACGGCCGCGACGTGATCCTCAGCAACGGCGAGGTGGAATTGACAGAGGGGCCGACCGTGCACAACACGGTCGCCGATCGCACCTATCCGGCATGGATCCGCATCCGCATCCCGGGGTCCCTCGACGTGAAACTCACCGTCCGCGAGATCGTGCACGCCCACAATCTGCTCGACGACGTTCCGCTCGCGTCGAGCAAGCTGCTCAAGCCGCTCGTCAACCGGCTCGTGGGCCATCCCGGCTACTTCCGGTTCCGTTCCGATTTCACGATGACGGTGACCGTCGACGGAACCGACCACGAGCGTTCGGGTTCGACACTGCACGAGATGGTCGCGTTGACATGAACATCGGTGCGGATGCCGGCGCGGGTCTCGAATACCTTCCCGGCTTCGGCAACGAGCATCACAGCGAAGCCGTTCCGGGTGTGCTTCCGTGGGGCCAGAACTCACCCCAGCGGGTGGCGTACGGTCTCTACGCCGAACAGCATTCTGCCACCGCCTTCACCGAGCCGCGCGAGATCAACCGTCGCACATGGACGTACCGGATCATGCCGTCCGCAGCACACGGCCCGTTCGAGCGGATCGACGACGCCGGCTGGGTGTCGGCACCCGATGCCGGGGGAGTGCTCACCCCCAACCGGTTGCGATGGGACCCGCAACCGACGCCGGTGTCCGGCACCGACTTCGTCGACGGTGTGACGACCTACGCCGTCAACGGAGATGTACGGTGCCGCACCGGCATCGCGATCCATCTGTACGCGGTGTCGCAGTCGATGGCCGACCGCTACTTCGTCGACACCGACGGGGAACTGTTGTTCGTACCGCAGGACGGCGCGCTGCTGTTGTGCACCGAACTCGGCCGGCTCCTCGTCGAACCCGGCGAGATCGCCGTGATCGGGCGGGGTCTGCGGTTCCGGGTGGACCTGCCCGGCGGCAACGCAACCGGCTACCTGCTCGAGAACTACGGTGCCGCTCTGACCCTGCCGGAACTCGGTCCCATCGGGGCGAACGGCCTCGCCCACGCCCGCGACTTCGTCTACCCGACGGCCTGGTACGAAGACCGGTCGGGGCCGGTACAAGTCGTGCAGAAGTTCGGCGGGCACCTGTGGGCCACCGAACTCGACCACTCGCCGCTCGACGTCGTCGCCTGGCACGGCACGCACGGTGCCTACAAGTACGATCTCGGCCGGTTCAACGCGATGACCACGGCCGGCTGGGATCATCCCGATCCGTCGATCTTCACCGTGCTCACCTCGCCCACCTCCATTCCGGGGCAGGCCAACGTCGACTTCTGTGTCTTCCCGGATCGCTGGGTGGTCGGAGAGCACACCTTCCGGCCACCGCACTTCCATCGCAACGTCATGACCGAGTTCATGGGACTGGTTCGTGGACAGCACGACTCGAAGGCGGAAGGATTCGTCCCGGGCGGTGCCTCGCTCCACAACCAGTGGGGCGCCCACGGGCCCGACGTCGAGACCTTCGATCTCGCCACGTCGGCCGAGTTGAAGCCGGTCAAGCTCGTGAACACCCTGTCGTTCATGTTCGAGACGAGACTCGCCCTCTCCGTTACCGACGCGGCCCACCGCGCGGCGCATCGCCAACCGAACTACGACTCCTCGTGGTCCGGCCTCACCCGACGTTTCACCCCACCTTCTCCCCAGGAGTCGTGATGACCGAACTGTCCGCCCCCGCACCCGTCGTCGTTCCAGACCCGCAGTTGCGGATCGGCGGCCGAGCCGTGCCCGCACGCTCGGGCGCCCACTTCTCGTCGATCAACCCGGCGACGGAGGAGGTCGTCGCCGAGGTCGCTGCCGGTGGGGCCGCCGACATCGACGCCGCCGTCGCCGCGGCCCGCGACACCTTCGAATCCGGTGCGTGGTCGCGGATGGCCGGTGCCGAGCGCGGCCGGGTCCTCTCCCGTGCCGCCGACCTCATCGAGCAGCACGCCCCGGAACTGTCGGCGCTCGAGACCGCGGAGATGGGCAAGCTCTACGCCGATACCGTCGCCGGGGACATCCCCGCCGCCGCGGCGTCGTTCCGGCACTACGCCGGTTGGGCCGACAAGATCGCCGGTGAGGCGATGATCCTCCCCGATGTGGGTCCGCAGCACCGTTTCGGGTTCACCCTGCGGCAGCCGCTCGGTGTGGTCGGTGCGATCACGCCGTGGAACAACCCCACCGTAGTCGCTGCCTGGAAGATCGCGCCGGCTCTCGCTGCCGGTTGCTCGGTGGTCGTCAAGCCCGCCGAGGACGCCTCGCTGTCCACCCTGAAGCTCGCCGACCTGCTCGGTGAGGCGGGTGTGCCGGACGGCGCGTTCAACGTCGTGTCCGGTCTCGGCCCCGAAGCCGGTGCCGCGCTCGCCGCGCACGAGGGAATCGACAAGATCACCTTCACCGGCAGCCCGGCCGTCGGCAAGACCATCACGTCGCTCGCCGGCGAGAAGTTCCGCAAGGTCACCCTGGAACTCGGCGGCAAGGCGCCACAGCTGATCTTCCCCGACGCCGACCTCGAGGCGTCGCTGCCGTGGATCGCGATGGGCAACTTCTACCACCAGGGCCAGGTGTGCGCGGCCGGCACCAGGGTGATCGTGCACGAATCAATCGCCGACCAAGTGGTCGAGGGACTCGTCGAATTCGCCCGCGGTGCGGTGATCGGCGACCCCTTCGATGCGTCGACAACCCAGGGCACGATCGTCAACCGCAAGCAGCTCGACCGCATCCTCGGCTACATCGAGATGGGCAAGAGCGAAGGTGCGAAGCTGCTCACCGGCGGGTCGCGGGTGGGGGAGCGCGGCTTCTTCGTCGAGCCGACAGTCTTCCGCGGCACCAACGACCTCACCATCGCCCGCGAGGAGATCTTCGGCCCGGTCGCCACAGTTATCACCTTCAAGACAACCGAGGAGGCCGTGCGGCTGGCGAACGCCACGAAGTACGGGCTCAACGCGTTCATCTTCAGTCAGAACCTGTCGACCGTGCACAGCGTGATCCCGCAACTGCGCGTGGGCACTGTGTGGGTCAACGGCTGGGGCGTGCCCGATCCCGCACTACCCTGGGGTGGACGTGACGCGAGCGGCATCGGTCGTGAACTGGGCCGCAGCGGACTCGAAGCGTTCACCGAGGAGAAGACGGTTCACCTCGGTTACTGACCAGAGGACGGAAGACGCAGTGACACAGGCCGAGTCGCAGGCAACTGGAGCGCTGGCAGAGATCAGGGTGCTCGAACTGGGAACCCTGATCGCCGGCCCGTATGCAGGACGCCTGCTCGGCGACATGGGCGCCGACGTCGTCAAGATCGAGGACCCGAAGCGTCCCGATCCGCTCCGCACCTGGGGACAGGGTGAGCGGGACGGGCACCGCTTCTTCTGGACGGTGCACGCCCGCAACAAGCGCTGCATCACCCTCGATCTCCGGGCACCCGACGGACAGGAACTCTTCCGGCGCCTCGTTGCGGAGTCGGACGTCATCGTCGAGAATTTCCGTCCCGGAACGCTCGAGAAGTGGGGTCTCGCCTACGACGTGCTCTCCGAGATCAATCCGGGCATCGTCCTGGCGCGGGTCTCCGGCTACGGGCAGACCGGTCCGAAGGCCGGTCGCGCGGGGTACGCCTCGGTGGCCGAGGGGGAGAGCGGACTACGGCATCTCAACGGTTACCCAGGACAGGCACCCCCGCGACTCGCGTTGTCGCTCGGGGACACTCTCGGCGGCATGTTCGCGGTGCAGGGCGTGCTCGCCGCACTGCTGAGCCGCGAACGTACAGGTCGCGGTCAGGTCGTCGACGTGGCGCTCACCGAGGCGTGCCTCGCCGTCCAGGAGTCGGTGATTCCGGATTACGACGCGGCCGGCGTGGTGAGGGGCCCGTCCGGAACCCGCCTCGAGGGCATCGCGCCGTCGAACCTCTACCGCACGTCCGACGATATGTGGATCATCATCGCCGCGAACCAGGACACGGTCTTTCGCCGGCTGTGCACAGCGATGGATCGCCCCGAGCTCGCCGACGATCCGCGCTTCGCCGATCATCTCGCTCGCGGCGTGAATCAGGACGAACTCGACGCGCTCATCGGTGACTGGGCCGCGACGTCGACGCTCGAGGACCTGCTTGCGCATCTGTCGGAGACCGGTGTGGTGGCCGGCCCGGTGAACACCGTGGCCGAGGTGGTCACCGATCCGCAGTTCCGTGCGCGCGACATGATCGTGCCTCACCACGACGAGCGCACGGACACCGATGTGCTCGGCCCCGGTGTGGTGCCGGTGCTCGGTGAGACGCCCGGTTCGGTGCGCCGCGCGGGCCCACCCATCGCGGGATACGACAACGCGGCGGTCTACGGCGAGGTGCTCGGCCTGAGCGAGGTCGAGCAGAAGGAACTGCGCGCACGCGGCATCATCTGAGACACGCAACACGAACATGAGGCTCGCAACATCGGCAGTCACTGCTGGTGTTGCGAGCCTTCTTTCGTCGTTGCCTGCTTCCCCGGAGACCTATATGGCACTAAGGTAGAACGTGTTACAGTCTTGCGAACGTCTATGAGGAGTGCCCGATGCACACGCCCATCTGCGACGAACTCGGCATCGAGTTCCCGATCTTCGCGTTCACCCATTGCCGCGACGTCGTCGTTGCCGTCGCCAAGGCCGGAGGCTTCGGCGTCCTCGGGGCCGTGGGGTTCACGCCGGAAGAGCTCGAAATCGAGCTGAACTGGATCGACGAACACATCGGCGACCGCCCGTACGGCGTCGACATCGTCATCCCCAACAAGTACGAAGGCATGGACGCGAACCTCTCCGCCGAGGAACTCACGAAGATGCTGCAGTCGATGGTCCCGCAGGAGACCCTCGAATTCGGCCGCAAGATCCTCACCGACCACGGGGTGCCGCTGCCCGAGGGTGACGATAACGCGTTGCAGCTCCTCGGCTGGACCGAGGCCACGGCCACCCCACAGGTCGAGGTGGCACTGCAGCACCCGAAGGTCACTCTCATCGCGAACGCGCTCGGCACTCCGCCTGCCGACATGATCGAGCACATCCACAATGCGGGTCGCAAGGTCGCGGCGCTGTGCGGTTCCCCGAAGCAGGCCCGCAAGCATGCCGACGCCGGGGTGGACATCATCATCGCGCAGGGTGGCGAGGGGGGTGGCCATTGCGGCGAGGTCGGCTCGATCGTGCTGTGGCCGCAGGTCGTCAAGGAGGTCGCGCCGGTTCCGGTGCTGGCTGCCGGCGGCATCGGCAGCGGCCAGCAGATCGCGGCCGCGCTTGCACTCGGAGCTCAGGGCGCATGGACCGGTTCGCAGTGGCTCATGGTCGAGGAGGCCGAGAACACCCCGGTGCAGCAGGAGGCCTACATCAAGGCGAGCAGCCGCGACACCGTGCGTAGCCGGTCGTTCACCGGTAAGCCCTGCCGCATGCTCCGCAACGACTGGACCGAGGCCTGGGAGCAGGAGGGCAACCCGAAGCCCCTCGGAATGCCGTTGCAGTACATGGTGTCCGGTATGGCGGTCGCAGCCACCCACAAATACCCGGACGAGTCCGTCGACGTCGCGTTCAACCCCGTCGGCCAGGTCGTCGGGCAGTTCACGAAGGTCGACAAGACCTCGACGGTCATCGAACGCTGGGTGCAGGAGTACCTCGAGGCGACCGGCACGCTCGAGAAGCTGAACGACGCCGCGAACGCGTGAACGGCTGAGATCCGGTGTTCTCGACCGCGCACAGCGAGGTCGAGAACACCGGATCTTCAAGTAGTAGGGCGTGGTTGTTCGAGGTCAGGTCCGGGTGCGATCCGGATCGGACCTCGGGCAGTCTCGACGTCGACCGGCTCACCCTTCTGGGTGATCACCACGTGACCGCTGTGTTCCAGATCGGCGGCCACCGAGCGGGCGGCGTCCATCAGGTCGCGCCACGAGTCCCCGCCCGCAACCCGCGCCGCGTCGCTGGGACAGATCGTGGACGGGTTCCGCTCCCGAAGCAGCGCGCAGATCGTGGCCGCCAGTCGTTCGCGAGCAGCGTCCTCCTCACGCGGCTCCCACCAGGGCTGCCCACGCTCGCCGAGCGCGACCTTCGCGTCCTGAACACGATGCCGCGCGGAGTCCCCGTCGGTCTTCACCAGACGGCGGGCGCGCATCAGCTCCGTCACCAGCTGTTTCCGGAGTGGTTCGGGGATCCGTGGATCGGTCGCTCGCCACCGTCGGCCGTCGATCACGACGTACCGGCCGTCGTCGGTGCGGTCCGCGGTCATGAACCGAATCTAACGACGACGAACAACGATCACCGTCGAAACACTCAATTCGGCGGTGACAGAAGCCCTTCCAAGATCGTCGCCGAATAACCCCCGTCGCGGCACAACTGTACGGTGGGAGCGCGACGGCCCGGGTACTCGATGCACGGCATGTTCCGAGCCCCGCGCACCGCGATCGGTGAATCCGCCGGGAGTGTGCAGTACAGATCGGGCGGCGTCTCGGGCACGTCGAACTCGGTGGGCGAACGTCGCTGTTCCGGCGGCAGGAAGCCGGTGATGCACGGCGGCGGGTCGTTGAAGGTCGCCGTGAAGTACGTGTTCTGCGCCGGATTGTCGACGTTGGGCAGACCCGCCGACTGGGTCGACGCCATGATGGAGGGGAACAGCACCAGCATCTGTTCGAGCGACGGCCGGTACACCGCGGCGACCTGCTCGACGGTGACGAGATTGGCGAGCAGCAGAGGCAGGGTCGGTTCGGCCTCCTCGAACAGCGCCTGCACCTGTGCGGCGGCAGGGGCCGTCACGCCGAGGAGCGTCCGCACGTCGCTGTCGGAGTCGCGCAACTGCCCGGTGGTACCGGCCAGGGAGGATGCCCATCGGGTGATCGCATCCGACGACGTGACCTGCGTGTCGAGCAGTGGGCCGACCTGATCGATCAGTGCCGCGATGCTGTCCGCGCTCGCGGCGGCCTCGGCGCTCACCGCCGCACCGGCCTCGATGAGGATTCGTAGCGCGTCGCCGGAATCGGCTACTGCTGTATGGGTTTCGTCGAGCAGCAGCGCGAGACGGTCGGGACCGACGGATTGCAGGGTCGCGTCGAGTTGATCGAGGGCACCGCCGATGGGTGCCGGAACGGAGATGCGATCGCGCGGGATCACCGAGCCCGCAGCCAGATACGGGCCGTCCTCACCGTCGGGCAGGAACTCGACGTACTGCTCGCCGATCGCCGACATGCTGCGGATCTGCGCCGCCGAATCGGCCGGCACCGGGACATCCGAGTCGAGCGACAGGACCGCCTCGGCACCGCTCGTGGTCATCGTCAACGAGGTCACCCGGCCGATCTCGACGCCGCGGTAAGTGACGTTGGCCGACGGATACAGGCCACCGGCGTCGGCGAGGTCGAGACGCACCTCGTACCGCCCCACCCCGAACAGGGCTGGCAGATTCACGACGAACAGGGCGACGATCAGCACCGCGGCGACACCGACGGTGAAGAACACCAGCAGTCTGCGGCGCAGCGCCGCGGCCGGGCTCACCGGGTCGGCTCCGATACAGGTGGGACCAGCAGCGACACCAGATCCGGCACGCGTCGTCCGCCGGTGAGTGCGCCCTCGAAAGGTGTGCCGAGCAGCAACGCGTTCTCGAGGGTGGGCAGGGTGAGGTCGAGGATGACCGTGCCGTTGGCGTAATCGCCGCGCACCGCGTTGCGGTAGGTGTCGATGGGGAACGGGAAGGTCAGCAAGTAGCGCAACGACTCGGTGAGTGACTCGCCCGTCGACGCGAGCGACGCCAGCACCGGTTCGAGATCGCGCAGGTTCGCGACCACGTCGTCACCGCTCGCCCCGACGACCTCGTTCGCGACGCGCCCGAACTGTCCGAGGGCGTCGGCGGCGCGCGTCAAGTCGTCGCGCTGGGAGGAGAGCACCTCCATGGCGGGGGCGAGGTCGTCGGACGCCGCGGCGATCTCGGCGTTGTGTTCGGCGACCTCGACGGCGAGGGCGTCGAGCGATTCCATCGCGCTCACGATCTGCTCCTTCTGACCGTCCAGCCCGGCGAGCACCGCGTCGAGGCGGGGGAGCAGAGCCCGCACCGATTCCTGACGCCCGTCCAGTGCCCGGTTCAGTTCGCGGGTGATCTCCTGGGCCTGGGCGAGGCCACCGCCACTGAGCACCAGCGACAACGACGACAGCGTCTGCTCAGTAGTGGGGAATGCGCCGGCCCGCTCGAGGGGGATGACGTCCCCGTCGCCGAGCCGGCCACGGGCGGGTTCGGCGAGGGGAGGGGACAGTTCGACGTGGGCGGAACCGAGCAGGCTCGTCTGCCCGATCTTCGCGACCGAGTTCTCGGGGAGCACCGTGCCGCCGTCGACCATCACCGTCACGAGCGCGTGACCGTTCCCGAGTTGCAGGTCGGCGACCCGCCCGACGGTGACGTCGCCGACGCGGACCCGCGAGTTGCGTTCGAGCGTCGTGACGTCGGGCATCTCGATGGTCACGGCGAATGCGTCGTCGCCGCGTCCGTGTGTGCCGGGAAGAGGCAGGCTGTTCAGTCCTCGCCAGTCGCACCCGGCGGTGAGTGTCAGGCAGGCGAGGACGCCGATCGTGCGGAGGACTCGTGTTCTCACGGCGCTCCCGGGGCGAGCAGGTCGGCCAGCGAGGTCGGCGACGGTGCTCCTGGTGCCGGCCTCAGCTCGGGCTCGGTGTAGACGAGCTGGTCGGGCAGCGCACCGACGTCGCGCGTCGGGTTGATGCGCACCGGCGGGTAGTCCATCGCGAGCAACGGCAGGATCGGGCCGAGATACTGCACGCACAACTCCGAGCCCGTATGCGCGTCGACCTGTTCGGCCGCGGCGAGCGCAGAGCAGATGAACTGGGCCGGATTCGCGAAGTTGGTCAGCGACAACGCCGAGACCACCGTGTTGTGAGCGGGCTGGTAGATGCCCTGCAGATTGGACAGGGCCGTCGGCGCGACGTGCAGTACCTGCGCGATGCCGTCACGCTGCGCCGCCAGGGTCTCGGTCAGCGCGGCCGTGCGATCGACGGTCATGTCGACGCCTCCGCGGTTGTCGCGGACGAACCGCTCGACGTCGACGAGGACGGCGTCGAGTCCCGCCAGCGCGGCGCCCATGTCGTCGCGGTTCGCATCGAGGACCTCCGTGACGGATGCGAGCCGGTCGTGGAACGAGACGATCTGATCGCCGCTCATCGACAGCGCCTCGACGAAGACCTGCAGGTTGCCGAGGGTGCCGAACAGGTCGTGCCGGCCGTCGGAGATCGTGCGCATCGCCCCGGCGAGTTGCTGGAGGCTGTCGCGCAGCGCGGGACCGTGCCCGTCGGCGTTGGCGGCCGCGACGTCGAGCACCTCGCCGAGCGCGCCCTGCGGGTCGGTCGCGCTGGGGCCGAGGTCGGTGGTCAACCGCGTGAGTTGTTCGGTGATCTCGTCCCATTCGACGGGTACCGCCGTACGTTCGACGGGAATCGTTGCGCCCACGAGCAGTTCGGGACCTCCCGTATGCGGCGGGGTGAGCTGGACGAAGCGGGCGGAGACCAGGGTGGGGGCGATGATCGCGGCGTGCGCGTCGGCGGGGATACGGCGGTCGGAGTCGATATCGAAACGCACGAGCACACGATCTCCGCGCGGTTCGATCTCCGTCACGCGACCGACCTCGACGCCCATGATGCGCACGTCGTCGCCGACGTACAGTCCACGGCTCGAGGTGAATTCGGCCGCGTACTCATCGATGGACCGCCACGGTGCGACGGTGAACGACACCACCGCGACGACGGCGAGAAGAATAATCGGGATACCCCACGAGATCAGGGGACGCAGTCGCGTCACGGTGTACCTCCCGGAGCGGTGATGCCCGCGTTCTCGAGCGCGGCGGTGAGGGCCGGTTCGATGACCTGCATCGGCAGCAGATTCTGGATGTACGAGTTGAAGAACGGGCCGGACGCGACGGCCTCGCCGAGCTCGGTGGCATACGGGCCCAGCCGCTCGATGGCGAGGGCGATGTTATCGCGGTTGCGTTCGAGGATCCCGAGAACGGCGTTCAGCGTGCCCAATGTGGGTTCGAGCTGTGCCTCGTTGTCGGCGACGAGATTCGAGATCTGGACCGACAGGGCATCGATGTTCGCGAACAGCGTGTCGAGAGCGGCACGGCGGCGGTGCAGTTCGCCGAGGATGCGGTCGACGTCGACGATCAGGGCGTCGATCGCATCGCTGCGCTCGGCGAGCACCGCGGTGACCTGTTCGGCGTGCGCGAGCAGCGCCCGCAGGGATTCGTCCCGCGACGCGACGGTCTCGGACAGCCGCATCACGCCGTCGAGTGCTGCGCCGACGTCGTCAGGGGTCTCGCGCAGGGTGTCGGACAATACCTGCATCGATTCGCGGAGCTGCTCGGTGTCGACGGCCGCTGCGGTGTCGGTGAGATCGCCGAGAGCGTCGGTCAACTGGTAGGGCGCGACCGTGCGGTCGACGTCGATGGTGGCGCCGTCCTCGAGACGTCCCGGACCGGCGGGGCGCACACGCAGGTTCCGCGCACCGAGTGCGGTCGCAGTCGCGATCTCGACGGTGGTGTCGGTTCCCACGACGACCGCCCGGTCGACGGTGAACGTGACGGCCACGGCGTCGTGGTCGATGTCGATGTCGGTCACCCGTCCGGCGTCCTTGCCCGCGACCTGCACGATGTCGCCGGTGGTCAGGCCGCCGGCGTCGACGAATCGCGCCCGATAGGTCGTGCCGCCGTCGAAGAACGGCAGGGAGCGGATGTTCAGGGCGCCGAGCACGAGCACGACGAGCACGATCGTGCCGACGATGCCGACACGTACGGGGTTCTTCTCGCGGAACTGGGTCATGCCGGAGCGCACCTGCCCGTCGTCTGCCCGAACAGCGGTGAGGTGACCGTGTTCCCGGACAGGTCGTTGATCTCGATGAGCATGCCGCACAGGTAGTAGTTGAAGAATCCGCCGTAGGCGCCGAGCCGCGTGAGGGCCTTGTAGGCGTCGGGGAGTTCGGTCGTCAGCTGTTCGACGGTGTCGCTGCGCGACTCCACCTGCGCTGCGACGGTGCCTGTTTCGCGGATCGTGCCGGCGAGCGAGGTGCGGGATTGCGCGAGCAGGTCGGAGAGGGATCCACCGGCCGCATCGATGTGGGTGACGGCGTCGCCCACGATCGTGGCGTCCTGCGCGAGCCGGGCGGCCACCTCGTGGGCGCGCACGAGCGCGGTGTCGAAGGTGTCGCGGTGCGCGGCGAGGTTCGCGAGCACCGAGTCGAGGTTCGTGATCACCTGGCCGACGAGGACGTCGCGGTCGGCGATGTGCGAGGTGAGCGAAGCCGCCTGGGCGAGGACGGATTCGACGGTACCGCCCTGTCCCTGCAGCACAGTGATGAGATCGGCCGACAACCGATCGACCTGCTCGGGTTCGAGAGCACGGAACAGCGGCGTGAAGCTGCCGATGAGCACGTCGAGATCGAGAGCCGGCCGGGTCCGGTCGGTGCCGATCGTCTCCCCGGGTCCCATGGGCAGGGGATCGCCGGGGCCGTCGGACAATTCGAGATACCGGTCGCCGACGAGGTTGAGATAGCGCACGGTGGCGACGCTCGCGCGGGTCGGGGTGTACGACGAGTCGACCTGGAAGGTGACGTCGATGCGGTTGTTCTCGCCGAACTCCACGGCCGTGACCCTGCCGACCTCGACGCCGGAGACGCGGACGAACTGGCCCTCCTCGAGTCCGGAGACCTCGTCGAAGATCGCGTGATAGCGCGTGTGTTCACCGAACCGGACCTGGCCGAACACCACGAACAGTCCGGCGAGGATCAGGAGCATGACGAGAGCGTAGATGCCCGCGGCGATCGCGGTGCGTGTCATCCGGCGCCTCCGGTGAGCAGTTCGAACAGCGAGTCGGGGACGAAGACCGGCGAGGTGTTGCCGGCTTCGAAGGGGTTGGCGCCGGTGTTCGCGACGACGTACGGGGCGGGGGTCTCGTCGGGCGTCACGATCGGCAGGGGACCGCAGCGAGGCCCGCCGGTGGCCTCGACCACCGGAAGATTGCGCGGATATTCGTACGGGTCGGTACCGAGCAGAAAGGTCGACTTCAGCATCATCGACGATCCGTTGCCGCCCGAGGCCGGTTCGGCGAGTTGCCGGGCACGGTCGGCGCCCTGCAGGAAACAGGGGAGGACCGGCGAGTACTCCTCGAGGAGAGAGGCCGTCGGGCGCAGGAGGTCGAGCACGTCGACGATCTGCTCGCTGTTCGGCTCGACCACGCGGCGACCGGCGTCGCCCATACCGATCGCGGCGAGCAGGACGCGGTCGAGGTCGTCGACGTGGTCGACGAGGGTCGTGCCGGTGACGGCGAGGTTGTCGAGCGAGGCCACCACATCGTCGGTCACCGCGGTGTAGATATCGGCGGTCGCCTCGGTGGCAGCGAGATCGCGTCGCAGTGTCTCCGTGCGCGGCTCGATCCGGGTGAGGACGGCGTCGGTGTCGACGAGCGCACGGCCGAGCGACTCGCCTTGCCCGCGCAACGCCGACGACAACGCGCCGAGCGTGCGGTTCAGCTTCGCCGGGTCGACCGCCTGCAGGACGTCGGACAGCGATTCGAAGACGGTGTTCGTCTCCACCGTCACGCTCGAGGCGCGCAGCACCGTGCCCTCGGCCAGGCCGACCGGGCCGGGCAAGGGTGGGTCGGTGAGGGTGACGTACTTGGCGCCGAAGACCGTCGTCGCGCGGATGTCGGCTCCGGCGTCGGCGGGCAGTCGGGCGGCGGCGTCCGGATCGAGGCGCAGTTCGATCACCGTGCCGGACGGGGTGTGATGCACAGCCGTGACGCTGCCGACGTGCACGCCGTGTGCCTTGACCATGGCGCCGTGGTCGAGCATCAGGCCGGAGCGGCCGCTCTCGACCGTCACCGTCACGCCGGGCGTGAACGAGCCGCGGAAGCCGTGGTAGACGAATACGAGAACGAGCACGGAGACGACGACGAAGCACGTCGCGGCGACCTTCGGCATCCAGGCGGGCACGATCCTCACCCCGCCAGATGAAGTTGGCGGCTGCTGCCGTAGAGGACGAGGGAGATCAGCAGGGTCACCGTCACCACCGCGATGAGCGACATCCGGACCGCGCGACCGGTCGCGACACCGACGCCGGACGGTCCGCCCGTGGCGGTGTAGCCGTAATAGCTGTGCACCGTCATGACGACCACGGCCATGGTGATCGCCTGCCCGAAGGACCACAGCACGTCGGTGGGGCGCAGGAAGGTCGCGAAATAGTGGTCGTAGACGCCGGGCGACTGGCCGAGCACCACGACGGTCGCGATGCGGCTCGACAGGAACGACGCCAGGACCGACAGCGAGTACAGGGGCACGACGGCGATCAACCCCGCCAGGATGCGGGTGCCGACGAGATACGGCACCGACTTGACGGCCATGACCTCGAGCGCGTCGATCTCCTCGCTGATGCGCATCGCGCCGAGTTGCGCCGTGGTGCCGGCACCGATGGTCGCGGCGAGGCCGACGCCGGCAGTCACGGGTGCGACGACCCGGACGTTGACGTAGGCGGACAGGAAGCCGGTGAGCGCTTCGACACCGATGTTGCCGAGCGAGGTGAAGCCCTGCACTGCGACGGTCGCGCCCGCGAACAGGGTGAGGAAACCCATGATGGCGACGCTGCCGCCCACCATCGCGAGTACGCCGGTGCCGAGGCCGATCTCGGAGACCACGCGTAGCGTCTCGCGCGGATAGTGCCGGGCCGCCCGCACCGTCGAGAGCAGCGCGCCGACGAGGAAGACGACCTGGCGTCCCAGGTTGTCGATGCCGCGTGAGATCCCGTGGCCGACGCGGCGCACCACCTGCGCCGTCCGCCCGGTGGCGGCCCCCGTGACGCTCATCTGCCCATCACCGCGATACCGATCGATGTGAGCAGCATGTTGGCGAGGAACAACGCGACGAACGCGAAGACGACGGTCTCGTTGACCGCCTCGCCGACACTCTTCGGGCCGCCGCTGACCGAGAGGCCGCGATGACACGCGATCAGGCCCGCGAGCAGGCCGAAGACTGCCGCCTTGATCTCCGACAGCAGCAGCTCGCCGGGGCCGACGAGCAAGGTGACCCCCGCAGCGTAGGCGCCGGGATCGACGTTCTGGAGTGTCACCGAGAAGAAGAACCCGCCGATGAGGCCGATCGCGCACACCGCTCCGTTGAGCGTGACCGCGACGGCGGTCGACGCCAGCGCCCGCGGCAGTACGAGCCGGGCGGCGGGATCGATGCCGAGTACCTCGAGCGCGGCGATCTCGTCGCGGATGGTGCGCGAGCCGAGATCGGCGGCGATCGCGGTGGCACCCGCCCCGGCGACGACCAGCACCGTCACGAGCGGACCGATCTGCGTGATGGCGCCGAGACCGGCGCCCGCCCCGCTCAGATCGCCGGCGCCGATCTCGAGCAGCAGAGAGTTGAGCGTGAACACGACGAGGACGGTGAACGGGACGGACATCAGGATCGTGGGCACGAGCGACACCCGGGCGATGAACCAGAACTGGGTGAGGAATTCGCGCCAGTGGAAGCGAGAGCGGAACAGGGCGGTGAAGGCGTCGAGGGACAGCGCGTAGAAACCGCCGAGTGCGTGTGCGGTCGCGCGTGGCACCGATCCCATGAATCCTCGCTTCTTCCACGGTCGCATCGACGGAACCGCGTCCCGACCTCTCGGGTGCGCCGAACGTACCCCAGGGTATGTACAGCGGCAAGGGAGCGATCCCGGGTCTCGGGACGACGCTATCGCGCAGGAGTGCCGACGGAGGCGGGTTCGAGAAGCTGCACCAGTTCGTCTGACAACAGCCGGAATTCGGAATGGCCACGTTCCCGAAACCACACCGGATCGGTGCAGCACCAGCGTTCGGCGGCCAGGGAACGGGTCAGGACCTTGAAGGTCGCCGTGCGGGGGAACTCGCTGCAGACACGGATGAGGGTGGGTATTTGTTTAGGGCCGAGATCGGTCTGCGCATCGAGGAAACGCGGGAATGCGACCGGATCGAAGTCGGAGCCGGCCGCGGGGATCACCGCGGCCATCACGCGGTCGCCGACGTTGCGGTCGGGCACTCCGTACACCGCGACCTGAGCGAAACCCTCGTACCGCATCAGGATGCGCTCGATGGGCGCCGCACCGAGATTCTCCCCGTCCACCCGGAGCCAGCCGGAGCTGCGTCCGGCGAAGTACACGAAACCGTCCGCATCCCGGTAGGCGAGGTCGCCGCTGTGATAGCGCCCGGCACGGAGTCGCTCGGCATCGGCCTCGGGATTGTTGTAGTAGCCGTCGAACAAGCCGCGACCGCGCACGTTGACGAGTTCGCCCGTCGCGGCGTCGGCGTTGGTGATCCTGCCGTTCGCGTCGAACACCGCCGGCGGGCAGGGCTGCCCCGTCTCGGGGTCGAGGATCTCGATGCCCTCGGGTAGCCGTCCGAGGGCGCCGGTCGGGGCGTCGGGGGCCGAGGCGATCGCGATGCCGCCCTCGGTCGAGCCGAATCCGTCGACCACTCGTGCCCCGAAGCGGCGGGTGAACTCGGCGACGTCGGCGGCCGACGCCTCGTTGCCGTACACGATGCGCAGCGGGTTGTCGTGATCGTCGAGTCGCTCGGGGGTCGCCACGATGTACGACAACGGTTTGCCGACGTAGTTCGCGAAGGTCACCCCGTAGCGGCGGACGTCGGGAAGGAAACCGGACGCCGAGAAGCGGCGCCGCAGAGCGATGCTCCCGTGCGTGGCCAGCCCGATCGACCAACCGGCGATCATCGCGTTGGAATGGAACAGCGGCATCGCCACGTACACGGTGTCGTCGGGTCCGAGTCCGAACCGGGTGGCGAGCATCGCCGCCGGCTCGGTGAACTTGCGATGCGTACACCGCACGGCCTTCGGATCGCCACTCGTACCCGAGGTGAAGATCAGCATGAACAGGTCGTCGGGAGACGGTGCCGTGGTCTCCACGACGGTGTCGGCGAACGGGACGAGCATCGCCGCCCACTCGGGGGAATCGACGTCGATCACCTGCACGTCGCCGAGATCGACGCCGTCGAGCAGCGACGCGTGCACGGCCTCTGTGAACACGACCCGGCAGTCGGCGAGCGCGATATCGCGCGCGAGCGCCGCGCCCCGCCGGGTCGTGTTCAGGCCCACCACCACCGAACCGGAGAGGGCCGCGGCACCGAGCAGCAACGAGAACTCCGGGATGTTGTCCATGAGGATCCCGATGTGCTTCGGTGCCGGGCCGTCGAGCATGTCCCGCAGCAGGGCGGCCCGCTGTCGGGACAGTGCGACGTGCGCGCGCCACGACAGCGCGGTCTCTTCGAAACGCAGACCTCGATCGTCGACGTCGGCGAGTCGCTCGAGAAGTTCGGTGACGGTGGGAGTGGCCATGTGATCAGACCGGGACGTCGGCGAGTTCGCGCCCGAGTGCGCGCAACTGATCGGTGGCCGAGCCGAGCAGGAACTCGTGGTGCTTGGCCGCCAGGAAGTAGCGGTGCACCGGGTGATCCTCGTCGAGTCCGACACCGCCGTGCACGTGCACGGCGGTGTGCGCGACACGGTGCCCGGCGTCGGCCGCCCAGAAGGCCGCGGTGCGCAGGGCGTCGTCGTGACGCTCTTCCGAGGACATGCGGAAAGCGGCCTGCCACAACGTCAGTCGCACCGCCTTGACGTCGATGTAGGCGTCGGCGAGTCGTTGGGAGACGGCCTGGAAACTGCCGATGGGACGGTCGAACTGGACGCGTTCGCGTGCGTACTGCGCGGTGAGTTCGAGTGCCTGCTCGAGGACACCGCACTGGTAGGCGACCGATCCGAGCAGGCTGCGGTCGCGCAACCACGCCGCCACGGCGGCACCCTCGGTGCCGAGAACGCGGTCGGCGGGGAGAGCGACCTGCTCGAGGGTGAGGATGCCGCGACTGCCGAAGTCGGTGGTCTGCTGCCGGGTGACGGAGACACCCGCATCGTCGGGACGCACGAGGAAGACCGCCACCGAGCCGCCGATGGTGGCCGGGACGAGGAAACCGTCGGCGATCGGTGCCCCATCGACGACGATCTTGACGCCGTCGAGCACATGGCCGTCTCCCGATGCGTGCGCCCGGGTGGTCGGTGCCGTGGGATCCGGGTTCAGGTCCTCCGCGAGTGCGGCGGAGAGGATCTGCTCGCCGGCCGCGGCGGGACGTCCCCATTCGGCCTGCTGTTCGGCGGTGCCGAACTCCGCGATCGCCGACGCGCACGCGACGATCGACGTGAGATACGGGACGGCTGCGACGCCGCGGCCGAGTTCGCGCAGGATGCTCGCCTGCTCGAGTGGGCCGTATCCGTCGCCACCCACGGACTCGGGAAGAGCGGCACCGAGCACACCCGACGACGCGAGCGTGTCCCACAGGGTGCGGTCGGTACGGTCCTCGGCGGCGTCGATGGTGCGCAGGTGCTCGTTGGTGACGATGTCCGTAACGATGGTGCGGGTGAGTTCGGCGAGATCGTTCTGGGCCTCGGTGAGGGTGAAATCCACGGTGCGCGTCCTTTTCTAACGCTTGGCGGGCGGCTGGCCGAGGGCGGTCATCGCGATGATGTCGCGCTGGACCTCGTTGGTGCCGCCGCCGAAGGTGAGGATGAGGGAACTGCGGTGCATGCGTTCGATCCGTCCGCGGAGCAACGCGCCGGTCGAGTTCTGCCGTACCGTCGCCGCCGGTCCGAGGACCTCCATGAGCAACCGGTAGGCCTCGGTCGCGAATTCGGTTCCGAAGACCTTGTTCGCCGAGGCGGCTTCCGGACCGAGGGGGGTCGTGCCGGAACTCGAGGCGATGTCCCAGTTCATCAGTTGCAGGTACTCGGCCTTGGCGTGGACGCGTGCCAGGTTGATCTGCACCCACTCCTGGTCGATCACCCGCCGTCCGTCCGGCAGATGTGTCTCCTGCGCCCAGCGCCGGACCTCCGTCAGCGCGGTACGCACGGGACCGGCGGAGGTGAGCGCGACCCGTTCGTGGTTGAGTTGGTTGGTGATGAGGGCCCAGCCACCGTCGACCTCGCCGACGAGCGCGGACGCCGGGACACGCACGTCCTGGTAGTAGGTGGCGCTGGTGTCCGGACCGGCCATGGTGTGCACAGGGGTGTACGAGAATCCGGGAGTGTCGGTCGGCACGATGAAGACGCTGATCCCCTTGTGCTTCCGGACATCCGGGTTCGTTCGGGCGGCGAGCCACACGTAATCGGCGTAGGCGATCAGGCTCGTCCACATCTTCTGACCGTTGATGACCCACTCGTCGCCGTCGCGCACCGCGGTGGTGCGCAGGGAAGCGAGGTCGGTGCCCGCGCCCGGCTCGGAATAGCCGATGGAGAAGTGCAGTTCGCCCGCGGAGATGCGGGGGAGGAAGAACTCCTTCTGCTCGTCCGTGCCGTAGTGCATGATCGTCGGCGCAACGGAGTCGATCGTGAGGAACGGGACGGGCGCGCCGGCGATGGCCGCCTCGTCGGTGAAGATCAATTGGTCCATCGCGGAACGGTTCTGGCCGCCGTACTCCTCGGGCCAGCCGAGGGTCAGCCATCCGTCCTTGCCCATCTGCTGCACGACCTCGCGGTACACGTTGCCGACGCCGTACTCGCCGGTCGTGGCGGCGAGCGCCTCGCGGCGTTCGGGTGTCATGATCTGTGCGAAATAGGCTCGCAATTCCTCGCGGAGGGCTTGTTGCCCGGGGGTGTAGGAGATGTCCACGAACGCTCCGTTTCGTCGCTGCGGGTCCCCGCGAATCGTCTCTGTGGGATCCTCGCGAATCATTGCACAGAATTGGAACGCGTTCTAGTCTGAACTCGATCGGTCGGCGCGAATGTGAAGCGAGGTCCTCGGATGGATGTCAAGGTCGACTTCGACCGCTGTGAAGCCAACGGCGTGTGTGTAGGGCTGGCCCCCGACGTGTTCGATCTCAACGATGACGACGAGTTGATCGTCACGCGTCCCGTGCCCGAAGGGAGTGAGGGCGCCGTTCGCGAGGCCGTCGCCCAGTGCCCGCGTGCGGCGCTCGCCGAGGCGTGAGCCACGTGGCGTGACCGGCACCGGCCCTTGCCGGGAAAAGTAACAAGTTCTACATTTTCGGTGCCCCCGGGTCCTATGGGGAGAGTACCGGCGTGCGGCCGGAGATCGGCCCGAATCTCGAGGAGTGCGTGGATGAGTGCGGACGCCAACGGTGGCGTGGAGAACGACGGTCGGGTGTCTCTCGAAGGGCGGGTCGCCGTCGTCACGGGAGCCGGGGCGGGTCTCGGCCGTGCCGAGGCGCTCGCGCTGGCGCGCGCCGGAGCGCGGGTGGTCGTCAACGATCTGGCGGTGAACGACGCGGTGGAGGACACCCTCACGTGCATCCGCGATCTCGGGGTCGACGCGGAATTCGTGCCGGGCAGTGTGGCCGAGCGTGAGACGGCCGACGCGATGCTCGCTGCGGCCCAGGGTAAGTTCGGCGGCCTCGATATCGTCGTCAACAATGCGGGCATAACGCGGGATCGGATGCTGCCCAACATGTCCGATGACGAATGGGATTCCGTGGTCGCCGTGCACCTGCGCGGCCACTTCCTGTTGTCCCGTAATGCCGCGGCCTACTGGCGCGACCGATCGAAGCAGGAGGGTGGTCCCGTCTACGGGCGCCTCGTCAACACCTCGTCGGAGGCCGGTCTGCTCGGGCCGCCCGGACAGCCCAACTACGGCGCCGCCAAGGCAGGCATCACCGCGCTCACCCTCTCGGCCGCCCGTGGTCTCGAGCGGTACGGTGTCCGCGCCAACGTGATCTGCCCGCGAGCGCGGACGTCGATGACCGAGGCGGTCTTCGGTGACGCGCCGGACGACGGCATCGATCCGCTCTCGCCCGATCATGTCGCGAATCTGGTCGCCTATCTCGCCTCCCCGGCCGCCGAACGCGTCAATGGGCAGGTCTTCATCGTCTACGGCCCGATGGTGGCGGTGATGGCGGCACCGGTGGTCGAGCAACGCTTCGACGCCGACGGGCAGTGGACGCCCGAGACGCTCGCCACCGAGCTCGGCGGATACTTCGCCGACCGCGATCCGAGCCGAACGTTCTCGGCGTCGTCGGCCCTCGATCTCTAGTCTCCGGGTGCCTCGCCGTTGCCTGTCCGGGAACGGCGGGGACGCCGCGTCTTTCGTCCCGGGCCGGGATCCTGCAACCAAGGGTGACGGGCACCGGGGAATTCCGGTAGCCTCACGCCCACTCGGGTCGTTTCTCCGGCTCTCGTCAGGGCCCGCGATCAGGCCTGGTACGTGTTCTAGTTTCAATCCCGCTCCGACGCCTGAGCCGATGCCGACGGCGTCTCGTGCCGGCGTGATCGAGCCCGAGCTCCGCGTCGGAAGCCGCACCAAAATTCCAGCGTAAAGCCACTTACGAGCGTATCGATGCGCGTCTGTCGGCGCCCACATGTCCGTTCGGACGGAAATGGATCGAGATGCCTCTCGGCGGATCTTTGACAGGTGAACACGTTCTAGTTACTATGACCCGGGTCACAGCACACGCCATCGATCGGCCGCGCGCCGACGACGTGAGGATCGAAGGGGGCACACGATGGTAGACCTCCTCGAGGTTCCCTTACGGGCAGTCGGCGGACTGTTCGCCATGACCGGCGAGACCGCCCGGGCGGCCTTCCGCCGCCCCTTCCAGCGACGCGAATTCGTCGATCAGGCATGGTTCGTCGCCCGGGTCTCGTTGGTGCCCACCGTTCTCGTCGCGGTTCCGTTCACGGTCCTGGTGAGCTTCACCCTCAACATCCTGCTCCGGGAGATCGGCGCTGCCGACCTCAGCGGTGCGGGCGCGGCCCTCGGCGCGGTGACGCAGGTGGGGCCCATGGTCACTGTGCTCATCGTCGCCGGTGCCGGCGCCACCGCGATCTGCGCCGATCTCGCCGCACGCACCATCCGCGAGGAAATCGACGCGATGCGAGTGCTCGGCATCGATCCGATCCAGCGTCTCGTCGTACCCCGGGTGCTCGCGTCCACCGTCGTCGCGCTGCTGCTCAACGGTCTCGTGTGCACGATCGGCATCCTCGGCGGATTCGCCTTCTCGGTCTTCCTCCAGGACGTCAACCCAGGCGCGTTCATCAACGGCATCAC
The DNA here is from genome assembly GCF_013602415.1 of Rhodococcus sp. B50. NCBI lineage: Bacteria > Bacillati > Actinomycetota > Actinomycetes > Mycobacteriales > Nocardiaceae > Rhodococcus > Rhodococcus sp. B50. Next base: position 3,089,743 of record NZ_WPAG02000002.1, on the reverse strand, counting down.
CCTGCTCACCGGTTTCGGAGAACTGATGATCTCCCAGGTGAAGGCGGGGTTGTTCGGCATGATCGCGGGCCTGGTCGCGTCCTACCTCGGCCTCAATGTCAAAGGTGGAGCGAAGAGTGTCGGCGACGCCGTCAATCAGACGGTCGTGTTCGCGTTCATGGCACTGTTCGTGGTCAACCTCCTCGTCACGGCCGTCGGCATCAAGCTGACCGCGGGATGAGGGGAGCGGAGAATTCATGGCAGTGATGTCCTGGCGCTTCCCCCGTGCGGTTCGGCGCGTGACACGTGTGTCGTCCACGGTGGACCGGGTGGGGGAGCAGGCGCTGTTCTTCGCGCGCGCGCTCGCGACCGTCCCCCGGGCGCTGATGCACTACCCCAAGGAGACGGTGCGGCTCGTCGCCGAGATCAGTATGGGCACCGGCGCACTCGCCGTCATCGGCGGCACCGTCGTGATCGTCGGCTTCCTCACGCTGTTCACCGGCGGCATCATCGCCGTGCAGGGGTTCAGCTCCCTCGGCAACATCGGTGTCGAGGCGCTCACCGGCTTCTTCGCGGCCTTCATCAACGTGCGCATCGCCGCCCCGACGATCGCCGGGATCGGGCTGGCCGCCACCATCGGCGCCGGCTCCACCGCCCAGCTCGGCGCCATGCGTGTCTCGGAGGAGATCGACGCACTCGAGACCATGGCGATCCCGTCCATTCCGTATCTGGTGTCCACACGCGTGCTCGCCGGGATGATCGCGATCATCCCGCTGTACTCGCTCGCCGTGATCGCCTCGTTCGTCGCGAGCCGTTTCGCGACCGTGGTGCTCTACGGTCAGTCGGCGGGCGTGTACGACCATTACTTCACGACCTTCCTGATACCCACCGACATCCTGTGGTCGTTCGTCCAGGCCATCGTGATGGCGATCGCCGTGATGCTCATCCACACCTACTACGGGTTCACCGCAGGCGGCGGCCCCGTCGGTGTCGGCGTCGCGGTGGGCAACGCGGTGCGTGCCTCGCTCGTCGCGGTCGTCACCGTCACCCTGCTCATCTCGCTCGCCGTCTACGGTGCGACCGGCAACTTCAACCTGTCGGGATAGGGCGCGCGACATGGACACTCCTTCGTGGAAGAAGAAGCTCGCCGCCTTCGGTCTCGTGGGCGGACTCGCCGCGATCGTCGCGGTGGCACTGACGATGTTCGCGGGGGGTTTCACCTCGACGGTCCCGCTCACCGTCACCTCACCGCGGTCCGGTCTGGTGATGGAACCCGATGCCAAGGTGAAGATGCGTGGCGTCGAGGTGGGGCGGGTGGCCTCGATCGAGCACACGCCCGCCGGCGCCGTCCTGCACCTCGACATGCAGCCCGGGCAGATGCAGCTCATCCCGTCGAACGCGCGGGTGGCGATCGAATCCACCACGGTCTTCGGCGCCAAGTTCGTCGACATCGTCGTCCCCGACGATCCGTCGTCCGTGCCGATGCAGGAAGGGGCCGTGATCGCGGCCGACAACGTCACCGTCGAGTTCAACACGGTCTTCGAGCACCTGTCCGACGTGCTCGCCCAGATCCAGCCCGAGAAGCTCAACGCCACCCTCGGTGCGCTGTCGGAGGCGCTCAACGGGCGCGGCGATGCCCTCGGCGCAGCCCTGGTCGAGGCCGACGCGTACCTCGCCGAGATGAACCCGTCGCTCCCGCAACTGCAGGCCGACCTCGTCTCGGCCGCACAGGTCACCGATCTCTACGCCGACACGGCGCCCGACCTCATGACCACGATCGGCAATTCCACCGATGTCGGCAATACCGTCGTCGACGAACAGCAGCAACTCGACCTGCTGCTGATGAACCTCACCGGTCTCGCAAACACCGGACGAGATGTCCTGGGGGAGAACGAAGCACAGTTGACCACCGCACTCGACAGCCTGAGTCACACCACCGGCCTGCTCGGTGAATACTCGCCCGAACTGACCTGCTTCATCGTCGGTCTCAACGACGCCCGGGTGGCGTTCGAGCCGATGGCCGGCACCGGGGAGTACGCGGCCCTGACACTGAGCACGAGCTTCATGGGCGGTGCCACACCGTACAACGACGCCCAGGATCTGCCCGTGGTCGGCGCGACCGGCGGACCCAACTGCTGGGGACTGCCGAACTTCGATCCGCGGCGCGACGGTCATGCGCCGTTCGTCGTGTCGAACACCGGCGAAACGCCGTACAAGCCTGCCACGGAAGCCTGGATCCGGTACCCGACGATCTTCCAGTACCTGTTCGGCGATCATCTCGCGGGCGGGCGGTGACCATGAGAGCGACCACCGTCAAGTTCCTGATCTTCGCGGTCACGATGGCGCTGATCTTCGCCGGGCTGGCCGTCGTGTTCAGCCAGGCCCGGTTCACGGGCACCGAGAACTACCGGGCGACATTCACGGACGTGTCCGGGCTCGGCACCGGCGACAAGGTCCGCATCGCCGGCGTGCAGGTCGGATCGGTGAAGAAGGTCGACATCGGCCGCGACAACACCGCCGAGATCGAATTCGACGTGGATGCGAAGCACACGCTGTTCACCGGTACCCGCGCCACCGTGCGGTACGAGAACCTCGTCGGCGACCGCTATCTCGAACTGCTCGAAGGCGCCGGCAGCGTCGACGTCCTGCCGGCGGGGGGGAGCATCCCGATCGAACAAACGGAACCGGCACTCGACCTCGATCTGCTTCTCGGCGGATTCAAGCCGCTGCTGCAAGGACTCGACGCGCAGCAGGTCAACGATCTCTCCGGCGCACTGCTGCAGGTCTTCCAGGGCCAGGGCGACACCCTGGTGTCGCTGCTGGGCAACACCAACTCGTTCACCAACTCCCTCGCCGACCGCGACCAGCTGATCGGCGACGTCATCGACAATCTCAATGCCGTCCTCGGCACGATCGACGACCACGACCGCGAGTTCGAGAACACGATCGAGCAATTGAGCACGCTGGTCGGCGGATTGGCGGCCGACCGCGACCCGATCGGCGCGTCGATCCCCCAGATCGCAGCCGGCACCGCCGATCTGGCCGCGTTGCTGCAGAACAACCGGCCCGATCTGCAGTCCGTCATCGCCGAGACGAACCGCACCATGACCCAACTCGACCTCGGCAAGGACGACATCAACCGCACACTCGAACGACTGCCCTCCGACTACAAGAAACTCATCCGCGTGGGTGCATACGGTAACTTCTTCCAATTCTTCCTCTGCGCCAATACTTTCAAGTTCTCCGGTCCGGACGGCACCACCATCCGGTACACCACGGCGAACCACGACACGGGAAGGTGTGCGAAGGTCGAATGAGTGCACACCGCGACCCCGACTACATCCGGACCGGAATCATCGGTCTGGCAGTGTCTACCACGATCGTGCTGGCCGGTCTGCAGTACGACCAGCTGCAGTTCCTCTCCGGTGGCCTGAGCTATTCGGCACGGTTCCAGGACGCCGGCGGGCTCGTACCCGGTGACGACGTCATGCTTGCAGGGGTGAACGTCGGCGACGTCACCGATGTACGCCTCGACGGTCAGGCCGTGCTGGTGAGCTTCCGCATCCAGGACGGCATCGGGCTCGGCGACACCACCGGCGCCGACCTCAAGACGAATACCGTGCTCGGCCGGAAGTCGTTGGCGCTGCGGCCCGGTGGCGACGGAGTGATGCGTCCCGGCACGGTGATCGCGATCGAGCGCACCAATTCGCCGTACTCGCTGACCGACGCCCTCGGCGACCTCACGACGACCGTCTCCGAACTCGACACCGACCGGATCAACGACTCGCTCGACGCGCTGTCGCAGTCCCTCGAGAACACCCCACCCGAGATCCAGGGCGCCCTGGAGGGCATGACCCGCCTGTCGCAGTCGATCAACGCCCGCGACGAGTCACTGCAGCAACTGCTCGAGCGTGCCGAGAGCGTGACGGGCATCCTGGCCGAGCGCAGCGACCAGGTCAACGCGCTCATCGTCGACGCGAACGCACTGTTCGGCGAACTGAGCCTGCGCCGCGACGCCATCACCGAACTGATCGCGAACATCTCGTCCGTCTCGCGCCAGCTCACCGGACTCGTGCAGGACAACCAGGCGCAGATGGCACCGACACTCGAGAAGCTCAACCTCGTGACGGCGAATCTGCAGGCGAACAAGGAGAACATCGCCGGAGCACTCGACGGCCTGGGCCCGTACATCAGCGCGCTCGGTGAATCCGTGGCCAGCGGCCCGTTCTTCAACGCCTACGTGTCCAACATCCTTCCGGCTCCGTGGTGGAAGGCAGTGGTGGACAGTCAGGTTGCGCCCGATCTTCTCCCCGAGGATCTTCAGGACGTGATCCCGGACGAGCCCCCGACGATCAAGAGGGACGGCGAATGAGTACCGATTCCGCCGCAACGACCCGCCGACGCCCACCCCTGCTGGTGCCGGCGATCATCGGCGCCGTCGTCGTGCTCGTGCTCGGCGCCCTCGCCGTGTTCGTCCTGCCGGACTTCGGCAAGCGCACGATCCACGCCGAATTCGCCTCCACCAGCGGCCTGTACGAAGGCGACGACGTACGGGTGCTCGGGGTCTCGGTGGGGCGCATCAGCGTCATCGAACCCCGCGACGATCTCGTACGGGTGACGATGAAGGTCGACGACGGCGTCGAGATCCCGTCCGACGCGAGTGCCGTCGTCATCGCTCAGAGCCTGGTCTCGGCGCGCTTCGTCCAGCTCACCCCCGTGTACTCGGGCGGCTCGACGATCGAGGACGGCGCGACGATCCCGATGCAGCGCACGGCCTCTCCGGTCGAGTGGGACCAGATCAAGACCGAACTGATGCGGTTGTCCGAAGCGCTCGGTCCCGAAGAGCTCGATCCGCAGGGATCCCTCGGCCGGTTCATCGACACCGCGGCCGAGAATCTCGAGGGCAACGGGCAGACCGTTCGTGCGGCCCTGCGCGAGTTGTCGGACACGATGCGCACGCTCTCGGAGGGGCGCACCGATCTGTTCTCGACGATCCGCAACCTGCAGACCTTCGTCTCGGTCCTCTCGTCGAGCAACGAACAGATCGTGCAGTTCGGCGGTCGACTCGCGTCGGTCTCGGACGTGCTCGCGCAGAGCTCCGACCAGCTCGGGGTCTCCCTGTCCGAGTTGAACATCGCCGTCGGCGACGTGCAGCGGTTCGTGCAGGACAACCGGGCCGGACTCACCGAATCGGTGCAGCGACTGGCGGATGCGACCGAGGTGCTGGCCCGCAAACGTCCCGAGATCGAGCGGGTGCTGCACTCCGGCCCGACCTCCCTCGCGAACTTCTACAACATCTACAAGCCGGCGCAGGGTTCGCTCACGGGCGCACTCGCGATCAACAACCTCGCCAATCCCGTCGAGTGGATGTGCGGTTCGGTCGCGGCCGCCGCAAACGCGACCTCCGAGCGCAGTGAGGAGCTGTGCCGCCAGCAACTCGGCCCTGTGCTGTCGTCCATCAACGCCAACTACCTTCCACTGCTGGTCAATCCGCTTGCCGGTGTGCAGGCCTTCGATGGCGACATCGTCTACACCGAACCCTGGTTGGAAGGGGCGTCGGCAGGTCGCGGCACCGCGCCCGGGCCGTCGCTCTCGGAGACGGCGGCGCCGCTCGACGGAATTCTCGGCGGTATGCCGTCGCTGCAGGTCCCGCAAGATCTCGGTTCTCTGCTGCAGCCGGGAGGAGGACGATGACCGGCCGATCGATGTTCCGCCGTCTCGGCATCGCGGCCACCGCGGTCGCGGTGAGCACGACACTCACCGCCTGCGAGTGGGACGGACTCAACTCGATTCCCATGCCCGGCACCGCCGGACGCGGGGAGGGTGCCTACGAGGTGCAGATCCAGATGCCCAACGTGACCACCCTGACCCAGAATTCACCCGTGCGGATCGACGACGTCACCGTCGGTTCGATCTCGGCAATCGAACTCGAGGGCTGGCATGCGCTCGTCACGATCTCGCTCGACGAGGACGTCGTCGTCCCGGCGAACTCGCTCGCGCGGATCGGCCAGACGAGCCTGCTCGGATCCCAGCATCTCGAACTCGTGCCGCCTGCCGACGAACCCCCGCAGGGCCGTCTCGAGGACGGCGACGTCATCCCGCTCGAACGCGCCGGTGCGTATCCGACAACCGAGCAGACGCTGTCGTCGCTGTCGGTGGTGCTCAACGGCGGTGGGCTCGCGCAGATCAACGACATCACCACCGAACTGAACGCGGCGCTCGTGGGCCGGGAGAACTCGATCCGGAACCTGCTGCCGCGGCTGGACGAACTGGTCTCCACCCTCGACACGCAACGCGGCGACATCATCGCGGCGCTGGAGGGCATGGACCGGCTGGCCGCGACCGTCGACGACCAGAACGTGACACTCGTGCGCGCCCTCGAGGAGTTGCCGCCCGCGCTGGAGGTGCTCTCGGACCAGCGTTCGAATCTCACCGCCGCGATGAGTTCGCTCGGCGAACTGAGTACCGTGGCCGGCCGGATCGTCGAGACCTCGAACGACGACCTGAAGGCGAACCTCGAAGGGCTCGCACCCACACTGAGGGCCCTGGCCGATTCGGGCAGCGCCTTGACCGAGGTGCTCGGAGTGCTGCTCACCTACCCCTTCCCGCAGGCAGGTATCAACAACATCATCCGCGGCGACTACGCGAACCTCGCGATGACCATCGATCTCAGTCTCGAACGTCTCGACCTGAACTTCCTGTCCGGAACGCCGCTCGCGGGGCGCCTCGCCGGTCCGGAGGGGATCCTCGGCCGCGACGCGGGACTCGCTGCGCAGGCGACGGACCCGTTCCGCGCACCCCTCGAACCGCCTCCGCCGCCACCGCCGGGTCCCGAAGGGAAACTGACGATCCCCGGCATCGGTGAGATCACCATTCCCGGACTTCCCCTGGGGGTGCCCGCGCCATGATGCTCACGCGGTTCGTCCGCATCCAGCTCACGATCTTCGCGATCCTCACGGTCGTCGGACTCGTCGTGATGTCGCTGATGTACGTGCGGCTGCCGTCGCTGTTCGGGGTCGGGCGGTACGAGGTCGTCGTCGAACTCCAGTCGACCGGTGGTCTGTATCCGCATTCGAACGTCACCTACCGCGGCAACACCGTCGGTACCGTCCGCAGCGTCAGCCTGTCGCCGACGGGGGTCGAGGCGTTGCTGTCCATCGACAGCGACGCGAAGATCCCGGCCGATGTGGATGCGGCGGTGCGCAGTGTGTCGGCCGTCGGCGAGCAGTACGTCGACCTCGTGCCCCGGGCCGACGGCGCCGACGGTGAGCGTCTCGCCGACGGCGACGTGATCCCGGCCGACCGCACGATCGTGCCGCAGGAAGTCGGTGCCCTGCTCGACCAAGCCGACGTGCTGCTCGCCTCGATCAGCGACACGCGGCTGCAGACCGTGGTCGACGAGGCGTTCGACGCTTTCAACGGGTCCGGCCCCGAACTGCAGGAACTGATCGACTCCACGCGCCTGTTCGTGCAGGAAGCCTCCGCGAACAGCGCCGAGACACGTCAGTTGATCGATCAGATCGGTCCGTTGCTCGACACGCAGGTGGTCACGAGCGACGCGATCCGGTCGTGGACACGCGACATGGTGACCTTCACCGATCGCCTCCGCGAGAGCGACCCCGACCTGCGGGCCCTCCTCGACACCGGCCCGGGCGCCGCCGCGGAAGCCGAGGCGCTGTTGCAGGATCTGAAACCGACCCTGCCTCTGCTGCTCTCGAATCTGGTGAGTGTCGGCGAGGTGGGTGTCGTCTACAACGCGGGTATCGAACAGATCCTGGTGCTGTATCCGCCGATGACGACGGCCCTGATCACCGCCGCCGGCGACGGCCCGCCCGAGGACGGTGCCGTGGTGGACTTCCATCTGCAGCTGCACGATCCGCCGCCGTGCCTGGCCGGTTTCGTGCCGCCGGAACAGTGGCGCAGCCCCGCCGACACATCCATGGTCGATACTCCCGGAGACGTGTTCTGCCAACTGCCGCAGGACTATCCGAACGCGGTACGCGGTGCGCGGAACTTGCCGTGCATGGAGTACCCGGGCCGTCGCGCACCGACGCCCGACACGTGCCGCACCGGATACAGCCCCACCTACTCGGACAATCCGTGGACCGGGCCGCCTACGCCGGTGGCCTCGGAGAACGTCGCACCCACACCCGCCTCGTACGGTGGGGGAGACGACACGCCTCCCGCAGGGGTTGCCGCGCGACGGATCGATCCGCAGACCGGGACGTACATTGGTCCCGACGGCACCGTGTACACACACGCCGACCTCGGTGGAGATCGGAGCTTGGAGAGTTACATGAAGGCGCAGCAGGGCTGATGGCAGACGAGAGCGACAAGAAGAAACCGATGTGGGCCAGGTTGGTCACGATCATCGCGTCCGTGCTGGTGATCGCACTCGTGGCGGTCGGTGCCTGGCTCATCGTCGACCGGCAGTCCGCGAACGAGCGCGACGAGCGGCGGGAGGCCTTCCTGCAGGCCGCGCGGCAGACGGTCCTCAACCTGACCACCATCAGCGCGGACTCCGCCGACGCCGACGTCGCGCGTCTGCTCGAGGGAGCGACGGGTGATTTCAAGGCCGAGTTCGAAGGGCGCGAAGGGCCTTTCGTGGAGGTCGTGCAGCAGGCCGGCGTCGACACCACCGGTGAGGTCCTCGAAGCGGGCATCCAGAACGAGGACGGCACGTGCGCGTCGTCGCTCGTCGCGTCGCGCGCGATGGTGAGTAACGCCGATCAGGCCGAACCGGAAGCCCGCGACTTCCGTCTGCGGGTGACGATCTGCGACGAGAACGGGAAATTGCTGGCGTCGAAAGTGGAGTTCGTGCCGTGACCGACGAGAAGGGCGAACGCGTGACGCTCGACAAGACGACCGACGAAGCTGTGCCGAGTCGGGCTGTGGACACGGACGGCGGATCCACCACTGCGGAGACTCCCACCGCCGACGCCCCTGCCTCGGACACCACATCGGATTCGCAGGTTTCGTATCTTCCGCACATCGCGATCGGATTGTCGATCGTGGCACTGGTTTTCGCGATCCTGGTGGGCTGGCTCGCCTACGGCGCCGTCCAGCAGTCCGCCGCCGAGACGGCGCGGACCGAGGCGCGTGTCGCGGCGGAGGAACAAGCGGTCGCGATGCTCGCCTACACCCACGACCAGGTGGACGCGCAGACCGAGGCCGCCGCGGAAGGCCTCACCGGCGACTTCCGCGACGAGTACACGAATCTGATGAAGAACATCATCGCGCCGGGTGCCAAGGAGAAAGCGATCAGCGTCCAGGTGAGCGTGCAGGCGTCCTCGGTGGTCTCCGCCGACGCCGACCACGCCGTGACCTTGCTGTTCCTCAACCAGATCACGACGAGTTCGGAGAACCCCGAAGCAGTGAGCAGCGGCAGCCGGGTGCGCGTCGAACTCGACAAGCAGGACGGGCGTTGGCTCGTCAGCCGGTTGACCCCGATCTAGGAGCAGGTGGCTGTCAGGCGGGGTCGGGTTCGCCGACCTCGTCGGGCGCGATCAACGCGCGGCCGGCGCCGCCGGTGTTGGCGAGGGTGTCGAGGAACGACCGGGCCCAGCGGTCGACGTCGTGGGTGAGCACCTGACGGCGCAGGGCCCGCATTCTCTTCCGGCCGTCCTCGCGCGGCACCTCGATCGCGGCGTGGATCTTGTCCTTGACGTCGTCGAGATCGTGCGGATTGCACAGGAACGCATGCCGTAGTTCTGCTGCTGCACCGGTGAATTCGCTGAGCACCAGCGCCCCGCCGAGATCGCTGCGGCACGCGATGTACTCCTTGGCGACGAGATTCATGCCGTCGCGCAGCGGGGTCACCAACATGACGTCGGCGGCGACGAAGAACGCGATGAGTTCGTCGCGGGGGACCGGGCGGTGGATGTAGTGCACCACCGGACGGCCCACCTCGGCGTACTCGCCGTTGATACGGCTGACCGTCCGTTCGATCTCGCCGCGCATGTGGACGTAGGAATCGACCCGCTCCCGGCTCGGGGTGGCGAGCTGCACCATGACGGTGTCCTTCGGGTCCATGCGGCCCTCGGCGAGAAGTTCGTGCACCGCGTCGAGCCGCACGTCGATGCCCTTGGTGTAGTCGAGCCGGTCGACACCGAGCAGGATCTTCTTCGGATTCCCGAGTTCCTTGCGCAGCGCTTTGGCGCGGTCCCGGATCGCCCTGCTCCGCGACTGCTGGTCGAGCCGGCCCGACTCGATGGAGATGGGAAACGCGCCGACGCGCACCGACCGGAAGCCGACCTGGACCACGCCGAGCTTCGACCGGATACCGATGTTGCCGCGCGAGGTCTGCGCTCCCGCAAGACGTCGTGCGAGATACAGGAAGTTCTGTGCGCCTCCCGGAAGGTGGAAGCCGATGAGGTCGGCGCCGAGGAGGCCCTCGACGATCTCCGTCCGCCACGGCAGCTGCATGAACAGTTCGATCGGCGGGAACGGGATGTGCAGGAAGAACCCGATCGTCAGGTCGGGACGGAGCATCCGCAGCATCTTCGGCACCAGCTGCAGCTGATAGTCCTGGATCCAGACGGTCGCACCCTCGGCGGCGGCCTTCGCGGTCTCCTCGGCGAAACGCCGGTTGATCTCGACGTAGGAGTTCCACCATTCGCGCCGGTACTCCGGCCGGACGATCACGTCGTGGTAGAGCGGCCACAGGGTGGCGTTGGAGAACCCCTCGTAGTAGTCGGCGATGTCCTCGGTACTCAACCGCACCGAATGCAGGGTCAGTCCGTCCTCGACGATGATGCCGGACTCGGCGTCGGCCACGCCGGCCCAGCCGACCCAGGCACCGTTGTTCGACCGCAGGATCGGCTCGAGCGCGGTGACGAGCCCGCCGGGGCTGCGCTTCCAGCGGGTGGTGCCGTCGGGAAGCCGTTCGAGGTCGACCGGCAGGCGATTGGCGACGACCACGAAGTCCGACCCGGCGTGCGAGTCGTGGTTCCCCGCTGCGTCCGCTTCGCCTGCTGTCACGTTCTGGTCCTCTTTCGGCGGGGTGGGTGTGGTGCTCGTCAGTGCTTGTCGCTGGGACTGATGCCGAGCATCGACAGCAGCATGCGGCACTCGTCCGCGTTCTCTGCGTAGGCGGCGACGACTCGTTGCGCCTGTCGTGCGGTCTCGTCGGCGACGGGTTCGAGATCCTCGTCGGCGATGTCGTTCGCGGTGGTCGGGTCCGCGGCCATGATGTCCTCCCGGGGTCGCTGCTCTGTGCGAGCACGCATCGTCCTTCGACTCTAGGAGAATCGGACAGCTCGCCGCCACCCGCCTTCCGTGGCCGTCCTGGCGCGGTCCTGCAGTTCTTCGTCGCGGTACCGTAGGACGGTCGTGCTGTGAGCGCAGCGCTCCCGTGTATGTGCAGTGTGTGCTCACAGGGCACGACGTCACGGCGCCGACCCGCGGCGCACCACCGCGCTCTCGTCGAGGAAGGTATTCATGCCCATCGCCACCGTGAACGGCATCCCGCTGAACTACCAGGTCAAGGGGACGGGTGATCTCGTCGTCCTCATCATGGGCACGGGCAGTCCGGGGCGCGTGTGGGACCTGCACCAGGTGCCCGCGCTCGTGAAGGCCGGCTACCGGGTCGCCACCTTCGACAACCGCGGCATCGCGCCGTCGGGTGAGAGCCTCGGCGGGATGACCATCGACGACCTGGTGAAGGACACAGCCGGGTTGATCGAACTGCTCGGCGGTCCCGCCCACGTGATCGGCACGTCGATGGGTGCGCGCGTCGCGCAGGAGCTGGCGCTCGCCCGCCCGGACCTGGTCCGCAAGGCCGCCTTCCTCGCCGGGCACGCCCGCATGGACCAGTTCCAGCTGACGCTCACCGAGGGTGAGCGGCAGCTCTACGACAGCGGCGTCGAGTTGCCGCCGAAGTATCAGGCCGCCGTGACGGCCGTGATGAATCTGTCGCCGGCATCGCTGGCCGACGAGCACACCGCACGGGACTGGCTGGACGTTTTCGAGTTCAGCGGCGGAAAGGTGTCAGCGGGTGTGCGCGCGCAGCTCGGCATGGACCGGGAGTTCGATCGGCGCGCGGCCTACCGCGACATCACGGTGCCGTGCCTGGCCGTCGGGTTCGCCGACGACCGGATGATCCCGGCCTACCTGTCGCGCGAGGTGGCGGACGCTGTCCCGGGTGCGCGTTACGAGGAGATCCCGGACGCCGGGCACTACGGCTATCTCGAGCGGCCCGAAGCGGTCAACAAGATCCTGGTGGACTTCCTGGCTTCGTAAGGGGCCTCCGCAGGGGAAATCTGCAAGCGGGCGCGGTGGAATCGGCGACGATCCACCGCGCCCGTCGTCTGTGGCGTGCACCCGTCTGCGGAAGGCGACGAAGGTCCTCGTGATCGCGGAAGTCGGGACGGCCCCGCGGACCGTCGGGCGCTGGTACGCTCACCGAACAAAGGTTAGCCTGAGCTACCTTCGAGTCTCGTACGAACCGATCACGGGCCGCTCCGGCCCCCTAGTACGGAAGTTGAGTGATGACCGACCGTTCCAGCCTTGTCGCCGATGACGCGGGGAGGTCGGAGGGCAACTCGCAAGGGGACGTCTTCGACCTCGTCGGTATCGGTTTCGGCCCCTCGAACCTGGCGCTCGCGATCGCCGTCGAGGAGCACAACACCGACAATCCCTCCGCGGCGATCCGGGCACGCTTCTTCGAACGGCAGTCGGCCTTCGCCTGGCACCCGGGCATGTTGCTCGAAGGCGCCACGATGCAGATCGCGTTCCCCAAGGATCTGGTCACCTTCCGGAACCCCACGAGCTCCTACAGCTTCTTCTCCTACCTGCACGATCGTGGCCGTCTCGTGGACTTCGTCAATCACCAGACGTTCTTTCCCACACGCCACGAGTTCCAGGACTACCTGCAGTGGGCGGCCACGCGTGTCGCCGCCGACGTCCGCTACGGGACCGAGGTGGTCTCGGTCGAGACCGTCCACAACCACAACGGGGTCGCCGACCTCTTCGCCGTGCAGACCGCCGACGGGAACGTCGTGTACGCGCACAGCGTCGTGGTCGGGGTCGGATTGCGGGCCCGCCTCCCGAAGTGGGCGACCGAGTCGGCCCGCTGCTTCCACAACCACCACTTCCTCTTTCACATCGAGGGCATGCCGGAGCCGCAGCACCAGCGCTTCGTGGTGGTCGGTGCCGGACAGAGCGCCGCCGAGGTCGTGCAGTACCTGCACACGCACTACCCGCAGGCCGAGGTCCACAACATCTTCAACCGCTTCGGATACAGCCCCGCAGACGACAGCCCGTACGCGAACCGCATCTTCGACCCGCAGGTCGTCGACGAGCTGCATGCGGCACCGCTGTCGGAGCGAGAGCGTCTGCTCGCGCTGCACCGCAGCACCAACTATTCGGTGGTGTCCCCGGAACTCATCGAGGCCCTGTACGCGACCGAGTACCGCGAGCGGGTCAGCGGTCGCCGCCGCCTGTTCATGCGTCGTGCCGCGGAGGTCGTGTCGGTGATCGAGAACGACGGTGGAATCACCGTCGAGGTCCGCAACAATCTCGAAGGAGACACCGAGACGCTCGAATGCGACGCGGTGGTCCTCGCGACCGGCTTCGAACCGACATCGCTGCAGCCGCTGCTCGGCGATCTCGCGCCCGAATCTCCCATCCTGTCCGTCGCCCGCGACTACCGTCTGCCGCTGCCCGAGAGCATCACGGCCGATATCTACTTGCAGGGCGGCACCGAGAAGACACACGGTCTGACCGCGTCGTTGCTGTCCAACGCAGCGATCCGCGCGGGGGAGATCCTGACCTCGATCGTCGAACGCCGGGAGCTTCGCCTGCCCGGAGCCGGGGGTGGAATCGACGAGCTTGGTAGGATATCGGACCATCACACCTACGCAACAAGTGAGGCGAGATGAGCACGAATCCATTTGACGACGAAGACGGCCGCTTCTACGTCCTCATCAACGATGAGGAGCAGTACTCGCTGTGGCCGACCTTCGCCGAGGTTCCGCAGGGGTGGCGGGTGGTATTCGGCGAAGAGTCGCGCGCCGCTTGCGTCGAGTACGTCGAGCAGAATTGGACCGACATGCGTCCGAAGAGCCTTCGCGACGCAATGGAAGCCGACGAGAAGGCCCGTCAAGGCAGCTGAACGCTTCCGTCAGATCCGCCGAGAGTCACGCCCGCGCCGAAAGCGCAGCGTGGCTCTCGTCGTTTGTACGGACGATCCGGCCTCCCGGCCCGACGACCCCTGCGAGGTGACGGGGATCGGTCCCGTCGCCAGCGGGCCCGACCCGATCGGGCCGGTGGGTATCGGTCCGGTGGCGATCGGTCCTGTCGCGATCGGCCCGGTTCCGGGAGCGGTGGGTATCGGTCCGGTGTGCAGCGACCCCACCGGTATCGGGCCTGTGACGGGTCCGGGCGCCGGCCGCCACACCGGGCGGTTCTTGTCCAGCCGGATCCGGGGGATCCGCCGCAGCTGCGGGCGGCGCAGCGCGCCGACGCGAAGGACACCCCGCGGGTTCCGGGTGCGGCGGGCGAGCCATTCGCCGAGCGTGACACCGGCAGCGAGCGCACAACCGATGCCGAACGCCGAGAACAGCGCCGTCATGCCGGTAGCCATCTGGTTGCGGAGCATCGCGTAGAGGCCGCGGTAGAGGGCGAGACCGGGCAGCAGCGGCGTGATGCCGGCGACGGCGACGACCAGCGGCGGCGTGAGCGCGCGGCGGGCCATCAGACCACCTGCGAAACCGATCACGGTCGCGGCGAGGGCGGACGAGATGATCGGGCCGAGCGACAGCCCGAGCGCGAGCTGGTAGCCCAGGCTGCCGGTGGCGCCGGCGAGCGCGGCGACTGTGAGGGCACGACGCTCGGCGTAGCAGGCGAGGGCGTAGAACAACGCCGCGGCGGCACCGGCCAGGATCTTCGTCGGCAACTGGGTGAGATCGGGTAGCGCCTCGTAGCTGATGAGGGGAAGTTCGGCGCCGAACACCGAGGCGACCCGCAGCGTCGTCGCGACGCCCGCGATGATCCCGCCCGTCATCATCAGCACCTCGAAGAAGCGCGCCGACGCCGTGATGGGAGCACCGGTGATGGCGTCCTGCACCGAACCGACGAGCGACAGCCCGGACAACAGCACCGTCACCCCGGCCGCGATGATCAGTCCGGGGGATACTTCGACGCCGATGGTCTCCCGTATCCCGTACAGCGTGATCGCGGGGGCCGTGGCGATGATCCCGCCCACCAGATGCTGGAAGAAGAACGGCAGTCCGGCCGCATTCAGTTTGCGGTTGACGCGGTCGATGACGAACGTCGAGCCGAAGGCGACGAGAGCGACGAGCGCGTCGCCGCCGAGGAGCACGGCGATCGACGCGGCCATGGCCGACCATGCGATCGTCGCCACCCAGCGGTTGTACGGATGCGCCTTGGTGGTGATGGCGAGCAGTTCCTCGTGCGCCTGCGCGGGCGAGATCGCGTCGCGGCGGATGCGGCGGGTCAGGCGGTCGACGGCCGCGAGTCGCGTGAAGTCCATCGAGCGGTAGTGCACCACCCGCATCGTGCTCGACGGCGGCATCGTCGGTCCGCGATAGGCCGACAACACGATGGAGTTGTAGGTGACGTCGACGTCGCACTGCGCCAGGCCGTAGGTGGCAGCGACGAACCGCACCTGCTCGGCAGTGTCGATCGCACCCGTACCCGACGCGAGAAGAACCTCACCGACGCGCACGGCGACGTCGAGTGCCTCGGCGACCACCGCGTCGTCGGTCAGATCGATCGGCTGCAGTGGCGCCGGTGCTTCGGTGACCGCGTCGATGGTCGCGCGGCGGGTACCGAGAACCCGATCGAGGAAGTCGTCGAAGCGGCTCACCGTCCGCGGCCTCCGGTACGGCTGAGGGAAACGGAGAAGGCGGGCATGCAATCCACCGTAACGAAGGCGGGTGGGTGCGCGCCGGGAGTGTGACGCGCTATATGATGGCGTCGCTCACGGTCGTCCGCGACCATCGAGTTCAGTGCCTCCTTAGCTCAGTGGTAGAGCACTCGCCTTGTAAGCGAGCGGTCGTCAGTTCAATCCTGACAGGGGGCTCCACCGAGGTTTCCTCGTGCTCGGCACGGAAGGCCCGTCGCAGACAGCGCACGGGCCTGTCTCATGTGGTGGTGCTGTGAACCGCTGCGAAGACCAGGGAGACGCACTGTCAGGCCTCGAACAGCGACCGACCCCAATAGTCTTCACCCGCCGCTCCGGGCGGGCACGCGAACACGGCCGACCCGACGTGCTGGATGTACTCGTTGAGTCCGTCGTGCCGTGCGAGTTCGAGTTGCATCGGCACGAACTGTTCGAGCGGGTTGCGGCAGAAGGCGACGAAGAACAGTCCCGCGTCGAGGTGGCCGAACCCGTCGGATCCGTCGGTGAAGTTGTAGCCACGTCGCAGGATACGGATGCCCCCGAGATGCTGAGCGGACGCGAGCCGCACATGGGCGGTGGTGGGAACGAACGGGCCGTCCGGGCCGCTCGACTCGAGGTCCAGTTCGTCGAATTCGTTCGTCCTGCCGAGCGGTGCGCCTTCCCGCTTGTCACGTCCGATGACTGCTTCCTGCTCGCCCAGCACCGTGCGGTCCCACTGTTCGATGAGCATCCGGATGCGCCGCGCCACCAGATAGGTACCCCCTGCCAGCCACGGCCGGTCGTCGCCGGACGCCACCCACACCGATTCGGTGAGTGCCCGGGGATCCTCCGCCTTGAGGTTGTTGGTGCCGTCCTTGAAGCCGAACAGGTTCCGGGGTGTGGCCTGTGACGTCGAGGTCGAGGAGGTGCGGCCGAATCCCAGTTGCGACCAGCGCACCGATGCCGTGCCGAAGGCGACCCGCGCGAGATTGCGGATCGCGTGGACCGCGACCTGCGGGTCGTCGGCGCACGCCTGGATGGCGATGTCGCCGCCGCTGCGAGCCGGATCGAGGTTGTCGGCGGGAAAGTGCGGGAGGTCCACCAGCGCAGCGGGCCTGAGGTGGGCGAGACCGAAGCGGTCGTCGAACAACGACGGTCCGAAGCCGATGGTGAGGGTCAGCCGGGATGCCGCCAGGTCCAGTGCTTCACCGGTGTCGCTCGGCGGTCGGTATCCGCCGTCGCCGGTCGCGCCGTTCTCGGTGGCCTCGAGACCTGTCGTCATGCGTTCGGCCATCGCGGTCCATGCCGTCAACAATGCGATCAGCTCGTTGCGGTCGCGTGTGGTCACGTCGAAGGTGACGAAGTGCATGCGATCTTGTGCGGGAGTGACGATCCCGGCCTGGTGTTCGCCGCGGAACGGGACCACGGTGCCGGCGGCGACGTCCTCGGACGAGGGAGCGGTGACACGACCGACCACCGCGCCGGTACCGGCGAGAACCGCTCCCGCACCCGCGGCGCCGAGCAACCGGCGGCGCGAGATGCTGGGGGAGGAGTCCGGTCGGGTCATAGTCCTGCGGCTTCCGCCACGATCCCCTGTACCTTGCTGACCTCGGCGGACAAGGCGTCGATCAGCCGTGACAGTTCCTGACGCTGCGGTTCGGTGACGGCGTCGTACGAGACGAAACCTTCACCCTCCCGGTACTGGGCCAGCGCTGCATCGAGATCCGCGAACCGGGCGTCGATGGCAGGACCGAGCGACGGGTCCTGTTCGTCGAGGATGGGCCGCAATGCCGCGATCGCGGCCTGCGAACCGTCGACGTTCGCCTGGAAGTCGTACAGATCGGTGTGCGAGAAGATGTCCTCCTCGCCGGTGATCTTCGACGTGGAGATCTCGTCGAGCAGCCCTTGTGCGTCGCCCGCGATCCGGGTGGGATCGATGACATAGTCCTCCGCGTTCACCAGACCGGCCAGCTCGGCGACGTCGGCGACGAGCAGGTCGGAGATCACACCGGTATCGGGCTGCGGACCGGTCACCCACAGGTCCTTCTCGAGGCGATGGAAGCCTGTCCATTCCTGCCCCGGTTCCAGGTCGGCCTCGCGCAGGTCCAAGCGCGGATCCAGGTCACCGAAGCTCTCGGCTTCGGGTTCGATCCGTTCGAAGTAGGTGCGGGAGAGCGGGAACAACCGCTTCGCCTCGTCGACATCGTTCGCGCGGACCGCCGCCACGAACTCGCCGGTGGTGACGACCAGCGCATCGGCCTGGCTCCTGATGTAGCGGCGGTACCCGTCCGCTGCCTCCGCGAGCTTCCCGTCGGCGTTCGTCGCGGCCTGCGAGTCGCCGGTCACGGTGAACGGTCGACGGATACCGTCGCCCACCATGCCCGGCCGGCACGACAGTTCGTAGTCGCCGGGTTCGGGGATGTTCACGATGAGTTGCCGGGTCAGTCCCGGACCGATGTTCTCGACTTCGCCCAGAGCCCGGTCGCCGGCGGCGAAGACATAGAACTCGGTGACCTTCGAACCGTTGTTGGTGACGGCGAACGTCGAATGTCCCGTGACGCCCTCGGCGGCGGAGACCTCGCAGGACGAATCCGTCGCGGTGACCGACACGGCCTCTGCGTCGGAGGTCGCCTTCTCGGTGCAGCCCGCAACGGCGAACGGAAGGACGGCGGCCGCAGCGAGGAAGCTGATGGTTCGGCGCATCTACGGAACCTTTCGAAGGCGAGATCGTGAGGTCGGGACGGGTGGGGATCAGGTGCCGGCGGGTTGCTGCACCGATCGCGCGTGCCGGTCGGCCGAGACGGGCCGGAGGAAGAGGAACAGGACGATCACCAGATAGGTGAGCCATGCGGCGAACTGGAGGACGGTCGGGTCGGGGCGCAGGTTGAGGATGCCGCCGAGAACGGTGCCGTACCAGCTGCCGGAATCGTAGTGATCGGAGACATCGAAGACGGTCGCCGAGGCACCCGGCAGGACGCCGCCGATCTGCAGGGCCCGCACCCCGTATCCGAGGATTCCTGCGGCCACGACCACGAGACATATCCCGGTGAGCTTGAAGAACTTCGCCATGTCGATCCGGACCGCGCCGAAATACAGCATCACGGACAGCACGACCGCGAGGGCGATGCCGAGCAGGAGGCCGACGAGCGGCCACGGGCTTCCTGCGGTGTTCTCGGCGTATCCGACCATCAGCAGAGCTGTCTCGAGTCCTTCGCGGCCGACCGCGAAGAAGGCGAGCGAGAGCACTGCGGACGGGCCCACGATCAGGGCCTTCTCCATTCCGGACCGCAGGTCGCCGGAGATGGAACGAGCCGCGGTCCGCATCCACAACACCATCACCGTGATGATGACGACCGCGACAACGGACGCGATCCCGGCGGCGATCTCGGCGGCGAGGCCGTCGAGGGTGCTGGTGCCGAAATGGATGATCAGAAAGGTCGCGGCCACCAGGGCGACTGCAGCGCAGACTCCGCACCACACCCATGTGAGTGCGTCCCGGCGCCCCGCGCGGACGAGAAAAGCGACGAGGATCGTCACGACGATGCCGGCTTCGAGGCCTTCACGTAGACCGATCAGGCCGGAGCCGGCCAGCTGAGTGGCTACGGAGGGCACATCGGCGGCGAGCAGCGTCATGAACGCACCTACTCAGGTTAGGCGAACCTTCGATCCTGGAACGCCAACATACACCCGGAAGATGCTGCTGCGGGAGGGGCTTTCGGCGGTCACTTCACGATCGTCGTCGGCTTTCGGGTGAAGTGCCCTTCGCACTGTGTTCCGGCAGGTCGATCACCGGCGCGAGGGTGCGCGGAGCCTCGCGCGCGTCGCGCATGTGAATGCGGAAGTGACGAGATGGATCGTATTTCAGGACTTCGAGGACTCGAATGCGTCCATATCGACGAATATCAGGCGTCCGTCGTCCAGTGCCACAGCCCAGCGGCGCACCGGGGCCCAGTCGCGACCCAGCTTGTCGCCCACGGCTTCCTGTGCAGGACCGAAGTCTTCGACGATCGTGCCGGGACAGGCGTCGTCGCCCGCGATACCCGCGCGTACGACGACTTTCGAGCCCACAGCAGGCTTCGGGGGAGTATTCGACGATCCGGCCATAACTCGAATCATGCCATTCCTGTAAAGAAACGACCGTGTAAACGCGGATTATTCGCGCCGAACCCTCCTCGGCATCCCGGGCGAAATATCCGATTCGCACCCCTTGGGTCGTGCCGAAACGACTTCGCCCACGCCGGGTGGCGTGGGCGAAACCGTCTCGAATCGGAGAAATGACCGTCAGCGCAGCGCGAGCTTCGCGTGTGCCTGATCGGCGAACTCGGAATCGACCATGAGGTCGTAGCGGGTGGCCTCGATGCTCTTCCGCGAGACGAAGTCGCGGCGCCCGCCGGTGCTCCAGTGGGTGACGAAGCCGAGTGATCCTCCCCATACGGCGCCGAATACGACGGCGGCGAGGATCACGGCGGCCATGCCGGCCGCCGGAAGGAACAGCGCCAGGAGCAGGCCGAAGAGCAATCCCGTCCAGATGCCCGCCGCGGCGCCGCGGAGCGCTGCCTTGCCGGTGGTCATCCGGCCTTCGATGTGTTCGACGGTGGTGACTCCCTGCCCGACAACGCGCAGGTATTCGACCGGAAAGCCTTCATCGGACAGGTGGTCGATGGCCCGTTCGACCGCGTCGTAGGTGCGATAGCTCTCGAGGAGGGTTTCGGATTCGGCGTCGTGCGCGGGTGCCGGTGCGTAGATATCTGTCATGCGTTCCCCTATCGTCGACAATTGGAACGATACGCTCATCGTAGCGTATCGTTTCGTAGTGTTTGATTCGGGGTCGCCTTTTCGGGAGACTCGGGAATCCTGCGGGTATATGCCCGCGCGAGGAGGATGTAGACATGGTGGGCGAGGCCGAGACGGAGTCCGTGGCAGTGACGTCGCGACGTCCCGTCAAGGAGCGCGCCGGGACGGACGCACGCATCGTGAAGGCTGCGCTCGAGATCCTGCGTCTGCACGGACCCAACCGCGTCACCGTGGAAGCGGTCGCGGCGTTGTCGGGGGTCGCGAAGACGACGATCTACCGGCGCTATGCCAATCGCGAGGAGATTCTCGACGCGGCACTGCATTCGCAGGTGGCCTCGCCATGCGTTCCCGACGGGCTGTGCGTCTACGACCGTGTCAAGTGGACCCTCGAACTGATCCGCCGTGGGCTGTCGAACGAGGTGGGCATGGGGAGCGTCAGCGCGCTGCTCACCGACCAGGAACCGGGCTTCACGGAATCGATCCGCGAGATCATCAACGCCCGGAGCGAGGTCGTCGCCGACGTGCTCCGCACCGCGATCGACTCGGGCGCGCTCCGCAAGGACATCGACGTCGACACCGCCGTCTCGATGCTCGTCGGTGCGTACCTCGGCGCCTACCTGCGTCACGGTGAGGTGGGAGAGTCCTGGGCGGACGAAGTCGTCCACATCGTCTGTCCCGAACTCGAACCGGACACGAAGGTGCATCGGCCGTAGGCTCGACCACGTGACCGGGTCGAGTCGATGCGTCGTGGCGGTCGTGGGATCCCTCAACCTCGACCTGACGGTCGTCGTGGCGCGCGCTCCCGAAGAAGGGGAGACGGTGCTCGGCCGGCACCTGAGAACCTATCCGGGTGGCAAGGGCGCCAATCAGGCCGTCGGTGCGGCACGACTCGCTTCCACCGCCATCGTGGGGGCCGTCGGCAGCGATCACGCCGCCGACGTGCTGCGGGGCGTTCAGCAGAAGGCCGGGGTCGATACTTCTCACCTCCGCACCATGCCGGGACCGACCGGCCGGGCCGTCATCGTCGTCTCCGACGACGGGCAGAACCGGATCATCGTCGTTCCGGAGGCCAACTCGCTTCTGAAGGCCGAGGACGTCATCACCGCCCTCGATGCCCTCGATCCCGCGGTGGTGCTCACCCAACTCGAACTGCTCCCCGCGGTGACCTGGGCCGCTGCCCGATGGGCGCACGATCACGACCGCCGGTTCGTGCTCAATCCGAGCCCGGTCGTCGACCTGGACGACCACGTCCTCGCCGGCGCCGACCCGCTCGTGCTCAACGAGCAGGAAGCCCTGCACTACGCGAACCTTCCCGCCGGCACCCCCTTCGACGACGTCGTCACCCGCCTGCTCGAGCAGGTGCGAACCGTGGTGATCACCCGTGGCGGGGAGGACGTCGTCGTCGGAACCGAGGACGCGATCGAACACCTGCGGGTCCCGCAGGTCGACGTCGTCGACACGACTGGGGCCGGCGACCATTTCGCCGGCACTCTCGCCGCCCTGCTCGGCACCGGTGAGGACCTGCTCGCGGCAGCGCGCCGGGCGTCGGCCGACGCTGCCAGGCTGGTCGCATCCCGGCGTGCCGACCGCTGAAGCAGCAGCGGAACGCCCACCTCAGGGTGGTGGAAGCAGTTCGCCCTTGCTGCTGCGCAGCCACCGCCCGGGGAGCCGGCCCGCGAGATCGCCGAGCGGACCGACGGCCCCGCGCAGCAGCTCGACCGTTTCCTGCAACATGTCGATGCTCGCGTTCATCTGCGAGATACCGGGCGTGAGGTGCGCGAGTGTCTCCGAGAGCGAGACGATCTGATCGAGTGGACCGCCTTCGGCGAGCAGCCGTTCGAGGGCTCCCCGTTCGGAGAGCAGCACGTCGAGCACGCCCCCCTCGGCGAGGGCGCGCTCGACGACCCCGCCGGGCCGGATCGCCACGTCGACGATGCCGCCCGGTGCGGTGAGCCGTTCGACGGCACCGTCCTGGGCGAGCAGTCGTTCGAGCGGACCGTCGTGTGCCGTGAGGCGATCGAGCAGACCACCTTCGGACACGAGACGGTCGAGGGCGCCGTCGTCGGCAAGGATCCGGTCGAGCGGGCCACCCGGTGCGGTGAGCCGGTCGACGGGGCCGCCCGGTTCGAGCAGCCGGTCGAGCAGTCCGCCCGGCTCGGTGAGCCGATCCACGGTTCCGCCCGGTGCGAGCAGGCGGTCGAGCGGACCGCCGGGACGCAGGGCATGGCCGAGTCCGCGGTCCTCGGAGGTGAGCTTCGAGATCTGCTGCAGCAGGCCCACCGAACTGCGGGTGTCGGGCAGGCCGACCGCGCCGAGCGCGGAGTAGGTCGTGGGCGACACCGCGACCCGCACGGTGCCGACGACCGTCTCGGCGACGCTCAGGGCGGTCTCGGCGGCGGTCAGACCCACACGCACCGGCAACACGAGTACGGACCCGAGGTTCATGGAACCGACTGTAACGGTCGGTGCACGCGAACGGTCAGTGCACGAGTTTGAGTCCGACGACGCACAGCACGATGCCCGCGATCAGGACGATCTTCAGCAGTGACGCCGTCTCGGTGCCGGTGACCATCGCGTAGCCGACCGTGAGCGCGGCGCCGATACCCACCCAGATCGCATAGGACGTCCCGACCGGCAAGGTGCGCAAGGCATACGCGAGTCCGGCCATGCTCAGGACGAGGGCGACGAGAAATACCAGCGTCGGAGTGAGCCGGCTGAAGCCGGCCGATCTGCCGAGGGCGGTGGCCCATACGGCTTCGAGGACACCCGACAGGACGAGAACGATCCAGGCCATGACGTACAACGCTCCTGCACCGTCTTGTCGCTGGCCGGGTACGGTGCGCTCGTCCGGGAGGCCGACTACGGCCGCCTCCATCGAGGTTAGGAATTCCGGACGAGGATTGGCAAATTGCTCAGGACACGCGCAGCAGCTGCGATTCCTGCGCAACCACCGTGCACGAGCATCCGCCGTCCAGTTCGGTGCATTCGATAACGAGGGTGTGCCGCACGATCTCGAGGTCGACGCAGTCGGGATCGGTGCAGTCCCCCTGCGTGTCGGCGTGGATCACGAGGGTGCCGTGGCAATGGTCGAGATCGTGATTGCATCGTGAGCACGTCATGACCCCCTTGATAGCACCGCGGCCGGACGGCGTGTGGGCGCGGGGCGTGGTGCCGTCCGGTTCGTCCGGTGAGCGAGTCTCGACGTCCCACGACTATCGTGAGCACGCACAACGAACGGGTGCCGGCGACTCGGGGAGGAGTCACATATGGGGATCACGGATGTGGTCGGGAAGGCTGCGCGGAACGCGTGGTCGTTGTTCGTCGCCGACGGCATCGCGCCTCCCCATCGCACTCCCTCGGTGATCGTCGGAAACGGCCGCCACCGGACACTGCGACGTTTCGGACCGGAGAACGTCGGTCCTCCAGTGCTGCTCGTGACCCCGCTCGCCGCGTCGCCCACCTGCTTCGACCTGATGCCGGGGCAGAGCCTCGTCGAGCACCTGCTCGATCTCGGCCGCAGCGTCTTCCTCGTCGAGTACGGCGAGATGACCTCCGACGACCGCGACCTGGGGCTCGAATTCTGGATCGACGACGTGATCCCCGAAGCGATCGCCCGCACGTCCGAACTGTGCGGGAACCGCGAGGTGGACGTGGTGGCGTGGAGTATCGGCGGCACGCTGGCGATGCTCACCGCGGCGGCACATCCCGACCTGCCGATGCGATCGCTCACCGCCTTCGGCAGTCCGCTCGACTACTCCGCGATCCCGGTGATGGCGCTGCCTCGGCTCGTCGGCCGGTTCGTCGCCGAGCCCGCACTCGGTCTGCTCGACGCGGTCTTCGGCGGGGTACCCGCACCCATCGTGCGCACTGCCTACCGCCTCACCGCGATCGAACGCGAGATCCACCGCCCGTGGTTCGTGGCGACACATCTCACCGATGCCGAGACGCTCGCGCGGATGGAACGCGTCGACCGGTTCCAGGACGAGATCCACGGCTACGCCGGGCGTGTGTTCCGTCAGCTCGCGACGAGCGTCACCATCGACAACGAACTCGCCACCGGACGTCTGCAGCTCGGCGACCGGGTCGTCGACCTCGCCGATGTCGCGGTGCCGGTGCTCGCGCTCGGCGGCAAGGACGACGTGCTCGCCCCGATCCCTGCGGTCGAGCCCGTCACGAGGCTGCTCAGCGGCACACAGGTGCGCTTCGTCCGCGTCCCGGGAACGCACCTCGGCATGCTCACCGGCAGCGCCGCCCGCGACACCTCATGGGTAGAACTGGACGTCTTCCTGCGCGAACCCCACACGAACAGCAACGCGCCGGCCGCCACGCTTCCCGTCGAACAGGACATCGTGACGACCGGCGCGTGAATCGTTGCGTCGCCCGGTCGGCTAGTGCGTTCCGGCGACTTCGGGGACCGACGTCTCCACTTCGTCCGGCTCGGGCTCCGCGGCCCGCCGGACGAACAGCGATCCGACGACGGCGACCACGGCGATCACCGCGCCCCACGTGAACGCTTGGTGGACACCGTCCGCGAGCGCGCCTGCGGGATCGTCGGCGCTCTCGGCGCCCGCGACCGTCGTGCGGGTCAGCACCGTGATGAACAGCGCCGTACCGGCCGCACCGGCGACCTGCTGCATCGTGCTCACGATGGCACTGCCGTGCGAGTACAGCCGACGTGGCAACGCACCGAGTGCCGAGGTCAGCAGCGGCGAGAACATCAGCGCGAGGCCGATGTTGAGCAGCACGTGCCAGGCGATGACCGTGCCGGTCGTGGTGGCCGCGTCGAAGGTCGTCATGCCCCACATCGCGACGCAGGCGATCAACGCGCCCGGTGCGACCAGCGGCCGCGGACCGAAGCGGTCGAACAGCCGTCCGACGATGTAGCCGAGCAGACCCATCGCCAGGCCGCCGGGCAGCAACATCAGGCCGGTGGCCAGCGTCGACTGCCCCAGCACGTTCTGCAGGTAGATCGGCAGCAGGATGAGGGTGCCGAACAGCGACATCATGCTCACCGACACGAGCGCCACCGCGAGCGAGAACGCCGGGGTGCGGAACGCACGCAGGTCGAGCAGGGCGCCGTCGCCGAGTCGGAGCTGACGCAGGACGAAGATCGCGAGTGAGGCGAGTCCGACGACCAGCGGCAACCACGGCGGCAGCAGCGGATCGCCTTCGGCGGCTTCACCGAGGCTGCTCAGACCGAAGACGAGACCGCTGAAGCCGAGGGCGGACAGCACCACCGACGGTGCGTCGAGCGGCACCGGAACCGGTTCGGTGACGTTGCGGATCCAGCTCAGGCCGAGCGTCGTCGCGACGACCGCGATCGGCAGCACCAGCCAGAACATCCACCGCCAGCTCAGCTGGTCGAGCACGACGCCACCGATGGTCGGGCCGACCGCGGGGGCGACGGCGATGACGATCGAGATCACGCCCATCGTGCGCCCGCGGCGCTCGGCGGGCACCAGGTTGAGCACCGTCGTGAACAGCAGCGGAAGCATCACCGCGGTGCCCACGGCCTGGACGACACGGCCCAGCACGAGGACAGGGAAGATCGGCGCGATCGCGGCGATCAGGGTGCCGATCAGGAAGCTGCCCATCGCGATCGCGAAGACCGTGCGCAGCGACAGGCGGGTGAGCAGATAACCCGTGATGGGAATGACGACGGCCATGGTCAGCATGAACGCCGTGGTGAGCCATTGGGCGGTGGCCGCGCCGACGTCGAACTCGACCATCAGCTTCGGCAGCGCGACGCTCATGATCGTCTCGTTGAGGATGACCACGAACGCGGCCCCGACGAGGACGGCGATCAGCAGACCGGCTCGCGGTGCGACAGCGGCCTGCGGCTGGGGCGCACCGGCCGGGGCAGGAGGACTCGGTGGAGTGGAAGACACGAGGAAGTCAACGGGATACCGGTCGGAATTGTTCCGCCGGCATCCCGTCGACAGGAAGATCAGTCCGGGACGTGCGCGCCGTGACCCTGTTCGCGAAGGGCGTCCTTGATCTTCTGCTGCGCGCGGTCGAGCGATTCGGGCGACGGATCCTTGTCGGCCGTCGCGAAGTCGAAGTCGCCGAGGGAGTAGGCAGGGAAGACGTGCACATGCAGGTGAGGGACTTCCAGACCCGCGATCATCAGGCCGGCGCGCGGGGCGTCGAAGGCGGCGGTCACGGCGCGACCCAGGATGCGGGCGACGTCGTTCACCTTCGCCGAGAGGTCGTCGTCCACGTTCTGCCAGTGGTCGACCTCCTGCCGCGGCACGACCAGCACGTGTCCTTCGGTGAAGGGGTTGATGGTCAGGAACGAGACGACGTCGTCGTCCTGCCAGACGAAGCGGCCCGGCAGTTCACCGGCGATGATCTTGCTGAATACGGAAGCCATACCGGGGAGGATAGGTGACGACGGTCGTATCGTCGGGCTCATGGGAGGCGAGGGAAACGTGCGAGAGGCGCCGCTGCGTGTGCTCGTCGACGAACTCGTCACGCACGTCCTCGTGGGGCTTCCCGCGGACCGGCGCACGGTCGTCGGGCTGTGCGGGCCTCCGGGTGCCGGGAAGAGTCGTGCCACGGCCCTGCTCGTCTACGCGCTGCGGTGCGCGGGCGTGTCCACCGGCCAGGTGCCGATGGACGGCTACCACCTGTCCAACCGGCAGCTCGACACCTTCGGCGCGCGCGACCGGAAGGGGGCGCCCGACACCTTCGATGTCGCAGGTTTCCGCGACATGTTGAGCCGGGTGCGGCAGTGCCGCGGCGAGACGATCTACGCCCCCGACTTCTCCCGGCCGCTCGACGAACCGATCGCGGCGGTGCACGCCGTGCCGCCCGATGCGCAGGTGATCGTCACCGAGGGCAACTATCTGATGTTCGAGACCGGGGGATGGGAACACATCCGCCCGCTGCTCGACCTCGTCATTTATATCGACGCGCCCCGCCGCACGCTCACGCGACGTCTCGTCCGCAGACACCGTCACCACGGACGGGACGACGACGGGGCACGCGAATGGGTGCGCACCGTCGATCTGCCGAATGCGGAAGCCGTCCAGCGCACCCGCTCCCGCGCCGATCTCGTGTGGAGACCGGTCCCGTAGTCTGTCCTGCGTGCGCGTACTCGTTATCGGCTCCGGTGCCCGTGAACATGCTCTTGCTCTCGCCCTGTCCCGCGACCCCGGCGTGACCGCCGTGCTGGCGGCGCCCGGCAACCCCGGTATCGCGAACATCGCCGAGCTGTTCCCCGTCGACGCCGCCTCCGCCGAGAGCGTCGTCGCCCTCGCCACCGAGCAGAAGGCCGACCTCGTGGTGATCGGCCCCGAGGTCCCGCTCGTCCTCGGTGTCGCCGACGCCGTCCGCACCGCGGGCATCCCCTGCTTCGGTCCGTCCGCCGCCGCCGCCCGCATCGAGGGGTCGAAGGCGTTCGCGAAGGACGTCATGGCCGCCGCCGGCGTGCGCACCGCCCACAGCGAGGTCGTCGACAGCCCCGCGACCATCGACGAGGCGCTCGATCGCTTCGGACCGACCTGGGTGGTCAAGGACGACGGTCTCGCCGCCGGCAAGGGTGTCGTCGTCACCGCCGACCGCGACGCCGCCCGCGATCATGCTGTCGAGATCCTCGAGAACGGACACCCCGTCCTGCTGGAGTCCTTCCTCGACGGTCCCGAGGTCTCCCTGTTCTGCCTCGTGGACGGTGAGACGGTCGTGCCGCTGCTCCCGGCGCAGGACCACAAGCGCGTGGGTGAGGGCGACACCGGTCCCAACACCGGCGGAATGGGTGCCTACACCCCGTTGCCGTGGCTGCCCGAGGGCAGCGTCGAGCGGATCGTCTCCGAGGTCGTCGAACCGGTCGCGGCCGAGATGGTGCGACGCGGATGCGGCTTCTCCGGACTGCTCTACGCGGGTCTGGCGATGGGCGCCGAGGGCCCGGCCGTGGTCGAATTCAACTGCCGCTTCGGCGATCCGGAGACCCAGGCCGTGCTCGCACTGCTCGAGTCGCCGCTGGGTGAGGCTCTGAACGCGGTGGCCACCGGCACGCTCGCCGACCTCCCGCCGCTTCGCTGGAAGGACGGCGCCGCGGTGACCGTGGTGCTCGCCGCCGAGCACTACCCGTCCACCCCGCGCACCGGCGACGTGATCACCGGCGCCGAAGGCGAGACGGTGCTGCACGCGGGTACCAAGCGTCGCGACGACGGAGCGCTGGTCTCCGCGGGTGGACGCGTGCTCAATGTGATCGGCGTGGGCGCCGATCTCGCGGCCGCGCGCGATGCCGCTTATGATCGGCTCGCCACCGTGAAACTGCCGGGCGGTCACTTCCGCCGCGACATCGGTATGGCGGCCGTCGAGGGCCGGATCTCGGTCTAGCCTTTCACCCTCGTCCTTCACCTTGCACCTACCGGGTGCATGTTGCACACTCGGTGCATCTTTGATGCCAGCAGGGGTGACAGGATGGTCTTTCGAGGACGAACGCCGACGCCGGACCCGACACCGCTACGGCACCACAACGTCGTCGTGAACGAGCTGCCGGACGACGTTGTCGTCGAGCGCGACGTGCCCGTCCGCACGGCCGACGGCACCGTCCTGCGAGCCGACGTCTACCGCCCCGCGAGTGCCGGTGAACAGGACCGGTGCCCCGTACTGGTCGCAGTCACCCCCTACGGAAAGAACGCCGGCGTGGACCGGTACCCCGTCGACTTCGACGAGCTCGCCGAATCCGGCAACCACATCGGCGACCTCGAACTCAGCGAATGCACCTCCTTCGAGGCGCCCGATCCCGCCTACTGGGTTCCTCGAGGCTACGTCCTCGTCGTCGCCGACATGCGCGGCTACCACGCCAGCGGCGGCCGGCCGCGCCTGCTGCTCGGCCGGGCCGCGCTCGACTGCGCGGCCGTCGTGGAATGGGCCGGTGGCCAGGAGTGGAGCAACGGCCGGGTCGGTCTCGCCGGCGCCGATTATCTCGCCACCTTGCAGTGGTACACCGCCGCGCTGAACCCGCCTCACCTCGCGGCCATCGCGCCCTGGGAGGGCGTGAGCGATCCCTGCCGCGACATCCTCACGCAGGGCGGCATCCCCGAGACCCGCTACAGCGAGTTCTGGTACAGCGCGATGAACACCGGGGCGCGCTGCGGCGCCGCATCCCTCCGGCGGTTCACCCCGTGGCTGCTGCGCCGGTTCCCCGACTTCTTCCGTCACCTCGCCCCGCCTCCCCGGCTCGAAGACGTCACCGTGCCCGCGCTGGTCGGAGTCTCCTGGTCGGACCAGGGCCCCCGCGCCCGCGGATCGGTCGAGGGCTACCGCCGCATCGGATCGGAGCACAAGTGGCTCTACACCCACGGGCGGAAGATGTGGCAGACGTTCTACGGCACCGAAGCGCTCGACTACCAGCGACGCTTCTTCGACCACTTCCTCAAGGGCGAGGACAACGGCTTCGAGGACACCCCGCGCGTGCGCCTCGAGACCCGCCACGACCTGCGTACCTATTCCGAACGCCTCGAGCCCGAGTGGCCCGTGCCCGGCACCCGCTACGTCTCACTCCACCTCGACCACGCGAACGCCGATCTGAGCACCACGCCGTGCGAGAGCCGCCAGTTCCGGCGCACCTTCCCCGTCGCGGGTGACGAACTCGTCTTCACCCACACCTTCGCCGAGGACACCGAGATCACCGGGCACGCGGCGCTGCGCCTGTGGGTGCAGGCGAAGGACGCCAACGACATGGACCTGTTCGTGGGCCTGACCAAGCGCGACGAGCACGGCCGCGATGTGTGGTTCGAAGGCCACGGCGGATACGAGAAGGGATTCGTCGCCCACGGCTGGATGCGGGTCTCCCGCCGGGCCCTGGACCCGGAAGCCTCCACCGCCTACCGGCCCGTCCACGACCAGAAGAAATACTGGCCGCTGCTGCCGGACCAGATCGTGCCGGTCGACATCGAGATCATGCCGCACAGCACCTTCTTCGAGGCCGGATCCAGCCTCGTGCTCGTCATCGCCGGCCACGACCTCGACGAGAATCCGCGCGTCGGCCATGACCGCACGATCAACAAGGGCTTCCACATCGTGCACGCGGGCGGGCAGTTCGACTCGCATCTGCTGCTGCCGATCGTGCCGCAGCCGGCGCCGGAACCCGAGGAGACGGCCGCCGCCGCGGAGGTCACGCCCGCGCAGGTCGCGCAGCGTCCGGACTACCCGATCGCGTGGGGTGCCCTCACCCGACTTCAGCGCGTCCGGCTCTGACGAACGACGCGCGCGTACTACCGTCGTCGACGTGCGCCCCGAATCCCAACGCTCTGCTATCGAGACGTTCCATGTCATGGATGTGTGGAAGGCGGCTGCCGAGCGGCAGCGCTCCCACGGCGACGTCCTGAGTCTCGCCGCCGGACAACCCTCGACCCCCGCACCCGCCCCCGTGCTCCGCGCCGCGAACCTCGCGATCGACGCCGAACTGCTGGGTTACACGGAGACCTTCGGCATCCTGCCGTTGCGCGAGGAGATCGCGGCGTACCACCGGCACAAGTACGGCATCGACGTCGATCCGGACGACGTTGTCGTCACCACCGGCTCCTCCGGCGCCTTCACCCTGGTGTTCCTCGCGGCCTTCGATGTCGGCGACACCGTCGTCGTCGCCCGCCCCGGCTATCCGGCCTACCGCAACACCCTCGCCGCGCTCGGCTGTCGCGTCGTCGAACTCGACTGCGGCCCGCAGACCCGCTACCAGCCGACCGTCGCGATGCTCGAGGAACTCGACGCTCCGCCCGCGGGCGTCGTCGTCGCCAGTCCGGCGAACCCCACCGGCACGATGATCGAGCCGTCCGAGCTCGCGGCGCTCGCCCGCTGGTGCGACGAGCACGGCAGTCTCCTCATCTCCGACGAGATCTATCACGGCATCGAATTCGATACTCCCGGCTCGCCTGCGACCTCCACGGCCTGGGCGACCTCCCGCGAATCCGTGGTGATCGGCTCGGTGTCGAAGTACTTCTCGATGACCGGCTGGCGGCTCGGCTGGATGCTCGCCCCCGAGAGGATGCGGCCGGCCCTGCAGCGACTCGCATCGAACATGACGGTGTGCCCGCCGTCGATCTCCCAGTTCGCGGCGATCGAGGCGTTCGGCACCGAGGCCCGCACCGAGCTCGACGGGCACGTCTCCCGTTACGCCGTGAACCGGGAACTGCTGCTCGAAGGACTGCCGGATCTCGGCATCACGAAACTCGCACCGGCCGACGGCGCTTTCTACGTCTACGCCGACATCGGGCATCTGCTCGACGGCGAGAACTCGACGGCGTGGTGCGCGCGACTGCTCCACGACACCGGTCTCGCGCTCGCACCGGGCGTCGACTTCGACACCGTGCGCGGTGACGGCACCGTGCGACTGTCGTTCGCCGGATCGACCGCCGATGTCACCGCGGCGCTCGACCGGCTGGCGGGATGGCTGCCCGTCTCGTAACTACCGTCCGTCGGCGATGATCCGCGCGATGTTCCGTTCGGCGAGCGCGGCGATGGTCAGCGAGGGGTTGGCGGTGCCGGTGCTGCCCGGGATCAGTGCGCCGTCGACGACGTAGAGACCGGGATGCCCGTGCACGCGGCCGTAACCGTCGGTCGCGTCGCCGAGTACTGCACCACCGAGCGGGTGCGCGGTGAACGTCGCGTTGATGTCCTCGGCCATCGGTGATGCGCCCGGAATCGTGCCGCCGGCCTGCGCCATCGCGTTGTGCACGGCCCGCAGTGCGTCGACGCTCTCGCGCTCACCGCCTGCGGGCCAGTTCAGGACGGCACGGTCGGCGCCCGCGTCGTAGGTGAAGTGGGCGCGGGTCGGATCGAGGGTCATTCCGAGCGAGGCGAGCATCCCGACGTCCTTCGCGGTGCCCGCGACGAACCAGTTCTCGAGGCTCAGGGGCAGGCCCGACTCGTCGACGATCCGCGACGCCGACGGCGCTCCCTGATCGCCGCCGAAACCGGCGGTGAGCGCGAACGAACGCACGAGCACGGCATCGCCGTTGGTGCCCCAACCCCGGCCCACCCGCTCGTCGAGGTTCGCCAGAGAACCGGTGTGCCGCGCCTTGACGAGCAGTTCGGTGGTGCCGACCGATCCGGCGCCGAGGACGAGGCGATCGCACGTGATCGTGGTGGTGCGCAGCACCGCACCCGTCGGGTCGACGGCCTGCACGTCGAGCCGGTAGCGGCCGTTGCCGTCCTGGCCGATGGCGAGCACCCGGTGGCCGTGGCACACCAGCGCACGACCGGTCGCCTCGGCCGCCGGGATGTAGTTCCGGGTGAGATCGAACTTCGCGCCGTTCGAATTGCCGAGATTGCTCTCGCCCGCGACGGCCGACCGGCGCACCGAACCGGCGAGTTCGGCACGCACGACGTCCCAGTCCCAGATGCCGTCGATGCGGTGCGGGCTGTAGCCGGCGGCGCGAGCGTCGTCGTCCCAGCGCCGCGAATGCGTGAACTCGGCGGCGTTGTAGATGTCGTCGGGCATCGGATCGAGGCGCAGCATCGAGCGCACCTTCGGGTACCAGGTGGACGTCATCTCGTCGTAGGAGAGGCGGTCGCCGAAGACGTGCTCGAAGAAGTGCCGTTCGGGGGCGATCATCACACCGGTGAAGACGATCGATCCGCCGCCCACGGCGGCACCGCGCCACACCGACATGTTCGGGTAGTCGACCACGTCGAGGACGCCGGCGAAGTCGTCGCACACCACCGGGATGCCGGTCGGACCGGTGAACCGGGTGCGGTGGTGGTAGCCGCGACCGTCGGCGAGCAGGTCGGTCGTGAAGATCTCCCGGTGCGGGTCGCGAGGCCAGCGCATACCACGTTCGAGCATCGTGACCCGATTCCCGGCCTCTGCCAGGCGCAGTGCGGCGACGCTCGCGCCGAAACCGGAACCCACCACGACGACCTCGGAGTGTTCCGGCGGGATGGGCGGCGGCACGAACAGCTCGGGCACGAGACGGCGGTACTCGTCGAGCCCGACGGGCAGGGCGTTCGCCCGGGGGAGTCCGAGGCCGGAGATGCCGGACAGGCCGGAGCCGACGGCGCCGGTACCGGCCAGTGCAGCCCCGAGAACGGATGCCTGCAGAAAGCGTCGACGTCTCATCCGGTACGGCTCCGATCGTTCGATGACCTGTGCGCGGGACAGCACCCGCCGACACTCGACACGCGCGGGCGGGCGTAATGGTACCGGTTGGTCTCGAATTCCGTTTTCCCCTGGTGAGACGCCCGAGCTGTCACCATGAGAGTGTGTCGATTGCTGCAACCCCGAAGGGTGAACGGCGCCGTCAGGCGCTGGTCGAGGCAGCAGCCGACCTCATTCTGGAGGGGGGTATCGACGCCGTCCGTCACCGCGCCGTCGCCACTCGCGCGGGTCTTCCGCTCGCGTCGACGACCTACTATTTCGCATCGCTCGACGATCTCGTCGCGTGCGCGGTGGACTACAACAGCGAACGGGAACTGGATGCGATGCGGGCGCGCGTCCGCGATATCCAGCAGCTTCCGCGCAGCCTCGAAGGCACGGCCGACCTCATCGTCGACCTGCTGATCGGACCCCGGGAGGGTGACGGCGGAATCGACCGCGAACGGCTGATCTCGCGGTACGAACGGTGCGTCGCCACGGCCCGCTACCCGGAACTGCACGACGTGCAGGTACGGATGCGTGAACAGATTGACGACCTTCTCACCGAACTGCTCGAACGTTGCTGCCGATCGGTGCGCCCCAGGGAGGTGCGCCGCCTCGTGGCGGTGGTGGACGGTGCGGTCCTCGGCGGGCTGGGCGAGCTCGATCCCGACCCGCGCTCGCTCGCGCGCGGAATCCTGCTCGACGTCGTGGAGACCGTCGCACCCCCGGTCGAGGAGTGAGGTCGGAGAATGCGGGAGCAGGCCCGGACCGTAAACTCACTTCTGTGAGCCACATCCCCAACGTCCTCGCCACCCGCTACGCAAGTCCCGAACTCAGGGATCTGTGGTCGCCCGAGTACAAGATCGTGCTCGAGCGGCAACTGTGGCTCGCGGTGCTGCGGGCACAGGCCGAACTCGGGATCGACGTTCCGGCCGAGGCGATCGCCGACTACGAACGCGTCGTCGAGCAGGTCGATCTCGACTCCATCGCGGCACGAGAGCGCGTCACCCGCCACGACGTCAAGGCTCGCATCGAGGAGTTCAACGCGCTCGCCGGTCACGAGCACGTCCACAAGGGCATGACCAGCCGCGACCTCACGGAGAATGTCGAACAGCTGCAGATCCTGCGGTCGCTCGAACACGTCCACTCCCACGGTGTCGCCGTGGCCGCGCGGCTCGCCGAGCGTGCGACCGAGTACGCCTCGCTGGTCATGGCCGGTCGCTCGCACAACGTCGCAGCGCAGGCCACCACCCTCGGCAAGCGTTTCGCCTCGGCTGCCGACGAGTTGCTCATCGCTCTGCAGCGTGTCCGGGAGCTGATCGCCCGGTACCCGCTGCGGGGGATCAAGGGCCCCATGGGCACCGCCCAGGACATGCTCGACCTGCTCGGCGGCGATGCTGCCAAGCTCGCGCAGCTCGAGCAGAAGGTCGCGCAGCATCTCGGTTTCGCGAACGTCTTCACGAGCGTGGGCCAGGTCTACCCGCGCTCGCTCGACCACGACGTGCTCTCCGCGCTCGTGCAGGTGGGTGCCGGCCCCGCGTCGTTCGCCCACACCATCCGGCTCATGGCCGGTCACGAACTCGTCACCGAAGGCTTCCAGCCCGGCCAGGTGGGGTCGTCCGCGATGCCGCACAAGATGAACACCCGTTCGTGCGAGCGCGTCGACGGTCTGCAGGTCGTCCTGCGTGGATACGCCTCCATGGCCGCCGAACTCGCCGGTGCGCAGTGGAACGAAGGCGACGTCTTCTGCTCCGTCGTCCGGCGGGTCGCCCTGCCCGACGCCTTCTTCGCGATCGACGGCCAGATGGAGACCTTCCTGACGGTCCTCGCCGAGTTCGGCGCCTACCCGGCGGTGATCGAGAAGGAACTCGTGCGCTACCTGCCGTTCCTGGCGACCACCAAGGTGCTCATGGCCGCGGTGCGGGCCGGGGTGGGTCGCGAGACCGCGCACGAAGCCATCAAGGAACACGCGGTGTCCGTCGCGCTCGCGATGCGCGAGCAGGGCCGCGAACCCGATCTGCTCGACCGGCTCGCCGCCGACGACCGGCTTCCGCTCGACCGCGCCGCGCTCGACGCGGCACTCGCCGACCGGGAGGTCTTCGCCGGTGCGGCGGTGGCGCAGGTCGAGGCGGTCGTCGCAGCGGTGCAGGATCTCGTCGCGCAGTATCCGGAGGCGGCGAAGTACACGCCGGCACCGATTCTGTAGGAATCACGAAACCGACTACCGGGGGGAGTGTTCGATGGGGGTAGCGGTATCAGCAGGGGAGAACGAAGTGTCGGTGAAACCGGGTAATACGGGACGGGTGCGGGACGCAGCGCGGACACGCACCGCGCTGTTGGACGCGGCGCGCGAGGTGTTCCTGCGCGACGGGTATGCGGCGGCGGCCACCGAGGAGATCGTATCGGTCGCAGGGGTGACGCGCGGTGCGCTCTACCACCACTTCGCCGACAAACGGGATTTGTTCCGCGGCGTCATCGAGCGTCTCCAGAAGGAAGCGGAAGAGTCCCTGGTTCCGGAGGAACCCGTCGACGACGCCTGGGAAGGCTTCACGCAGGCCGTGCTCGCGTCGCTCGATGCGGTCTACGACCCGGCGACCCGGCGACTGTTGCTCATCGAGGCCCCCGCCGTCCTCGGCTGGTCCGAGGTCCGTGAGACGCATCGACATTCGTCGCTGGAGGCGATCGAGCGGATGCTCGTCACTCTCGACCCCGACACCTACGAGGTGTCGTCCACCCGGACGTCGGTGCTGGCCCACCTGCTCATCGCGGCGGTGGAGGAAGCGATGCTGTGCCTCGCCCACAGCGACGATCCGGTGCGCGACCGGCCCGCGGTGCAGGACGAACTGCTGCGTCTCCTCGAAACGGTCCGGCGTCCGGCGCACGCGGAGGAGCCCACCCCACGGTGACGGACTGCATCTTCTGCGCCATCGTGGCCGGGCAGTCGCCGGCCAGTGTCGTGCTCGACGAACCCGACGTGCTCGCGTTCATGGACATCCGCCCGTTCACCCCGGGGCACCTGCTCGTGATCCCGAAGCGGCACGCGTCCGGACTGGCGCAGCTCGATCCCGAGGACGGCGCGAAGGTGTTCGCCGCCGGCCAACGGATCGCCACGGCGATGCGCGCGAGCGACCTTCCGATCGACGGTGTGAACATGTTCCTCGCCGACGGCGTCGCCGCCGGCCAGGAGGTCTTCCACGTGCACCTGCACCTCGTGCCGCGCACGGCCGGGGACGGCTTCGGCATCCGCGCCCATTGGCAGACCCCGAACCGGACCGTGCTCGACGGCACGGCTGCCACGATCCGCACCGCGGTGGAGTCGCGCCGGTCGTGATGCAGTGACAGGCGCATACATCCAGCCGATCGCGCCGGTCGGCGGGTCGCTCGCGTGGTCGGCGCTCGTGGCAGTGCTCCCGTTGCTGACCATGCTCGTCCTGCTCGCCGTCTTCCGGTTGCGGTCGCATTCGGCGGCAGGGATCGCGGTGGTGGTGGCACTGGTCGTGGGCACCGCCGTCTACGGCATGCCGATCGGGTCGGCGCTCAGCGCCGGTGTCGAAGGTGCCGTCTTCGGCCTCTTCCCGATCATGTGGACGGTGGTCAACGCCGTCTGGGTGTACCGGCTCACCGTCGAATCCGGGCACTTCGACGTCCTCACCCGCGCATTCGGACGGATCTCCCCGGATCCGCGCATCCTCACGATCGTCATCGCCTTCCTGTTCGGCGCGCTGCTCGAGGCGGTCGCCGGCTTCGGCACGCCCATCGTCGTCGCGACCGTCGTGCTCATCGGTGCCGGACTGCCGCCGGTGCGTGCGGCCGCTGCGGCGCTGCTCGCCAATTCGGTCGTCACACCGCTCGGCGTCATGGGTACTCCGATCCTGACGATGTCGCGCGTCTCGGAGATACCGATCGACGAGATCGGTCCGGTCGTCGCGCGGCAGGTCTGCCTGCTCGCGGTCTTCGTCCCGCTCGTGCTGGTCGCGGTGGTCGGCGGGTGGCGCGGCATCCGGGAGACGTGGCCGGTCGCGCTCGCCGTCGGACTGGCCTTCGCCGCCGCCCAGTTCGTGTGCGCGAGCTACCTCACGGTGGGGCTGAGCAACATCGCGGCCGCCGCGGTGGGTCTGCTCGTGCTGCTGGTCGCGGTGAAGGTGCACCCCACGCATCGCGAGGCCCGCCGGGCCGCGGCCGAACGGATCCACGATTCGCGTCGACGCGTCGTCGAGGCCTTCGCGCCCTACGCGCTGATCGTGATCGTCTTCCTCGTCAGCCGGTTCGGGCCGGTCGCGTCGCTACTGTCGAACGCGAGCCTGTCGTTCCCATGGCCCGGTGTGGACGTGACGACCGCCGACGGAGACGTTCCCACCGCGGAGACCTTCACCATCGATCTGCTCACGGCCCCGGGCAGCCTCGTCTTCGTCGCCGCGTTGTTGTCGATGCCGGTGCTGAAGGTCGCGGTGGCCGACGCGGCGCGCTGCTTCGTCGCGGCGGTCGTGCAGTTGCGGTGGTCGTTCGCGACGGTCACGTCGGTCCTCGCTCTGGCGTACGTGATGAACCTGTCCGGGCAGACCGCCACGATCGGCGGATTCCTCGCCGGCGCCGGAGTGGCCTTCGCGCTGTTGTCACCGGTCCTCGGCTGGCTCGGTGTGGTGGTCACCGGATCGAACACCGCCTCGAACGCGATGTTCGGGAGCCTGCAGGTCGCCGCGGCCCAGCAGTCGGGTCTCGACCCGACCGTCCTGGTCGCGGGGAACATGGCCGGCGGCACCACCGGTACCCCCATCGCGTTGCAGAACCTTGCGCTGGTGTCGTCGGTGAAGGGACTGTCCGGCAAGGACGGGCTCCTCATGCGCCGGATCTGGCCGCTCAGCATCGCGGGTCTCGTGGTGCTCTCAGTCCTGGTCTGGTTGCAGTCCACCTCGGTACTGGGCTGGATGGTGCCCTGACACAGTCGGCGTGCCGCGAATGCCTGTTTCGTCGGGGTGTACTAGCGTGATCCGAGTGGTTCGCGCACAACCGATACTGACTCCGCTCACCGAAGCAGCGATCTTCCTCGTCGTCACCGTCGACGAGGGCGCCGAGGACACCGTGCGGGATCTACTCGAAGACCTCTCGGGTCTGCGCCGCTCGGTCGGTTTCCGTATCCCGGCCGGTGGCCTGTCGGTCGTCACCGGCATCGGTTCGCAGATGTGGGACCGGCTGTTCGCCGGTTCCCGGCCCGCCGAACTACATCCGTTCGTCCCGCTCGACGGCGGTCGGCACCGGGCGCCCTCGACCCCCGGCGACCTGCTGTTCCATCTCCGCGCATCGACGATGGACCTGTGCTTCGAGCTCGCCGCGAAGATCAACGACCGGCTGCGCGGAGCGGCGCGGGTCGTCGACGAGACCCACGGCTTCCGCTATTTCGAACGTCGCGACCTGCTCGGCTTCGTCGACGGCACGGAGAACCCCGAGGACGACGAAGCCGTCGAGGCGGCCCTGGTCGGCGACGAGGACCCCGACTTCGCGGGCGGCAGCTACGTCATCGTCCAGAAATACCTGCACGATCTCGCGTCGTGGAACGCGTTGTCCGTAGAGGAGCAGGAGCGGGCGATCGGCCGGACGAAGCTCGACGACATCGAACTCGACGAGGAGACGAAGCCCGCGAATTCGCATGTCGCGCTGAACGTGATCGTCGACGAGAACGGGGTCGAGCGGCAGATCGTGCGCGCGAACATGCCGTTCGGCAACTTCGGCGCCGACGAGTTCGGCACCTACTTCATCGGTTACTCGGCCACTCCGGAGGTGACCGAGCAGATGCTGCGCAACATGTTCCTGGGCAGCCCACCCGGCAACACCGACCGCATCCTGGACTTCTCCACCGCGGTGACGGGGTCGCTGTTCTTCTGCCCGTCGCTGGAGTTCCTCGACGATCTTCCGCCGTCACCGGCGGATATTCCCTACCACGAAGATTCGAGTGCCTCGACCGGCGGCCGACCTGCCGACGGATCACTCGGAATTGGCGCTCTGCGAAGGAGTTCGACGCTGTGAACAATCTGTATCGCGATCTCGCCCCGATTTCCGAGGCCGCATGGACCGAGATCGAGGAAGAAGCCGCGCGCACCTTCAAGCGGCACGTCGCGGGGCGCACCGTGGTCGATTTCTCCGGCCCGCACGGCACCGATTTCGCGGCGGTGGGTCTCGGCCGTACCCGCGAGATCGAGCCCCCGGCAGCCGGCGTGCGGGCGCGCCAGCACCGCGTCGCATCGGTTGTCGAGCTGCGGGTGCCGTTCACCCTGTCGCGCGAGGAGATCGACAGCGTCGAGCGCGGGTCGCGCGACATCGACCTCGATCCCGTCAAGGAAGCGGCCCGCCAGATCGCCTTCGCCGAGGACCGCGCGATCTTCGAGGGCTACGCGGCCGCCGGTATCGAGGGCATCCGGGCGTCGTCGTCGAATCCGTCCCTGCAGCTTCCCGAGGATCCCCGCGACTTCCCGGAGATCATCAGCCAGGCACTGTCGCAGCTGCGACTGGCGGGTGTGGGCGGCCCCTATTCGATCCTGCTCGGCGCCGACGAATACACCAAGGTCAGCGAGACGTCCGACCACGGCTACCCGATCCGCGAACAGCTACGGCGCCTCATCGACGGCGACCTCATCTGGGCGCCCGCGATCGATGGCGCGTTCGTGCTGACCACCCGCGGCGGCGACTACGACCTGCAGGTCGGCCAGGACCTGTCGATCGGCTATCTCTCACACGACGCCGAGAGCGTGAACCTCTACTTCCAGGAGTCGTTCACCTTCCTCGTCTACACGGGCGAGGCATCGGTTCCGCTGGTGCCGACGACGCCGGAACTTCCGCACTGATCCACGGTCCCGGGGCGTGCGTGTGCGGCGCCCGGGACTGTCACGGCTGGTCGACGAGGCCGAGCGCACACATGAGCGATTCGAGATCACCCGCAACGGGCACCGCGCCGCGGTGCTTCTCGGTGCCGACGATTACGACGCGATGCAGGAGACGATCGCGGTGTTGTCGGATACGGATCTGCTGAGAGCCCACATCGCGGGCCGAACCGAGGTGGAGTCGGGAGACGTCGTCGATGTGCAGGAATTGACGCAGCTGATGCGTGATGCTCGGCCGTCCGAGGAATGAGCACTCCGGACCACCCGTATCGGCTGGTGATGGCGAGGTCGGCTGCACGCGCCTCGACGACGTCGTTGCCCGAGAAGGTCGCAACCGCGGTGTACGAGTTCGTCACGGGATCGCTTCTCGAGAACCCGAAGCGGGTGGGGAAGCCGATGGAACCACTGCTTGCACCGGCGTACAGCGCCCGGCGAGGTGAATATCGCGTCCTGTATCTGATCGACGACGCGAATCGCACGGTCGAGGTCACCGCGATTTCACACCGTGCCGATGCGTATCGGTAGGCAGCAGTCGCACACTGCTGCCGCAGCCGTGGGATCACGGCCCGTCCGGGTCTGTCAGAGCGCGCCGGCCTTCAGCGCCGCAGCGTTGACGCGGACGAGCGCGGCGTGCAGATCCTGGAGTTCGTCGACTTCGACACCGAGGGCGTCGACGACCTGTCCCGGCACCGACTCGGCCTCGGCACGCAGCGCCCGCCCGGCGTCGGTGAGCTCGAGGACGAGCTGACGTTCGTCGGCCGCGCTGCGCGCGCGGGTGATCAAGCCCAGGGTCTCGAGCCGCTTGAGCAGGGGAGAGAGGGTGGGGGAGTCGAGCTGGAGCAACTGCCCGACCTGCTTGCTCGTCAGCGGCGACTCCTCCCACAGAGCGAGCATCACCAGATACTGCGGGTGGGTCAGACCGAGCCTGTCGAGGATCGGCCGGTAGATCGCGAGCACGGCGCGGTTCGCCACGGCGAGCGCGAAACACACCTGCCGCTCCAGCGCGAGAGGATCATCGCCTGAAGTAGCAAGGTGGGTAGCCGGGGACTCGACGCTCATGAATCGACGATACCCAACCGGTTCGTCTACCTCGCTCCTCACGGCCGGTAGTCGGGGTAGGTGGTGCAGCTTCAGGTGGTCGGTGACGTTCTCGGAGTGCCGTCAGCCGAGTCCCGTGCTCCGCAGGGTGATGTTGAGGCGTCCTGCAGTGAGGCCGCAGCGAGCGCTGCCGGTGTCCGGGTACACGACGGGCACCCCGTGATAGGCGAACCGCGACGGCCCGCCGAAGACGAACAGGTCGCCCGATTCGAGACGCACGTCGGTATACGGCCGGCCGCGCGACTCGCTGTTGCCGAACCGGAACAGGCACGCGTCTCCGAGACTGAGCGACACGATCGGCGCGCTGACCCGTTCGTCCTTGTCCTGATGCATGCCCATCCGCGCGTCGCGGTCGTAGAAATTGATCAGGGCGGTGTCGGGTTCGTACCCGTTCCCGGCCGCCGGATCGTCGTAGGCATCGGCGACGGCACGCCGTCCGAGCTCGGCGAGCCGGTCGGGAAGCGGCGGTACGGGAGCGTCGTCGACGTCGACGGCGGTACGGGTGTAACGGTACGGCGACCAGTGCCACCCGAGGCACACCGTGCTCACCGACATCCGT
Source organism: Rhodococcus sp. B50 (assembly GCF_013602415.1). Taxonomy (NCBI): domain Bacteria; kingdom Bacillati; phylum Actinomycetota; class Actinomycetes; order Mycobacteriales; family Nocardiaceae; genus Rhodococcus; species Rhodococcus sp. B50. Next base: position 3,047,510 of record NZ_WPAG02000002.1, on the reverse strand, counting down.
CCGCCGCCCGGAAGCAGCGTGTGCCGCATCGGCGCCGGTGGGCGCGCCCACTCACGACACAACTCGACGAGTTCGCGCTGTTCGTCCGGGTCGAGCCAGTCGGGCACGTGCACGGCGCCCGGCGCGACAGTGCGCCGCGGCCGGGAGACGGAGAACAATTCGTCCATCCCGGGTGCTCGACCTCCGTGCGTGGGGCGGTACGTGTAGACAGGTTCCGTACCAACTGTGCCGCACGGGGCGGCACTGCGACTCGACGGGGAGGTAGCAGCGGTGAAGGTCGAAGGCAGAGTGGCCGTCGTGACCGGCGGGGGCGGTGGAATCGGCGGCGCCATCGCTGCAGGCCTCGTCGAGCGGGGTGCGCGAGTGGTGGTCGCCGACCTCGACGAACATGCCGCGCAGCGCGTCGTCGCGACGCTCGAGGAGAAGACGCCGGGTAGTGCGGTCGCGGTGGCGGCCGACGTCTCCGACGACGAACACATCCGCGGGCTCGTCGAGCGCGCCGAATCGGAGTTCGGTCCCGTGGACCTGTACTTTGCGAACGCGGGTGTCACCGGTGTGCCCGGCCTGGAGATCGAGGACTCCGTGTGGGAGCAGTCCTTCGACGTCAACCTGCGCGCACACATCCGGGCGGCGCGACTCCTGGTACCCCGATGGGTCGAACGCGGCGAAGGCTATTTCGTCAGCACGGCGTCGGCGGCCGGTCTGCTCACGCAGATCGGCTCGGCCACCTACTCGGTCACCAAGCACGCGGCCGTCGGTTTCGCCGAATGGCTGTCGGTGACCTACGGCGACAAAGGCGTACGGGTGAGCTGCCTGTGCCCGATGGGGGTGAACACGCCCCTGTTGTATTCGGGGGACGCATCCGGGCACGCACTAGGCGAACTCGCCACCCGCGCCGTCACGACCGCCGGCGCGGTTCTCGAACCCGCGGACGTCGCGGAGACGGTGTTCGCCGCGATGGAGGAAGAACACTTCCTGATCCTCCCGCACCCGGAGGTCCTCGAGATGTACCGGAACAAGGGCGCCGACTACGACCGGTGGCTGCGCGGCATGCGCCGTTACCGGCAGGCTCTCGAAGAGTCGACTCCTACCGATTCGTGAAATCGGTGTCCCCGCCGCGGACGGTGCCCTAACGTCACCGGTCATGACATCCGTCGACACAGTTCGCGGCCCACTCGATACGGGCCGTCTGGGGAGAGTTCTCATGCACGAGCACGTCTTCGTGCTCGGCGAGGAGATTCGCAGCAACTTTCCCGATTATCCGAGCCCATGGGACGAGGACGAACGCGTCGAGGACGCCGTCGCGAAACTGCAGGCGTTGTCGGACCGCGGCATCGACACGATCGTCGATCCCACGGTGGTCGGCCTCGGCCGGTACATCCCGCGCATTCAGCGTGTCGCCGCACGGACCGACATCGCCATCGTCGTCGCGACCGGCCTGTACACCTACAACGACCTGCCGTTCCAGTTCCACAATGTCGGGCCGGGACTGCTGGTGGACGGACCGGAGCCACTCACCGAGCTGTTCGTGAAGGACATCCGCGAGGGCATCGCCGGCACGGGCGTGCGTGCGGGAATGCTCAAGTGCGCCATCGAGATTCCGGGCCTCACGCCCGGAGTCGAACGCGTGATGCGGGCGGTGGGACAGGCGCACGTCGAGACCGGCGTGCCGATCACGGTGCACACCAACCCCCACACCGGATCGGGGGAGGTGGCGCAGCGAGTGCTCGCGGAGGAAGGCGTCGACGTCACCAAGGTGGTCATCGGGCACAGCGGTGATTCGACCGATCTGGACTATCTGCGCCGGATCGCCGACGCCGGTTCGATTCTCGGAATGGATCGCTTCGGCCTCGACCTGCTGTTGCCGTTCGAGCAGCGTGTCGGCACGGTAGCCGCACTCGTGGAGGCCGGCTACACCGAGCGCATGGTGCTCTCGCACGACGCGGCGTGCTTCATCGACTGGTTCCCGCACGACGTGAAGCAGGCCGCCGTGCCCAACTGGAACTACAACCACATCAGCGACGAGGTGCTGCCTGCCCTGCGCGAACGGGGCGTGACCGAGGAGCAGATCACCACGATGCTCGTGGACAATCCGCGGCGGTTCTTCGAGCGGTGAAGGCGGTCAGGCTGCGTCGTGCAGCACCAGGCCGAGGGTGCGGCGCAGACCGGAGCGGACGGTGCTCACGCCGTGCCGGACCGGTGCCCGCGACCATCCGCGCGCTGAACGGATCGGGCGGTCGCGGGTGGTGAAGATCAGCGCGTGACCTCGTTCGAGCACCGTGACGGTGCCCCGCGACTGCGCGCGGGGTCGTTGTTCGACCAGCAGGAACTCGCCGCCGGTGTAGTCGACGCCTGCGCGGTCGAGCCCGATCACGACCTGCAGTGGGAACACGAGGTCGCCGTAGAGGTCGCGGTGCAGGGCGTTCCAGTCGCCGACGGTGTAGCGCAGCATCAGTGGGGTGGGGTCTGTCTGGCCCGCCGCGTGGCACATGTCGAGCCAGTCGTCGAAGTGGTCGGGCCAGGGTGCGGGATCGCCGAGACGTTCGGCCCACGAGCGCGCGACGCCGAGCAGTTGACGGTAGAACGCCGAACGCAATTGTGCGACGGCGTCGGGGACGGGCGCGCCGAAGTACTTGTAGGTGCCGTGCCCGTACCGGTAGCGACTCATGTCGACCGTGGTGCGGAAGCGGGCTTCGTCCCACAGGGCAGCGAGTGCGGTGCATTCGTCGTCGTTCAGCAGCGGTCCGGTGAGTGCGCAGCCGTTCTCGTCGAGCTCGTTCGTCAGCTCGGGCCAACTCGACGCATCGACGCGCGATTGCAGGCTGTTGATGGTCTCCACGGGTTCTCCTCGATCGGTGCGGACACACAGGCACGGACACACTCGTAGTGAAGACGTCGTCGCCGTCGGAAATGTGAGTACCCGGACCGGAGAGGATTCAGTGCGGCCGGTCGTCGACGAGTTTGTGCAGCAGATCGGACAGTCGCGCACGCTCCTCGACGTCGAGCCGGTCGAACATCTCGACGGCGTCGGCGTCGCGGGCGGAGGCGAGTTCGGCTCGGACCTTGCGACCCTCGTCGGTCAGTCGCACGCAGACCGCGCGCCGGTCGGCGGGATCGGGGAGCCGCTCGGTGAGGCCGCGCGACTCGAGGCGGTCGACCACCTCGGTGGCCGAGCGGGGGGCGATACGCAGCTCCTTTGCCACGACGCCGAGGCGGATCGGGTCGTCGGCGCGGCCGATGACGTCGAGGGCCCGGTACTCGTGGGGTGACAATCCCCACGGCTGGAGGAGGTCGTGCCAGCGTCGGCGCAGCGTACGTGTGGTGGTGAGGAGGAGATCGCGCAGCGCGACGGGTGGATCCGACATAGTGGTCACAATACCTCACTTGACGGTTGCCACTCAATGAGGCAACCTCAACAAGTACGAGTCACGAACCACGAATCGAGGTGGCGCACATGATGCAGCCCCCACCCGCACTCGGCGGCAGACCCGGCCGCCGGGGCAAGCTCGACAAGAAGGATCTCGACCAGCTCCGCGAATCCCCGGTGAGTCTGCGCCGCATCGGCGCCCTGTTCGCGCCCCACCGATGGAAGATCACCCTCGTCGTCGCGCTCATCGTCGCGTCGTCGGTGATCTCCCTCGCGACGCCCTTCCTCGTCCGCGCCGTCATCGACGACGCCATCCCGCACCAGAACGTGAGCCTGCTGCTGTGGGCGGTCGGCGGCATGCTGGCCGTCACCGTCGCGAGCTCGCTCCTGTCCGTCGTCCAGACCTGGATCTCCACGACCGTCGGCCAGAAGGTCATGCACGGTCTGCGCACCCGGGTCTTCTCCCACCTGCAGCGGCAGTCGCTGAACTTCTTCACCCGTACCCGTGGCGGAGAGATCCAATCACGGCTGACCAACGACATCGGCGGCATGCAGTCCGTGGTCACCAACACCGCGACCTCGCTGGCCTCCAACGTCACCACCGTCGTCGGCACCGCGATCGCGATGGCGGTCCTCAGCTGGCGACTGGCCTTGCTCTCGCTGATCGTGCTCCCGCCGGCCATCTGGCTCACCCGCCGGGTCGCACTCATGCGCCGCGCCGTCACCGCCCGTCAGCAGCGCCGCCTCGCCGACATGCAGTCCCAGATCGACGAAGGACTGTCGGTCAGCGGTGTCCTGCTCGTCAAGACCCTGGGGACCGGCCCGGCGTTGTCCGACAAGTTCGCCCGCACCTCGGAGGAGCTGGCCGATCTCGAGGTGCATGCGCAGTTGTCCGGACGCTGGCGCATGGCCACGATGAACATCGTCTTCGCGGCGATCCCCGCTGTTCTCTACCTGGTCGCGGGCCTGCCGGCCACCTCGGGCGGCATGACGATCGGCACCCTGGTGGCGTTCACCGGCCTGCAGGGCGCATTGTTCCGGCCGCTGATGAGCCTGCTCGACGTCGGCGTCTCCGTCACCAGTTCGCTCGCGCTGTTCAGCCGCATCTTCGAATACCTCGACCTTCCCGTCGACATCGACGACCCGCACGATCCGGTGCCCGTCGACCCGGAGACCGTCGCGGGTCGCGTGCGGTTCGAGAACGTGAGCTTCCGCTACGAAGGCGCCCATCGCGACGCGCTCGACCGGATCGACCTCGACGTCCCGGCCGGGACCCAGGTCGCGCTCGTCGGCGAGACCGGCTCGGGCAAGACCTCCCTCGGCTCGCTCGTCGCGCGACTGTACGACCCGACCGAGGGACACGTGAGCATCGACGGAGTCGACCTGCGCGACATGCGGCTCGCCGATCTCGCCGGACTGGTCGGCGTGGTCTCGCAGGAGACCTACCTCCTCCACGCGACCGTCCGGGAGAATCTGCGCTACGCGAAGCCGGACGCGACCGACGACGAGATCGAGACCGCAGCCCGCGCCGCCCACATCCACGACCTGATCGTCTCGTTGCCCGAGGGCTACGACACCGTCGTCGGCGCCCGGGGACACCGCTTCTCCGGTGGCGAGAAGCAGCGCCTGGCGATCGCACGCACCCTCCTGCGCGACCCGCGTGTCCTCGTGCTCGACGAAGCGACCAGCGCTCTCGACAACGACACCGAACACGCCGTCCAGCAGGCTCTCGACGCGGCGCGCAGCGGACGCACGACCATCACCATCGCCCACCGTCTCTCCACCGTGCGGAACGCCGACGAGATCGTGGTCCTCGACGGGGGCCGCATCGTCGAACGCGGAACACACGACGAACTCGTTGTGCGCGGCGGGAAGTACGCGGCCCTGGCCGCCCGCACCGAACAATTGGTGGGGGCGTAGGCAGCTGCGTGCGGATGACCGTGGATGGTGCGCTGACCGGCCTTCGGGGACCCGGCTACGTCGACTGCGCCGCGCGAGCCAGAGCCACTGTTGCTGCGCGCAACTCGTCGGCGGAGTCGAGCGGCGACAGGTATCCGGCGCGCGTCATGGCTCGCCCGCGCGGCGTGGTGACATCGAGGTCCAGGCCGTAGCGGTCGGCTCCGACGCAGGTGGCCGCTGTGGCGTCCGGGTATCCGCCGAGTTTCCGGGCCATCGCCAGCAGCGCGTCGGCGTGATCGTCGTTGAGATGCGCGATCGCGGCGGCTGCCGACGGAGTGACCGGATCCGGCGACGCGTCGGCGTAGGCCTCGGCCGTGGCCGAATCCATACGCCCGTACCCGCCGACCCAGCGCACGCGCCGAACCCGAAGAACCCAGAGCGAGAAGTCGCTGAAATCGATGTAGATGCGGGCTGCGGGGACAGCGGCCAGGTGCGCTTCGCGCGCGGCTGTCAACTCCTCACCTTCGGGACGCTCGACATACCCGGCGAGAGTGATGCGAGTGCCGGCCAGTGGGTCGGACTGCGGGTCGGGCGCCACGACCGCGATGCTCGCGCGGGGATCGCGCGCAAGGTTGCGGCCGTGCTCTGCCATGTGCGACACGCACAGCACCGGCGAACCACCGACCAGTCCGTACGTCACGAACGATGCCCACGGGTCGCCCTCCTGCGTGAGAGTCGCAAGAGTGCCGATGTTCGTCGACGCCGCAACCGTTCGGGCTTCTTCGGCGGCGGAGGGCCGGGTCGAGTTCGTGATCGCCGTCAACGGCGGCGGCACGGTGGGGGCGTCACCGGGGTCGCCGTGATCCGAGTTCGTCATGCACGAGACGGTACCTGCAGATGGTCTCGAACGATCAGGTCAAGGTTGCGGCCAGAGCGCGCCGCAGTTCGTTCCGGCTGATCTTGCCCACCCCCGTGACCGGGAAGGCATCGACGAACCGCACCTTGTCGGGGATCTTGTAGTCGGCCAGCCCTCGCTCCCTCAGGAACTTCTTGAGCGCAAAGGCCTTCGGGGCTTCACCCTCGGTGACGACGAAGGCGCAGGTGCGTTCACCGAGATACTTGTCGGGCATCGACACCACCGCCGCGTCGAGCACGGCCGGGTGCGCGATCAGATGGTTCTCGACCTCTTCGGCCGCGATCTTCTCGCCGCCCCGATTGATCTGATCCTTCGCGCGTCCCTCGACGACGATGTAGCCGTGCTCGGTGAGCCGGACGATGTCGCCGGTGCGGTAGAAGCCGTCGGGAGTGAACGCCGTCGAATTGTGTTCGGGCGCGTTGTAGTATCCCCGGATCGTGTACGGGCCGCGGGTGAGCAGGTGCCCGGTCGCGCCCACGGGTACGGGATCGCCTGCATCGTCGACGATCCGGACCTCGTCGTCGGGGCTGATCGGCCGGCCCTGGGTGGTGACGATGGTGTCCTCGTCGTCGTCGAGCCGGGTGTAGTTGACGAGGCCCTCGGCCATACCGAAGACCTGCTGCAGCGTGCACCCGAGTTCGGGGCGAACACGTTTGGCGGCCTCGGCGGGGAACTTCGCGCCCCCGACCTGCAGCACCTCGAGCGACGACAGATCGCGCTCGGTTCGTGCCCGCGCCGACAACCACGCCTGCGCGAGGGGCGGGACGAGCGACGCCATGGTCACGCCCTCGCTCTCGATCAGGGCGAACGCGGTGTCCGGGCTCGGATCCGGGGCGAGGACGACGGTGCCACCGGCGTGCAGCACACCGAGGATGCCCGGCGAACTCATCGGGAAGTTGTGGGCCGCCGGCAGCGCGACCAGCATGCGGGTGGTCTCGTCCACCCCGCAGATCATCGCGGACTCGCGGACGGAGTACAGATAGTCGGCGTGCGTGCGGGGGATGAGCTTCGAGGTTCCGGTGGTACCACCCGACAACTGCAGGAACGCAACGCTTTCGGCGTCGTTCTCGGTGATCGGAGCCGGTTCGCGGCCGCGCAGCGACCCGAGTGCGGTGAACTCCTCGGCCTCACCGGCGACCACGACCGCCGGCGGATTCTCCATCTCGGAGGTGACCTGCCGGGCGAGCGCACGGTAGTCGAACCCGCCGTGTTCGGCGGCGATCACGTACGCCGCGGCGTCACTGAACCGGCAGAAGTAGCCGATCTCCGAGGCGCGATGTGCGGGCAGGGAGAAGACCGGGAGCGCGCCGAGGCGGAAGGCCGCGAAAAGCACCTCGGTGTATTCGACGATGTTCGGAAGTTGCAGGACGACGCGGTCGCCCTTCCGGACACCGAGGTCGGCGAGGCCGGCGGCGATGCGGGCCGAGGCGTCGTCGAGTTCGCGGTAGGTGATGCGCCGCCAGGTGCCCGTCGCGTCGTGTCCGACGACGGCGGTGCGATCGGCGAACCGGGCGGCGCGGGCCGGGAGGAATTCGCCGAAGGTTTCGCTCGCCCAGTAACCGGCTGCGCGATACCGCTCGGCGAACTCCTCGGGGTAGCGGGCGGTGTCGACGAGCGGTGAGCGCTCGAGACCGGTTGTCACGGAACGGATCCTTTCGAGGGGTGGGACGGGCCGGGCCGGTCAGGCACGGAGTGTGGCGCCGCCGTCGACGTAGAGCGCCTGCATGGTGATGTGACGCGCGCGGTCGGACAGCAGGAATTCGACGGCTTCGGCGATGTCGGTGGGCTCTGCGATGCGGCCGAGCGGGATGCCGACCTTGAACTGCGACAGATCGCCTTCGATGGCACCGCGCGCGCCTGCGTCGTCGTTCGGGTCCTCCCACAGCGAGCGCTGCATGGCCGTGTCGGTGGAGCCGGGTGCGACGATGTTGGCGCGGATCCCGTACGGCCCCAGCTCGAGTCCGAGGATCCGCACGATCATGGTGGCAGCGGCCTTGGACGATCCGTAGGCGCCCATGCCCATGCGGGGCACGCCCGCGGAGTTCGACCCGACCACGACGATCGAACCCGACCGCCGCCCCCGCATGGCCCGACCCACCGAACGCAGGACCGCCAGCAGGCCGGTGACGTTGACGTCGAACATGTGCCGCCAGTCCTCGGGATCGGAGTCGAGGACCGATCCCGTGGTGAAGACGCCGGCGACGTGCGCGAGATGCTCGATCGGTCCGTGCTCGGATTCGATGCTGTCGACGACGTAGGCGACGGCGTCGTGGTCGCGGATGTCGACGGCACAGGTGGGGACGGAGTCGCCGAGCAGCGCGGCGGTCTTGCGCAGTCCCTCCGCGTTGCGATCCACGAGCACGAGACGGTGCCCGGCACGCGCGAGGGTCTCGGCGGTCGCGCGGCCGATGCCCTGCGCGGCTCCGACGACGAGCGTGACGGGGGAGAGGGGTGCGGTCTCGGTCAACGGAGTACTCCCAGTGCATCGAGGACGGTGCCGAACTTGACGGTCGTCTCGGCCAGTTCGTCGGCGGGGTCGGAGTCGGCGACGATACCGCCCCCGGCGTAGGCGGTGAGCCCGACGCCGTCGGGTTCGAGGACGGCGCAGCGGATGGTGACCATCCATTCGCCGTCGCCGTGTGCGTCGCACCATCCGACGGCGCCCGCGTAGAAGCCCCGATCGCCCTCGGTGGCGAGGATCAGGTCGCGGGCGGCGGTGGTCGGCGTGCCGCAGATCGCAGGGGTGGGATGCACTGCGAGTGCAAGATCGAGTGCCGTGACGTCCGGGTCGCGCAGTCGTCCCTCGATGGGCGTGCCGAGATGCCACAGCTGCCGCGTGCTCGTCACCGACGGCCGATCGGGGATGTCGAGGTCGGCGCACACCGGTTCGAGCGCGGTGCGGATCGCATCGATCACGTGCGCGTGCTCGGCGAGATTCTTCGCGGAACCGGCGAGTTTCTCGGCGGTCCCGCGATCGATCTCGGGATCGCGGTGGCGCGGTGCGGAACCTGCGAGGGGATGGGCGGTGACCCGATCGCCGCGGCGCCGGACGAGTACCTCCGGGCTCGACCCCACCAGATGACGCCCCGTCCAGCCGTTGCCGGCCGCGCTCAGGTCGACGAGGAAGCCGTTGTGCAGCGGGTCGTTCCGTGCGAGCGCGGCCAGGAGATCGTGCGGGTCGACGGGTCGGTCGGCGCGCAGGACGAGTGCGCGGGCCAGGACCACCTTGAGCAGTTCGTTCTCGTCCGAACGGAGCAGCCTCAGCGCGGTCTCGACCCGGTCGATGTGCTCGCCTTCGGAGGGCAACGCCCCCGTGATCGCGATAGGGGGCAGGTCGCCGGCGGGTGCGTCGTAGGGCGCGGGGGAGTGGCGGAGTACATGCGGGGCGGTCAGCGCGGCGGGGCGACCGACTTCGAACGGTAACGCACCGACGAGTGCGGTGATCCGCCCGGTGCGGAGAGCCTCGGCGGCGGCGGAGGGGCGGTCGAAGCGCTCGGTCACGCCTTCGGCCACGACGGTGCCGTGCGGGCGGGACAGGACGAACGGGTGCGCGACGGGCCGCTCGGCCCGGTCGGTAGCGGTTGCGCCGAGGACCGGCACTTGCATTCTCGTACCTTCCGGTTGAGGAGGTCTGCTGGCAGGACCGCGCCACGGGGCACACGATCACAGAGCAACATATACGGTAAGCCTAACCTTTGGTACTGTCCCCTCCGGCGCCACAGCGCGCAGATCAGCGGATTCCGTTCCCAGTCAATCGTTTCGATCGAAGGAAAGAGATCTCCAGTGCCCCTTGCCGGTCCGGACGCCTCACGGCTCGCTCTGTCGCGCGCGCAGTCGGGCGTATGGTTCGCCCAGCAGCTGAACCCCGACAACCCGTTGTTCAACACGTCCGAGTGTGTCGAACTGCGGGGTGCGATCGACGAGGAAGCGCTGGTCGCGGCCGTTTCTGCGGCGGCATCCGAGGCCGAGGTGCTGGTCGCGGCATTCGAGACCCTGGCCGACGGTACGGTCGTCCAGATTCCCGGCGCTCGCGCACTGGATCTCGCCCCGGCCGTCGACCTGACGTCCGCAGCTGATCCTTGGGCTGCGGCATACGAGTGGATGGCGCGCGACCTCGAACGACCCGTCGACCTGGCGGTCGATCCGTGCGTCCGGGCCGCCGTCCTGCGACTGGCGGACGATCACGTCCTGCTCTACCTCCGCGCCCACCACATCGTCCTCGACGCCTTCGGCTTCTCGCTGTTCAACCGGCGCATCGCCGAGCGCTACACCGCCGCGGTCGCCGGCGCGGAAGTTGCTGCCGCACGGTTCGACTCGGTCGAATCGGTGATACGGGAAGAATCGGACCATCGCGACTCGGCGGACTTCGACGCCGACCGTCGTTTCTGGAGCGAGTACCTCGACGGGGTGGGCGAAGCGGTCGCACTGCGACCCGGACCGGGTGGCATCGCGCGTCGCTCCCGCGCGGCGCGCTTCACCCTCGACGCCGAGCAGCACCGCGGTCTGGTGGCCCTCGGCAAGGAGGCCGGCGCGAGTTGGGGCGACGCGGTCACCGCACTGGTCGCGGTCTATCTGCGCGGCGCCACCGGGCGTGAGGACCTCACGCTCGGGTTCCCCGTCATGAACCGGCTCGGCACGGCCGCGCTGCGGGTGCCCGTCACGGCGGTCAATGTCGTTCCGCTGCGCCTGAATCCCACCGCATCGGCCACGCTCGTCGATCTCGTCGCGCAAGTGCGTGACGGAGTGGCGCTGTGCCGCAACCACTATCGCTACCGGACCGAGGACATCCAGCGCGACCTGCGTCTGCCTACAGGCTCGCGCGGGGTCATCGGACCCTCGGTCAACGTCAAGCCGTTCGGCGACTCGCTCCGGTTCGGCGACATCCGCGCGTCCGTGCACTCGGTGGCCCGAGGACCCCTGCAGGACTTCATGGTCACCGTGCGGCCGCTCGACGGCAGCGCCGGACTCGAGGTGTTCGTCGACGTCGACGCCGACGTCTACAGCGAGGCGGATCTGAAGGTCCACGCCGAGCGCCTCGACATGCTGTTCGGTTCGGTGGCCGAGCGAGATCTGCACACCCCGCTCGCACAGGTCTCCGTCGTCACCGCCGACGAGCGACGGGTGATCCTCGACGACTGGAGCCACAGCCCAGACATCCCGTTCGACCCGGAGTCGACGCTCGTCGATCTGCTGCAGGAGCGGATCGCGGCGGCTCCCGACGCACCGGCCGCGGCGGACGCCCACGCGACGCTCACCTACGCCCAGTTCGGCGCGCGCGTGCACCGGCTGGCCCGGTATCTGGTCTCCCGGTTCGATCTCGGCCGGCCGCACGCGCGGGTCGCGCTCGCGCTGCCCCGTACCGTCGACGCGCTGGTCGCCATCCACGCCGTCCTCGAGACCGGCGCCGCCTACGTCCCGCTCGACGTCGACCAGCCCCTCGACCGCCTCGCCCACATCCTCGGATCCACCGATCCCGTCTGCGTCCTCACCGCCCGCGTGACCGACGACCGGGTCGGTGAGGTCCCGGGCGCACCGCACCGCGTCGTGCTCGAGGATCTCGACCTGGACTCCGTGTCCGACGCTCCGCTCGACGACTCGGAGCGCGGCCCCCTGACCCCCGAGTCGATCGCCTACGTCATCCACACGTCCGGCTCCACGGGCAGACCGAAGGGCGTCGTCGTCCCCCACCGCGGACTGGTCAACCTGTTCCACAGTCACCGCGCCCAGGTGTTCACCCGCGCCGCCCGTGAGGCCGGTCGTGAGTCCCTCCGCCTCGGACTGGCCTGGTCGCTCGCGTTCGACGCGTCGTGGCAGCCGCTGCTGTGGATGCTGGCCGGCCACACCGTCGACATCGTCGACGAGGCCACCCAGCGCGACCCGGCGTCGCTCGCACGCCGCGCCCTCGACGAGGGATGGGATTTCGTCGAGTTCTCGCCCAGCCGGCTCGAACAGTTCGTCGACGACGGTCTGTTCCCGGACGGCACCGTGCCCACCCTCGGATTCGGCGGCGACGCGGTCTCCGAACGGCTGTGGAGCCGCCTGCGCGAGCGCAAGGGTGCCGCCTTCAACTTCTACGGACCCACCGAGTGCAGCGTCGACGTCCTCGTCGCGGAGGTGTCCGACGCCGAGACACCAGTGGTCGGTCGGCCCGTCGCCAACCTGCGCGTGTACATCCTCGATTCGGGACTCGCGCCCGTGCCGGCGGGAACCGAGGGCGAACTGTACGTGGCCGGCCCCGGCGTGGTCCGGGGATATCTCGACGCGCCCGCCCTCACCGCGAGCAGGTTCGTCGCGAATCCGTACTCGGAGGACTCCTCGGGTCCGTACGCCCGCCTGTACCGCACCGGCGACCTCGTGCAGTGGACCGAGGACGGCTGCATCGTCTACCGCGGCCGGATCGACAACCAGGTCAAGGTCCGCGGATTCCGGATCGAACTCGGTGAGGTCGACACCGCCCTGCTGCGTATCCCCGGCGTGTCCCGCGCGGCGACGGTGGTGCGCACCGATCCCTCCGGCGACGCGCAGCTCGTCGGCTATCTCGTCGGGCAGGACGTGCCCGAACCGGTCGAGGCGCGCCGCCTCGCCGCCGAGTTCCTGCCCGGCTACATGGTTCCCGCCGCGCTGGTCGTCCTCGACGAGATGCCGCTGACCTCCAACGGCAAGCTCGACCGAAAGGCACTGCCCCGACCGGACTTCTCCGCGATGGTCTCGTCCCGCGCCGCGGAGACCGAGACCGAGCGGGCCCTGTGCCGGATCTACGCCGACATCCTGGGTCTCGACACTGTGGGGGCGGACGACGATTTCTTCGCGCTCGGTGGCCACTCCCTCAGCGCCGCGAAACTGCTCGCCCGCATCCGCGACGAACTCGGTGTGGACCTGCCGATCCGGACCGTCTTCGACCACCCGCAGGTCGTCGCGCTCGCCGCCCACTGTGACAACGATGCGGACGCCGCCCGCGGGGGCGCCGCCGATCCCGCCGCCGCGGCCCGGCCGGCGCTCGTTCCCCGCGCCGACACCGGGCCCGCGCTCCTGTCCCTTGCACCACTGTCGTACGCGCAGCAGCGGCTGTGGTTCATGTACCGCATGGAAGGGCCGAGCCCGACCTACAACGTCCCCATCACGGTGGACCTGCACGGACCGGTCGACCCGGATGCGTTGCGGCAGGCGGTCTCCGACGTGCTCGCGCGCCACGAGAGTCTGCGCACCGTTCTCGTCGAACGCGATGGCACGGGGATGCAGCAGGTGCTCGACGAGGCGCCCGTTCCCTTCGCGGTCGAGGCCGTCGACCGGGACGCGCTCGCCGGACGTCTGCATTCCGAGGCCCGGCACGCATTCGACCTCGAACGCGAGATACCGCTGCGGATCCGGTTGTTCACGATTGCGCCCGACGAGCATGTGATGCTCGTGCTCGCCCATCACATCGCGAGCGACGAACTGTCCACGCCCCTGCTGCTGCGCGATCTCGGCAACTTCTACTCGGCGCACGTGCGCGGCGACTCCCACGATCCGGCTCCGCTGCCCGTGCAGTACGCCGACTACGCGATCTGGCAACGCGAACTCCTCGGCGACCAGGACGACGAGTCCTCGCTCGCCGCGCGACAGCTCGCATTCTGGCGCGAGGAACTCGACGGGCTCCCGGCCGAACTCGGCCTTCCCGCCGACCGTCCGCGTCCGGCCGTGGCGTCCTATGCGGGCGGTGGTGTCGAACACCGGATCCCGGCCGATCGTGCCGCGGGGATCAGGGAGGCCGCACGCGCGACCGGCACCACGATGTTCATGATGGTGCACGCGGCGGTCGCGGTCGCGCTGTCGCACAGCGGCGCCGGCGAGGATATTCCGCTCGGTTCACCCACGGCGGGACGGCCGGCCCCCGAACTCGACGACCTCGTGGGCTTCTTCGTCAACATGGTGGTGCTGCGCACCGACCTGTCGGGCGATCCCACCGTGCGGGAGTTGCTCGGCCGGATCAAGGACACCGACGTCGCGGCGTACTCGCACCAGGACGTCCCGTTCGACCGGGTGGTGGAGATACTCAATCCCGAGCGCAGTGCGGCCCGGCACCCGCTGTTCCAGGTGATGGTGCAGTACCAGAGCCCGCCGGCGATCACGGGATTCGACGACCTCGCACCGGCCCCCTCGTTCGTCGCGAACGATACCGCGATGTTCGACCTCACCTTCGACGTCATCGAGGAATCCGGCGGCGATCTGTGCGTGCGCGTCGAATACGCCCGCGACCTGTTCGACGAATCGTCCGCCGAGGCCTTCGCCGCGCGGGTCGAGCGGGCGTTCGCCGCGGTGTGCGCCGATCCGGACGCCCGGCTCTCGCAGCTCGATCTGCTCACCGGATCCGAACGCGAGGTGCTGCGCGCCGGCGACGCCACCGCGCCCCCGGATCCGATTGCGCCGCACAACCTGCCCGCCCTGTTCGCTCGCACGGTGGAGCGGTACGGTGCCGAGACGGCGCTGGTCACGCCGTCGACCCGCCTGACCTTCCGGGAACTCGACGCGTGGTCCGACCGGATCGCCCGGCACCTCGTCGCGAACGGGATCGGCCCGGAAGACGTCGTGGGACTGAGCCTTCCGCGGGAGGCGGTGCTGGTCGCCGCGATCCTCGGCGTGTGGAAGTCGGGAGCGGCATATCTGGTGCTCGACCCGGAACAGCCCGCCGACCGGAACGAGTACATGATCCGCGACGCCGGTGTGGGCGTCGTGCTCGACGCCGACTCGGTCGAGTCCGTCGACGATCCCGCCCCGGACGTGCGGATGCCGGTCGTGCACCCGGACAACACCGCCTATCTCGTCTACACCTCCGGGTCGACCGGCACCCCGAAGGGGGTGATGGTGCCGCACTGCGGCGTTGTGAACCTGTGGGAGACGGTGCGTACCCGCACCGTCGGCGATCCGGCGACGCGACGCCGCGCCGTGCTGCTGAGCTACACCTTCGCGTTCGACTCGTCCGTCGAGCCGCTTCTCGCGATGCTGGGCGGCCACACCGTGCACGTGCTCGCCGAGGACCTCATGGCGGACGCCGGCGAGATCGTCCGGTACGTCCGGGCGCACCGTATCGATGCCCTCGACTGCGGTCCGGTGCTCGCCGGTCGCCTGCTCGCCGAGGGACTCCTCGACCCCGCAGCGCCGCATCGTCCCGAGTCGATGGTGCTCGGGGGCGAAGCCGTACCAGGTGAGCTGTGGTCGCAGCTCGCAGCGGATCCCGATGTGCGCGTGAGCAACATGTACGGACCGACGGAATGTACCGTGGACGCGACCGGTGTCGTCCTCACTCCGGGAAGCGCCCCGAACATCGGGAGACCGATCCCCGGCGGCCGGGTGTACGTCCTCGACGGGTACCTGCGGCAGGTGCCCCCGGGAGTGGCCGGCGAACTGTACGTCGGCGGACCGCACGTCACGCGGGGTTATCTCGGGCGGTGTGCGCAGACCGCGGGGCGATTCGTGGCCGACCCCTTCGGCGCCGACGGTGGGCGTCTGTACCGCACCGGGGATCTGGTGCGTTGGAGGGTCTCCGCAGCGAACGGCGCGGTTCTCGACTATCTGGGCCGCACCGACGACCAGGTGAAGATCCGCGGCTTCCGCATCGAACTCGGCGAGATCGAGACCGTTCTCGGCAGTCATCCCGAGGTGGCCGCCGCGGCGATCGTGGTCCGCGAGGACGAGCCGGGCCGCAAACGGCTCGTGGCCTATGCGGCCGGAACCACCGACCCCGACACCCTGCGGGTGTACGTTGCCGAGCGGCTGCCCGACTACATGGTGCCCGCCGTCACGGTCGTGCTCGACGAACTGCCGGTCACCCGCAACGGAAAGATCGATCGCAGAGCACTTCCCGAGCCGGTCTTCGCGCCGGTCACCGAGGCACGCCTGCCCGCGGACGAGCTCGAGCAACGACTGTGCGAGCTGACAGCGGGTGTGCTCGGACTGGACGCCGTGGGTCCCGACGACGACTTCTTCGCTCTCGGTGGCGATTCGATCGTGTCCATCCAGCTGGTGTCCGCGGCACGCGCCACCGGGATCCGGTTCACCGCGCGGCACGTCTTCGAGCACCGGAGCCCCGCGGGTCTCGCCCGGGTCGCGGAGATCGAGGACGGCCCGGGGACGGTGGACGTCGAGGCGGCACTCGGCGAGGTCCCGGCGACACCGATCGTCCACGACATGCTCGACCGTGGTGGACCCTACGCCCGCTACGCGCAGTCGCGGCTGCTCCTCGCGCCGGCGGGGCTCACCCTCGATCGGCTGGTCGGCGGCGTCCAGGCCCTGCTCGACACGCACGACGCCCTGCGGGCCGTCTTCGACCCGCAGGCGCGGGTGCTCGACGTCCGCCCGGTCGGTAGCGTCGACGCCGCGGACATCGTGACCCGCGTGGACGTCTCGGGCTCGGCCGACCTGCAGGAGGTGGTCGTCGCCGCGACCGAGGCCGCGTACGCCGAACTCGATCCCGCCGCGGGCGCGCTCGTGCGCGTGATCTTCTTCGACGCGGGACCCGACGCACCGGGGCGGGTGTTCGTCGCGGTACATCATCTCGTCGTCGACGGCGTGTCGTGGCGCATTCTGGTGCCCGATCTCGCCGGTGCCGTCGACGGTGTCGCGCCGGTGCGTGCGGGTACGTCGCTGCGTCGCTGGGCTCGGGGACTGCTCGACGGAGTGGCGGCACGCAGATCCGAACTGTCCCTGTGGCGGCGGATCCTCGCGCCGGCAGGACGTGTCCGGCTGGCGTCGGGCGAGCCGGATCCCGAGCGGCACACGATGGCGGAGACGGCGAAGGTGCAGGTCGAGGTTCCGGCCGACATCACGGATGCGCTGCTGACCACCGTGCCCGAACAGTTCCACGCCGGAGTCGAGGACGTCCTGCTCACGGCTCTGGCGCTGGCGTCCGCGCGGGTGTGCGGCGCCGGGGCGATCGCGGTCGATCTCGAAGGACACGGCCGCGAGGAACAGGCCGTACCGGGGGCCGATCTGTCGCGCACGGTGGGCTGGTTCACGACGCTCTATCCGGTGCGTCTGGACGTCGGCGGGCTCGATGTCGCCGACGCGTACGCCGGGGGAACGAGTGCGGGGGACGCGCTGAAACGGGTGAAGGAACAGCTGCGGGAGATCCCGGACAGCGGAATCGGATTCGGTATGCTGCGGCATCTCGATCCGGTCGGTGGTCCGAAGCTCGCGACCGTCGGTGCCGTCGACATCGGGTTCAACTATCTCGGCCGGTTCACGCTGGGGGAGACCGAGGGACAGGCGTGGGCCGGCGCCCCGGAGAGTTCGGCTCTCGGCGGGGCCATCGAAGCCGATATGCCCGTCGCACACGCCGTCGAGATCGGCGTGCTCACCGACGATTCCGGTGCGGAGCCGGTCCTGCGCGGAATGTTCGGGTACAGCCCCGATCTCGTTCCGGCGGCGACGGTCGCCGCGCTCGCCGACGAGTGGATCGCGGCGTTGCGTGCGCTCGCCGGGCACTCGGCGAACGAGGACGCAGGAGGGTTCACGCCGTCCGACCTCACGCTCGACGACCTGGACCAAGCGGAGATCGACGATTTCGCCCTCGAATTCGGCTGAAACGAAGCGCTTGGCGGGACGGTCTGTTTCGGTTAGCCTAACCAATCGTGACCGGGGCGACGCGCTCCGGCGGGAGACTCTGGGAGATCAACGATGCGCGTTCTGGAACGCAAGCGTGCGCGGGGCGCCGCGGCGCTCGGCGCGGCAGCTCTGCTGGCCGTCGGACTGGTGGGATGCTCGAGCGACAGCGAGGGCAGCGCGGAGAGCGGCACCGACTCCGCGGCGACGCGCACCTTCGAGGCGCAGAACGGCAGCATCGAGATTCCGGCCGACCCGCAGCGCATCGTCTCCTGCGGTTACGCGACCCTCCCGCTCATCCAGGCCGGTGCGAACCTCGCCGCGGTGTGCGAGTGGAGCCGCGAGCTCGACAATATGGACGAGGAGACCCTGGCCGCCTACGAGGCGCTGCCGAAGGTCGCCCCCGACGGCGCCGTCTCGGAGCTGAACTACGAGGCCGTCACCGCCGCCGATCCCGACCTCATCATCATGGGCGTTCCGGCTCGGGTGCAGGAGCAGGTCGACGTGGCCAAGCTCGAGGCGCTCGCCCCCGTGGTCTTCGTCGGGCTCACGGTGCCGGGCGAATGGCGCGAACTCGGCGAGCAGTACGCCGATGCCGCGAACGTCACCGACTCCTACGGGGAGTTCAAGGAGGAGTACGAGGCTCGCGCCGCCGAGATCGCAGACAAGTACTCCGATTCGCTCGGTGGCCTGAAGTTCGCCGGCGTATGCGGTGTGTGCGGCACCGAGCCCGGTGAGTTCTCCCGTGAGTACGCCTCGTCGTACACCACCAACCTGTTCGACGATCTCGGGCTCGACTTCTACGGGGAGCCGACCGATCCCGAGTCCGTCCATGCCGAGTACCTGTCGGTCGAGCAGTTGCCCGAGAACCTCGGCGAGGCCGACGTGATCGTCTACGGTGTCGAGGCCGACGGTTCCCTCCCGCCGGAGCTGGAGGAACTGTTCGCCTCCCCGCTGTGGCAGGATCTGCCCGCCGTGAAGGCCGGCAACCTCGTCGCCGTCAAGCATTCCAGTGCGGCGACCTACGAAACCGCTCTGCTGGCACTCGATTCCATCGATGCAGAGTTGGAGAAGTTGCCCGCCAACCGGAACCAGGAGTAGTCGCTGCTGCGGGCCCGCCCCGCACCGTCGACCGAACGGCCCCCGGCGTCCCGACGCGGGGGCCGTTCGTCGTTCGTGCCCGAATTGACCGTATATACCGAAAGCGACAGATGACCCGTTCCACCGCGCTCGAAGACATCGTCCCGCTCTCGCCGCTGCAGCAAGGGTTGCTCTATCTGAGCACCGTTGCGGCACCGTCCGACTCGACATCCGACGACACGGATGCGTCCGACCCCGACGCCTACACGGTGCAATCGGTGGTTCGTCTGTCGGGTACGGTCGACGAGGCGCGGATGGCCGCCTCCGCCCAGGCACTGCTCGACCGCCACTCGGCCCTGCGTACCTGCTTCCGCCCGCGCAAGGACGGCCGCACGGCGGGACTCGTCGTGTCGGGAGTGGAAAACCTCTGGCGCGCGGAGGATCTGTCCGGCCTCGAACGCGCCGCGGCCGAACGCCGGCTCGAGCGGATCGTCGAGGACGACCTGCACGAGTGGTTCGATCTGACGCAACCGCCGCTCGTGCGCTGGACCTTCGTGCGGTTCGGTCCCGACGAGGTACGGCTGCTGCTCACAGCTCACCACATCGTCGTCGACGGGTGGTCGTCCCCGATCCTGGTGCGCGAGCTCCTCGAGATCTACGCCGCCGGGGGATCGGCATCGGGGCTGCCGTCCGTGCGTCCCTACCGCGACTACCTCGCGTGGCTCGGGCAGCAGGACCACGAGGCCGCCCGATCGCTGTGGCGCGAGGCGCTCGACGGCGTCGGCGAACCGTCGCTCGTGGCCCCGCCGGGCGCGACCCGCTCGTCCGAACGCTGCGACGAGCTCGACGTGGCGGTCCCGGAGGAACTCGGCGCGACACTGTCGGAGCTCACCCGCACCACCGGGGTCACCCTCAACACGGTGCTGCAGACCGCGTGGGCGATGCTCCTGTCCGGTCTGCTCGGCCGCGACGACATCGTCTTCGGTGCGACGGTCTCGGGCCGCCCGCCGGAACTCGCCGGCGTGGAATCGATGGTCGGGCTGTTCATCAACACCGTGCCGGTACGGGTGCGGCTCGATCCCGCCGCGACCGTCGCCGAGTTGCTGCGCCGCGTGCAACTCGAGCAGTCGCGCACCGTCGACCACCAGTATCTCGGTCTGTCCGACGTGCAGCGCGCCGTCGGGATCGGCGAGCTGTTCGACACCCTCACCGTGTTCGAGAGCTATCCCGTCGACCGCGACGCCCTCGAACGGGCGCAGCGCGCCGGAGGAGTGACGATCACCGGCGTCGACGGACGCGACGCCACCAACTATCCGCTGGTCCTCACGGCCGGTATGTCGGACCGGCTCGTCGTCAAGCTCGATCACCGCCCGTCGCTGATCGACTCGGACGAGGCGGCCGTGCTGGGTGCCCGCCTCGTCGCGATCCTCGAGGCGCTGTGCGCCGGGCCCGACGGCCGCGTCGCCGACCTCGACGTTCTGCCGTCCGCGGAACGGGGACGGGTACTGGGAGCCTGGGCCACCGCACCTGCGGCACCGTCGACCGGCACCGTCGCCGACCTGCTCGCGCAGCGATTCACCGTCGACGCCGACCTCCCCGCGGTGGTGTGCGACGGGCAGCGATCGTCGTTCGGTGAACTCGGCGCCGTCTCCGCGCGACTGGCGAGGCTCCTCGTCGACCGCGGTGTGCGACCCGACGACCGGGTGGGCCTCGCTCTGCCCCGGACCGGCGCCGTGGTCGACGCGATCGTCGCCGTCCTCACCGCTGGAGGCGCCTATCTGCCGCTCGATCCGTCCTATCCCGCAGACCGCCTGCGGCACATGATCACCGACTCCGCACCGCGACTGGTGATCACCACCGAGGCGGTGCATGCGAGTCTCGGAGACGTGCTCGACGGCGTCGATGTGCTGAGGCTCGACGACCCGGACGTCGAGTCCGCACTCTCGGCGTTGCCGGCCGCCCCACTCACCGATGCGGACCGGCTCGCTCCACTCCTCCCCGGCCATCTGGCCTACGTCGTCTACACCTCCGGATCCACGGGGCTTCCGAAGGGCGTGGCCGTCACCCACGCCAATCTCGCCGACCTGCACGCCGCGCAACGCGTCGGTCCGATGCAGTGCGCAGGTCGCACACCACGTGACGGGCAGTGGCACGTCCTGCTCACCTACCCGTTCGCCTTCGACTCGGCGGTCGCCGCCCTCACCTGGCTCTTCGAAGGCCATGTGCTGCACGTACTTCCCGACGAGTACCGCGCCGACGTCGAGCACATCGTCGACTACGTGCGTACCCACGGCATCGACTACGTCGACACCGTTCCCGTCCTCATGAACCGGTTGCTCGACGCCGGACTCCTCGAACCCGGCGGGCACGTCCCCGCGACCGTCACCGTGGGCGGCGAAGCGGTGAGCACAGCGCTGTGGCGGCGACTCGCCGCCGGCGAAGTGGTGGCGACGAACTGCTACGGACCCACCGAGTGCACCGTCGACGCGACCTCCGCGCGCATCACCGGGGACACCGTGACGATCGGTGGCCCCACCCCCGGCACGAGCGTGCGCGTACTGGACCACTGGCTGCGACCCGTTCCCGCCGGTGTCGCCGGTGAACTGTACGTCTCCGGAAACGGCGTCACCCGGGGCTATCTCGGTCGGCACGACCTGACCGCGGGACGTTTCGTCGCCGATCCCTACGGGCCCGCCGGGGCCCGCATGTACCGCACCGGCGACGTCGTGCGCTGGACCGGCACGGGCGCACTCGACTACGTCGGCCGCGACGACGACCAGGTCAAGATCCGCGGTTTCCGCGTGGAACTCGGCGAGATCGAAACCGCACTCACCGCGCATCCGTCCGTGCGGAACGCCGTGGTGGTCGCGCACACCGACGACCGGGGAACGACTCGGCTCGTCGGCTATATCGTCGGCGACGAACCCGACACCGCCGCGATACGGGCCGCGCTCGCCGAACGATTGCCCGACTACATGGTGCCCGCCGTCGTCGTTGCACTTCCTGTCCTCCCGCTCACGGCCAACGGCAAGGTCGACCGGAAGACGTTGCCCGAACCGGATTTCTCGGCACTGGCCGGTGCCGGAGAACCGCGCACCGAGACCGAACGGACGCTGTGCGCCACCATCGCCGACGTTCTCGGCCTCGACCGCGTCGGTGTCCACGACGACTTCTTCACCCTCGGTGGCGATTCGATCGTGTCCATCCAACTGGTGTCGCGGCTGCGCGCCGCGGGGGTGCGAGTGACGGCCCGTCAGGTCTTCGAACTGCGCACCGCGGCCGGGCTCGCCGCGGCGTGCGAGGCACCCGCCGCCGAACCCCGGCGACCTCGCACGACGGCGACCGGCCCGGTGCCCGTCACCCCGATCGTCCACGAATCCCTGGCGTCCGGATCGTTCGCCTCGCTCCGCCGCTTCACCCAGTCGCGGGTGCTCGTCGCCCCCGCCGGCCTGCGGGAGAACGATCTGGTCACCGGCGTGCGAGCACTGCTCGCGGCCCACCCGATGCTGCGCTCGCGGTTCACCGTCGGCGACTCGGGTCCGTCGTGGATCGTGCCCGAGGACATCCCGCACGCGGAGACTCTTGTTCGCCGGGTGGATATCGCAGCGTCGGACCAGGCTCGGTGGAACGACCTCATCGATGAGGCGTTGTCCGAGGCCGTCGACGCGCTCGACCCCGAGGCCGGGATCATGCTGCGCGTGGCCTTCCTCGATCCGGGACCGCAGCAGGCGGGCCGGATCGTCGTCGTCGCGCACCACCTCGTCGTCGACGGGGTGTCCTGGCGGATCCTGGTGCCCGACCTCGCCGGTGCCGTCGAAGCGGCCGTCCGCGGAGAGACTCCCGCCCCGGAGAGCACCGGTACGTCCTTCCGGGAGTGGGCGGAATCGCTCGTCGAGGCGGCCGTATCCGAACGGATCACCGGATCGTGGCCGGCCTGGGAATCCGCCGTCGCGGTCGACGACACCCCCGCTGTGGGAACCCGTGCCCTGGACCCGCAGCACGACACCGTGTCGACCTCGGCGTCGGTCGAGGTCCACGTGCCGGTCGACGTCACCGAACGCGTCCTCACCACCGTGCCGGCCGCCTTCGGTATCGGCACCGGCGACGTGCTGCTCGCGGCCCTGGCCCTCGCCGTCACCGACGTCTGCGGCGGATCCGCCCTGCGCGTGCATCTCGAGGGCCATGGCCGCGAGGAACAGATCGTGCCGGACGCGGACCTGTCGCGCACCGTCGGATGGTTCACCTCTCTGTATCCCGTGACGGTCGAATTGGGGGGAGACCGTGCGCTCGACGCCGGGGATCCGCTCCGGGCCGTCGCCCACGCGACCGAATCGTGCAAGCGCATCCCCGACAACGGGATCGGCTTCGGCCTGCTGCGCTTCCTCGGAGACGACCGCGATCGATTCGACGGTTACCGTGCTCCGGAGGTGATGTTCAACTATCTCGGCCGGATGACCCTCGGCGAGACCACCGACTCCGCGTGGTCGGCCGCACCCGAGGTGGCTGCCCTCGGCGGTTCCGTCGATCCGTTCATGCCTCTCGACCACGTTCTCGACGTCAACGCGATCACGGAGGACGGGCCGGACGGGCCCACCCTGTCGGCGGTGTTCACCTACGCCACCGGTGCGCTCGATGCCGATCGCGCCCACCGGATCGGGCAGCGTTGGCTCGCGGCGCTGCACCTCCTCACGGACACGGCGGCGAGCGGGGCTATCGGCGCCCCGGTGCCGTCGATGCTCACGGCGCCCGGTCTGTCCGTCGACGAGGTCCTCACGCTGCACGGTGAGAACCCCGGCGGTATCGAGGACGTCGTCCCGCTGACGCCCCTGCAGCGCGGCATGTACTTCCTGGCCGGACTCGACGAACCGTCGGGCTCGGGCAGCGACGTGGAGGCCGCCGAGGGCGTCGACGTGTACACGATGCAGACCGACTTGGCTCTCGACGGCCGCGTCGACGCGGAGACGATGCACCGTGCGGTGCGCGCGCTCGTCGACCGGCACGCCGTGCTGCGCACCGGATACCGCCCCGGTGCGGCAGGCGAACCGATCGGCGTCGTCCGCCGGAGGGCCGAACCGCAGTGGGCCGTCGTCGATCTCGGGACCGTCGATCCGGACCGGCTCGACAGGCGGGTGGCGGAACTCCTCGCCGCGGATCGCACGCGCAGGTTCGACCTGTCGGCCGCACCCCTGGTGCGATTCACCCTGGTGCTCGCGGGACCCTCGCGGGCGCGACTGTTGTTCACGATGCATCATCTCGTCTCCGACGGCTGGTCCACACCGCTGCTCGTGCAGGAACTCCTGCAGCTCTACGCGGCCGGCGGATCCACCGCCGGACTCCCACCGGTGGCCCCGTTCTCGGACTATCTCGCGTGGCTCGGCGCACAGGACGTCGCGGCCGGCGTCGAGGTGTGGCGCGAACTGCTCGACGGAGTGGACGAACCCACGCTGGTCGCGCCGTCCGGTACGGCACTGCGACCGGAATTTCCGGCCGAACTGACGGTCGCGGTGCCCGACGGGCTGTCGCGGCGCCTCGTCGAGGCGAGCCGCAGGCACGGTGTCACCGTCAACGGTCTCGTCCAGACCGCCTGGGGCCTTCTCATCGGATCGCTCACCGGCAGAATCGATGTCGTCTTCGGTGCGATCGTCTCGGGTCGCGTCCCCGACGTGCCGGGTGTGGAATCGATGATCGGCCTGTTCATCAATACCGTCCCGGTGCGCGTCCGCGCGGAGGCGGGGGAGTCGATCACCGATCTCGTCACGCGGACCCACGGCGCACAGAACCGCGTGATGGACCACCAGTACGTGGGTCTCGCCGACATCCAGCGCGCCGTCGGGGTCGGCGAACTGTTCGACACCCTCCTCGTCTTCGAGAACTATCCCGTCGACCGCGACGCCCTCGACGCGGCGCAGCGGGACGGCGGCGTGCGGGTCGGAGGGGTCGGGGGTTCGGATGCCACGAACTTCCCGCTGGTGCTGGTCGCGGGGCTGGAGGACGAACTGCACCTGGGTCTCGAGTACCGGACCGATCTGTTCGCCGAGCACGATGCGGCCGCGCTGGGGGAGCGGCTCGTGCACATCCTCGACCGGCTCACCGCCGAGAATCCCGGAACGGTGGCACAACTCGACGTGCTCACGAGCGCCGAGCGGGCGGGTCTGCGCAGCGAATGGTCGACGACTCCCGCGGCGCCGTCCAGCGGGGCAGCGACCGTCGCCGACCTCCTGGCGCGGCAGATCGCGCGTACCCCGCACGCGCCGGCGGTGGTCGCGGGAGGGACGACGCTGACGTTCGCGGAACTCGGACGGCGATCCGCGCGACTCGCCCGACTCCTCGTCGACACCGGGGTCGGACCGGAGACGGTCGTCGGACTGGCGCTACCCAGATCCGAGCACATGGTCGTTGCGATCGCGGCGGCGATCTCGTCGGGTGGGGTGTACGTGCCGATGGACCCGTCGTATCCGCAGGATCGGCTGGCGCACATGGTGTCCGACTCGCGACCTCAGGTGATCGTCACGGTCGCCTCGGTTGTCGACGGCATAGCACCGATCGCGGGGGACACGCGGATCGTGGTGCTCGACGATCCCGCCCTGCAGCGACAGCTCGACGGGTTGTCCACCGCTCCGCTGACGGACGCCGACCGGCGCGGTGCGCTGCATCCCGACAACGGCGTGTACGTCATCTACACCTCCGGTTCGACGGGGCTGCCGAAGGGTGTCGCGGTCACGCACGCGAATCTGCTCAATCTGTTCGAGAGCCACCGCGCGGATCTCTACGTCCCCACCGTCGGGGCTGCCGGACGCGACTCCGTGGGCGTCGGACACGCGTGGTCGTTCGGTTTCGACGCGTCCTGGCAGCCCACCCTGTGGCTGCTCGACGGCCACACCGTGCACGTCTTCGACGAGGACACCATGCGTGATCCCGAACGGATGGTCGCGTACACGCTCGAGCACGAACTCGACTTCCTCGAGGTCACCCCGTCCTTCCTCGACCGCATGCTCGCGGCCGGACTGTACGAGAGCGGACACCGCCCGGCATCCGTCGGATTCGGCGGTGAGGCCGTCAATCCGGGGTCGTGGCAGCGCCTGCGGGAGCTGACGGACGGGCGGGCCTTCAACCTCTACGGACCCACCGAATGCACGGTGGACTCGCTCATCGGAGCGGTCACCGACGCCGACACCCCGTGCCTCGGCCGGGCTGTGCACGGCGCCGGCGCGTATGTCCTCGACGCGATGCTCCGCCCTGTCCCGATGGGTGTGGTCGGCGAACTGTACGTCTCCGGTGCGGGGGTCGCCCGCGGATATCTCGGCCGGCCCGACCTGACGACGGTCCGGTTCCTGCCGAACCCCTTCGCAGACGACGGCTCCCGCATGTACCGCACCGGCGACCTCGTCCGGCGGGTGCGCGGCAGTGACGGCCGGCCCGTGCTCGAATTCCTCGGCCGGGGCGACGACCAGGTCAAGATCCGGGGTTTCCGGGTCGAGCTCGGCGAGGTGGAGGCCGCACTGACCGCGGTGCGCGGCGTGCGGGACGCGGTGGTGAACGCGCACACCGACAGCCGCGGCGTGACACGCCTCGTCGGCTACGTGACCCCCGACGGCGACGTCGATCCGGCGGTGGTCCGTGCCTCGGTCGCCGAGCGCCTGCCCGACTACATGGTGCCCGCCGTGATACTCGTGCTCGACACCTTCCCGGTCACCGCCAACGGCAAGGTCGACCGCAAGGCCCTGCCCGAACCGGACTTCTCGTCGCTGGTGGGGGCGCGTGCTCCACGCACCGACACCGAGCGGGTCCTCGCCGATCTCGTCGCGGACGTGCTCGGGCTCGACCGGGTGGGGATCGACGACGACTTCTTCTCGCTCGGCGGCGATTCGATCGTCTCGATCCAGCTCGTGTCGAAGGTCCGGGCCGCCGGGCTGTGGATCACCACCCGCCAGGTGATCGAACTGCGCACCGTGGAAGCGCTCGCGGCCGCGGTGGACAGCGACACGGGAGACACCCGCCCGGCGGCCGTCGGCGAGGCGACGGGGGAGGTGACCGTCACGCCGATCGTGTGGGACACCCTCGAACAGTGGACGGGTTTGTCCCGGTTCTCGCAGGCACGACTGCTCGTCGCGCCGGTCGGGCTCACGCTCGGCACCCTGCGGACCGCGGTCGAGGCGCTCGTGGCCGCCCACCCGATGCTGCGTTCGGTCTTCCGCGTCGACGACGAGGGACGGCCGTCGTGGGCCGTCCCCGAGAGCGTCCCGGACCTCACCGGATCAGTGCGGCGAGTGGACGCCACCGGACGGAACTGGGACGAACTGTTCGACGAACATCGCGAGAACGCGTACGCCGCACTCGATCCCGCCAACGGGCGCATGGTGCAGGTCGTGTGGTTCGATGTCGGGCCGCAGCAGGCCGGACGCGTCCTGATCGTCGTGAACCACCTCGTGGTGGACGGCGTGTCGTGGCGCATCCTCGTCCCCGACCTCGCCGACGCCGTCGAACAGGCCGAGCGTGGGGAGACGGTGACCCTGCCGTCGAGCGGCACGCCCTTCCGGGTATGGGCCGCCGAACTCGCGAAGGCCGCCGGATCGGAACGGGTCACCGCGTCGCGGTCGGCCTGGCAGCAGGCGGTCGACGCCGACGAACCGATGCTCGGTTCGCGCCCCCTCGATCCGGCACGCGACACCGTCTTCTCGACCCGCTCCACCCGGGTGCAGTTGCCCGTCGACGTCACCGAACGGGTGCTGGCCGCGGACGTCGTCGACGACATCCTGCTCTCGGCCCTCGCCGTCGCGGTGGCGTCGGTCCGGGGCGGCGACCTCGTCCGCATCGACCTCGAAGGACACGGCCGGGAGGAACAGGTGGTCCCGGGTGCCGACCTGTCTCGCACCGTCGGCTGGTTCACGTCGATGTATCCGGTGACGGTGGATCTGACGGAGGTCGACGTGGCCTCCGCGTCCCGGGACACCGAGGCGGCGGTCGCGGCGCTGCGTGCGGTGGCCCGCGCGTCGCGGGAGCGACCCGACAACGGCATCGGCTTCGGGATGCTGCGGCGACTGAACCCGGACTTCGGCGACCGCTTCGCCCGGTACGTGCCGCCGGCCGTCGTCTTCAACTACCTCGGACGGCTCACACTCGGCGAGGCGTCCGGCAGCCCGTGGTCGGGCGCACCGGGAGCCGCCGCGATCGGCGGCTCGGTGGATCCGGACATGCCCCTCGACCACGTCCTGCAGGTGGACGCGATCACCGAGGACACCCCGGACGGCGCGGTTCTGGAATGCGAGTTCGCCGCCGCTGCGGACGTGGTCGACGCGGACACGCTCGCCGAGATCGCGCGGATCTGGCGGGACACGGTGCAGGTCGTCGTCGCCGCGAGAGAGCTCACCGCCACCACACTGCAGGGCGCCTCCGGCACCGTCCGATAGGACAAGCATCTTGCACACATCGAAAGAAGGAGAACACCGTGCTCGACCGCACTACCGTCCTCGCCGACACCGCCCGGATCCTGGACATCGACGTCGACGAACTCGATCCGTCGGCGAGCCTCGTCGACCAGGGACTCGACTCGGTCAGGTTGATGGCCCTCGTGGAGCAGTGGCGCAGCGCCGGAGTCGAGGTCGATTTCGTGGACCTCGCCTCGGCCCCCGACCTGGAGCAGTGGATCGCGCTGCTCAGCCGCGGATGAGCGGGTGATCGTGGCCGTCTTCGAGAAGCTCTTCATCGACATCGACCCGCTGCGCACCAGCCGCGAGTTCCGGTACCTGTTCACCGCACGCGTCGTCTCGCTGTTCGGTCTCGGTTTCCTCATCGTGGCAGTGCCTGTGCAGGTGTACCAGCTCACCGGCTCGACGGCGCAGGTCGCCGCGGTCTCCGCGGTGATCGGTATCACCACCTTCGCGGCCACCTTCGCCGGCGGGGTGCTCGCCGACCGGTACGACCGGCGGAACGTCATCGCGATCGCACGCGGCACCGCGGGTGTCGCCTTCGCGCTGCTGGCGGTCAATGCGATCCTTCCGGTACCGCAGATGTGGGCGATCTACGTGCTCGCGGTCGTCGACGGCATCGCGGGCGGGATCTCGTCGACCGCGCTCATGGCGGTCACCCCCAGCCTGATCCCGCGCGACAAGCTCGCCGCGGCCGGTGCGCTCATGGCGCTCACGGCCGACCTCGGATCCATGATCGGACCGGCGCTCGGCGGTGTCGTCATCGCCGCCGGTGGCGTGGGCGTGGCGTACGCGCTGGCCGCGTTCACCACGGCGATCACCACCTTCTGTATCACCCGGCTGCCGTCGCTGCCCCCGACGCACGTCGCGGAGGAATCACCGCTGAAGTCGGTGGTGTCGGGCTTCCGGTACGCCGCACACAACCGGGTGGTCGGGCAGGTGCTGATCGTCGGATTCCTGGCGATGCTGCTGTCCGGCTGGGCCGTGCTCATCCCGGAATTCGCCGACGAAGTGCTCGGCGTCGGACCGTCGGTGGTGGGCCTGCTCTACACGGCGCCTGCCGTCGGGGCCGTCGTGGGGTCGCTGACCAGCGGCTGGACCGGGTCGATCCGCCGGTACGGGCTGGTGGTCTACCTGCTCATGGCGGTCTCCGCCGCGGGTCTGGTGGGTGCCGGCGCGACCGGCATCCTCGCCGTGGTGCTGCTCGGTCTCGCCGCACACGGATTCGGCGACTCGCTCGCGGACGTCGTGCGGTACGCCACCGTCCAGCGCAACACCTCCGACGAGTACCGCGGACGGATCGCGGCGGTGTGGGGTGCACAGGTGACGGCCGGTACCTCCGTGGGAGCCGTCGCGGCCGGCGTCGTGGCCTCTCTGGTGCCGATCTCCATGGCCCTGATCGTCTACGGCGTCGCCGGTGTGGTCATCATCGCGCTGATGTTCGTCGCGACCCCGACGCTCCGGCGTTTCCGGGACGCGGGCGATCTCGAGGCTGTCGCCTGACAGACGGCTCTACAGGACGAGAGGAAGCGGGGCCGGGTGAACAACCCGGCCCCGCCTCGCGTCACGCTCGTCCGTCGCGCGCCCACGCTTCCACTGCCGAATACCCTTCGCCGACACCCTGGGTGTAGGCGATGAGCGCCCCGTACAACCGGGATCCCTCGGTGGCGAGCTCGATGGTGCCCACCCAGTCGGCAGCGCGCGCCATGACGTGCGCGGAGATGTCCTGCCGGTCGCGCGTCGCGGACGACACGATCCGGAACGCCTCGTCCGCGATCCGGAAGGTCTCGGCGACACCGCGCCAGAAGTACTCCGCGTCCATGGCCGAGCGCAGCGACTCGTAGTCCGTCGTGTCCTGCATCGCCGTGGCGTATGCCAGTCGCTGCAGAGCATGTTCCGCAGCCCCGACGGGGAAGTACGTCACGTCGTCGATGGTGTCCTTGCCGCCGCTTGTCGTTCTCACCGCAGAGATGGTGCCCGATCTCGAGCGAATACGAAACAGCGTGTAGGTAACGGTATAGGCACGCGGCGTGTCGCCTACCCGGCCGCTGCCGGACGGTTCGGGATCAGGCACACGCACGACACGAGCAACCCCGCGCACACCAGAACGGCGACGAACACCGGCGCTACGGACGCCGCCAACTGCGCCGCATCGGGAGCCCCGATGGTGGTCCCGTCCGCCGCTGCGCTACCCAGGGCTGCGTTGGCGAGCGCACCGAACACCGCGACCCCTACCGCACTGCCGATCGCACGCGCGAAGGCGTTCGCGCCCGTGACGACGCCTCGCTCGGACCAGTCGACGCTCGACTGCGCCGCGATCAGCGCGGGACTGGCGATCAACCCCATCCCCAGTCCCACGAGCACGCAGCAGACCGCGACCTGCCAGGGGGACGAATCCACCCCGACCTGCGTCAACAGCACCGCGCCGCACAGCAGCGGCACCGCACCCACCAGACCGGTGTTGCGGAAACCGATCCGCAGATAGAGCCGGCCCGACTGCGCCGCCGCGATCGGCCAGCCGATCGTCATCGTCGCCAGCGTGAATCCGGCAACGAGCGCCGTGGTGCCCAGCGAACCCTGCACGAACGACGGCACGTACGAGGTCAGGCCCAATACGACCGCACCCACCAGGCACGAGACCGCGCTGGTGGTGACGAGCACACGTCGCGTGAACACCCGGATCGGCAGGATCGGCTCGGCGGCGCGGGACTCGATCCACACGAACACCGCGATCAGGGCTGCACCGGCGGCGAAGATGCCGATACCGGTTGCCGACGTCCACGCCCACGACTGCCCGCCCTCGAGCAGACCGAGGATCAACAGGGCGGCGCCCGCCGCGAGTGTCGCCGCGCCGGCCCAGTCCACGCGCGGTCGCGGTCCCGACGGCGTGTCCTCGCGGAAGTTACGGACGAGCACCCACGCCGCGAGGGCACACAACGGCACGTTGATCCAGAAGATCCACCGCCACGACAGGAAGTCGGCGAAGACACCGCCCACAGCCGGGCCTACCACCGCCGACATGCCCCACACACTGGCGAGATAGCCCTGCGCCTTGGCGCGCTCGGCGACGGTGTAGATGTCCCCGGCGATGGTCTGCGCCATCGGCAGCACGGCACCGGCGCCCAGACCCTGCACCGCGCGGAACGCGATCAGCGCCGGCATGCTCCACGACAGCGCACACAGCACCGATCCCACCGCGAACACCCCGATCCCGAACAACAGGATGGGGGTGCGGCCGAAGACGTCGGAAAGCTTGCCGTACACCGGGACGAGCACCGCCTGCGTAAGCAGATAGGCGGAGAACAACCACGGGAACTGGGTGAAGCCACCGAGGTCCGCGACGATCGTGGGGATCGCGGTGGCCAGGATCGTGCTCTCGAGCGCCACCAGGGCGGTGGCGAGCATCAAGGCGACGAGGATCGGGCCCCGCTCGGACCTGAACCCGACATCCACTCGCGACGATGCGGCCATGCCACTCCTGTTCCCACTCGTGCGTCGCTGTTCCACCCGGCTGCGAGCGAGTGGGATATCCGCCACGGGGTGCGGTGCAGCCACTCGATGAGCACTAGGGTGTCAGCGTGCGTCCTTCACTCGAGTCCTACCAACACCTCGCCGGCGGCAAGGTGCGCGATCTGTACGTGATCGACGACGAGCACCTGCTCCTCGTCGCCAGTGACCGGATCTCGGCCTACGATCACGTGCTCGAGACCCCGATCCCCGACAAGGGGCGGGTCCTCACTGCGATGAGCGTGTTCTTCTTCAAGCTGCTCGACGCCACCAACAACCACCTCGCGGGAGAACCCGACGACGAGCGTATCCCCGAGGAGGTCCTCGGCCGCGCACTCGTGGTCAAGCGCCTCGAGATGGTGCCCGTCGAGTGCGTCGCCCGCGGCTTCCTCACCGGCTCCGGCCTGCTCGACTACCAGGGCACCGGCTCCGTCTGCGGCGTCGCCCTGCCCGAGGGTCTCGTCGAGGCCAGCAGGCTGCCCGAGCCGATCTTCACCCCGGCCAGCAAGGCCGCGCTCGGCGACCACGACGAGAACATCTCCTTCGACGACGTCGTCGAGAAGGTCGGGCTGAACCTGGCGATGAAGCTGCGCCAGGACACGCTCGACATCTACGACCGTGCCGCCATGTACGCGTCCGACCGCGGCATCCTGCTCGCCGACACCAAGTTCGAGTTCGGTCTCGACAAGGCCGGCAATCTGGTGCTCGCCGACGAGGTCCTCACCCCGGATTCGTCCCGCTACTGGGACGCGAACGAGTACGAGGAGGGCAAGGTGCAGGCCAGCTTCGACAAACAGATCGTCCGGAACTGGCTCACCGGTCCCGAATCGGGCTGGGACCGCGCCTCCGACACCCCGCCCCCGCCATTGCCGCAGCACGTCGTCGACAAGACGCGAGCTCGCTACATCGAGGCGTACGAACGCATTTCGGGACTGTCCTTCGACGATTGGATCGGCTGACCGCATATGACCTCCTCGAAGATCACTCCGCCGGTCGCGAAGAAGGTGCCGCTCGAACGCACCCATCACGGGCACACCTTCGTCGACGACTACGAATGGCTGCGCGACAAGAACGACCCCGAGGTCGTCGCGTATCTGGAAGCGGAGAACTCCTACACCGAGGCGCAGACGGAGCATCTCGCTCCGCTGCGTGGAACGATCTTCGAGGAGATCAGGTCGCGCACCCAGGAGACCGACATGTCGGTCCCCACCCGGATGGGTGAGTGGTGGTACTACGCCCGCACGGTCGAAGGCAAGCAGTACGCGATCCAGTGCCGTTGCCCGATCGCCGACGCCGACGACTGGACACCGCCGAACGTGACCCCGGGAGTCGAACTCCCCGGCGAACAGGTGCTCCTCGACGCCAACGTCGAGGCCGAAGGGCACGAGTTCTTCTCACTCGGGGCGTTCTCGATCAGCCACGACGGCACGCTGCTCGCGTACTCGACAGATGTCGTCGGTGACGAGCGGTACACGCTGCGGTTCAAGAACCTGGCCACGGGCACACTGCTGACCGACGAGATCCCCGGCACCGCACCGGGAGCGACCTGGGCGCTCGACCACAGCCACGTCTTCTATCAGACGGTCGACGAGTCGTGGCGGCCCGACACCGTCTGGCGGCACAAGCTCGGCACCGCCGTCGACGAGGACGTGAAGGTCTTCCACGAACCCGACGAGCGGTTCTGGGTGTCGATCGGCTCGACCCGCAGCGAGAAGTACCTCATGATCTGGGTCGGATCCAAGATCACCACCGAGGGGTGGGTACTCGAATCCGACAACCCCACAGGCGAATTCCGTGTGATCCTGCCACGTCGCGAAGGCGTGGAGTACGGCGCGGAACATGCGGTGATCGCAGGTGAGGACCGATTCCTCGTCCTGCACAACGATGTCGACCCCGAGACGGGGGAGAAGGCCGAGAACTTCGTGCTCGCCGAAGCTCCCGTCGACGACCCGTCCGCGCTGCGCATCCTGATCGGACACCGGCACGACGTGCGACTCGAGGACGTCGACGCCTTCGCAGGGCACCTCGTGCTCGGTTACCGTCGCGAGGCCCTCACCCGGCTCGCGGTGTGGCCCTTGACCGACAAGGGCTACGGCACGCTCACCGAACTCGAATTCGACGAGGAACTCTTCGCCGTCGGGCCGGGCGCGAACCCCGAATGGACCCAGCCCACCCTGCGTCTGGGCTACACGTCGTTCATCACCCCGAGCCGGGTCTACGACTACACCGTGAGCACGGGCGAGCTCACGCTGCTCAAGTCGCAGCCGGTGCTCGGCGACTTCGACCCGTCGCTCTACGAGCAGCGCCGCGACTGGGCGACCGCAGAGGACGGCACGAAGATCCCGTTGTCGATCGTCGCGCGCACGGGCACCCCGGAGAACGCGCCCACGCTGCTGTACGGCTACGGCTCGTACGAGGCCAGCATCGACCCGGCCTTCTCCGTCGCACGGCTGTCGCTGCTCGACCGGGGCATGGTGTTCGCGGTCGCGCACGTGCGCGGCGGCGGCGAGATGGGCCGGCACTGGTACGAGAACGGCAAGTCGCTCACGAAGAAGAACACCTTCACCGATTTCGTGGCGTGCGCGCGGCATCTGATCGACACCGGTGTCACGAGCCCGGAGAAGCTCGTCGCCGACGGCGGTAGCGCGGGTGGCCTGCTCATGGGGGCGGTCGCCAACCTCGCGCCCGAACTGTTCGCGGGCATCCTCGCGAACGTCCCGTTCGTCGACCCGCTCACCTCGATCCTCGATCCCTCGTTGCCGCTCACGGTGATCGAATGGGACGAGTGGGGCAACCCGCTCGCGAATCCCGAGGTGTACGAGTACATGCGCTCGTACAGCCCCTACGAGAACGTCGAGGCCAAGGATTACCCGGCGATCCTCGCGATCACCAGCATCAACGACACGCGCGTGCTCTACGTCGAACCCGCGAAATGGGTCGCCAAACTGCGCGCCACGAAGACCGGCGATGCGCCGTTGCTGCTCAAGACGGAGATGAGCGCGGGGCACGGCGGTGTGTCGGGCCGATACGAGAAGTGGCGCGAGGTCGCATTCGAGTTCGCATGGGTGCTCGAGACGTCCGGTGCCTACCGCGCGGAGGCTGCAGGGCAGTAACCTGCATCCGAAGCCACGTCGTGGAGCGGGGGAGGTGACGGTGCGGTCGATCCGACTCGGGACGGAGCTGCCCACCTCGGCGGAGCAGGTGTGGGAGGCGATGCTCTCTCCCGTCACCTTCCTGTACGTGGTCCGAGGCCTGCTCGGGATGCCGGCGCTGGCCGGTCGCGCCACGCCGCTACGGGAGGGTGAGCGCGGCAGCGGGTGGTTGTGGGTACTCCATGTGATCCCGGCCTACCGCCACACGATCGAGGTCGTCGAGGTCGATCCGGCGACCCGCACCGTCCGTACCCACGAACACGGTGGCGTGCTGCGGCAGTGGAACCACACCCTGCACGTCGAACCCCTCGGCGAGGGCCGGTGCCGGTACAGCGACGTCGTCGACATCGACGCCGGGCGTCTGACGCCGGTCGCGGTCGCCGTGGCCGGGGCCCTGTTCCGCTATCGGCAGCGGCGCTGGCACAGACTCGTCCGCAAGCACTACCTGCCGTGAGCGGCCTGTATCCGCTCGCGTTTTCGCTGTTCGTCGCGGCAATTCGTCAATTGTCGTAGCGGATGGCCGAACTCGTCGCGGATGGGGGCACGCTCACCTGCGCAGTTCGTATCGGACCTGGGGGCGACCGGCGCGGCCGTATTCGGTGAGGCGGGTCGCGGCTCCGTCGTCGGCGAGCCGTTCGAGATAACGCCACGCCGTCACGCGCGAGACCCCCACGGCCGATCCGACTTCCGCCGCGGTCTGCGGGCCGTCGGCGTGATGGAGATAATCGGTGATCTTCGACAGCGTATCGGGGGAGATGCCTTTGGGAGTGGACGGACGGGAACTGCTCGTGCGCAGGGCCGACATCGCGCGATCGATATCGTGCTGGCCCGCCGCGGTCTCGGCGTCGCGCAGTGCCGAGCGGTAGGCCACGTACTGTTCGAGCTTGTCCTGCAGTGCCGCGAAGGTGAACGGCTTGAGCAGATACAACACGACGCCCCGCGCGACCGCCGTTCGCACGACCTCCAGATCGCGGTTCGACGTGACGGCAATGATGTCGGGGCTCGGGCGACCGGCGCTCAGGCGCGCGGCGACCTCGAGTCCGTTCGTGTCGGGGAGTCCGATGTCGAGCAACACCAGATCCACCGGCGTTCTCGCCCGCGCCGCCGACGCGACTGCCCGCACGGCGTCGCTGCCCGTGTGCGCGACGCCCACCACCTCGAATCCGTCCACCCTGCCGACATATTCGCGGTGGGCCTCGGCGATGAGCGGTTCGTCCTCGACGATCAGTACTCGGATCACGGCCGGTCCCCGAAGGGGATCTCGGCGACGATCATCGAACCCAGTGAGGGTTCGGTGCGCAGGGTTCCCCCGTGACGCGTCACGACCTGCGCGACGAGTGCGAGTCCGAGACCGCGCTGCTCGGATTTGGTGGAATAACCGCGCTGCATGGCCCGGGCCAGCACCTCCGGCGACATCCCCGGCCCGCTGTCGGCGACCTCGACGATCATCGACGAATCATCCTGACGCACAGTCACCTCCACCCACGGATCGTCCGACGCATGGGAGGCGTCGATGGCGTTGTCGATGAGATTCCCGACGAGGGTGACGATATCGCGCGCCGGAATCGACGGAACGGGGCCCAGTTCCGTGTCGTCGGTGACGGTCAGTTCCACACCTCGTTCGGCGGCCTCGTCGATCTTGCCGAGCAGCAGTGCCGAGAGCGCCGGTTCGTGGACGGCGCCGGTCAACCTGTCGATCAGGTGTTGGGACACCGCCAGTTCCCGGGTCGCGAATGCGACCGCGTCCTCCGTCCGGCCGAGTTCGACCATCGTGATGATGGTGTGCAGACGGTTTGCCGACTCGTGAGCTTGCGCCCGCAGCGACTCGGCGAATCCGCGGACCGAGTCGAGTTCACCGAGGACACTGCGCAACTCGGTGTGGTCGCGGAGGGTGACGACGGTGCCGATGCGACGCCCGTTCCAGTTCACCGCGTCGCTGTTGACGACGAGGGTACGGTCGCGCGTCAGGTGCACCTCGTCGCGTGCCTCGCCGGTGGTCGCGAGTTCGCGCAGTGTCTCGGGCAGGCTGTCGAAGGGGACCGGCCCGGTCGGGGGAAGCCCGAGCAGGCGGCGTGCCTCGTCGTTGACGACGTCGACCCGTGGTGAGGCCTCGGGTGCTCCGCCGCCGAACACCAGCAGCCCTTCGCCGATCGAGTGCAGGACGGCGTCGTGGTGTTCGTACATGCGCCGCAGCTGGTCGGGATCGAGTCCGAGGGTCTGACGGCGCAGGCGCCGCGCGATCAGATATCCGCCCGCCGCGGTGACCACGAGCCCGGCCGCCACCAGTCCGACGATGCCCGGCAGGCTCCGCACGAAGTTCTCCGCGATCCTCTCTCGCGTCACCCCGACCGACACGAACCCGACGAGCGTGCCGTCGTCGTAGACCGGCGCGATGGTGCGGATCGACGGTCCGAGGCTGCCCGTGTACGTCTCGCTGAACGGTTGCCCGGACCGGGCCTCGTCGATGTGACCGGTGTACGGGAGTCCGCTCTGTTCCGGGACCGGATGCGTCACGCGGAATCCGTCCGGGTCCACGATCACGACGAAGTCCACGCCGGTCGCCTCGCGGATCTGTTCGGCGCGGGGTTGGAGCGCAGCGGTCGGGTCGGGGGCGAGCAGTCCCTCTGCGATCTCCGGGAAGACCGCAGTGGTCACTGCGATATCCGTCACGCTGCGACGGGTGGCGTCGTCGGCGTCGCGGCGTTCGTCGACGACGATGAGCGCACCCGCCACGATCGCCACCACCGTGAACACGACCAACTGAAGGATGAGCAGCTGGCCCGCCACGCTCATCGGCGGTCTCGCCTCGCGACGGTTCACCGGTCACCTCCCGTGAACACTATGTACACAAACTTCTCCCGTGGTGACCGGACGACCACCATTTCCTCATGTGGACGTGATGCCGGTCACCACCCGGGCGCGGAGCGGCCCTACCAGGGTCCCGTAGTACCCGACCGAACCACGGTCGATTCCCGAGTCCTCGCCGGTGCGTCACCGCATCCCGTTATCCGTGAACATCGCGCGAAGAGCCCGCGCATGATCGAAGGGCACTCCATGAGCACCACAACCGTGCGTGGCGAGAAACGCCGCGACCGTACCCACTGGCTGTACATCGGCGTCATCATCGCCGTCGTCGCCGGTATCGCCGTCGGATGGCTGGCCCCCGAGACGGGCAAGTCGCTCGGTGTCCTCGGCACCATGTTCGTCGACCTGATCAAGATGATGATCAGCCCGGTGATCTTCTGCACCATCGTCCTCGGGATCGGGTCGGTCCGGGCAGCGGCGAGTGTCGGCCGGATCGGTGGACTCGCGCTGATCTACTTCGTGGGCATGTCGACCGTGGCACTCGCGATCGGTCTCGGCGTGGGCAACCTGCTCGATCCGGGCTCGGGGCTCACCCTCGATCCGGCCAACGCCGGTTCGGGTGCCGAACTCGCCGAGAAGGCGCATGCCGCCGGCGGCACGGTCGACTTCATCGCGTCGATCATCCCCACCTCCCTGTTGTCCGCACTGACCGAGGGCAGTGTCCTGCAGACCCTGTTCGTGGCGCTGCTCGTCGGCTTCGCGCTCCAGGGCATCGGCAAGTCGGGTGAACCGATCCTGCGTGGCATCGGCCACCTGCAGAAGCTGGTCTTCCGCATCCTGACGATGATCCTGTGGCTCGCCCCGATCGGTGCGTTCGGCGCCATCGCCAACGTCGTCGGTCAGACCGGACTGAGCGCGGTCCTGCAGCTCGGTGTACTGATGATCGCCTTCTACCTCACGTGTGTCGTGTTCGTCTTCGGTGTTCTCGGATCGCTGCTGCGCGCGGTCTCCGGTGTCTCGGTGTTCAAGCTCGTCAAGTACCTCGCCCGCGAGTACCTGCTCATCTTCGCGACGTCGTCGTCGGAGTCCGCGCTGCCGCGCCTGATCGCCAAGATGGAACACCTCGGTGTCCAGCGCACCACGGTCGGCGTGGTCGTGCCCACCGGTTACTCCTTCAACCTGGACGGCACCGCGATCTACCTGACGATGGCCGCCCTGTTCGTGTCCGACGCGATGGGCAGCCCCTTGAACATGGGCGAGCAGCTCTCGCTCCTGCTGTTCATGATCGTCGCCTCGAAGGGTGCGGCCGGGGTCACCGGTGCCGGTCTGGCGACGCTGGCCGGCGGTCTGCAGAGCCACCGCCCCGACCTGCTCGACGGCGTCGGTCTGATCGTCGGTGTCGACCGGTTCATGTCCGAGGCGCGTGCGGTCACCAACTTCTCCGGCAACGCCATCGCGACCCTGCTCATCGGCACGTGGACCAAGTCGGTGGACCGTGAACGGGTCGACGAGGTGCTCAGCGGACGGTTGCCGTTCGACGAGAGCATGATGGTCGACGACCATGTGCCCGCTCCCGAGCGCGAACCGGCGAGCTTGGAGAAGGTCTCCGTCTGACCCGATCCCTCCGCTACGACGATGGCTGTCCGCTACGGAAAATTTCCGTGGCGGACAGCCATCGTCGTAGCGAATCTACGGGCGGAAGGGCCCCTCACGTCGGAGGGATGCGGCATAGTTCCGGGAAGAAGCACGCATCGCTCTCCAGCCGCAAATCTTCGGGGGTCGCTGTGAAGAACCGAGCTCGATTCGTCGATGTCCGAGGACGTCCCGCCCTCCATTTCGAGCGGGAGTACCCGTATCCGCAGGAACGATTGTGGAGCGCGGTGACAGAGCCGGCCGAACTCGCGCGATGGTTCCCCGCCGCCGTCGACCTCGAACTGCGCGAAGGCGGCACGATCACCTTCACCGACGATCCCGCCGCCGAGCCCACGACGGGCACCGTCCTGGCGTGCGAGCCGCGCGGCAGTCTCGCCTACACCTGGGAGGGCGACGAACTGTGGTTCACGCTGAACCCGACGTCGCAGGGCTGCCTGTTCGTCTTCGTCAACGTTCTCGGCGACCGGGAGACCGCCGCGATGGTCGCCGCGGGCTGGACGGTCTGCCTCGACGAGTTCGACGCATTACTGGCGGGCGCACCGCCGTCGCAGAAGACCGACCCGGAGACGGCATGGCGGCCGGTCTACGAGTCCTACATCGCAGAAGGGTTCCCGGCGGGTGCTCCCGTGCCGGGGCAAGGAGGGGCGGCCTCGTGAGCGAGTCCGAGAAGGAGACCGGACCGAAGCTGTTGTCGGGTGGGAATCCGCAGATCCCGAAGGGGATGGGCAGGGAACCGGTCGAGGCCTACATCGCGGCGATGCCAGAGTGGAAGCCCGACATCGGAGATGCGCTATCACGACATCCGCCGGCTCGAGGAACTCGATGAGGAGCGGTTCCGGAGGTGGGTCGGGCAGGCCGTCGAGCTCCTGGGGGAGAAGATGTAGCACGCCGACGTTCGGGGGAGTGATCGGGCACACGATAGTTTGGATGCATGACCACGCCTCTCCAGGACATCCCGATCAACACCCTCTCGGGTGAACCCACGAATCTCGGCGCGTACGAGGGCCACGCGGTTCTCGTCGTGAACGTCGCGTCCAAGTGCGGGCTGACCCCGCAGTACACGGCGCTCGAGAAGCTCGCTCAGGAGTACCGCGACCGCGGACTGTTCGTCGTGGGCGTGCCGTGCAACCAGTTCATGGGACAGGAACCCGGCACGCCGGAGGAGATCCAGGAGTTCTGCTCCACCACCTACGGGGTGACCTTCCCGCTGTTCGAGAAGATCGACGTCAACGGCGAGAACCGACATCCGCTCTACGCCGAGCTCACCAAGCACCCGGACGCTTCCGGGGAGGCCGGCGACATCCAGTGGAACTTCGAGAAGTTCCTCATCGCTCCCGACGGCACGGTCGCCGCGCGCTTCCGTCCCCGCACGGAACCGGATGCACCCGAGATCCTCGACGCCCTCGAAGAGATCCTGCCGGCCTGATCTCCATGTTCAGCATCGAAGCGCGGGATGCGCTGTACGACATCATCCGCATGCGTCGCGACGTCCGTGCCGAATTCAGCGGGGAACGGCTCGACGAGGATGCGCTGATGCGCATCCTGCGGGCCGCCCACCACGCACCCAGCGTCGGCAACACCCAGCCCTGGGACTTCGTCGTCGTCCAGGACGAACAGCGCCTGAAGGAGTTCGCCGAGCACGTCGCCGGTTGCCGGCAGGCGTTCGCCGACTCCCTCCCCGAGGACCGGAAGAGCACCTTCGACCCCATCAAGATCGAAGGCATCGTCGAGTCCCGCACCGGGGTCGTCGTCACCTACGACCCCGAGCGCGGCGGCAAGCACATCCTCGGCCGGCACACCATCGACGAATCCGGCCTCTTCTCGGCCGTCCTGGCGATCCAGAACCTGTGGCTCGCCGCGACCGCCGAGGGCCTCGGCGTGGGTTGGGTGTCGTTCTACGAAGAGGATTTCCTCGCCGACTTCGTCGGAGTGAGCGCACCCGCGCGTCCCATCGCGTGGCTGTGCGTGGGGCCGGTCACCCGGCTCCAGGAAGTGCCCGATCTCGAACGGTTCGGCTGGCGCAAGGGTCGCCCGCTCGAAGAGGCGGTGCACCGCGACAGGTTCGTGGGACCGGGTAACCAGGAAGCCTGACCCGACGGGTGGCGGCCGGTTCGCGAGTGCACGAGCCGGCCGTCACCCGCTCTCACAGCTCGGTCGCGACCTTCCATGCACTGTGGATGGCGCCCTCGATGTAGTCGACCCGACCGGCGTCCCCGACGACCCGGACGTCGATGCCCGAGCCGGCCAGCTCGTCGGCGAGCGGTGCCGCCGCCGACACCCCGGACGCGACGACGACCATCCGGGCGCGCACCGACTTCGTCTCCCCGCCGACGGTGAACTCCACCGTCTTCCGCGTGATGCGCTCGACGGTCGTGTTGCGGTGCACCTCGAGACCCACCTCGCGCGCGTGCTTGACGGCGGTCCAGCGGCGCGGCATCGCCATCGGCACTCCGAGCTGCTGCCCCTCGGCGAGCAGGGTCACCCGGCTGCCGCGTTCGGCCATGAACTCGGCCAGTTCGAGGCCGACGAGCGACCCGCCGATCACGACCACGTCCTTCGCCATCGGCAGGAAACGCAGGAACCGTCGGCTCAGATCGCGGATCCTCCGCGGGCTCGTGGTGATACCCGCGAGCTTGCCCAACCGGCCCATCACCCGCAGCACAGACGACTGGTCGGAGACGTCGCCCGCGCCCGTCATGAGCGCACGCATGCTGTCGCCGGTGTGCACGTGCGGCAGGTCTCCGCCCGGCACGGTGGGACGCTCCCGCACCGCGCCCGTCGCGACGACCACCACGTCCGGATTCAGGGCACGGATCGATGCGGCGGTGGCCTCGGTTCCGAGCCGCACGTCGATGCCGAGGCGGGCGACCTCGGCCGTCAGCCACTTCAGCAGCCGTTCGTTGTCGGGGGTGGTGAGGGTCGAGAACCACAAGGTCCCGCCCAGCCGGTCGGTCTTGTCCAGGACGGTGACGCGGTGTCCTCGCTCGGTGGCGACGCGCGCCGTCTCGAGGCCACCGGGCCCGGCACCCACCACGACGACGTGCTTCGGCGCCGCGCTGCGGACGAACGGCACGAGCGTCTCGTTGCCGAGCGCCGGATTGACCGCGCAGATCGGCGTGGCATCCCAGAAGTTCTCCTGCACGCACACGTAGCAGTTGATGCACGGGCGGATCTGCTCCGTGCGCCCCTGCTTCAGCTTGGCGACGAGCGCGGGGTCGGCCAGCAACTGACGGCCCATCGCGACGAAGTCGGTGACGCCCTCGGCGATCATCCGCTCGCCGACCTCCGGCAGCATGCGGCCGACGGTGATGACGGGGATCGACACCGCGCGCTTGATGACCTCGGCGTCCGCGGTATAGAAGCCGACCTTGTCCGGCAGGGGACCATCGGTGAAGTTCGCGAACGCATTGAGCGCGGTTCCCGTGACGTGCAGGGCGTCGGCACCGGCCTGCTCGAACAGCACTGCGGCAGCGGCGGATTCCTCGACGGTCAGCCCCTCCGACTCGCCGTACTCCTGGCCGGCCAGGCGCACGATGACGGCGAGGCGGTCGCCCACCTCGGCCTTGACCGCGCGGATCACCTCGCAGGTCAGCCGGGCCCGGTTCTCCAGCGACCCGCCGTACTCGTCGGTGCGCTGGTTCGTGTAGCGGCTGAGGAAGGCGCCGAGCACGTAATTGTGGGCGGCGTGGATCTCGACGGCATCCGCTCCGGCGACGGCGACCCGACCAGCGGCCTCGGCGAACATCCGGACCAGCCACTCGATGTCGCTCTCGGTGGCCTCGTTGTAGCCGGCCTGCACACCACCCTGGACCGACGCCATGCGCTGCAGTTCCGCGGGGGTGCAATCGGCCATCGCGCTCATGTCGCTCGGCGGCTTCGGGATGCTCGGCACGAGTTGCGGCCGGCCCTGCAGGGTGTCGATGCGCGCGACCTTGCCGTGGTGCACCATCTGCACGCACAGTTTGCTGCCGGCTTCGTGGACGGCGTCTGCCAGTGCACGGAGGCCGGGGATGAACCGGTCCTCGGACAGGCCGGGTTCCTTCGTGCTGGCGCATCCCGCCGGATAGGCGACCGCGCAGCATCCGGTGACGATCAGACCGGTGCCTCCGGCCGCTCGGGCGACGAAATGGTCGATGTCACCCTGCTCGATCTCCCCGTCTTCGCAGAGGTTCATGTCCATGGCGGGCATCACCACGCGGTTGTCCAGGGTGATCGGCCCGATGGTGCCGGGGGAGAGAAGGTGCGCATAGGTCTGGTTCGGGACTGCCACGCCCGGACGCTATGCCCGCCTCGGTGTGGCCGTCGACACAATCCCGATGAGCGGGATATCGGTGCGGCTCATCGACGTAGGAGCGATACCGGAACCTTCGTGAATCCACCGGCCGGATACGCGGCGTAGGCCGGCCGGACAGCAGTCGGCGCGGTGACGGACGTCATCGCGGCGAGCAGTTCCTCGACAAGCACGGTGAGTTCGAGTCGGGCGAGCGGCGCGCCGGGACACGCGTGGATGCCGCGACCGTAGAGCAGGTTGACACCGGGGTCTCGGTCGAGCCTGAATTCGTCGGGATCGCCGAACACCCTCTCGTCGCGGTTGGCCGACGCCCACAACACCATGATGCGTTCGTCCGCGGGAATCTCGCGGTCGGCGATAACGACGTCGCAGGTCGTTCGGCGGCGGTTGGCGATCAGCGGCGCATGGATACGCAGGATTTCGTCGCAGGCAGCGCGGATCCGGTCCGGTTCGGCTCTCAGATGACTCTGGACGCCGGGACGTGATGCCAGGAAGAAGACGATGATTCCGACGCA
Organism: Rhodococcus sp. B50; assembly: GCF_013602415.1. Lineage (NCBI taxonomy): Bacteria > Bacillati > Actinomycetota > Actinomycetes > Mycobacteriales > Nocardiaceae > Rhodococcus > Rhodococcus sp. B50. Next base: position 3,003,323 of record NZ_WPAG02000002.1, on the reverse strand, counting down.
CGCGGCTATGGTGCTCAGCTCACCGACCGTCCAATTGCGGATCAGGGAGACGAGTTCTTCGTCGGACAACGTCCTTCCGTCGACCTGCTCGGCGAGCAGTTCGGACGTGACGTCGTGCGTGGGGGCCACGCGGCGCTCGGCGAGCTGTTCGCGGATGTAGGTGTCGAACTCGATGGCGACCGCAGCCATCGCCTCCCGGTCGAGCGCGAGGGAGGCCTCCCGGTTCTTGCGTGCCCACCTGCGTAACGGTTCGTGCAACGTCTCGGGCCAGCCCATGAAACGGCACTGGATCCGGTTCGCGAACGGCTCGGCGAGAGCGGACATGATCTCGATCTCCCCGGCGCCGAGCTCCTCGACCAGTCCGCGTGCCACATCGCGGCAGTGTGGTTCGAAGGCGCGCATCCGCTCGGGCGTGAAGTATCGGTCGTTGACCGCCCGGTACGGCGTGTGTTCGGGCGGATCCATGCCGTTCGGGACCGACAGATGCCGAGAGACCCGATTGCTGAAGGTCGCAGGGTTATCGAGGATGCGCACGACGTCCGCGTGACGGAACACGGTCCAGTTGCCGTACCGACTGTGGGCGACGGGGCACCTGCGGCGCATGTCGTCGTAGGCGGCGATCTGATCGTCCTGAACGGCCGGCGAGCGAGGGTCCCAGTCGACACGCGGGTCGGCAGGCATGGCGCTCCTCGTCAGGGGCAGGGTGCGGGGGTGTGTCCCAGTGTGCCGATCGGGACCGGTCCTCGTAAGGTTTCACCGGGACTTCGCCCACTCGGCAGGTTCCTGTTCATCCGCATGCCGGACGCTTGCAGTCATGAACGGACGGATGATCGTGTCGGTATCGGGTATCCGGGATGTCACGCGCGACGTCGTGGACGGCTTCGCGCGAGAGATGGATGCGCGCGGTGTGCCGTTGTCGCTGCTCGTCGCTCCCCGCCTGAAGGACCATTACCGTCTCGTGCGGGATCCGGCGACGCAGGAATGGCTGCTCGAACGACGCGAGGCCGGCGACGCGATCGTGTTGCACGGATACGACCAGGCGGCGACGAAGCGTCGTCGCGCCGAGTTCGCCACACTGCCCGAGCACGAGGCGCGACTGCGCCTGCTCGCGGCCGACCGCGTGCTCGAGGAGACGGGCCTCCGCACGCGGCTGTTCGCACCTCCGCGATGGCTCGCCTCGTCCGGAGCGGTGGCCGCACTTCCGCAGGTCGGTTTCCGGATGATGGCGGACATCGCCGGGATCCGCGATCTCGCGGCGGGCACCGTGACGAAGTCGCGGGTGTACGGCATCGGTGACGGTGCGAAGTCGGAGCCGTGGTGGTGCCGGGCGATGGTGATCGGCGCGTCGCGGGTGGCACGGCGGGGCGAGTTGCTCCGGTTGGCGATCGCGGCTCCTCGGCTCGCCGAGTCCGGACCCCGGCAGGCGATCCTCGACGCCGTGGACGTCGCGCTGCACCACGGTGCGGAACCGACCGTCTACAGCTGGCAGCGGCGTTCCGCGAGCATCGTCGCGGCGTGATCCCGTCGACCTCGGCGGGTCTCCCGGTCGTCACTTCCGCTCGGTAGTGTTTGCGGCCATGGACGCTGACGTGATCGTGGTGGGGGCGGGACTCGCGGGACTCGTGGCGGTCGGTGAACTGATCGATGCCGGCCGCAAGGTTCTCCTGGTCGACCAAGAGAACTCGAACAACTTGGGCGGACAAGCCTTCTGGTCGTTCGGTGGTCTGTTCTTCGTCGACAGTCCCGAACAGCGGCGGCTCGGGATCAAGGATTCCTACGAACTCGCCCTTCAGGACTGGATGGGCACGGCCGGCTTCGACCGTGAGATCGAGGACCGGTGGCCGAGGCGGTGGGCCCAGGCCTACGTCGAGTTCGCGGCGGGGGAGAAGCACGCCTGGCTGAAGCAGCGCGGCCTGAAGATCTTCCCGATGGTCAACTGGGCCGAACGCGGTGGTTACGATGCTGCGGGGCACGGCAACTCGGTACCGCGATTCCACATCACCTGGGGCACCGGTCCGGGACTCGTCGAGATCTTCGAGAAGAAGGTCCGCGAGGGAGTCGAACGCGGACTCGTGACGTTGAAGCACCGGCACCGGGTCGACGAACTCGTCGTCACCGACGGTGCGGCCACCGGCGTGCGCGGGGCGATCCTCGAACCCACCGACGCGGCGCGAGGCGTGGCGTCCTCCCGCACCGTCGTCGGGGACTTCGAGTTCTCCGCCGGAGCCGTGATCGTCACCTCCGGTGGCATCGGCGGGAACTACGACCTCGTGAAGAAGAACTGGCCGAAGCGGATGGGGGAGCCGCCGAAGCACATGCTCTGCGGCGTGCCCGCGCACGTCGACGGCCGGATGCTCGAGATCACCGAGAAGGCCGGCGGGAACATCGTCAACCGCGACCGCATGTGGCACTACACCGAGGGCATCACCAACTACGACCCGGTGTGGCCCGATCACGGCATCCGCATCCTGCCCGGTCCCTCCTCACTGTGGCTCGACGCCACGGGCAAGCGGCTGCCGGTGCCGCTGTTTCCCGGGTTCGACACGCTCGGCACCCTCGAGCACATCGTGAGCACCGGCTACGACCACACCTGGTTCGTGCTCGACCAGAAGATCATCGAGAAGGAGTTCGGACTGTCCGGCTCCGAACAGAACCCCGATCTCACCGGACGCAGCGTCCGGCTGCTGCTGCAGCGCGTCAAGGCGGGTGCACCCGGGCCGGTCGAGGCCTTCAAGCAGCACGGCGTCGACTTCGTAGTCCGCGACACGCTCGCCGATCTCGTCGCGGGTATGAACGAGCTCACCCCCGAAGCACCGCTCGACTACGAGCAGGTGCGTTCGGTGGTCGAGGCCCGCGACCGCGAGATGGACAACAAGTACACGAAGGATCTTCAGGTCGCGGCGGTGCGCGCGGCACGGGCGTACGCCCCCGACCGCGTCGTCCGCATCGCCGCGCCGCACCGGATCCTCGACCCGAAGGCCGGACCGCTCATCGCCGTCAAGCTGCACCTGCTCACCCGCAAGACGCTCGGCGGGCTCGAGACCGATCTGTCGTCGCGCGTCCTGCGGTCGGACGGATCGGTCTTCGAGGGTCTCTTCGCCGCCGGTGAGGTCGCCGGATTCGGTGGTGGCGGCGTGCACGGCTACCGGTCGCTCGAGGGCACCTTCCTCGGCGGATGCATCTTCTCGGGGCGGGCGGCCGGTCGCGCCGCCGCCCGCTGAAGCTCCCGGGAGATCAGACCTCGACGCCGTCCTCGTGTGGAAGCACGCGGAACTCGGTGCCCTCCGGCGCCATCTCGCTGTACCGGCCGTAGAAGATGCCGCGACCGTTGTCGTTGACGATGCCCTGGTGGATCGGCACCGCGACCCGCGGATTCACGGCGCGCAGGTAGTCGATCGCCTCCCAGATCTTCAGCCACGGCGCGGTCGACGGCAGGGCCAGCACGTCGACGCGTTCGTGCGGGATGTACAGCGAGTCGCCGGGGTGCAGCAGGCGCGACGGATTCTCGTCGTCGCCGACGAGGAAGGCCGTGTTGTCGATGACCGGCATGTCGGGGTGGATCACCGCGTGCCGCCCACCGGTACCGCGTACGGTGAGCGATCCGACGGAGAACGAGTCGCCGGGACGCACCGCAGTCCAGGCACCGTCGAGCAGCGTCGCCGACTGCGGATCGGAGAACAGCTGCGCGCCGGGATTGGCCTCGAGGAGTGCGGGCAGCCGGTTCGTATCTGCGTGGTCGGGATGCTGGTGGGTCACGAGGATCGCGTCGAGGCCGGTGATGCCCTCGAACCCGTGGGAGAAATTTCCGGGGTCGAAAAGGAGCTTGACGCCGAGGTGCTCGACGAGGATGCAGGAATGGCCGAAATGGGTCAGTTGCATACCGTCGAGTATGCCGCTGCCCCGGGTGAGCGGCGCGGCCGTTTCCCGGTCGGAAGCGGGGCACACTGATATCGTTGCATCGTCAACTAAATTGGGAACGGTCCGAAAGGGGCGCCTGGTGGATTCCGACATCTCCGATCCGCGGCTCGAGAACATCTCCGTCGTGCACGCGCCGCAGCGGCGACGCTACGAGATCCTCGACGGAGACACCGTCGTGGGATTCACGCGGTACCGCCCGTCCGGTGCCCGACGCGTCTTCGTCCACACCGAGGTCGACCCCGGTTACGGGGGCCTGGGACTCGCAGGTCGTCTCGTCGGATTCGCCCTCGCCGACGTTGCCGAATCCGGTGAGCGGATCGTCCCTGTGTGCCCCTACGTGGCGAAATACGTGCGCAAGCACCCCGAATTCGACGCGATCGTCGACTGGCCCGACGCGTCGCATGCGACTTCGTCGACCGAGGAGCAGAAGTGACGACCTCCGACGCACCGCGCGTTCTCGTCGACAAGCAGAGTCGGGCCGTCTACCGGGCGCAGGTCGCGGTGGCTGTCGCCGTCCGGGATGCGGTGGAGAAGGCCGGCCTCGATCGCACTCTCGTCGAACTTCTCAACGTCCGCGTCTCGCAGATCAATGGCTGCGCGTACTGTCTCGACGTCCACGTCCGCGACGCCCTGAAGGGTGGCGAGACGACGCAGCGGCTCGCGGTGCTGTCGGCGTGGCGCGAGACGGACCTGTTCACCGAGCAGGAACGGGCGGCACTGACGCTCGCCGAGTCGGTCACACTGTTGCCGTCCACCTACGAACAGGACCGCGACTACGCCGAAGCGCGTCAACACCTCGACGACGACCAGTTGTCGGCCGTCGTGTGGGTCGCCATCGCGATGAACTCGTTCAATCGCATCTCGATCGTCAGCCGTCATCGCCCGCGACCGGCACGCGAAGGTTCCTGAGGTGACCGCCTGAGGGCAGGAACTGCCGAGGTCGCTCCCCGCGCGAACTCGTTGCTGCCGAGCGGTGTTGAAGGGGCGTGGCAGGTCTCGCACGAGCGGGGCCTCGGCCGATGCCCGTCCCGGTGGCCACGGCCGGTAAACTGCTGGATGTCCGGTGTCCGTCCCCGGGCGCCAGCACTACTACCGAGGAGCAGCACGTGGCGCGTGTCGTCGTCGAAGTCATGCCCAAAGCCGAGATTCTCGACCCCCAGGGTCAGGCCATCACCGGGGCGCTGTCGCGGCTGGGCTTCGCGGGCGTGACCGACGTCCGTCAAGGCAAGCGTTTCGAGCTCGAGGTCGACGGCAGCGTCGGCGACGAGGAGCTCGAGAAGATCGCCGAGTCGTTGCTCGCCAACACGGTGATCGAGGACTGGGCCATCCGGCGGATCGACGGTGACGCATGAGCGCACGCATCGGAGTCATCACCTTCCCGGGCACGCTCGACGACGTCGACGCCTCCCGCGCGGTGAAGCTCGCCGGTGGTGAGGCCGTGAGCCTGTGGCACGGGGACGCCGACCTGAAGAACGTCGACGCGGTGATCGTGCCCGGCGGTTTCTCCTACGGCGACTACCTGCGCTGCGGTGCCATCGCCCGTTTCTCGCCCGTGATGGGCAAGGTCGTCGAGGCTGCCCAGAAGGGCATGCCCGTCCTCGGCATCTGCAACGGCTTCCAGGTGCTGTGCGAGGCGGGTCTGCTGCCCGGCGCGCTCACCCGCAATGCCGGACTGCACTTCATCTGCCGCGACGAGTGGCTGAAGGTCGAGTCGAACACCACCTCGTGGACCTCGCGTTACGAGGCCGGCGCCGAGATCCTCATCCCGCTCAAGTCGGGTGAGGGTCGTTACCAGGCATCGGAGAAGGTGCTCGACGAACTCGAGGGTGAGGGTCGCGTCGTGTTCCGTTTCGCGGGCGACAACCCGAACGGTTCGCAGCGTGGCATCGCCGGCATCTCGTCGGCGAACGGCCGGGTCGTCGGTCTCATGCCGCACCCCGAGCACGCCACCGAGGCGCTCACCGGCCCCAGCGACGACGGACTCGGCATGTTCTACAGCGTGCTGGACGCGGTCGTCAACGCCTGACCGCCCGACCGGACCTTCCGGCAAGCCCCCATCGACCTCGGGTCGGTGGGGGCTTCGCTCGTTCCAGAGGGGTGAGCAACGCTCCAATCGTGATGCCTCACAGGTGAATTACAGGTATTTCATATGCAAAATACCCGCCGCGAACTGGGCTGACGATTTTCGGATATAGTTTCGCTAGACATGCGTCTAGCGAAATGCCATGCTTCGACCCGTCGGGCAGCCGCACATGGGCCCGCGATCGTCGAGGAGTATCGAATGCAGTTCCAGGACAAGATCGTCTTCGTCACCGGCGCGGCGTCGGGCATGGGTCTGGCCACCGCTGCGGCGTTCGTCGCGCAGGGCGCCGTCGTGTACGGAGCGGACATCTCCGCCGAGAATCTCGAGCGCGACTTCACGGCGCTGCCCGGAGCTCGTCCCGTTCCCCTCGACATCGCCGATCCCGATGCCGTGCGGGCAGCCTTCGCCAAGGTCGCCGACGAGCAGGGACGTCTCGACGTGCTCGTGAACGCCGCGGGGGTCAACACCCCGAACCGCGCCGCCGCCGAGGCGCTCAACGAGGAGAACTACAAGGGCTTCACCGCGGCCAAGGAAGGCCGGCCGCATCACCCCGAGTTCATCGAGTCGGTCACCGACGAGGACTTCGACCGCGTCCTCAAGATCAACCTGTACGGCCCGTTCTACACCACCCGCGCTGCCGTGCCGCTGATGAAGAAGGCCGGTGGGGGAGCGATCGTCAACTTCTCGTCCGCGGCCGCGCTGATGTCCGTCGCGATGCCCGCCTACTACCCCGCATCGAAGGCCGGCGTCCTCGGCCTCACCCGCGAGACCGCCACCGAACTCGCTCCATTCGGCATCCGTGTGAACGCGCTCGCGCCCGGCGCCGTCGACACCCCGCTCTTCCGGCAGACCGATCCCGAGTTCAACGAGTTCCTCGTGTCCCTGCAGCCGATCAAGCGGCCCGCGACCCCCGAGGAGGTCGCGCGGACTGTGCTGTTCCTCGCCGGTGAAGAAGGCGCGTACTACACCGGACAGACGTTCTCGCCGTCCGGCGGCCTCGTCATGTGACATCCGTACCCGTTGTCCTGCCAGTACTCCGAGAACAGGAACGTCGACGATGACCGCCCTCGCCCACTCCGCCCTGGACCGTAAGGTCCTCGCCCGCCTGACCGACGAGATCCGCCGCGACATCGATCGCGGGGACTACGACGGCGTCAACATCATCGTCGCCCGCCACGGCGACATCGCCGTGAACGAGACCATCGGCTACGCCGAACGCGCGACGAACACCCCGATGCGTCCCGACAACGTCTTCCGCATCCTGTCGATGACGAAGTCGTTCACCAACGCACTGGCCTATCGGGCGCTCGGCGAAGGCAAGCTGGCCCTGTCGACCCGCGTGGTCGACATCATCCCCGAGTTCTTCGGCACCGACGTCTTCCGCTCCGTGCGCAAGGACCGGATCAACCTGCACCACCTGCTGACCCACCGATCCGGCATGCCCGCCACGCCGAACCCCGGCCTCGGTCCCGACCGCTTCGGTGTGCTCGCGGACGCCATCGAGGCACTGTGCTCGGTGGACGTGGTCAACGAACCCGGCACCGATCTCAACTATGCGCCGTCGATCAACCACGCGCTCATGGGCGAGATGGTCCGGCGCGTCTACGGATACGACCGCTTCCGGGATCTGGCGCGGGATCTGATCTTCGAACCCATCGGCATGACCCGCACCGCCTTCGGCCTGCCCGAGGCCTGGCGCACCGACGCCGTGCCGCTCAAGGCGTACGTCCCCGACAACGGATGGCTCTCGCCCGCCGATATCGAGGACCTCAACGACGCGATCAGCGAGGAATCGGAGATCCCCTGGGTCGGTGCGGTGAGCACCGTCGACGACATCTTCGCGTACGCCGAGATGTTCCGCCGCAAGGGTGAGGTGAACGGCGAGTACCTCATCGCTCCCGTCGTCGTGGACCAGGCCACCACCCTGCAGACCGGGGCGATGCCGAACGATCTGTACGCGGGCATCGCCGCCGCTCGTGGATGGGAGACCCCGCCCGGAAACTTCGGGCTCGGATTCTCCCTGTCCGGCACCGGATCCCACGCGTCCTTCTTCGGCCCGTTCACCTCCCCGCGCACCTTCGGCAACTACGGTGCCGGCTCCTCGTTGTTCTGGGTCGATCCCGAACTCGACATGACCTTCGTCTTCCTCTCGGCCGGCTGCATGGACGAGGGCGACAACGTCGCCCGGTTCCAGAAGTTGTCCACCATGGCTGCCGCCGCGGCCGTCTGAACCACACGACCCTGCAACGTTCCGGCTGCGGCCGGGATGGGAGCCCGTCATGACCCTGACCCCTGAAGCCCCGGCGGCACGCTGCCCGGTGGCACACGGCTTCGATGCTCTCGGTGACGACTACTTCGTCGATCCCGCAGCACATTTCGCGAAGTTCCGCGACGAGACGCCGGTCTTCTTCTACCCGCACCTGAACGCATGGATCGTCACCCGCCGCGACGACGTCGAGACCGTGCTCGCCGACTGGCAGAAGTTCACCTCCGGTGGAAACTCCGGCACGATCGACGTGCCCGAACAGTTCCGCGCGATCGTCCCGCCGGACCTGATCACCCAGATGCTGGTCGGTTCCGACCCGCCGGGCCACACCGACCACCGCTTCGTCGCGCAGCGCGGCTTCACCAAGGCGCGCATGGAGGCGCTGCAGCCCGAGATCGAGGCCCGCGCGCACCGCATCATCGACCGGTTCGAGGCGAACGGTTCGGCCAACCTGGTCACCGAGTACGCCCTCGAGCTCACCACCGGAACGATCATGGCGCACATGGGACTCGGCTACGAGCACGACGCCATGATGCGGCAGCTCCGCGACGACTTCGCCATGATCCTCGCCTCGGCCGCCGAACCGATGGCCGAGCCGATGCGCACCCAGGTGTGGCAGCGCTACGTCGACGCCACGCTCGTGCTGCGCGGCATCATCGACGAGCGCCGCGAGAACCCGGGCACGGATCTCATCTCCGACATGGCGATCGTCACCGGCAAGGACGGCGAGCCGATGCTGTCGTCGGCCCAGATCGCCGTGCACCTCACGGAATTCGCGATGGCCGGCGTCGATTCGACGACGCAGGCGGTGTCGAACGCGGTGCTGTTCCTCGCGCAGAACCCGGACGTACTCGAGGAAGCGACCGCCGATCCGGAACTGTGGTCGCGGGTGTTCGAGGAGACCGTGCGCCGACGTCCGTCGTCGACCTTCGCGGCGCGGCAGGCCGAGCAGGACATCGAACTCGGTGGCGCGCAGATCAAGAAGGGCGACATGGTGTGGATGGCGCTCGCCAGTGCCAACACCGATCCGGCCCGGACGGCGCGTCCGTTCGACTTCGACATCCATCGTCCCGATCCGGAGGACCACCTCGCCTTCACCCAGGGCCGGCACACCTGTCTCGGGCAGGCGCTCGCCCGCGTCCAGGGTGCGACGGCGCTGAAGGTGCTGTTCGAACGGCTGCCCTCGCTGCGGCCCGCCGACGAGGTGCCGCTCGACTTCCTCCCGATCGCACTGCTCCCGGTGCGCCGCACACTCCCGGTCATGTGGGACGTCGCCGACGTCGAACGCGCGAAGAAGACCGTCGTACGGCAGGTCTCGCTCACCGTCCTCGAACGGCGCGACGAGGCGGAGGGTGTCGTCTCGCTGACCCTCGGTCACGCCGACGGGCAGGCCCTGCCGCAGTGGAAGCCGGGGGCGCACGCCGAGATCCACCTGGGCGAGGGCTCGGATGCCCTCGTGCGCCAGTACTCGCTGTGCTCGTCGCCGCAGGATCCGACGCGGTGGCGGATCGGTGTGCTGCGCGAGCCCTCCTCGCGGGGCGGGTCGACGTTCGTCCACGACCACCTGCACGAGGGTTCGGACGTCACGCTCGGCCTGCCGCGCAACAACTTCCCGCTGCGGCCCGCGAAGCGGTACGTCTTCGTCGCCGGTGGCATCGGCATCACCCCGATCCTCCCCATGATCGAACAGGTCGAGGCGCAGGGAGCGCAGTGGTCGCTGCTGTACGGCGGTCGTACCCGTGAGTCCATGGCGTTCCTCGGCGAACTCGACCGGTACGGCGACAAGGTCACAGTGCGTCCGCAGGACGAGCACGGGCTGCTCGACCTCACGGGTCTGCTCGCCGAACCCACCGACGACACCCTGATCTACTGCTGCGGTCCCGAACCGCTGCTGCAGGCGATCGAGGCGGCGAGCGCGCACTGGCCCGTCGGGTCGCTGGTCACCGAACGATTCGCCGCCAAGCAGATCGTCCGGACCGAACCCGACGTCGCGTTCGAGGTCGAGTTCGCGGCCTCCGGGATCACGGCGACGGTGCCGGCCGACAGGACCGTCCTCGAGGTCGCAGAAGACCAGGGCGTCCGCGCGCTCTCGTCGTGCCTCGAAGGCACCTGCGGAACGTGCGAGACACGGATCGTCGCCGGTCGCGCCGATCACCGGGACTCGATCCTCACCGCCACCGAGCAGGAGGCGAACGAGACGATGATGATCTGCGTGTCGCGCGCGGAGCAGGGGTGCCCGAAGCTCGTACTCGACGCCTGACCTGCGGTGGGACCCTGCCGTGTGCTCGACTCACGGTAGGGTTCCCCGGTCGGGCGAGGCGCAGGAGGTGCGGGTGCGGGTCAAGCTGACGAGGGCCGAGCAGAAGCAGGCCACTCGTGACGCGCTCGTCGAAGCAGCACGGGTGCTCTTCGTCGAGTCGGGGTACACGGCCACGACGGCCGAGGCGATCGCCAAGGCGGCCGGGGTCTCCCGCGCGACCTTCTATCTGCACTTCCGGTCGAAGGCCGAGATCGTGCAGTCGCACATGGCGGCGCTCGAGGATCCCATCGCAGAGGCCTACGCACGACTCGACGCGATCGTCGATCCGACACTCGACGACGTCGTCGCGTGGCTCGAAGAACACGCCGGGTTCTGGCGTGAGCACCGCCCGGAGTTCGCGAGCATGGAGCAGGCGCTGTCGCACGAAGCGCTCGTGTCGGACGAGTGGTTCGCGATGTTGAGACGCGTCGCGGAGGGAATGCGGAATCTGCTCGGGCGGCAATCCGATCCGGATGCGCGGCGACGCGCTCGGCTCCACGTGACGTCGATGCTGATGTCGACGGACCGGAACTTTCATTTCGCCCTCGTGCAGGGGCACGACGAGAACTTCCGGGAACTCGTCTCGGTGCTCGCCGAGCAGTGGTTGTTCTGCCTGCGGCGGGCGGGCTGACGTCGTCCGGAGAACGAACGAGGGACCCCGCGGCCGTCCCGATCGGCTGCGAGATCCCTCGTCCTGCAACCCGGAGCTCGACCCCCCGATCAAGTCCCGGGCGTGATGTCGTCATCCCCCATGCGCGACATCGCGGATCAGTCTGCCCGAGGCGCGTCGGCATGTCCTGAGTAGGACTACCCAAATCGGCGCGCTCGACGACGGATACCGCCTGTCGGTCCCCGGCGGTACCGTCGCGCCATGACAGCGACCATCGCGATGATCACCTTCGACACGTCCGACCCGGGTCCGCTCGCGAGATGGTGGGCCGATCGCACGGACGGGCGTATCGAGCAGGAGAACGACGGTTGGTTCTTCATCGTCGCTCTGCCGCAAGGCATCAGGCTGGGCTTCCAGAAGGTGTCCGATCCGACACCGGGGAAGAACCGCGTGCACCTCGATCTCACGGCGCCCGATCTCGATGCCGAGGTCGAGCGCTTCGTGCAGGCCGGCGCGAAGGAGGTCCACCGCGAGGACATGGGCGACGACTTCCGCTGGGTGACGCTCGCCGATCCGGAGGGCAACCTGTTCTGCGTCGCCGGAGGGCACTGAGCCCGTCTCGGCCGAGGTCCGGCGCTTTCGGTCGGCACTCCCACTGTCCGTGATGCGAAGATGCAGTCATGTCTTCCACGCGTGCCGATGCTCGGGGTCTCTGTAATTTCGTCGACCTGTCGCCGTCGCCGTTCCACGTCTGCGCCACCGTCGCCGCGGCGCTGACCGAGGCGGGATTCGTCGAACTGCACGAGCAGCAGGCCTGGCCCTCCGAGCCGGGACGCTTCTTCCTGGTGCGCGGCGGGTCGCTGCTGGCGTGGAGCAACGAGGGCGTCGCCGACGATCCGGCCGCGCCGTTCCGCATCGTCGGTGGGCACACCGACAGCCCCAATCTGCGCGTCAAGCAGCATCCCGACCTCACCTCGGCGGGCTGGCGGCTCGTGGGTCTCGAACCCTACGGCGGTGCGTGGCTCAACTCGTGGCTCGACCGCGACCTCGGGATCTCCGGCCGCTTCACGGTGCGCTCGGGTGAGACCACCGAGGACGTCCTCGTCCGCGTCGACGCGCCGATCCTGCGGGTTCCGCAGCTCGCCATCCACCTGTCCGAGGACCGCAAGGGCGTGCAACTCGACCCGCAGCGCCACGTCAACGGCGTCTGGGGTGTCGGCACCGAACCGCGCTCGTTCATCGCGTGGGTCGCCGAGCAGCACGGTATCGACCCGGGCTCGGTGCTCGGCTGGGAACTGATGACCCACGACCTCGCTCCGAGCGCGGTCGTCGGGCCGGGCCGCGACCTGGTCAGCGCACCACGCCTCGACAACCAGGGCACCTGTTATGCCGGACTGCACGCGCTGCTCGACGCCGCGGACCACGTCGCTGCGCACGGCGGCCCCATGCCGTTGCTCGCATTGTTCGACCACGAGGAGGTCGGCAGCATGTCCGACCGCGGCGCCTTCTCGGAACTGCTGAACACCGTCCTCGAACGGATCGTCCTGCTCCGGGGCGGCGGACGCGAGGAGTTCCTCCGCTCCCGCGCCGGCTCGATCGTCGGGTCGGGCGACATGGCGCACGCCACTCACCCGAACTATCCCGAACGGCACGAACCCGCCCACCGGATCGCCGTGAACGGCGGACCGGTCCTGAAGGTGAACCAGAACCTGCGCTACGCGAGCGACGCGACCGGCGCCGGCGCCTTCGCGCTGGCCTGCGAGCAGGCCGGGGTCCCACTGCAGCGGTACGTGCACCGCGCCGACCTGCCGTGCGGTTCCACGATCGGCCCCATCACCGCGTCGAGGACCGGCATCACGACCGTCGACGTCGGCGCCCCGCAACTCGCCATGCACTCGGCGCGCGAGTTCATGGGCGCGGACGACGTGACGAGCTACGCGCAGGCCTTGACCGCCTTCCTGACCCCGGCGTCGTGACCGCGTTCGCCCGTCCCGCCACGCCCACCGGTGACACACTGAAGACGGTCGTGTCCGGTCGGCGAGAAGGGGGGAATGCAGTGGACGTCCCGTCCTACCCCGATCATCTGCTGTCCCTCGACGAGTGGTCGGCCCTCCCCGAATCCGACGGGCACCACGTCGAGGTGTGCGAAGGCGTGCTGATCGCTGCGCCCCGGCCGGGGACGGCACACGATCATGCCGCGGTGACCTTGGCGTTGCTCCTCGACGAGAAGCTGCCCGACGAATGGTGCGCGATCGGAGGCGTCGAGGTGCTGGTCGCGGAGAACCCGCTGACGGTGCGGTGCCCCGACGTGATCGTCGTGGGACGGTCCCTCGTCGACGCCGATCCCGATCGGGCCCCGATCGCCGAGGTGAAGCTGGTCGTGGAGGTCACTGTCGACGGCACGGCCCGGACCGACCGGGTCACGAAGTTCTCCGAGTATGCGGAGGCCGGAATCGAGCAGTACTGGATCGTCGATCTCGGCGGGCCGCCCGTGATCGCCGTCTTCACTCTCGTCGACGGGTGGTACCGATTCGACGGCGAACACTCGGGCACCGTCACCCTCGATGCGCTGGGAACCGAGGTGGCCGTCACACCGTCGGACCTCGTGCCCGCACCGGTGAACCCCGTCGCACCTGCGCAGCGATAGACTGATCCGCGGCAGCTCCCGCCCGGCCTGCCGTTTTCGATCCCAGAGTGAAGGGACCCGACGCCCAGTGTCACCGCACGTGGATACCGTCTCCCACGCCGCCGAAACCCCCGATGCCGCTCAGCCCTATCGGGAGCTGGGTCTGAAGGAAGACGAGTACACCCGGATCAAGGAGATCCTGGGCCGGCGCCCCACCGACGCCGAGCTCGCCATGTACTCGGTGATGTGGTCCGAGCACTGCTCGTACAAGTCGTCGAAGGTGCACCTGCGCTACTTCGGCGAGACCACCACCGACGAGATGCGCGAGTCGATGCTCGCCGGTATCGGCGAGAACGCCGGTGTCGTCGACATCGGCGACGGCTGGGCCGTCACCTTCAAGGTCGAGTCGCACAACCACCCCTCGTACATCGAGCCGTATCAGGGCGCCGCGACCGGCGTGGGCGGCATCGTCCGCGACATCATGGCCATGGGTGCCCGTCCGATCGCCGTGATGGACCAGCTCCGCTTCGGTGCGGCCGACCACCCCGACACCCGTCGCGTCGTCGACGGTGTCGTGCGCGGTGTCGGCGGCTACGGCAACTCGCTCGGCCTGCCCAACGTCGGCGGTGAGACCGTCTTCGACGCCTCCTACCAGGGCAATCCGCTCGTGAACGCGCTGTGCGCCGGAGCGATGCGCGTGGAGGACCTGCACCTCGCCCACGCCTCCGGCACCGGCAACAAGGTCATCCTGTTCGGCGCCCGCACCGGCCTCGACGGCATCGGCGGCGTGTCCGTCCTCGCGTCCGAGACGTTCGACGACAGCGCGGGCGGCCGTCCCAAGAAGCTCCCGAGCGTGCAGGTGGGCGATCCCTTCACCGAGAAGGTGCTCATCGAGTGCTGCCTCGATCTCTACCGCGAGAAGCTCGTCGTCGGCATCCAGGACCTCGGCGGTGCCGGACTGTCCTGCGCGACCTCCGAGCTCGCCGCCGCCGGTGACGGTGGCATGCACATCAACCTCGAGCGCGTCCCGACGCGCGCGAAGGGCATGACCCCTGCCGAGGTGCTGTCCTCGGAGTCTCAGGAACGCATGTGCGCGGTCGTCACGCCCGACAACGTCGACGCCTTCATGGCCGTCTGCAAGAGGTGGGACGTCCTGGCGACCGTCATCGGTGAGGTCACCGACGGCGATCACCTCGTCATCGACTGGCACGGCGAGACCGTCGTCGACGTGCCGCCCCGCACGGTCGCCCACGAGGGCCCGGTCTACGAGCGTCCCGTGGAACGCCCGTCCTCGCAGGACGCGCTGATCGCGAACACTACGGCCGGCCTGAAGCGGCCCGAGACCGCCGACGAGCTGCGCGAGACGCTGCTGAAGATGCTGGCGTCGCCGGCGCTGTGCAGCCGCAAGTGGATCACCGAGCAGTACGACCGTTACGTGCGCGGCAACACCGTGCTTGCGGAGAACGCCGACGGCGGTGTGGTCCGCATCGATGAGGAGACCGGGCGCGGCATCGCGCTCGCGACCGACGCTTCGGGCCGCTACACGCAGCTCGATCCGTACGCGGGCGCCCAGCTCGCCCTCGCCGAGGCGTACCGCAACGTCGCCGTCACCGGCGCGACGCCGAAGGCCGTCTCGAACTGCCTGAACTTCGGTTCGCCCGAGGATCCCGGCGTGATGTGGCAGTTCCAGCAGGCCGTGCGCGGCCTCGCCGACGGCTGCGCGAAGCTCGGCATCCCGGTCACCGGCGGCAACGTCAGCTTCTACAACCAGACCGGTGCCACGGCGATCCTGCCGACCCCGGTCGTCGCGGTGCTCGGCGTGATCGACGATGTGCACCGCCGCATCCCCACCGGCATCGGCCTCGAGCCGGGCGAGACGCTGATCCTGCTCGGTGAGACCCGCGACGAGCTCGACGGCTCCATTTGGGCGCAGGTCGAGCACGACCACCTCGGTGGCGTGCCGCCGCAGGTCGACCTCGATCGCGAGCGGCTGCTGTCGGAGATCCTCACCGCCGGTTCGCGCGACGGCCTGATCTCGGCCGCGCACGATCTGTCCGAGGGTGGCCTCGCACAGGCCGTCGTCGAGGCCGCGCTCGCGGGCGAGACCGGTTGCCGCATCCTCCTTCCCGAGGGCGCCGATCCGTTCGTGACGCTGTTCTCCGAGTCGGCCGGTCGCGTGCTGGTCGCGGTTCCCCGCACCGAGGAGTCGCGGTTCACCGGCATGTGCACCGCCCGCAACATGCCGTGGGTGCGCATCGGTGTCGTCGACGAGGGATCCGACTCCGTCGAGATCCAGGGACAGTTCTCGATCCCCATGACCGAGCTGCGCGAGGTGTGGGAAGGGACCCTGCCTGCCCTGTTCGGATAACCGTGCCGACCACCCAGGTCGATCGGCTGGCGGCGTTCGAGGCCCGGCAGGGCCGGATCATCGCCGCGGTCACCGACTTCGGTGACCGTCACCCCCTCACCGCGCGGGTGTGGGGGTGGCTGAGCCTGGATTTCGCCGGCATCGCGTTCGCGGGTCTGTTCTTCTGTTGGTCGCTGACGCCCTCTCTGCTGCCGCGCGACTGGCTGTTCCAGGGACTCATCGGCGGCATCAACGCCGCTGTCGGTTACGGCGTCGGGTGCGTCGCCGGCTGGGCCGTGGCGCGGTTCGTGCTCCCCGGGCGGCGGTGGTGGCCGCCACCGCTCCCGGTGCTGCGCGCGATCAAGGTCGCGGTGCCGGTCGCTGCCGTTCTCGCGTCCCTCGTCGCGCTCGTGCTCTCCGCCGGTGAACAACGCCAGCTCGCGGCACTGATGGGTGTCGAGGGCACCACGACCTCCGGGTATCTGCGCACCATCGTGCTGAGCGTCGCGGTGGCCGCCGCGCTCATCGCCCTGTGGCGCGGGTTGCGCGACATCGTCCGCTGGGTGTCGATGCTGTTGATGCGGCGTACCCGGATGCCGCTCGGTCTCGCCCGCACACTGGGCGTGCTCGTCGTGGTGCTCGCCACGTTCATGCTCATCGACGGTGTGCTCATCCGCGGCACCTACGCCATCGTCAATCAGGCGTTCGGCCTGCAGGACGACACCACACGTCCCGGCGCCGTCCAGCCGGTCGATCCCGCCAAGTCCGGCAGCCCCGAATCCCTCGCGGCCTGGGAGACCCTCGGATTCGAGGGCCGTAACTTCGTCGCGCGTGGACTGGACGCCGATGAACTGACCGCGGTCAACGGTAGCCCCGCCCCGGAACCGATCCGGGTGTACGTCGGTCTCGACACCGCCCCCACGCCGGAAGAACGCATCGACCTCGTCCTCGACGAACTCGAGCGGACCGGCGCGTTCGACCGCTCGACACTCGTGCTCGTACCCACCACCGGCACCGGCTGGGTCAACCCCACCGCGGCCCGTGCGATGGAACTCGTCCACAACGGCGACCTGGCGATGGTGGCCTGGCAGTATTCGTACCTCCCGAGCTGGATCTCGTTCCTTGCCGACCGCGAGAAGGCCGCTGCCGCAGGCAAGATGCTGGTCGAGCGGGTGTACGAGCGCTGGTCGCAACTGCCCGAGGACGATCGCCCCGACCTGTTCCTCTACGGCGAAAGCCTCGGGACGCAGTCCGGGGAGGGCGCCTTCGACAGTCTCGCCGAGATCCGCGCCCAGATGGACGGGGTGCTGTGGGTCGGCCCGCCCAACTCCAACCGACTGTGGCGGCAGCTCGTCGAGCGCCGCGATCCCGGCACGACCGAGGTGCGGCCGGTCTACGCGGACGGACTCGTCGTGCGTTTCGCCGACAGCCGCCAGGCGGTTCACGAACCGGATACACCGTGGTTGTCGCCTCGCGTGCTGTACATCCAGCACGCCTCCGATCCCGTCGTCTGGTGGTCGCCCGACCTGCTGTTCTCCCGCCCCGACTGGCTGTCGGAGCCGCCCGGACACGACCGGTTGCCGCAGATGCGGTGGTTCCCCTTCGTCACCTTCTGGCAGGTCTCCGCCGATCTCACCAACGCTGCCGGCGTGCCCGACGGGCACGGCCACAACTACGGGTCGGCGGTGCTCGAGGGATGGATCGAAGTCACCCAACCCGAGGGCTGGACCGAGAACGACACCGAACGGGTACGCATCGCCCTCGAGGCGTTCGCCGCCGACGACGGACCCGAGAAGTGAGGGCGCGGTTCGCTGTTGTGGGATCGACCACAGCGGGATGCATCGCCGCGGGATGCGCTGCCGCGCTGGTCGCGTGGAACAACCTCGTCCTCCCGGCGGCGGATCTCGGTCCGCGGGGGAGAGCCGCCGCCAACGCCGGCCTCGGAGTCGCGCTCGCCGCGGCGACCCGCGCGGCCGGTGTCTCCGCAGCCGAGCTCGGCTGGCGCCGGCCGGGCAAAGGAATGCTGTGGGGGACGAGGTCGGCGGTGATGCCGGTCGCGGCCTACGCCGTGATGCTTGCCGTCCCGCCCGTGCGACGACGGATGGCGGCGGGAGCGCGTCGCGCCGACCACACCGAGTGGGTGTTCGTGCACATCCCCTTCGGGACGGTCCTGGCCGAGGAGCTGATGTTCCGTTCGGTGCTGTACGCGCTGGCGCGCCGGGCATCGCGACGCCGGGACCGAGTGCTCACGGCCGTCGCCTTCGGACTCTGGCACGTCGTACCTGCCCGTCACGCCGGGGACTCCGTCCCGGGCACCGTCGTGCTCACCGCCCTGAGCGGGATGGTCTTCGACGAACTGCGACGGCGGACCGGCAGCGTCCTCGCACCGATGCTCCTGCACTGGGCGATCAATGCCGGCGGTGCCGTCGCGGTGGGTATCGCGACGAGTTCGTATGCCACCGAGCCCGAACGCGACGCGCGTCGTTAGGCTGCGGTGACATGGCACCACGGAGACCCGTCGACCCCGCCGAGCTGCGCACAGCCCTCGAGCGGGTCGGTCCGTGGGTGACGGGGGAGAGCGACGAGAAGCCGTCGCGCCCCGACCTCGCCGCTGCCGTGCGGCTCAGTGCCCGCACCCTCGAGCAGCTCGCGCCGGGATCGAGCGTGGAGGTGCGGGTGCCGCCGTTCGTGGCCGTCCAGTGCATCGAAGGCCCACGCCACACGCGGGGAACACCGCCGAACGTCGTCGAGACCGATCCGCGCACGTGGTTGCGTCTGGTGGTCGGCAGCGTCGAGTTCGGCGCGGCCGTGACCTCCGGGGCGGTGGAAGCGTCGGGCAGGCGCGCAGCGGAGATCGGCCGACTGCTCCCGATCGCCCGACTCTGACGTTCGGCGGGCCCTTCCACCGGGCGTGCGGGAGGGAGCACCTTCCGCTGGCCGTAGAATGGGGGGAGCCCCGCTTGTCCAGCCTCAGGGAGCACGTCCGTGACCAGTGCCGATCTGTCGGTCCACACACGTAATCTTCTCGCCTCCACCGAACCCGAGAACGAACCCCGCGAAGAGTGCGGAGTGTTCGGAGTGTGGGCTCCCGGCGAGGACGTGTCCAAGCTCACTTATTACGGTCTCTATGCGCTGCAGCACCGCGGACAGGAAGCCGCGGGTATCGCCGTGGCCGACGGTTCGCAGGTGCTCGTGTTCAAGGACCTCGGACTCGTCAGCCAGGTCTTCGACGAGCAGACGCTCGCCGCGATGACCGGGCACATTGCCATCGGTCACTGCCGCTACTCCACCACGGGGTCCACGACCTGGGAGAACGCTCAGCCGATCTTCCGCACCACCGCCTCCGGTTCGGGCGTCGCGCTCGGCCACAACGGCAACCTCGTCAACACCGCCGAACTCGCCGAACGCGGACGCCGCCTCGGTGTGCTCGATCCGACGCGGCCCGGCGCGGCGAACTCGGACTCCGACACCGTCGGTGCGCTGCTCGCCCACGGTGCGAAGAACAGCACGATCGAAGAGGCCGCGATGGAGCTGCTCCCGCAGCTGCGCGGCGCGTTCTGCCTGACCTTCATGGACGAACACACCCTCTATGCGGCCCGCGACCCGTGGGGCATCCGACCACTGTGCCTCGGCCGGCTCGACCGCGGCTGGGTCGTCGCCAGCGAGACCGCCGCCCTCGACATCGTCGGCGCCTCGTTCGTCCGCGACATCGAACCCGGTGAGCTGCTCGCGATCGACGCGAACGGTGTGCGATCGTCGCGCTTCGCCAACCCCGAGCCCAAGGGCTGCGTCTTCGAGTACGTCTACCTCGCGCGCCCCGACTCGACCATCGCCGGTCGCTCCGTGCACGCGACCCGCGTGGAGATCGGCCGCCGGCTCGCGAAGGAACATCCGATCGACGCCGATCTGGTCATCCCGGTGCCCGAGTCGGGCACTCCCGCCGCCGTCGGGTACGCGCAGGGCTCCGGATTGCCGTACGGGCAGGGCCTGATGAAGAACGCCTATGTGGGACGCACCTTCATCCAGCCCAGCCAGACGATCCGGCAGCTCGGTATCCGGCTCAAGCTCAATCCGCTGCGCGAAGTGATTCGCGGTAAGCGGCTCGTCGTGGTCGACGACTCGATCGTGCGCGGCAACACGCAGCGCGCCCTGATCCGGATGCTGCGCGAGGCCGGTGCCCTCGAGATCCACGTTCGCATCGCGTCGCCGCCGGTAAAGTGGCCGTGTTTCTACGGCATCGACTTCGCGTCGCCGGCCGAGCTGATCGCCAACGGCGCAGGCACCCGCGACAGCGTCGAGGAGGGGCACGACTACGACGAGATGGTCGAGATGGTGCGCCGGTCGATCGGTTCCGATTCGCTCGGCTACATCTCGATCGACGGCATGATCGGCGCCACCGAGCAGCCCGCATCTCGTTTGTGCGCTGCATGTTTCGACGGCCACTACCCGATCGCGCTTCCCACCGAACAGCGGGTGGGCAAGGACGCCTTCGACGGCGTCGTCGACACCGATTCGGTCACCCCGACCGTGTTGGACAACGACAACGCGGACGTTCTCAGTCGGCCGTAGAAGCTGGTCGGGTACCGTAAGTGCCGCGGTCGGCACGGTTCGGCGTGCGTTTCGCATGCCCGGACGTAGGTGCCCGGCCCGCACGTAGCCAGATTTTTCACGACAAGACACAACTCGAGGCTGGAGCCGACAACTCATGACCGAGGACGCAACCCCCGGAGCTTCCTACGCCGCGGCGGGCGTGGACATCGAGGCCGGTGACCGAGCCGTCGAACTGTTCGCGCCGCACGCGAAGAGGGCCACCCGCCCGGAGGTCATGGGCGGCCTGGGTGGGTTCGCCGGTCTGTTCGCTCTCAAGGGCGGATACAAGGAGCCGCTGCTCGCGGCGTCCACCGACGGCGTCGGCACCAAGCTCGCGGTGGCGCAGGCACTCGACAAGCACGACACGGTCGGTCTCGATCTCGTCGCGATGGTCGTCGACGACCTCGTGGTCTGCGGTGCCGAGCCGCTCTTCCTGCAGGACTACATCGCGGTCGGTCGCGTCGTGCCCGAGCGCGTCGCGGAGATCGTCGCGGGTATCGCCGAGGGCTGCGTCCAGGCCGGCTGCGCGCTGCTCGGTGGCGAGACCGCCGAGCACCCGGGCGTGATGGCCGCCGACGACTACGACCTGTCCGCGACCGGCGTGGGTGTCGTCGAGGCCGAGAAGCTTCTCGGACCGGACCGCGTGCGCCCCGGCGACGTCGTGATCGCGATGGGCGCTTCGGGTCTGCACTCGAACGGTTACTCGCTCGCCCGCAAGGTCCTGCTCGACATCGGCAAGATGAGCCTGACGGCGCACGTCGACGAGTTCGGTCGCACCCTCGGTGAGGAACTGCTCGAACCCACCCGCATCTACGCCAAGGACTGCCTCGCGCTCGCCGCCGAGACCGAGGTGCGCACCTTCTGCCACGTCACCGGTGGCGGTCTCGCCGCGAATCTCGCGCGTGTGATGCCCAAGGGGCTCGTCGCCGAACTCGACCGCACCACCTGGAGCCCCGCTCCGGTCTTCGGCCTCATCGCGCAGCGCGGCCGGGTCGAGCGGGTCGAGATGGAGAAGACCTTCAACATGGGCGTCGGCATGGTGGCCATCGTGGCCCCCGAGGACGTCGATCGCGCTCTGGCGGTGCTCACCGCCCGGCACATCGACTGCTGGACGCTGGGCACGGTGCGCAAGGCGCAGGACGGCGCCGACGAGCGCGCGGTGCTGCTCGGAGATCATCCACGCTTCTGACAGGCGCGAGCGTCACCCGCCGCGAACACGACGAAAGGCCGGTTCCCCCAGGAAAACTGGGAGACCGGCCTTTCGGCTACTGCTGTGTCGTGAACTCGGAAGTCACAGACTCGAAGGCTTCGGACGGAAACGAGCGCCGCCCGGCCTCGCGTCGAATGCCGACCACACCGACGGAGGGGGAGCCGAAAGGTCGGCCTCCCCCTCCGTCGGAGAGTGATTCAGGTCAGCGACGCCAGTCGTCGTCGTAGTCGTCGTCCCATCCGGAACGTTGCTCGGCGAAGACTTCGTCCCGCTGCGAGTTGGTTGCTCCGCCAGACAGCTCTCGCTGGAGGCTCTCGAAGTCGGTGGACGGCGAGCTGTACTTGAGTTGCCGTGCAACCTTGGTCTGCTTTGCCTTAGCCCGGCCGCGGCCCATGGCCAACCCCCTCGCGCTTTGACGGGGCGGCCTGGGGAAAAGTGGCGGCCCCGGTGTGTTGAGTATTTTCCTGACGCCCACTTTAGCGTGGAAAGTTCGGTTGCGCCTCCACACACCCGGCTGGGCCGGTGTCCGTTACGCCTCATAACGACCCGACCTGCATGAATGCTGTTGAAATGTGATAAAGATGCCCTTCAGAACACCCCCGGGACGGCCCGGACGGTGCCGACTCGCACGCCGCCGCCGAACACCGGCGCGGACGAGAGCGCGGCCAGCCGTTCGGAATCGAAGGTCGCGGAACCCGCGGCGGCTCCCGCGCCGAGGCGGTGGAGCAGGGCCGCGGTGAGCGGGAGGCGTGCCCGCTCGTGTCCGTCGTCGATCTTGAAAGCGAAGGATGTGCCGTCCGGCAGCGCCCCGGCGTGGATCCCGTCGGCGCCCGCCTTGCACAGCAGGCCGCGCACCGCGCGCATGAGCTTCAGGTCGTCCTTGCCGGTGCCGGAGATGAGGAACGGATGCTCGCGCACCGCGTCGGCCACGGCGCGTTCGGGCGTGCCGGCGTCCGCCGTCGCCAGCCGCGAGTAGGCACGGGCCAGATTGAACAAGGGGACGGGCACGATCGGCAGGCCGCAACCGTCGATCCCGAGGTCGGTGTCCTCGATGTCGCCCGTCAGCTCGAGGATCGTCTCGGTCACCAGCTGCTGCAGCGGGTGACCGACGTCGGTGTAGCCGTCGGTGTCCCAGCCGTTCGCCGTGCACGCCGCGAGCATCGCCGCGTGCTTGCCCGAACAGTTCATGTAGATCGACCGCGGCGTGCGTCCGGCGGCGAGCATCTCGGCGCGGGCGAGTTCGTTGCCGGGCAGGTCCGCCGGGCAGCGGAGATCCTTCTCGGTGAAGCCCGCGCCGGTCAGGAGCCGGTCGACGGCCTCCACGTGGTCGGCCTCACCTTCGTGCGAGGCCGTGGCGATCGCGAGTTCCGCCGAGTCGCGGGGAACGAAGCCGGCGCGCAGCAGCGCGACCGCCTGCAAGGGTTTGTTCGACGACCGCGGATAGATCGGCGTGTGTACCTCGCCCACCGAGACGAGGATCTCGCCGTCCGGGTCCAGGACGATCAGCGACCCGCGGTGGACGCACTCTCGGAAACCCGAGCGCACCACCTCGACCAGTTCGATGCTCAACGGGTCTCTCCCTTCCGTGACCGCCCCACAAGGTCCTTCTGCGCTCGTCCTACGAGACGCCGCGCCTTCTCGACGACGCTCGGAGCGAGGTCGGCCTGCTGCTCGAGCATCGCGGAGACCCGTCCGTGGCCCTGCCCGGTGAACAGATCGCGCACCGTGGCTCCGTGGGTGGGGACGTGCTCGACGACGACCCGATCGCCCGCACCCACGGGTCCCTCGGCGATCACCTTCAGGTACGCGCCGCAGTCGCCGCGTGCGACGAACCGGGTGGCCCAGTCGTCCTCGTGCGAACGGATCGCGAAGGTGCGGCAGGGAGTGCGCGGCCCGGTCACTTCGAGGAGCAGACCGCCCTCACCGACGCGCCACCGCTCGCCGATAACGGCGTCGGTGGGGGAGAACCCGGCGACGTGCAGGTTCTCGCCGAACCAGCCGATGGGCAGTTCCCGATCGAGCTCGGTGCCCCAGCGCCGCGACTCGTCCTGCGAGAAGGCGTAGACGGCCTTGAAACGACCGCCGTGGTTGGCGGTGTCGCACTGACGGTCGCCGATCAGGCCGAGTTCGCCGACGTGCACCGGTACATCCACGGGGCGCTTGTCGATCGCGGTGACGGGATTGCGTCGCAGTCCGGTCTCGTGCAGCGTGTGCACGACGCAGACCGCTACGACGGTCCCCGAGGCGGCCGGCCGCGTGCCGGCTGCGTCGGCGGTCACCGGCCGCGCAATCGCTCGACCGCCGCCCTTCCTGCCTGGATGCCGTCGTCGGGCGGAATGGAGTCGGGATCGATGGATGCCGCGCACGGCCCCGCGACGAGTGCCGTGTCGGGCGTGATGGTGCGTTTGACGAGCGCGAGCGCGATCGGTCCGAGCTCGTGGTGGTCGACGATCGTGCCGATCCGCCCGACCGCGCGGCCTCCCGCCGTGATGTCGTCGCCGGTCTCCGGTCGCTCGTCGGCCGAACCGTCGAGATGGATCAGGACGAGATGTCGCGGGGGCTTGCCGAGATTGTGGACGCGGGCGACGGTCTCCTGGCCGCGGTAGCACCCCTTGTCGAGGTGGACGGCACCGTACTGGTCGGGGCCGCCGATCCAGCGGGCCTCGTGCGGGATGGTGCGTTCGTCGGTGTCGACACCGATGCGGGGACGCACCGCTTCGACGCGCAGAGCCTCGAAGGCCCAGCTGCCGGCGGGGCGTGCGCCTGCGTCCCGCAGCGCGGTGAAGGTCGCGGTGAGCGACTCGCGCGGGACGAGGAGGTCGAACGAGTGCTCGGTGGGCCACGGCATCCGGCGCACGAACCCGCCGGAGGGCAGGGCGACGGCCGCGTACAGCTCGGTCGGCAGCGCATCGATGCCCAGCGCGGACAGCACGGCGGGGTTGCCGGCCTCAGGCCCGAGCAGGCTCAGCACCGCGAGCTCGTTGCCGTCGCGGGGTGCGGCCTTGGCCCAGAACACCATCTTCTTCAGGAAGGCGAGCAGATCGGGTCCGCGATCGGCTTCGGTGTCGATCCACGTCACGCCGTCCAGGTCGGTCTGCACGAAGTGGTGTTCGACGCGGCCGTTCGCGTCGAGGCTGAGGTTCTCGGCGGAGGAACCCTCGGGGAGCGAGGCGATGTGCTGGCTGGTGATGGTGTGCAGCCAGCTCAGACGTTCGTCGCCGGGGACGGCGATGACGAAGCGGGTGGAACGGTCGACCACCGCGGCTGAAGTGGCGGCGGCACGCTGTTCGCCGAGCGGGTCGCCGTAATGCCAGGGAAGTCCGGCATCGGGCCCGCCGGAGGGCGAGGCGACTGCGCCGGGAAGTGCGAGAAGGGCGCTTTCGGACACGATCGGAGACTCGGTCACGACACCAGTCTATGGGGAACCGGCCGACAGGTCTGCCAGTGGCTAGGCTGAGCGCCATGGCTGAGCGGGTGCTGGTGACGCTGGACGGCAAGGTGAGGGATGCGGACGCACCTCTTCTGCACGCCGACGATTTCGGTGTTCTTCGTGGCGACGGGGTGTTCGAGACGTTGCTCGTGCGAGACGGCCGGGCGTGTGCGCTCGAACTGCATCTCGCCCGCCTCGTGGCGTCCGCCGCCTCCGCGCAGCTGCCCGAGCCCGACCGCGACGACTGGCGACCGGCCGTCGATGTGGCCCTCGAGCAGTGGGGCGCGGAGCAGGAGGGTGTCCTGCGGCTGGTCTACACGCGTGGTCGCGAGGGCGGCGACACCCCGACGGCCTTCCTGCTCGTGACGCCGGTGGCCGAGCGTGTCGATACGGCCCGGCGCGACGGCGTGTCGGTGGTGACCCTGGAGCGGGGCTACTCGACCGACCTCGCGCAGAAGGCGCCGTGGCAACTGCTCGGCGCCAAGACGCTGTCGTACGCGACGAACATGGCGGCATTGCGCCACGCCGAGTCGGTCGGCGCAGACGACGTGATCTTCGTCAGCGCCGAGGGCTATGTGCTCGAAGGTCCGCGTTCGACCGTGCTCATCGCACGCGGACGGACGCTGATCACGCCGCCGCCGGAACAGGGGATCCTCCCCGGCACCACGCAGCAGGCGCTGTTCGATCTGGCCGGCGAACGGGATTTCGCGGTCCGGTACGAGCCGTTGCGCCCGGCGGATCTCGTCGTCGCCGACGGGGTCTGGCTGATCTCGAGCGTGGCCCTCGCGGTGCGTGTGCACACGCTCAACGGGCACGCGCTGGTGTCGCGTGTCCAGGAGGGCGAGATCGAGGGTCTCGTGAACGAGGCGGTCGCCGCCGCAGGGTGATCGGCGGCGGGTGTCCGCCGCTGTTCCACTCCGATGTGACGTGTGTCCGATGTGTCGGGCGACACGAACGTGTTCCACTGTCCGCAAACGCTACTACATTCGGTAGTAGCAAGGCCGGAGCAGTGCTACCGGCGTGACTTTGCGAACGAGAACCGCAGCGTCGGCCCACGCTCGGATTTCCGTACCGACCCGGGCCTCACCTCGGAGTGGCAATGGACGTCTTGGATCTGTCCCGGTGGCAGTTCGGGATCACGACGGTGTATCACTTCATCCTCGTGCCGTTGACGATCGGCCTCGCGCCGCTCGTCGCGATCATGCAGACGATGTGGGTGGTCACCGGTAAGGACCACTGGTACCGCCTCACGAAGTTCTTCGGGAAGATGTTCCTGATCAACTTCGCGCTCGGTGTCGCGACCGGCATCGTGCAGGAATTCCAGTTCGGCATGAACTGGAGCGAGTACTCCCGCTTCGTCGGTGACGTCTTCGGCGCCCCCCTCGCCCTCGAAGGCCTCGTCGCCTTCTTCATGGAGTCGACCTTCCTCGGCCTGTGGATCTTCGGCTGGACGCGACTGCCGAAAATCGTTCACCTCGCGACCATCTGGCTCGTCGCGATCGGTGTGAACGCCTCCGCCTACTTCATCATCGCGGCGAACTCGTTCATGCAGCACCCGGTCGGGGCCGTCTACAACCCCGAGACCGGACGCGCCGAGCTCACGAGCATCTGGGAACTGCTCACCAACAACACCGCGCTGGCGGCCTTCCCCCACGCGGTCGCCGGCGGATTCCTCACCGCCGCCACTTTCGTCGCAGGTATCGGTGGGTGGTGGATGGTCCGCAACATGCGACGCGCCGCCGCGATCCGCGCCTCGGAACCCGAAGAGGCGCAGAAGCTCGAGGACGATGCCCGCGGACTGTTCCGCCCCGCGACCCGGCTCGGGCTGATGGTGATGATCATCTCCGGCATCGGATTGTTCGTCACCGGCGACGTCCAGGCCAAGCTCATGTTCGAGCAGCAGCCGATGAAGATGGCTTCGGCGGAATCGCTGTGCCACACCGAGACCGACCCCAACTTCTCGATCCTCACCATCGGCACGCACAACGACTGCGACGGCGTCATCCACGTCCTCGATGTGCCGTTCGTCCTCTCGTACCTCGCGGAGGGTGAATTCACGGGCGTGACCCTCGAAGGTGTCGAGGACCTGCAGGCGCAGTACGAGGAACAGTTCGGTCCGGGCAACTACAAGCCCAACCTGTTCGTCACCTACTGGTCGTTCCGCGCGATGATCGGACTCGCCGCCGGGTCCGCGGCACTGGCCCTGGCCGGACTGTGGGTCACCCGCGGCGGCCGGGTGCCCGACCAGAAGTGGTTCTCGCGGCTGTCGCTCGTCGCGATCCCCACGCCGTTCCTCGCCAACAGTGCGGGCTGGATCTTCACCGAGATGGGCCGGCAGCCCTGGGTGGTGCACCCCAACCCCACGGGCGTGGACATGATCCGGCTCACCGTCGACCAGGGCGTCTCCGACCACGCGCCCGGAACGGTGCTCACCTCGCTGATCGCGTTCACCCTCGTCTACGCGGCGCTCGGAGTCGTGTGGTTCTGGCTCATCCGCAAGTACGCGATGGAGGGCCCGCAGGAACACGATGCCCAGCCGCCGGGTTCAGGCGACGACACAGACGACACGCAGCCGACACAGCTGTCCTTCGCGTACTAGGAGTGGGCGGACATGGGACTTCAGGAAATCTGGTTCATCCTCATCGCAGTGCTGTTCACCGGCTACTTCGTCCTCGAGGGATTCGACTTCGGTGTCGGCATGCACTTCCCGGTGCTCGGCCGCGGCCGAACCGCTGAGGCCGATACCCGACGCCGGGTGCTGCTCAACACGATCGGTCCGGTCTGGGACGGCAACGAGGTCTGGCTCATCACCGCGGGCGGTGCGCTGTTCGCGGCGTTCCCGGAGTGGTACGCGACCCTCTTCTCGGGTTTCTACCTCCCCCTGCTGCTGATCCTGCTCGCCCTGATCGTGCGGGTGTGCGCCATCGAATGGCGCGGCAAGATCGACGATCCCACCTGGCGTCGCCGCTGCGACTGGGGGATCATCTTCGGCTCGTGGGTTCCCGCAGTGCTGTGGGGCGTGGCGTTCGCGAACATCGTGCGCGGCGTGGCGATCGACGCCGACAAGCAGTACATCGGTGGTTTCTTCGACCTGCTGAATCCGTACGCCCTGCTCGGCGGGGCGACGACGGCGCTCGTCTTCGCTCTGCACGGTGCGGTCTTCATCGCGCTCAAGACCGAAGGCGAGGTCCGGACCGACGCCGTGGCGCTGTCCCGGAAGCTGGCCGTGCCCGCGGTCCTCGTGGCCGGCGTGTTCGTGGTGTGGACCCAGCTCGCCTACGGCAAGGGCTGGACGATCGCCCTCGTCGCCGTGGCGGCGGTCTCCTTGCTCGCGGTGGTCGCGCTGACCGTCGCCGCGCGTGAGGGCTGGGCGTTCGTGTTCACCACCGTGGCGATCGCCGCGACCGTGGTACTGCTGTTCGCGTCGCTGTTCCCGAACGTGATGCCGTCGACCCTCGACCCGGCATGGTCGCTCACGATCGAGAACGCCTCGTCGAGCCCGTACACACTGAAGGTCATGACGTGGGCCGCAGCGTTCATGACCCCGGTCGTCCTGGCCTACCAGGGCTGGACGTACTGGGTGTTCCGTCAGCGTCTGTCGACCGATCACATCCCGCACTCGATCGGGTTGAAGATCGGCTCGAAGTGACGACGACGCAGTCCTCCGTCCCCGCCGACGCCTCCGCGCGCCGACGGGGACCGGTGGACCCGCGGTTGTGGCGCTATTCGGCCGCGGCTCGCGGATATCTCGTCCTGACCGTGGCCACCTCGGTGGTCGACGTCGTGATGGTCGTCGTCACCGCGCTCATGATCGGACGGGTACTCGCGGGCGTCATCACCACCGACGCCCGGTCGATCGGCGACTGGACGACCGAACTGGCGGTCCTTGCCGCTGCGATCGTCGTGCGCGTCGCGGTGACCTGGCTGCAGTCGCGGTACGCGCACCGGTCCGCGACCCGCGTGGTCGCAGAACTCGAGCACGAAGTCCTCGATTCCGCAGCGAATCTTCCTCCGCGCGAACTCGATCCGCGACGCGACGAGATAGCGGTGGTTCTCACCCGAGGACTCGACGGGCTGAAGGAATATCTCACCGGCTACTTGCCGGCGCTACTCCTGGCCGTGATCCTCACGCCGGTGACGATCGTCGTGATCGCCCTGCACGACCTCACCTCCGCGATCATCGTCGTGATCACCCTGCCCCTGATCCCGATCTTCATGATCCTCATCGGCCTGCTCACCAAGGGGAAGGCCGACCGCACCCTGCGTGCGATGACGACACTGTCGTCGCAACTGCTCGACCTGCTCGCCGGTCTTCCCACTCTCCGCGCCCTCGGGCGGGAGAAGGGGCCGGCCGGTCGCGTGCGCGAACTCGGCGACGAGCACCGCGCGACCACGATGTCGGCGCTGCGCGTGGCGTTCCTGTCCGGCACGGTGCTCGAATTCCTCGCCACGCTGTCCGTCGCGCTCGTCGCCGTGAGCATCGGCATGCGCCTGGTCTACGGATCGATGCCCCTCGAAGCGGGCATCATCGCATTGATCCTCGCGCCCGAGGCCTACCTCCCGCTGCGCACCGTCGGCAACAAGTTCCACGCCGCGGAGGACGGGATGGCCGCCGCCGAGAAGGCCTTCGCCGTGCTCGACTCGGCCCCGCGCGACCCGCGCCCTCGACGCGAGTCCGCGGCGACGGCCGGCACCGACCGGGTGGCGAACTGCGAGATCGTCTTCGATGGCGTGTCCGTCCCCGGCCGCGACGGAAATGCCCCGCACCGACTCGACGCCGTCTGCCGTCCCGGCCGGGTCACCGCGCTCACCGGTGCCAACGGGGCAGGCAAGTCCACGGCCCTGCTGGCGCTGCTCGGTCTCGCCGAGCCGAGCGAAGGGGCCGTCACCGTCGACGGCCGGCGGGTTGCGGGCGACGAGGACTGGTGGTCGCGGGTGGCGTGGCTCCCGCAACGACCGGTGTTGTTGCCGGGCACCCTCGCCGACAATCTTCGGCTCACCGGCGTCGACCCGGAGGCCCCCGAACTCGACGACGTGTGCGCGGCAACAGGGTTCGACAGCGTTCTCGCCGAACTTCCGGACGGCTGGGAGACCGTCGTCGGTGCCGGTGGTACCGGCCTGTCGCTCGGCCAACGGCAACGACTGGCGCTCACCCGCACCCTCGCCTCCCCGCGTCCGGTCCTGCTGCTCGACGAACCGACCGCCCACCTCGACGAGGGCACCGAGGCCACCGTGCTCGACACCCTGCGCGGTCTCGCCGCAGCCGGGCGGACGGTGGTGGTGGTCGCACACCGCCCCACCCTGCTCGCGATCGCCGACGAGGTCGTCACCGTTCACGGCGCGCCGAACACGGAGGGCTCCCGATGAAGGACCTGCGCCGGGCGATGGCCCTGCTCGAACTCGAACCGCGAAGGGTGCTGCTCGCCGTCCTCGCCGGTGTCGCGACCCTCGGCAGCGCGCTGCTGCTCGCCGGCCTGTCGGCGTGGCTGATCGTGCGCGCGTGGGAGATGCCGCCCGTCCTCGACCTGACCGTCGCGGTCGTCGCGGTACGGGCACTGGGTATCTCCCGCGGGCTGTTCCGCTACTTCGAACGGCTCGCGACGCACGAGACCGCCCTGCGCGGCACGACATCGGCACGCGCGAATCTCTATCGGCGACTCGCGGACGGCGATCCGGCGGCCGCTCTGAGCCTGGGACGCGGCGATCTGCTCGCCCGCACCGGCGCCGACGTGGACGTCCTCGGTGACGTCGTTGTGCGCGCACTCGTGCCCATCGCCGTCGCGTCCGTGCTCTCCCTCGCGGCGGTCGTCGCCGTCGCCGTCATCGCTCCCGCCGCCGGTGTGGTGCTCGCGGTGGCGCTGCTCGTGGCCGGGCTGCTCGCGCCGTGGCTGTCGGCGCGTGCGGCCGCACGCGCGGACGCGGATGCGAACGCGGCCCGTACCCGGTTCACCGAGAACGCGGTCACGGTGCTGGACCACGCGGCGGAACTGCGGGTCGCGGGACGGCTGGATCCGCTCACCCGCCGCGCCCGCGCCGCCAACGTCGCCTCCGTTCGCGCCACCGACCGGTCGGCGGTGCCGGCCGCGTTCGCCGACGCCGCCGCACCCCTCGCAGTCGGCGCGAGCGTGCTCGGTGCCCTCCTCGTCGGCATCGCGGTCTTCGGCTCCGGTCCCGCAGCCATGAGCCCGACGACCCTCGGCATCCTCGTCCTGCTGCCCCTGTCGGCCTTCGAGGCCACCGCCACGCTGCCGGCCGCCGCACAGACACTCAACCGCGCGCGCCTGGCGGCCCGCCGCATCACGGATCTGCTCGACCGCGCCGATCGGACGGTTCCGCGCGGAACCGAGCCCGCCGACGGTCCCGGCCGGTTGCGCGCGGAAGGTCTGTGCGGAGGATGGCCCGGCGGACCGTCCACCGCGCCGGTCGATCTCGAACTGGCGCCAGGCCGCCGCGTCGCGATCGTGGGCGGCAGTGGCAGCGGCAAGACCACCGTGCTCATGACGCTCGCGGGACTGCTCTCCCCGCGTCAGGGCACGGTGACGCTCGACGGCGTCGATCTCGCGGACATCGATCCCGGTGCGGTGCGCCGACAGATCGGGTTCTTCGCGGAGGACGCCCACCTGTTCGACACGTCGATCCTCGAGAACCTACGCGTGGCGCGGGGCGACGTGGACGAGGACGAGGCGTTCGCCGCCCTCGGAGCGGTGGGGCTGAGGGAGTGGGTGGACGGACTGCCACAGGGTGTCCACACAGTGCTCGGAGCCGGGGCCCGCACGGTCTCCGGTGGGCAACGCCGCCGCATCCTGTTGGCCCGGGCACTGCTGTCGCCGGTGCGGATCCTGTTGCTCGACGAACCCACGGAGCATCTCGACGACGAGAGTGCCGAGCTGCTGCAGCGGCTCCTCCTGGACCGGGATGCGCGTCTCGTCGGCCCCGAGCGCAGCGTCGTGCTGGTCACCCACCGCCTGCCCGCGGACACCGCCGCCGACCTGGTCGTCCGCGTCGAGAAAAATCCGTTGCACAGCTCCTCGGGCGAGGCGTAACTTCGCAGGTACACGAGGAAGGAGGTGGTCTGGAAGTGATTGATATTCGGACGCGTGAGGTGGCTACCCGCTAGCTGCTTGCCGACGACGGAATTCACCGACCGCGCGCGGCTGGCGAATCCCAGGTAGTCACCCGGCCCCCGAGCTCCCGGTCCGTCCGATCGGGACCGCCGACACACGGAGCGATCCGTCCGGCGGTGTGGCTCGGGGGCTGTTCGCGTATCGGGCGAGGTGCGCATTTCGGGTGTGCAAGTTCGTCCGTTTTGGGTACACCGGTGTGGTGCCGATACTTCAAAAAGCTCACGATTCGTTAAGATTGCGCACGTCACCGGGGGTTTTCTTCTCATCTGCGCTCATCGCGCTGCTCTTCGTCGTAGTAACGATCGCCTTCACCGACAGCGTCGATTCGATCTTCAGCACCGCGTCGAACTGGATCATGACGAACCTCGGATGGTTCTACATCCTCGGCGTCACGACCTTCCTGCTGTTCCTCGTCGGAATCGCTTTCACCCACTACGGCCGGGTCCGGCTCGGCGGTGACGACGAACGACCGGAGCACTCGACCCTGGCGTGGTTCTCCATGCTCTTCGCGGCCGGCATCGGCTCGATCCTCATGTTCTGGGGCGTCGCCGAACCGATCTCGCACTTCGCGAACCCACCCAGGCAGGACGTGGAGCCGCAGTCCGTGCAGGCCGCGGAAGAGGCCATGGGCTTCGCGCTCTACCACTTCGGACTGCACACCTGGGCCATCTTCGCGCTGCCCGGCCTGGGCTTCGGTTACTTCATCTACAAGCGGCACCTGCCGCCGCGCGTCAGCTCGATCTTCGCGCCGCTGCTCGGAGGTCGCATCTACGGCCCGATCGGCAAGACCATCGACGTCGTCGCGATTCTCGGTACGGTCTTCGGTGTCGCGACCTCCGTCGGCCTGGGCACCCTGCAGATCAACGCCGGTCTCGCGCAGCTGTTCGACATCCAGGAATCGGGATTCACGCAGATCGCCCTCATCGCGATCGTGACGGTGATGGCCGGTATCTCGGTGGCCCTGGGCCTCGACAAGGGCATCAAGCGCCTGTCGAACCTCAACATCGGCATGGCTGTGATGCTGCTGGTCTTCGTGCTCGTCACCGGCCCGAGCCTGTTCCTGCTCAAGGGCATGATCGAGTCGGCCGGGATCTACGCCGAGGCCCTGCCGCGACTGGCGTTCTGGAACGACACCTTCGCCGATTCCGGCTGGCAGAACACCTGGACGGTCTTCTATTGGGCGTGGACCATCACGTGGTCGCCGTTCGTCGGCATCTTCATCGCCCGCATCTCGCGCGGACGCACCGTGCGTGAGTTCGTCGGTGGTGTTCTCGGTCTGCCCGTGCTGTTCTCGGTGGTCTGGTTCAGCATCTTCGGAATGGGTTCGTTCCACATCGAACTCGAGGGCAACGGCGGTCTCGTCGAACGGGTTGTGGACAACGGCGACATCCCCGGTGCGCTGTTCGAATTCCTCGGCAACTTCCCGCTCACCGGTCTGGTGTCCGGTATCGCGATCATCCTGGTGGTGATCTTCTTCGTCACCTCGGTGGACTCGACGGCCATGGTGCTCGACATGATGGCGACCGGTCACGAGGAGAAGGCCCCGATCCACCAGCGCCTGTTCTGGGCGGTGCTCATGGGTCTGGTCGCCGCGACCATGCTCGTCGCGACCGGCAAGGACGGTCTGGACGCACTTCAGCAGGTCATCACCGTGGTGGGTCTGCCCTTCTTCGTGATGGGCTTCGTGATGATGTACAGCCTCGTACGCGGTATCCGTGAGGACCTCGGCGAGCGGCCGGAACCGGTCACCCGCCAGTGGCCCGAGGTGCGGTCCGCCGAGGACCTCGAGGCGGCCGAGGAACTACCGGCCCCCGAGGTCGTCGTCCAGACACGGGCCATCCCCGACGAGAGCGGGGACGACGGAACCGATGCCGAGGATGCCGGCATGGAGAAGGTGTACGCGGACGAACCCGAGGCGCTCGGAGCGCGGGGGAGGGGTGGGGCCCGGTCAGCCGATATGGCGTGACAACCGGGCGGACATCCGGGGCTTCAGCTCGCCGTCGGCGGTGACGCGCTCCTCGACGTAGGCGAGGTCGCCACCGTCGACGATGCCGTAGAGCCGCTTCGCGCCGCCGACGACCTCGCCGGACTTGGTGCGGATCACCACGTCGGTTGCCAGCTCCCACGAGGACTGCGTGAGGGCGGTGCCGTAGTACAGCTCGACGACGCCGGAGCTGTGCGTCAGCAGTAGTTCGAGCGTCTCGGGATCGTCGCTGCCGGATGCGTCCGTTCCGGACACACGCCAGAAGCCGCTCTCACGCCGATCCTCGCCCGTGTAGGCACCCGACTCGTCGAGACGCCACGAGCGGGCCTCCCACACGAGATACGGGCCGCCGTTGTGCGCGACGGTGATCTGCTGACCGAACGGGTAGTCGCCGGTCTCGGGATCGTTGGCCTCACCCTCGCCGCGCCACACACCGACCAGCGGGAGGACGGCGAGGAGGGCGGGGCTCAGGTCGGGACCGAGCCGCAGGTTCGCGGTGTCCTCGGCGCCCGGCAACCCGGACAGGACGGGAATGTTCAGCTCGGCGGTGACGCGAGCGCGTTCGGCTGCCCGAGCGATCGCCTCGTCGCCGCTACGCCGTGCGCCGTCCGATCCGTCGTTCGTCACGATCCGTCGGAGACGACGCGGTAGATGGTGTACAGCGCGAACCAGGTGATGAGGAGCGCCGCGGCGACCAGCAGAATTTCGAAGAAGATGACCACGCGGCCATTCTAGACAACCCCTTTTCGGGGACGACGAAGGGCTCCGCTCCAGATGGAGCAGAGCCCTTCGCCGGGGTGTTCCGGACGGATTACTTCGCGACCGTCACGTCCACGTTGTGCACGCCGGGAGCGGTGGGGCTCACGGTGGAGGTGCCGTTACCGGAGCTCGACAGAGCGCGGATCTTCCAATCGCCGGGAGCGGCGAAGAAACGGAAATCGCCGGTCGCCGATGCGACGACCTCGGCCGTGAACTCGTCGGTGCCGTCGAGCAGGCGCACGAACGCGCCGCCCACGGGCTCACCGTCGGCGTTCAGGACGCGGCCGGTGATGACCGTCTCCTTCTCGGTGTCCACGCCGGCGGGCAGGGTCTGGGTCTGGATGGGTGCTCCACACATGTTCAGTTGACCTCCAATTCGATCGGGGCGCCGACGAGCGAGCCGTACTCGACCCAGCTGCCGTCGTAGTTCTTCACATTCTGCTTGCCGAGGATCTCCTGCAGCACGAACCAGGTGTGGCTCGAGCGCTCACCGATACGGCAGTAGGCGATGGTCTCCTTGCTGTCGTCGAATCCCTTCTCGGCGTACAGCTTCTCGAGGTCCTCGTCGGACTTGAAGGTGCCGTCCTCGTTGGCGGTGGTGCTCCACGGGATGTTGATGGCACCGGGGACGTGGCCGCGCTGCTGCGCCTGCTCCTGCGGCAGGTGGGCCGGAGCGAGGATCTTGCCGGAGAACTCGTCGGGCGAACGCACGTCGACGATGTTCTTCGTGCCGATCGAGTCGATGACCTCGTCGCGGAAGGCGCGGATGGAGTAGTCGGGCTCGGCGGCCTTGTACTCGGTGGCCGGGCGGGTGACCTCGTCCTTCGACAGCGGCCGGCCGTCGAGCTCCCACTTCTTGCGGCCGCCGTCGACGAGCTTGACGTCCTGGTGGCCGTACAGCTTGAAGTACCAGTAGGCGTACGCCGCGAACCAGTTGTTGTTGCCGCCGTACAGCACGACCGTGTCGTCGTTCGCGATGCCCTTGCGCGAGAGGAGCTCGGAGAACTGCTCGCGGTTCAGGAAGTCGCGGCGGACGCCGTCCTGCAGGTCCTTGCGCCAGTCGAGCTTGACGGCGCCTTCGATGTGGCCACCGTCGTAAGCGGCGGTGTCCTCGTCGACCTCGACGAAAACGGTCTTCGGCGCGTTGAGGTTCTGCTCTGCCCAGTCGGCGGAGACCAGGACGTCGGAGCGAGCCATGGGTGTTCCTTTCGGTGAGGGAATCCGGGAGGTTTCCGGGAGCGGAACCCGGGCGGGCTCCGTGCCGGTGGAGATGGGGTGTCGAGTCCGGTGACCGCCGGTCAGGCGGGCACGCGACGCATTCGAGCAATCAGCGGGTAGATCCGGCAGCCGAGACACACGCCGAAGGCGGCATTGAGCAGCGCCGCGAACAGCGCGAAGCCGGCGGCCACCGAGCCCACGGCGGTCGCGCCGGCGAAGAACGCGACGGTTCCGACGAGGGCGAAGACGAAGCCGACGAGCTGCGCGAACCGCAGCGGCTCCACCGGCTCGGTCTCGATCGGAGCACCGAGGCGGGGAGCAACGAGCCGCGCGAACAGCGCACCGTACGGGCTGCGTCGCGGGCCGAGTGCCGCTCCGAGAGCGAACACGATCGTCTGCAGGGCCAGGAGTGCGGCCGCAGCGACGGGAGAGAAGGCGGCGACGATCAGGACGACGACGAGGACGCCGGTCGTGATCCACGCCGCGAATCGGGGGCCACGCACGTCGACCTGCCGGCCGGGCGTGCGGGAAGTGGATACGGACATGGAGAAGCTCCTGCTGAATTCTGATCGCTGGGCGGAGGGCGATGTACTACCGCGGGGCGACGTATCGGTTGAAGCGGTGTCAGCCGCAGTGTCGGGACGAGCCCGCCGATACGTTCAGCAGGGACAACAACAGCCACCGAGGCGGCACAGATCGACTGCGCGGCGTCGGGTGAGCATCAGCTCGTGGCGGTTCTGCACGCGAGGGAGTTTAACCCACGTCACCGAGGTGGGGGACCCCCGGGATCACAGCGACGCGAGTGCTGTGCGCAGGTCCTCGGCGGTCGGAACGCCGGACGCGCGGAACCGCTCGCGCCCGTCGCCGTCGAAGACGAACGTGGTGGGCAGTGACAGGACTCCGAGTGTCCGTGCCAGGACGGGATTTTCGTCGAAATCGAGCTCGACCTCGCGGGCCGGGCGGGGCGCGCGCTCCAGGACCTGCACGACGACGCGCCGCACCGCCGCACACGGTCCGCACCAGGGTGCGGAGAAGTGCAGGACCACCGGAACGCCGTCCCCGACGCCCGCCGTGGCGAGCGCGGGATCGAGTTCGTGTGGCCCGGCCGGTGCATCGACGCCGACGGCGCGGACCTTGCCGGAACGGGTGCGCAGAGCCGTGCCCACCACCAGTGTGGCGACTATCACGACCATGAGGACGGTCACTGCGATCATGCCGGGGTCTGCACCTCCTGCAGGTCGATGACAGCGTCGCGGGCCTCACCCTCGATGACGATCCGGGAGCCACGTGCCTCGACGAAGGTGGGCCGGACTCCGAACGGCAGATTCTGCGGCTCGATCGTCGTCGTGAACAGTCCCAGCACCGCCGGCTTCAGGATGTCCGGCACCGAGAAGTCGGCGCGTCCCTCGGGGCCGAAGTAGAGATCCGACGCGACGATGTGGACGCGGTCGCCGTCGAGTACCAGATCGGCCTGGACGCTGACCGTGGCCTCCACCGGTCCGACGGGCACCGTTCCGGTGAGGACGACCCCGCCGGCCGTCGTCGGCCCGGAGCCACCGGACCCGCCCGTGCCGTCGGACTTGTTCGCCGGAGGAGCGGAAACCTGCAGATCGGGGATGCCGTAGAGCTGTCCGAGCTCGGTGGCGTCGAGCATGACCCGGCCGTACAGCAGGTCGACGGGCACGGACCGGATCGACCCGTCGAGCAGTTCGCCGGCCTCGGCGTGTGCGCCGATCAGGTTGGCCTCGACGGTGATGTCCCCGAGCAGATCGGTGTGGACGTTGTCGGCCACGATCTCGACGTTCTCGTAGTGACCGTTGCGGGCCTGGAGGAGGAACGGGAAGCCGTGGATGGTCACTGCCGGATCGGACTCGAGAACGCCGCCCTCCCGCAGCGCACGCGAGACGCGGTATTCCGACCACGCCGCCGCGCCGAAATCGGCGAGGACCGCGAGTCCGAGCAGGACTACGAGACCGAAGATCAGTTTGCGCACGCCCACCATTGTGTCGGACGCGCCGGACACCGGACCGGGCCCGTCCGCTCCGATGCCGTCCACGGAATTGTCGTGCTTACATGACGGTAACAATCAGGGCGTTACTCTGTTGCACGACGTTTACGACCCCTATCCGCGCTGGTCGCGCGAAGAACTGGAGGCCCGGTGGAGCTGCTCCTTCTGACCTCCGACCCGAATCCGGATGCGGTCCTGCCATCGTTGGCGCTGCTCCCGCATTCGGTCAGGCCGGCTCCCACGGAAGTATCGTCGCTGCTCGAGGCGGGTTCTGCGGACATCGCGATCGTCGATGCCCGCACCGATCTCGCCGCGGCGCGAGGACTGTGCCGGTTGCTCGGCAGTACCGGGTCGGCCGTGCCGGTCGTCGCTGTGCTCACCGAGGGCGGACTCGTGGCCGTCAACCCCGAATGGGGACTCGACGACATCCTGTTGTCCACGACGGGACCGGCCGAGCTCGATGCACGCCTGCGGCTGCTCATCGGCCGCTCGGGCGTCGCGGTGGGGCCGGAGAACACGGGCAAGATCACCCTCGGCGAGCTCACCATCGACGAGGGCACCTACACCGCCCGCCTGCGCGGACGCCCGCTCGACCTCACGTACAAGGAGTTCGAACTCCTCAAGTACCTCGCCCAGCACGCGGGCCGGGTGTTCACCCGCGCCCAGCTGCTGCAGGAGGTCTGGGGGTACGACTTCTTCGGTGGTACCCGCACCGTCGACGTCCACGTCCGACGTCTGCGCGCGAAGCTCGGCCCCGAGCACGAAGCGTTGATCGGAACCGTCCGCAACGTCGGCTACAAGGCGGTGCGTCCGTCCACCAGGGCCGGCAAGGGCGGCAATGTCACCCCCGACGTCGACGACGACGATGTGGACGACACGCTTCTCGACGACCCCCGGATCGCGGATTCCGGCGCGGGGGACACCGGCGCCGGGGACTCCGGGGCACAATTCGTTCCGTGAGCACCGATACGGAATTCGCCGATCACCCGTCCGCCGAGCAGGCCGAAGCCGTGCGCGCCGTGTTGTCGCGGGCAACGCAGGCCGACGGCACCGCGCCGATCTCCGAACAGGCGGTGCATTCCCTCGGCCGGGAAGGCTCGGCCCGGCATCTCGTCGCGCTCGCGGACGACGGCGCTGTGGCGGGCTACGCGAACGTCGTGCCTGCCCAGGACGGCCATCCCGCGATGGCGGAGGTCGTGGTCGACCCGCCGCACCGCGGACGTGGACTGGGCCGCGAACTCGTCGGACGTGCACTCACCGAAGGTGGCGACGACACCCGCGTCTGGGCACACGGCGATCTGCCCGCCGCGAAGGCGGTGGCGCGACATCTCGGTCTGACGGGGGTACGCGAACTCCTCCAGTTGCGTCGCCCCCTCACCGAGGACGACCTTCCCTCCCTCGAGGTCCCCGAGTCGGTGCAGCTGCGCACCTACGGCGGCCCGGAGGACGACGCCGAGCTGCTCCGGGTCAACGCCGCCGCGTTCGAATGGCATCCCGAACAGGGCCGCTGGACGACCGCCGACGTGGAGGAACGCCGACGCGAGTCGTGGTTCGATCCCGAAGGTCTGTTCCTCGCGTTCGACCCCGCCGAGCCCGATCGCCTGCTCGGCTTCCACTGGACCAAGGTGCACCCGGCCACCGCATCCGACCCGCAGCTCGGCGAGGTCTACGTGGTGGGCATCGACCCGTCCGCGCAGGGACGGGGGCTCGGTCGCCTGCTCACGCTCGCCGGTCTGCACTACCTCCGCGATCGCGGTCTGCCCGGAGTCCTGCTCTACGTCGAAGGCGACAACACCGCGGCGCTGAACACCTACGGCAAGCTCGGCTTCGAGCGGTTCCACGTGGATGTCGCCTACGCCCGGAGGTGAACGTCTCCGTTCCCCCACGAAGATGAACACCGCCCACCCGACACACCGGATCCGGGTGAAGTTCGAGTGATGGTCGCAACACCCTCCCCAGGTGTATCCGGCGTGTTCATCCGGCGTTAACCTACGGTCGTCCGAGTGTCCACCGATTCCTCCTACCTTCTCTAACGGGTCGAGTACTGCCGACCCGGCGCCGGCACGGCCCGCGCCACGATGCCGCCGCCGCTCGGCGCCGCGGTCGTGTGAAGTTACTTCCGGAGGAGAACAGGTGAACCTCAAGCGCAATGGCGCCCTGCTCGGTGTTGTGGCCGCGGGAGCCCTCACGCTCGCTGCGTGTGGTACCGACAACAACGCCGGATCGGTAGACGTCGACGCGTCCGCGTCCGCCGCGGCCTGCGACGGCAAGTCCAACCTCTCGGGTGCGGGCTCGTCGGCGCAGAAGAACGCGATGGACCAGTTCGTCTCCACCTACATCGCCGTGTGCTCCGAGAAGGACGCGACCGTCAACATCGCGTACAACCCCACCGGATCGGGTGACGGCCGTACGCAGTTCATCGCGAACCAGATCGACTTCGCCGGTTCCGACTCGGCCATCAAGGACGAGCAGGCCGCTCAGGCCGCCGAGCGTTGCGCCGGAAACCCCGCGTGGAACCTGCCCCTGGTCTTCGGCCCGGTCGCACTGGCGTACAACGTCGAGGGTGTCGACGATCTCGTGTTGAACGCCGAGACCACCGCCAAGATCTTCAACGGCTCGATCACCAAGTGGAACGACCCGGCCATCGCTGCGCTCAACGAAGGTGCGGAGCTGCCGGACGCGAACATCACCCCGATCGTCCGCTCCGACTCGTCGGGCACGACGGACAACTTCCAGCAGTACCTGGAGACCGCATCGAACGGTGCCTGGACCAGCGGTGCCGGCTCCGACTTCACCGGTGGTGTCGGTGAGGGCGCGAAGGGCTCGGCGGGTGTGGCGCAGGCCGTCTCCGGTTCGCCCAACTCGATCACCTACGTCGAGAAGTCCTTCGCCGACCAGAACAATCTGAGCATCGCGCAGATCGACAACGGTTCCGGTCCGGTGGAGCTGAACGAGGAGACCGCCGGTAAGGCCATCGAGGGTGCCGAGTTCGTCCCGGCTTCCGAGGGCGACCTCACCCTCGACCTGTCGTCGATCTTCGGCAGCACCGAGCAAGGTTCCTACCCGCTCGTGCTGGCCACCTACGAGATCGTGTGCTCCGCCGGCTACGACGCCGACACCGCGGCCGCCGTCAAGTCGTTCCTGATCTCCGCTGCCAACGAGGGTCAGGAAGGCCTGTCCGAGCAGGGCTACGTCCCGCTGCCCGACACCTTCAAGACCCGGCTCACCGAGTCGATCGACGCCATCGCTGCCGGATGACCGAGAGGTCGCTCGGTCGCGACGAGTGACCGAGCGATCATCGACCCGCCCGTTCCTGACGAATACGCTGAGAAGGATTGCGAGCGCACATGAGTGACGCGCACAACACGTCGGTTCCCATCGCGGCCGACGGACCGACCCGCTCAGGAACGGGCGGTGTCACCGGCACCACGGAGGACACGATCAGTACCCCACCCCCATCCCCGGACCAGGCACGCAAGACCGTCGTGCGGCCGGGAGACCGAATCTTCAGCTCACTGGCGGCGGGCTCTGCCGTCCTGATCTCCGTGATCATCGGTGCGATCGCGGTCTTCCTGGTCTGGCGCGCCGTCCCGGCCCTGCAGCGCAACCAGGTCAACTTCCTCACCAGCCGCGATTGGATCACGCAGGACATCGCCGACATGGCGTTCGGTGTCCTCGATCTGTTCCAGGTGACGGTGCTCGTCTCGTTCTTCGCGCTGTTCCTCGCGATGCCCGTCGCGCTGGGCATCGCGATCTTCCTCACCTCGTACTGCCCCGATCGGCTCCGGAAACCGCTGGCGTACGTCATCGACCTGCTCGCCGCGGTCCCCTCGATCGTCTACGGCCTGTGGGGCATGCTCGTCCTCGCCCCGTTCCTGCGCCCCGTGGCGGAATGGCTCAACACCAACCTGGGCTGGTTCCCGCTGTTCGCCACAGGCAGCGGCTCCATCGTGGGCGGCGGAACGATCTTCACCGCCGGCATCGTCCTCGCTGTGATGATCCTGCCGACGATCGCCGCGGTCAGCCGCGAGGTGTTCGTCCAGACCCCGGTGGCCCACATCGAAGGCGCGCTCGCGCTCGGTGCGACCCGCTGGGAGGTCGTGCGAACCACCGTCATCCCGTTCGGCAAGTCCGGCTACATCAGCGGATCGATGCTCGGTCTCGGCCGCGCGCTCGGCGAGACGATGGCGCTGTACCTCATCCTCCGCACCACCTCGCAGGCGTTCTCCTGGTCGCTGTTCGACGGGGGTGCCACGATCGCCTCCAAGATCGCGCTCGGATACGCGGAGTTCAACAACGACATCCAGGCGGGCGCGTACATCGCCGCCGGTCTCGTGCTCTTCGTGCTCACCTTCGTGGTCAACGCCGCCGCGCGCATGATCGTCGCAGGAAAGAAGGACTGATCCATGTCGACCACCACGCTCACCTCTCCGGTCAAGGCCCCGGCCTTCCAGCGCGTCAGCGGACGTCGTCGCGCGAAGGACACCGCAGCCACGGTGCTCGTCACCCTCTCGGTCGTCGTCGCGCTGATCCCGCTCGCCTGGGTGCTGATCACCGTCATCAGCAAGGGTTTGCCCGCCCTCGTGTCGCCGACCTGGTTCACGAACTCGCTGAGCGGCCTGACAGCCTCGTCGATGGGCGGCGGCATCTACCACGCTCTGGTCGGCACACTCCTGCAGGGACTCGTCTGTGCGGTCATCTCGATCCCACTCGGCGTCTTCGTGGCGATCTACCTCGTCGAGTACGCCGGCAAGTCCCGGCTCGGCAAGATCACGACGTTCATGGTCGACATCCTCAGCGGTGTCCCGTCGATCGTCGCGGCGCTGTTCATCTACGCCCTGTGGGTGTCGACCTTCGGCATGCCGAAGTCGGGTTTCGCGGTCTCGCTCTCTCTCGTGCTGCTCATGGTTCCGGTGGTCGTGCGCAGCACCGAGGAGATGCTCCGCATCGTCCCGCAGGATCTGCGTGAAGCGTCGTACGCCCTGGGTGTGCCCAAGTGGAAGACCATCGCGCGCATCGTGCTGCCGACC
Source organism: Rhodococcus sp. B50 (assembly GCF_013602415.1). Lineage (NCBI taxonomy): Bacteria > Bacillati > Actinomycetota > Actinomycetes > Mycobacteriales > Nocardiaceae > Rhodococcus > Rhodococcus sp. B50. Next base: position 2,959,821 of record NZ_WPAG02000002.1, on the reverse strand, counting down.
TCGCTCGCCGGCATCATCACCGGCATCATGCTCGCCCTCGCCCGCGTCATGGGTGAGACGGCGCCGCTGTTGATCCTCGTCGGCTACGCCCCCTTCATCAACTTCGGACTGTTCGGCGGCGAGCAGGGCACCCTCCCGGGCGTCATGGTCGCCGAGATGAACAACCCCACCGCCGCCGGTGCGCAGCGCATCTGGGGTGCAGCGCTCACCCTGATCCTGGTCATCGCGATCCTCAACATCGCCGCCAAGTTGATCAGCCGGTACTCGCAGGTCGGCTCCAAGAAGTAATCCATGAACTTTACTCACGACATCGATACACCAGTAGGGAGCCGGTAATGGCCAAGCGTCTGGATCTCAAGGACGTCAACATCTACTACGGCAAGTTCCACGCCGTGGCCGACGTGACCCTGTCCGTTCCGCCGCGGAGCGTGACCGCCTTCATCGGCCCGTCCGGCTGCGGCAAGTCCACCGTGCTGCGGTCGCTCAACCGCATGCACGAGGTGACCCCCGGCGCGTACGTCGAGGGCTCGGTCCTCCTCGACGGTGAGGACATCTACGATCCGAGCGTCGACCCGGTCGGCGTCCGCAAGACGATCGGCATGGTCTTCCAGCGGCCCAACCCGTTCCCGACGATGTCGATCCGCGACAACGTCGTGGCCGGCCTGAAGCTGCAGGGCGTGCGCGACAAGAAGACGCTCGACGAGGTCGCGGAGAAGTCGCTGCGCGGCGCCAACCTGTGGAACGAGGTCAAGGACCGCCTCGACAAGCCCGGCGGCGGCCTGTCCGGCGGTCAGCAGCAGCGTCTGTGCATCGCCCGCGCGATCGCGGTGCAGCCCGATGTGCTGCTCATGGACGAGCCGTGCTCGGCACTCGACCCGATCTCCACACTGGCCATCGAGGACCTGATCGGTCAGTTGAAGAAGGACTTCACCATCGTCATCGTCACGCACAACATGCAGCAGGCTGCGCGCGTGAGCGATCAGACGGCGTTCTTCAATCTCGAGGCGACCGGCCGCCCGGGTGGACTGGTGGAGATCGACGACACGGAGAAGATCTTCTCCAATCCCAGCAAGAAGGCCACCGAGGACTACATCTCGGGCCGTTTCGGCTGAACCCGCCCTCTACGTGCGAGACCCCGACCGGATTCGCCCGGTCGGGGTCTCGTCGGTTCGTAGGGTCAGTGATTCTCGGGGTAGACGGTCAGGCTGTCGACCTTCTCCACGAGCTGACGGATTTCCTCCTCGGTGGGGAGCTTGCCGGTCACGAGGAAGATGACCCGGCGGCCCACCTCGACGGCGTGATCGGCGAAGCGCTCGTAGTAGCGGCCGAGCAGGGTGACGTCGACGGCCGCTGCGACGCCGTGCTCCCATTCGCGGTCCATGAGAACGGTGAACAGGTGACGATGCAGGTCGTCCATCGCCTCGTCCTCGTGGTGGAGGCGGGCGGCCCGGGCGGGATCGCGAGTCTCGAGGATCTCGCGGGTCGCGGCACCGAGAGCCACCGCGATCCGGCCCATCTCGGCGAAGTAACCCTTCACCTCGTCGGGGAGCACGTGATTGGGATGGCGCCGACGGGTCGCCTTCGCGATGTGCAGCGCCAGCGCACCCATACGATCGATGTCGGCCACGATCTGGATACCGCTGACCACGGCACGCAGGTCGCCGGCGACCGGGCCTTGCAGCGCGAGCAGCTGGAACGCCTTCTCCTCGCAGATCGCGCCGAGTTCGGTGATCTTCTCGTGCTCGTCGATCACCTGCTCGGCGAGAGCGAGATCGGCTTCGAGAAGAGCTCTGGTGGACCGCTCCATCGCGGTTCCGGCGAGTCCGGCCATCTCCCCGAGGAGATCGCCGAGCTCGCCCATCTGTTCGTTGTAGACGACGCGCATAATGGCACAGCCTACGACCTCGATCGGTCCGAACGGCGAGCATCGGATGAACCGCAGATGAACCCGGTCGGCCGAACAGCGGCGACTACATGCACAGATCGTCGGCGGCGTTGGTGATCGCGAGATCCGCGGGAAGCTCGACCGACGACTCCGACCGGGTCTGGATCTCCATCGGGGCGAGCTGCGTGCCTGCCGGGGTGGGAGCGACGACGGTGCCGTCGAAGCTGGTGCCCAGGACGATCTCCACGATGCTGCCCAGCTGGGCCGAGGGCGGAGCCTCCTGCAGCACCGCACCGGGGAAGGCGGAGGCCACCGTCGCCGCATCGATCTCCTGCCCCGCGCTGAAGCGGATCACGGTCTGCTTGCTCGTCCCGGAGGCGTAGTTGCCCACCGAATAGACCGGGAAGCCGTAGGCGGCGACCTCCTCGGCGGTGCGCGCCGCCAGCCCGGACAGACCCGAGGCATTCGAGACCTGCACCGACACCGTCGACGGGTCGACCGCGAGCTGCGCGGGCAGCGATTCGGCCGGGGGAGCGGCCGCGACCTCCGTCGGGTCCTCCTCCCGCTTCTCTCCCGGCAACGGGAGATCATCGATGATCGCGGTGAAGATCGCCTCGATGTCGTCGGTGCGCGGGATCTCGTTGCCCCAGTCGTTGGTGCCGGCCGTGGGGACGGTGAGGAACGACACCGCGCCCGCCTCGACGTTCTGCATCGAACGTCCGAGTTTCACGAGTGACTCGGCGTTGACGTTCTCGACGAACGTCGCACGGGTGAAGGCGCCGATGAACCCGTTGAGCTTCCCGGGATCGAGCAGCACCTTGTTCGACAACGTCGAACGCAGCAGCGACGACAGGAACTTCTGCTGCCGGCTGATGCGGCCGTAGTCGCTGTTGCCTTCCGAATCGATCTTGCGGGCGCGGACGTAGTCGAGTGCGCGTTTCCCGTCGAGTGTGTGGGTTCCGGGTGTCTCGATGAGGGGACCGAGCTCGTTGTCGATCAACGGTATGGAGGTACACACCTCGACACCACCGATCTCGTCCACCATCGATTCGAAGCCGGCGAAGTCGATGCCCACGAAATGGCCGATCTTCAACCCGGAGATCTTCTGGATCACCTTGACCAGGCACTTCGGACCGCCGAGTGCATAGGTCGCGTTGAGCTTGTCTCCGTCGGCGGCCGGATACAGTTCGGAATCGTATTCGCCGGTCGCGCTGTCCCATCCGCGGCATACCGGGCGTTCCACGTCCAGATCGCGGGGGAACGACACCGCGACCACGCGGCTGCGATCCGCAGGGATGTTGACGAGGATGACGGTGTCGGCACGAGCGCCCTCGGCGTCGTCTACGGTTCCGGCCCCGATCGCGCCGCTGGCACCGGCGCGGGTGTCGGTGCCCACGATCAGATAGGTCTCGTCGCCCGTCTGGCCGATCGGGTCGACGATGTCGTCCGATTCGGTGTCCAGTGCGGCGATCTGGGAGAAGCCCGCCTCCGTGGAACGGACGTATCCCCACACCGCACCGTTGCCCAGCAGTGCCAGGACCGAGACGAACGCCACCGCCGCTCGCGCTGCGAACCGGAGGCGTTTCCGCTTGCGTTGCTTGCTCTGGGCGAGTCGGCCGAGGGTGCCACTGCCCACCGGGCGTGGCAGCGCGGGGCTGGGTGCCTTCTCGTCGTCGGCGGGCGGGTGGTCGCCTGCGGAGGAAACCGTGTCGATCTTGACGGTCGGTTGTTCGTCCACGACCGGCGGTTGCTGTCGAGGAGGTGGGGTCTGCGGCGCGCCGACGGGAGGCACCGCTCGCGACTCCGCCGGAGGCACCGCTCGCGACTCCGCCGAAGGCACCGCTCGCGGTGGTGGCACCGAGGCCGGGTGAGACGGAGGACCGGCCGGCCGATCCGGTGCCTGGGCGCGCGGCGGGACGGGATTCTCCGGAGGCCGGGGACGGGACGGTCCCGGCGGCACTCGCGGCGCACCGGGTGGCACGGGCGGTGCACCCGCAGTCGGCGGTACCGGAGGGTTGGACTGTGCAGGAGGGTTGGACTGTGCCGAGGGGTTCGACCGGGTCGGCGGCGCCGCCGGAGGAGGCATCCTCTGCGGGAGCGCGGCCCGGCCGGCGTCGTCCTCGGATGCGACGTGCCGGGAAGGCTCGGGGCCGCGAGGATGCGCCGGAGGCAGCGACGAGGTGGACGTGCTCGGCGGATCCACGGGGGGATCCGACCGCGGAGGCGGATCGGATCGTCGCCCCATCTTGTCGAGCAGTTCGGCGACGGTGAGCTGCTCCGGGTCGTCCGAATCCGCGGACCGGCGATTGCGTACACCCTCATGGCGACCGGAGTCGGGGTCGGGCTCGTCGGAGCGGTGCACCCCGCCCGCGCGGCTGCGCCTGCTCGGGCGGGATTCGCGGTAGGCGCTGTCGGCTATCGGTCGTTCCCAGGGAGCGCGAGGATCCGGGGATCCTGTCTCGTGCTCCTCGTCCACCGATACCTGCTCTTTCCGCGGTCGTCCCGCATCGTCATCCGTCGTCGTCCACGGGATCGCTCACCGGCGACCGTCGCGAGGACTCCGCAATGATACTGATCGTCGGTTGCATGTGACTGTGACGCGGCTGTGACGCACGACATCCGTCGGCCGATCCGTGAATCCGTCCAGGGCAGCTCGAGGGGAAGAACTCACCCTCCCGAATGCATCATGTCGGCTCCCTCGGGCACGCAGGTGTCCTCGGGATCGTCGAGCCAGCCGTCGGGAAGCGCGACGCTGCTGGGGGAGCCCTGACGCCCCCGCGGGCCTTCGGCATCGGCGGGGAAGGGCACGTCGTGGTCGAGTTTGCCCACCAGATCGTCGAGTTCGGCGAGCGTCGACACCCGGGCGAGCCCGTTGCGGATCTCCGACCCGGCCGGGAAACCGCGCAGATACCAGGCGATGTGCTTGCGCATGTCGCGCAGACCGCGGTCCTCACCGTGATGATCGGCGAGGAGTTCGGCGTGCCGGCGCATGATCTGCGTCACCTCACCGAGATTCGGCGGGGTGGGGATCGGGCGACCGCCGAGCGCGGCACTGAGTTCGGCGAACAGCCAGGGGCGCCCGAGGCAGCCGCGACCGACGACCACGCCGTCGCAACCGGTCTGCGCCATCATCCTCTCCGCATCGGAGGCATCGAAGATGTCGCCGTTGCCGAGCACGGGTACGTCGGTGACGTGTTCCTTCAACCGCGCGATCTCGTCCCAGTCGGCCGCTCCCGAATACCGTTGCGCTGCGGTCCGGGCGTGGAGGGCCACGGCCGCTGCTCCCTCGGCGGCCGCGATGCGGCCGGCGTCGAGGTGGGTGTGGTGGTCGTCGTCGATCCCGATACGGAACTTGACCGTGACCGGGACGTTCGTGCCCTCCGTGGCGCGCACGGCAGCCGCGACGATCTGCCCGAACAGCCTGCGCTTGTAGGGGAGCGCGGATCCGCCGCCCTTGCGGGTCACCTTGGGGACCGGGCACCCGAAGTTCATGTCGATGTGGTCGGCGAGGTTCTCGTCGACGATCATCTTCGCCGCGGCGTAGGTCGTGTCGGGGTCGACGGTGTAGAGCTGCAGCGACCGCGGTGTCTCGGTGGGACCGAAGGTCGTCATGTGCATGGTGACCGGGTGCCGCTCGACGAGGGCGCGCGCGGTGACCATCTCGCACACGTACAGACCCGACGTGCTGCCGGCCCGTTCGAGTTCGAGTTCGCGGCACAGCGTGCGGAATGCGACGTTCGTCACTCCCGCCATCGGCGCCAGCACGACCGGGCTGTTCAGTTCGAGCGGGCCGATACGGAGGGAAGACATGGGTACCTCTGGAAAACGTTGTGTGACAGAGAAATAGCGCGCCCGTTCGTGTCGGGCCGCGGAAGCGACTGTGCCCGGCACCGAAATCGGCACCGGGCACAGGATAACCTCTGCCGCCCTCGGACGTCCGTGCCCGTGTGGGGCTCAGGCGTCGGCGCCCACCTTCTCGCGCTTCGCGGCCTCTCGGGCGAGGGAACGGTCGCGCATCTCCTCGAACCGGCCCGCCTGGCGTTCCAGTTCCTCGAGGAAGGTGCCGAGCTTGTCGAGATCGCGCTGCGCCTCGCTGCCGAGATCGCGCTCGAAGATGCTCCACTTGCGGAGCACCGGCATCACGACGTCGTCGAGGTGCTGACGCAGGTCGTAGATTCCGTGCTTGGCCATGAGCACGCCGTTGCGGCGGAAGTTCGGCATACCGGCGCCCGGCATCTGGAAGTTCTCGAGCACCTCGACGATCGCGGCCAGCGTCTGGGCCGGTGCGACGTCGATCGCCGCGTCGCAGATGTTCCGGTAGAAGATCATGTGCAGGTTCTCGTCGGCGGCGATGCGCTGGAGCATCTTGTCGGCGATCGAGTCGTCGCAGGCACGTCCGGTGTTGCGGTGCGACACGCGGGTCGCGAGCTCCTGGAAGGTCACGTAGGCGACCGAGTGGAGCATGCCGGTGGAGTTGGGCGACGCGAATCCGTTCGTCATGTGCTCCATACGGGCGTTCTCGAGCGCGACGGGGTCGACACCCCGCGTGACGACCAGATAGTCGCGCATGACGATGCCGTGGCGGTTCTCCTCCGCCGTCCACCGGCCGACCCAGGTGCCCCAGGCTCCGTCGCGGGAGAAGCTCTCGGCGATCTCGCGGTGGTAGGAGGGCAGATTGTCCTCGGTGAGGAGGTTGGTGATCATGGCCGCCTTGGCGACCTCGCCGAGCTTCGACTGCTCGGGTTCCCAGTCGACACCGCCCATCGCGGCGAAGTTGCGGCCCTCGTCCCACGGTACGTAGTCGTGGGGATGCCAGTCCTTTGCCATCGAGAGGTGCCGGTTGAGGTTCGCTTCGGCCACAGGCTCCAGCTCGCGCAGCAGCTCCAGTTGAGTCAGGACTCGCGTCATACTCTTCTACCCCTCACATCGTGTCCGTGTACTCCGCCGGAATACGGAGAGGGGGAGCCCGGCTGATCGTTGCCGCTGCATGCGGTCCCACCGTGCAGTGGCCCCCCACATCGCCCGGATCACGGTACAGGGCCGGACCGCTCGAGGACAGCACCGTCCCGCTCGTGCCACATCACTCGGGAGAGCGGAACGTGCTGTTCCAGCGGCTCTCAGCGCTTGCCGCCGCCGAGGAGTCCACCGAGGAGTCCGCCGAGGCCACCACCCGAATTGCCGCCGAGCACACTGCCGAGGACGTCGCCGAGACCGCCGCCGGCCGGGGCCGAACCGCCACCGGCGTTCTTCAGCAGACCTCCGAGGAGATCGGCGAGACCGCCACCCTGTGAGGGGCTCGCGGCGTTCGCTCCCGCGCCACCGCCGATCTGCTTGGCGAGATAGGACAACACGATGGGGGCGATGATCGGCAGGACCTTGGCGATGAGATCGTTCCCGCCCGCACCGTTCACGGAGCCGAGGGTCGAGATCACCTGCTCCTTCTTGTCGCCGAAGACGTTGGAGACGATCCTGTCGCCGTCCTCGGTGTCGATCCCGTCGACGTCGACGTCACCCTCGGCCAGGCTCGAGTCGGAGTGCTTGCCCAGCGCGGAGAGCAGCGACGCCGCCCCCGTCGGGTTCTGGGCGTTGGCGTCGAGACCGCCGACGAGGGTGGGGAGTGCCGCGCGGACGGCCGTCTCCGCCGTCGCTGTGTCGACGCCGAGTCGCTGCGCCACCTGCGCTACCGGGATGCGGGACATCAGTTCGTCGAGACTTGCCATCGTTCCTGCCTTGACTCGTGGGTGTCCCGAAGCGGCCACCCGGTGCGGAGAGAGTATCGGGATCGGCCCCGCTACAGGGGGAGGCTCGGTGGGGAAGCTCAGTCGAGGGAAACAGGGTTCGTCGACGAGCGACGCAGGGCGATGAGGCAGCACAGGAGCGCGACGAGCGTGCCGCTGAGCAGAAGGACGGTCCCGTTCTGATTGGTCAGCGTCGTACTGCGATTGAGTTCGACGTACTCACCGTGGGTCTGGAACAGACGCGTCCAGAACACCGCCGCCGTGGCGACGCCGATCAGCGTCCCGGCCCACCCGACGGCCACCGAGTCGAACAGCGCGGCGGCGAGCAACAGCACTGCGGCGACGACGAGCGGGACCGCGAGGGACTCGTACAACGGCAGACCCGGGACCGCGACACCCGCAAGGTCACCGGCGGGGAAGCCGTCGCGCAACGCCACCAGGGGGATCTCGGTGGGACGTATTCCGCCGACCACCGGCAACACCGACCCGATCCCCAGGGCGACAGCGGCCAGGAACAGGCCCAGGTCCACGAAACTGCGCATGTTCCTCCCCGGACGGTGAACGTTCGATTACCCCTGCGGGTCACCGTATACAAAGTCGGGCAACCGCACCGGGTGAAATTCACAGTGTGAAGGGACCTGCTGTGAAAGCGGTGGTCCGTAGGCTGACATGCATACGGCACGTGCTCACGTACCGATCGGCGAGGAAGGTTCCGGATGACGAACAGCGATGTCGAGACCGGTTCGCGGAAGGGGTTGCCGCCCTGGGCGAAGAAGACCATCGCGGTGGTCGTGGCATTGATCGTGCTGGTGATCGCCTATTACGCGTTGGCGGCGTTCGTTCCTCGCTGGTGGGCGCAGCGGATCGCCGGGCTCGCGGACGGTGGATTCACACGGGGAGTGCTGTGGGGTCTGCTCTTCGGCATCCTCTGCACGGCGATCCCGATCTCGCTGCTCGCGTGGATCTGGCAGGTCCGCAATTGGAGGTACCACCGTGGACTGCAGATCGTCTTCGGCGTGCTCGCGCTGGTGGTCGCTCTGCCGAACCTCATGACCCTGGCGGTCGTGCTTGGCACCGGAAACGGCGCGCACGCCGGTGAGCGGATCCTCGACGTGGATGCTCCGGGTTTCCGCGGAGCCACGCTGATCGGAGCGATCCTCGGAGCGCTGGCCGCGATGGTGTTCGTCGTCGCGCTCACCCGCTACCGCAAGCGCGGACGCGACCTGAAACAGGCCCGCGTGGATCTCGAGCGGCGCCGGGTCGAGCAGGAGCGGCTCGATGCGCGTCGCGATGCGGAGAAGGAACTCGGACGGAGTGTCGACGACGTCCCGCCCGGATCGCACCGCCTGTAGCGGGGGACAACCTCTCGGAACGACGAACGCCGGCGTCGCGTACGACGCCGGCGTTGTCGGTGCCCCCAGTAGGGCTCGAACCTACGACCTGCGGATTAAAAGTCCGTAGCTCTACCAACTGAGCTATAGGGGCATGGGCGCACAGTGTAACCACATCGCTCGTCACCATACTGCTCGGGAACGACCCTGCAACCCACTGCGCGGTCGATGATATCGGACACCGCGTGGTGTGGGCGCCGCCCGTGAAGGAATGAGAGCGGCCCGGGTGCTCACCCCCTGCTCCGCACCCGAGCCGGACAAAGCGTACCACTCGGTGTGTTCTGTGAAAACCCCGATGTCGCCGACGTGGAGTTCCTCATTTCACCCGGTGGAACACGACCCGTGGGCGGGATTGCGGGGGCAGACTAGAGTTGTCTCGCGGGGGAACGCAGGAACGTGGAAGGCTGAATTTCCCCATGCCCCGTCAACAGGAGCGTGCTCGACGTACGCGAGCTGCGATCGTCCGATCGGCAGCCACCGAATTCGCGCGGCGAGGCTTCGCTGCAGCATCGATCAACGCAATCCTCGACCAGTCGAACGCGACCAAGGGCGCGATGTACTTCCACTTCGCCTCCAAGGAGGATCTGGCCCGGGCGGTCCTCGACGAAGGGCTCGAGCACTACCGCGCGATCGTCGCCGAATGGAAGGACGTGCCGGGTCTGGATCCGTTCGAACGACTGCACGGACTCATCGGCGATCTCGGTGCGGCCCTGCACGACGACGTGGTCATCGCCGCGGAGTTCCGTCTCGTCACCGAACCGGAGTTCGCGGAAGAGGTCAGGTTGCGGGGTAGTGTCGTGTGGGGGCGGGCCGGCTACGAACTGGCACGCGAGGCCCAGGAGAAAGGCCTGTTCCGGCCCGATGTCGATCTTCGTCGTTTCGTCGAGGCGATCGCGTCGTCCCTCGCCGGTCAGCGCTATCTCGCCGACCTCACGTCGCCGGACACCGACGTCCGTGCGCGCTTCGAAGCCTGTGTAGAGGTGCCGCTCGAGGCGATGGCCTCGGAGGAGTGGCTCGAGCGCTGGCGGGAGAAGGGATGGCCGAGCAGGCCTGACAACGACGAATCGGCCGGTTGACCTGCTGATTTGTGAATCAGGAATGCCGTGGCATAAGCTGTCCAAGCTCCCAACGGAACGCCAAACCCGTTGAGGGTGCGGTTCGGAGAAATCCGATCGGGCCCCCTTCGTCTAGCGGCCTAGGACGCCGCCCTTTCAAGGCGGTAGCGCGGGTTCGAATCCCGTAGGGGGTACGCTTCGACCTCGTCGAAGTGTGCAGTATCTTGGTGTGAGAAGTGAATATGTATGGCCCTGTGGCGCAGTTGGTTAGCGCGCCGCCCTGTCACGGCGGAGGTCGCGGGTTCGAGTCCCGTCAGGGTCGCTCCTAGAGATACGATCGGCATTCGGTTCGGGTGCCGTCCGGCCAGGTAGCTCAGTTGGTACGAGCGTCCGCCTGAAAAGCGGAAGGTCGCCGGTTCGATCCCGGCCCTGGCCACCACGGTTGTCCGGCAAACAACCATCAATTTCATAAGACCCGACCCACCGGATACGGTGGGTCATGCTATGGGAACGAAAAGTTCCTCATGGCCCTGTGGCGCAGTTGGTTAGCGCGCCGCCCTGTCACGGCGGAGGTCGCGGGTTCGAGTCCCGTCAGGGTCGCTCCAGGCGAAACCCCGGTATCACATCGATACCGGGGTTTCGTCGTTGCTGCAGGTTCGTCGTTGCTGCAGCTTCGTCACGGTTGCCCGTTCGGTGCGTCGGCTCCCACTCGCGTCGCCGATCCTCACCGGCCGAGGCCCGGCTCGCTATCGTGAGGGCACAAAACATGTTCTAGTGTGTGCCCTACACAACTAGTGGACATCTGTCCGAGCGATCTGGCCCTCCGAGCGGAACCCGAGGTGGAATGTGCGCGTAGCTCTGTTGTCCTACCGGAGCAAGCCGCATTGTGGGGGCCAAGGGGTCTACGTTCGCCATCTCAGCCGCGAACTCGTCGCCCAAGGACACACCGTCGAGGTGTTCTCCGGGCAGCCGTACCCCGAGCTCGATCCCGGCGTGGCGCTCACGAAGGTGCCCAGTCTCGACCTCTACCGCGACGACGATCCGTTCCGCACCCCGAAGCCGGGCGAGTACCGCGATCTGATCGACGTCCTCGAGGTCGCCACCATGTGGACCGCCGGCTTCCCCGAACCGCGCACCTTCGGTCTGCGCGCCGCGCGCTTGCTGCGCGAGCGTCTCGGCGATTTCGACGTCGTGCACGACAACCAGTCGCTCGCCTCCGGTCTGCTGCGCATCGCCGAGGATCTTCCGCTCGTCGCGACGATCCACCATCCGATCACCCGAGACCGCGAACTCGATCTGGCCTCCGCGACCACCCTCCGCCGCAGGATCACGCTCCGGCGGTGGTACGGATTCCTCCGCATGCAGGAGAAGGTGGCGCGTCGTATCCCCACCCTGCTCACGGTCTCGGAGAATTCGGCCGACGACATCCGGACGGCCTTCGGGATCGAATCCGAACGCATCCACACGATCCCGCTCGGCGTGAACACGGAGACGTTCGCTCCGCGGCAGGCCGAGCGTGTGGCCGGCCGGATCGTCTGCGTCGCGAGCGCCGACGCCCCGCTCAAGGGGGTTCCGACGCTGCTCGAAGCGGTCGCGAAGCTGCGCACCGAACGCGAGATCGAATTGGTCCTCGTCTCGAAGCTCGCACCGGGTGGTGCGACCGAGAAGCTCATCGACGAACTCGCGATCGGCGATGTCGTGCGCATCGTCTCGGGGATCGACGACACCGAGCTCGCCGACCTGCTCGCCTCCGCCGAGATCGCCGCGGTGCCATCGCTGTACGAGGGATTCTCGCTCCCGGCGGTGGAAGCGATGTCGTGCGGAACGCCGCTCGTCGCGAGCCGGGCCGGCGCCATCCCCGAGGTCGTCGGGGATGCCGGTCTTCTGGTGCCCCCGGGCGACTCCGAGCAGCTCGCAGCAGGGCTCGCGGCCCTGTTCGACGACCCCGCCGAACGTCGGCGTCTCGGCGCGAAGGGCCGCGATCGCGTGCTCGAACGCTACAGCTGGGCGGCCGTGGCGGCGCAGACCGCCGCAGTCTACGAAAGAGCGATTGCCGCGCACCGAGAGGGGAAGAACGGATGCTGACCGTCGACTTCGACCGCCTGGGCGTCGTACCGGGGATACGCGCCCTCGACATCGGGGCCGGTGCGGGTCGTCACTCGTTCGAACTGTATCGCCGCGGTGCGGATGTCGTCGCCTTCGATCAGAGCGCCGACGACATGAAGGCCGTCGCCGACATGTTCGTCGCGATGGAACTCGAAGGCGAGGTCCCGGAGGGCGCGTTGGCCCGGGCCGAGGTCGGCGACGCGCTCGCTCTGCCCTACGACGACGCGACCTTCGACCTCGTGCTGATCTCCGAGGTGCTCGAGCACGTTCCGGAGGACGAACGGGCCATCGCCGAACTCGTCCGGGTCCTCAAACCCGGAGGCGTGGCGGCTGTGACCGTCCCGCGCTGGCTGCCCGAGAAGATCTGCTGGGCACTGTCGGACGCCTACCACGAGGTGGAGGGCGGGCACGTCCGCATCTACAAGGCCGACGAACTCGCCGCGAAACTCGCCGCCGCCGGCCTCGTGGTCTCGGGCACCGATCACGCCCACGCGCTGCACGCGCCGTACTGGTGGCTCAAGTGCGCCGTCGGAGTCGACAACGACGACAATCCGCTGGCGAAGGCGTATCACCGGTTGCTGGTCTGGGATCTCATGAAGGCGCCGTGGATCACCCGGACGGCAGAAAAGATCCTCGACCCCGTCATCGGGAAGAGCGTCGTGTTCTACCTCGAGAAGCCGGGAACCGCCGGTGCGTCGCGGTGAACCCGCACGCGTGACGGTGCCCTCGGTGCCGGGCGTGCTGTCGCCGGAACAGAGCCTGGCGACGGGCCGGGCCATCGCGCGGATGCAGGAGCCGTCCGGGGCGGTCCCGTGGTTTCCCGGTGGGCACACCGACCCGTGGGATCATATCGAATCCGCGATGGCGTTGACCGCCACCGGTTTACGTGAGGAGGCGGAGGCCGCCTTCGAGTGGTCGCGGCGGACGCAGCGCGCCGACGGGTCGTGGCCCATCCAGTTCCGTGGCGATGTCGTCGAAAACCACGACACCGACAGCAATTTCACGGCCTACATCGCCGTGGGTGTGTGGCACCACCATCTCGTGACGAACGATCGCAGGTTCGTCGAGCACATGTGGCCGACGGTGTGCGCCGCACTCGATCTGGTGGTCGATATGCAGTTGCCCGGCGGACAGATCTCCTGGGCGCGAGGCGACGGCGGCATGTTCGACGAGGCCCTGCTCACGGGCTGTTCGAGCATCCACCAGAGCCTGTGGTGCGGACTGCGGATCGCCGAGCTGATCGGTGAGGCACAACCCGAATGGGAGGTCGCGCTGATCCGTCTCGGTCACGCGCTGCGCCGGCACCCCGAGGCGTTCACACCGAAGCCCGAGTACTCGATGGACTGGTACTACCCGATCCTCGGCGGTGCGGTGCGCGGCACCGACGCGCACGAACGGATCCGCGAGCGCTGGTCGGATTTCGTCGTCGACGGGCTCGGGATCCGCTGCGTGGACCACCGGCCGTGGGTCACCGGGGCCGAGACCTGCGAGCTGGTCCTGGCGCTCGACGCTCTCGGTCACGCCGGTCGTGCCCGCGAATTGTTCGCTGCCATGCAGCATCTGCGCGATCCGGACGGTTCGTACTGGACCGGTCTCGTCTACGCCGACGGCAAGAGATGGCCGGTGGAGGTCAGTTCGTGGACCAGTGCGGCGGTGATCCTCGCCGCCGACGCGCTCTCGCGCACGACGGGAGGAAACGCCGTCTTCCGGGATTCTGCGGCACCCGCCCATCAGGTGGGAGCCGACCGCTGCACCGAACGCTGCCCGGTGCTCGTCCCGTAACTCAGCTGCCGGGCAGGGATCCGACCGTTCCGCCGGTGCGTTCGAGAACCCGCAGGGAGGACGTCACGGACTTCTCGACGAATTCGCCGCTCTCCAGTGCGAGGCAATAGATCTCGTACGGCGGCCGGCCACCGTCCTTCGGGTCGGGGAAGACATCGTGGATGATCAGGGCGCCGCCGATGCGCACCCATTTCGCCCACCCGTCGTAGTCCGCACGGGCGGCCTCGCTGCTGTGACCGCCGTCGATGAACACGAACGACGCCGGAGTGCGCCAGAACGACGCCACCACAGGAGAATTGCCGACCACGGCGACGACGTGCGATTCGAGGTCGCCGTCGGCCAGGGTGTGCCGGAGGGCACCGACCGTGTCGAGCAGGCCGGTGTGCGGATCGACCAGCGACGGGTCGTGGTACTCCCAGCCCGGTTGGTGCTCCTCCGAACCGTGGTGGTGGTCGACGGTGACGATGGTGCCGCCGGTCGCCTTCGCCGCGGCTCCGAGATACACGGTCGACCGGCCGCAGTACGTACCGATCTCGACACCGACGCCGTCACCGAGGTACTGCACCGCAGCCTCGTGCAACGCGGTTCCCTCGTCCTGAGGCATGAAACCCGGTGTCGCCTCGGCGAGTTCGATCACTTCGCTGGGCAGGGTGGTGCGGGACATCGGATGGATCTCCGTTCTTCTCGCGTGGTGCGGTGTATCCCGGATCACCCTACCGATCGGCCGCGCCGTCCGATGCTCTCGGCTACCACGGTGAGACTGTCGAGATCGCGAATCGCCGCGCAGGACCGCTCGACCATCACCGCGAACATGTGGTCGCCGCGGTCGGTCCTCGTGCCGTAGGCGCACCCGAAGACCGCCACGAGAGGTCCCTGCAGCATCGCGAAGCGGTAGTCGTCCCAGCACTGCTGCAGGCCGTAACCTTCCACCCCGTGGCACAGCAAGGCGCGGTGATAGGTCGAGACCAGATCCTGCTCGTGCTCCCGGCGGGTTCCTGGGGACAGGCTCGTGCCGACGAAATACGCGAGGTCACGGGTGGGAAGCCCCACCGTCAGGGTTTGCCAGTCCACTGCGACCACACCGTCGCCGTCGGGCGGGAACAGGAGGTTGTCGAGCCGGTAGTCACCGTGCAGCAGCGCGAACCGGTCGGATCGCGCGAGCACCCATTCCTCGGTGAGCTCTGCGCAGGCCCGCAGCGTGTCGCGGTCGTCGGGGCCGAGCAGATCGCCGAGGCGGTCGAGGAAGGTCTCGATCGCCGGGCCGTACAGCTCGGCGAGGATCCGTGCCTGCTCGGCGTTTGTCGTGGTGAGCCAGTCCGACTCGTACAGCTCGGGAGCGCACCAGCGGGGACCGTGCAATCCGGCGAGATTGCGGACGGCGTCGTGTGCTTCGTCGACGGTGCATCCGGCGAGCTGGTCGCCGGGCAGTGCGGGAGCGGCGTCCTCGAGGAGCAGCGTGAACTCTCCGTCCTCACCGAACGCGACGTGATAGCAGGTGGGGGTACGCACTGCGACGGACCGTTCGATGTCGCTGTAGAAGCGCGCCTCCCCGCGGTAGGCGCCGGCCAGCATCCTCCGCGTCGCGGGATCGGGCGACGGGAGCTTCGCGACGAGCGAGGACGGCACGTCGTCGCCGGTCAGGACGAGCCGGTAACACAGTGCGATCTGACCCGTTCCGATCCGCTCGACCTCCACCGTATGCACCGTGCCGCCGAGCACGGCCGAGAGCCGTTCGGGAGTCAGGTCGTCCACCGACAGGAACAGGTCGGTCATGGTGCGCTCCGGCCGGGATTGGCGGGTAGGGATGCGAAACGTTCGGCGTCGCGGACGTTCCGCCAGGCGGCGACGATCGGAGCGAGCTCGGTGGGCGTGGCGCCGTGCAGGATCACGCTGTCGGCGCCGGCATCGAACTGGTCGGCGATGCGAGCCGCGCACTGTCGAGCGCTGCCGGTCGCGCTTGCGGCGAGCCACTCGTCGGGCAGCAACGAGCGGATGTGGACCAGCAGATCGGTCGGCGCCGCGTCGATCGGTCCGGAATTCGCCTGCACCTCGGCATCATCGCGGAAGCGGTTCAGTACCTCCCGATCCCAGCCGTTCGTGCGGACGAGGACGTCGCCGTATCCCTGGAGGTAGGTTGCGAGACGGCCGGTGAGCTTCCGCAACCTCATGTCTTCGGGGATCGACTCGTCGACGGTCGCGAGAACCGACCAGATGCGGACGGACCGCGGGTCGCGCCCGACCTGCTCGGCGGCGCGTCGCACCGTTCGCACGGCGCGCGCGAGTGTGTTGTCGGTGAAGAAGGTGTGCAGGACGACGGCATCGGCCACGCGTCCCGCCAGTTCGAGCGTGCGCTCACCGAGGGCGACCATGAGGATCGGGATACGGTCGGCGCCCTCGGCGGTGCGTCGCAGATACGGGAATTCGCCGGCCGGTCCGTGGTGGTCCGCGACGGCGTCACCGCGCCACAGGGTACGGAGCAGCTCGGCGGTGTCCTCGAGTCGCGCCGACGTCACGCGCGGTAGTCCCATGAGATCGAACAGCACGTCGAAGCCGCGGCCGAGTCCGAGGGCGTACCGTCCGCGGCTCATCCGGTGCAGTGTGGTCGCCATCGTCGCGGTGACGAGAGGATGCCGGGTGTGAGGGTTGGTCGCGGCGGTGCCGATCCCGAGCGTGCGGCTCGCCGCGGCCGCCGCACCGGCCAGAGCTGCCGCGTCCTTGGTGTCGAATCGTTCGGACAGGAAGACCGACCCGAGGCCGATCTCCTCGGCGACGGCGATCTCGTCGAGCAACGCCCGCGGGTCGTCGGTGTGTCCGCCGAGACCGTAGAACCCGAGTTCCGGACAGTCCGGCTCGGGCGTGGACCCACCGGGTGTATTCACGACCGGTTCGCGGCCCGCCGCTTGTGCAGCACGCTGCCGATCGTCGAATCGAGCTTCGTGCCCAGCGGCCACCCGACGTAATGGCAGAGGAACAAGGCGATCTCGCGGAGTTGCTGTTCGTCGAGTTCCTCGTTGTGCAGGGCCGCCGCGATCTGGATCTCCGCGACGTCGGTGAGTCCCTGCGCGGTGAGGGCGCCGAGGAGCAGGAGTCGACGGTCGCGGATGCTCAGTCCGGGCCGCGACCAGATGTCCGCGAACAGATGGTCGGCGGTGACGGCGAAATGATCTCCCGGGCCGTCCTGCATCTCCCAGCCGTAGACCTTCGACATCATCTCCAGGCCGCGGCGGCGGGTGTCGTCCGTCATGCGGGCTCCTTCCGGGAACGGGTCTGCGCGACCTCGCCGATACCGACGCCGAGCCCGGGGCCGAGATCGGTCAACGCTCGCGCACCCAGCGGAAGGTCGATTCCGAGACGGTCGCCGAGATCGAGTGCGAGCGCGAGATCCTTCTCGCCGAGGGCGCGGACGTGCGAAAAGATCGGGAACCACGAATCCTCCGGTGCCAGCGGAGACGTACTGTCGCGCCACATGATCGCACCCGCGCCACCGGTGATCGCGTCGGTGTGGCGGACGACCTTGCCGAGTTCGGTGATGTCGAGCCCGGCGGCCTCGGCGAGCCGCTGCGCCTCCGTTGCCGCGGTGAACGCGATGAAGTGGAGCAGATTGCGGGCCAGTTTCATCCGCGTTCCGGAGCCGACGGGCCCCGCGTGCACGACGAGCGACGCGAAGCTGCCGAAGGGTTCCTCGATTCTTCCGAAGGCGTCGTCGCTCGCGCCGACCATCACCGCGAGAGTTCCGTTCTTCGCACCCGGTGCTCCACCGCTGACGGGGGCGTCGACGAGATCGATGCCCCTGCTCGCGCAGATCTCGGCGAGTTCGACGGCCGTAGTGTCGGAGATCGTCGAGTGCACTGCCACGACGGTGCCGGGACGGGCGGAGGACAGCACCCCGTCGGGGCCGGTCACGACGTCGCGGACCTGGGTGTCGTCGAGGACCGTGATGGAGACGATGTCGCATTCGGCAGCCAACTCGGCGGGAGAGGACGTGGCCTTCGCGCCGGCCTCGACGAACGGGGTCACGGCCTCGGGTCGCGTATCGAGCACCGTCAGGCCTCCCGGCCTGTCGAGCAACCGCCGGGCCATGGGTGCGCCCATGTTGCCCAGCCCGATGTATCCGTAGCGTCCGGTCACGAGCGGATCACCTGCCCGCCGTCGACGTTGAAGATCTGCCCCGTGACCCATCCGGCCTCGCCGGAGAGCAGGAACAGGCACATGCCGACGAGATCGTCGGGTGTGCCCATCCGCTGGAGAGGAAGCTGTTTCACCATGTCGGCGACCATGTTCGCGGGAGTGGTGGTGCGGGTCGCCTCGGTGTCGATGGGGCCGGGGGCGATCGCGTTGATGCGGATGTTCGATCCGCCGAGCTCCACCGCGAGTTGCTGTGTGAGTCCGTTGATCCCGACCTTCGCGAGTCCGTAGAAGCCCGAGTACAGCCATGCTGCCGTCGACGACTGATTGACGATCGACCCGCCGTTCTTCGTCATGTGCGGCCACACCGCGCGGGTGACGTTGAGGGCGCCGTCGAGGTTCACGCTCATGAACTTCTTGTAGTAGTCCCATGGAACCGTCAGCAGCAGATCGAGTTTCATACCGCCGTAGATGGCCGCGTTGTTGACCACGTGGTCGATGCCGCCGAAGGTCTCCACCGTCGACGCCGCGAGTGCTTCGGCCGAGACGGTGTCGGCCACATCGACCGAGGTGAAGGTCGCGGTACCGCCGTCGGCGACGATCTGCTCGGCGACCTGTTCGCCGAGTTCGGCATTCAGGTCGGCGACCACCACCTGCGCGCCCTCGGCGGCGAGCGCACGGGCGTACGCCTCACCGATGCCTTGGGCCGCGCCGGTGACGATCGCGGTACGTCCTGTGAAACGTGCCATCTCGTAGGTCCTTTCGGAAGATGCGATCAGTTCGCGGGCTCGGCGACGAGCTTGGTCTCCAGGTACTCCTCGAAACCGGCGACACCCATCTCGCGGCCGATCCCGGACTGCTTGTAGCCACCGAACGGTGCGTCGGCGGCGTACCAGATACCGCCGTTGACGCCGAGCGTCCCGGTCCGTACACCGGCCACGACCCGCGCGACGCGATCGGGATCGGTGCCGTATACCGAACCCGAGAGGCCGTAGGGGGAGTCGTTGGCGATGCGGATCGCGTCGTCGTCGCCCTCGTGGGGGAGGATCACGAGGACCGGACCGAAGATCTCCTCCTGTGCCACCCGAGCGGAGTTGTCGAGACCGGCGACGAGGGTGGGTTCGACGAAGAATCCCCGCTCGTGTTCGGCGGGACGTCCGCCACCGGCGGCGATCGTGCCGCCTTCCTCGACGGCGAGGCGGATGTAGCCCTCGACGCGCTGCCGTTGTTTCTCGGAGATGAGCGGCCCGCAGATTGTGCCGGGGTCTCGCGGGTCGCCGGGGCGGATGCCATTCAGGGACTTCGCGGTCAGCGCCACGGCCTCGTCGTAGCGCTCGCGCGGGACGAGCAGGCGAGTGGTGATCGCGCAGCCCTGCCCGGCATGCGTGCAGACGGTGAAGGCCGCCATCGAGCAGGCACCGCGTAGGTCGGCGTCGTCGAGGACGATGAACGCCGACTTGCCGCCGAGTTCGAGGAAGACCTCTTTGAGCGTCTCGGCGGCCGCGCGCATCACGGCTCGGCCGGTCGCGGTGGAGCCGGTGAACGAGACCAGGTCGACGCGCGGATCCTCGCTCAGCTGTGCGCCGAGCCGGTGGTCGCTCGAGGTGACGATGTTCAGCACACCCGGCGGGATGTCGGTCTCCTCGGCCGCGATCCTCCCGACCAGGGCCGCGCACCACGGGGTGTCGGGTGCGGGTTTGAGCACCACGGTGTTCCCGGCGGCGAGGGCGGGTCCGAGCTTGGCGAAGTTGATCTGGTGCGGAAAATTCCACGGGGTGATGGCCCCGACGACCCCGACCGCCTCCTTGAGCAGATAGCGGTGGGTCGCGATGCCCATGGGGGAGGCGTTGCCGAGATCCTGCATCCACGAATAGTTCTCGGCGAGGTCGGCGAAGTAGAGCAGGTCGTCGACGGGTCCTTCGAGATGGGCGGCGCTCGTGAGGAATCGGGGGGCGCCGACCTCGGCGATGGTGATCTCGCGCAGTTCCTCGATGTGCTCGCGCAGGGCGTCGCGCAACTGCCGGAGGCAATGGGCCCGGAAAGCGTGGTCGCGCGACCAGTCGGTGTCGTCGAAGGCTCGGCGCGCGGCCGCGATCGCGGTATCCATGTCGGCTGCGGTGCCGTCCGCCGCGTGGCCGAGTAACTCCTCGGTGCTCGGGTCGGTGACACCGAAGGTGCCTCCGCTGCCGGGCACGAGTTTTCCGTCGATCAGGAGAGTGGAGCTGTCGGTGGGGCGAAGCGTCATCGAGACCTTCCCTGATGTCCTGGACAGGTGTCTGGACTATAGTTCGGCGACGCGACAGAACGCAACGGTTCGTCGAAAACGGGCGAAACCGGTGTTGTGTACGAAGAATTCGACATTCTCGCGCACAACACCGGTCTCGACGAGGGTCCGGCGGGTGCCGGTCAGAACACGCGCAGCCCGAGGCGTCGTCGGGTGCGCAGATCGAGCAGGTAGATCTTCCACAGCAACGGCCACATCCACGGCGTGACGCGGTGCAGACGCCGGACCGCCACGAGATAGCGGTCGAAGCGGCGCTGGTCGTCGGCGGTCCACTCGTAGTGCATGACGTCGCGGAACTCGGGCGGCAGTGCACCACGGGTGATCAGTTCGAACGACCTGCCGAGCAGCCGGTGGATCCCGCGGCCCAGTGATCCGAGGCGCACCTCGAGGAACGCGAGATTGCAGAGTTCGGTGAGGTACTCGCGCACGTGCTCGTTCATGGAGATGTCGGCGAGGCCGGCCTTCCACAGCTCCTCGTACTCCTCGCGGGTCGTGGGCCACGACTCCGGTCGCACGTTCAGCGTCGTCGCGAGGGGTGCGCCGTCGCGCAGAACCCGGGCGTACTGCTCCTCGGTGAGGGGGCCGTACAGGAACTCGTGCTGATCGATGAAGTACTTGAGCAGGCAGACCGCCACCCACAGCTGCAGGGCGGGGGAGTTGGCGCTGTAGCGGACCTCCGCGCCGGGCGGTGAGGCGACCCGGGCATGGATCTTCCGCACCGACTCCCGCACGAAGTCGCGATCGGCGGCGGTACCGAATACCGCGACCGCGAGATACGTGCCGGTCGTGCGGGCCCGTTTGATCGGATGGAGATCGGCCCGGCCGGAGTCGACCGTGCTGTCGACGACGCCCTGGCCGACGCCGGGATGGGCGAGCTGCATGATGACGTTGGCGGCGTTGATCGTGCCGCCGAGTGGTGAGACGAGATCGCCGAGAGTGTCGATCGTCCGCATGACCCCTCCATCTGAAGACGGACGTGTTCAGTTGATGGGTGTCACTCTAGCGCGTCTTCGTCGGGTCGAGGGTCACGCCGGCCAGAACTCCGCGCACGACGGTCTCGTAGACGTGGTCGAGGTCGAGTTCGTCGCCGAGGAAACCGCTGCCCTGCAGGACCGCAAAACCGTGCAGAGCTGCGAACATGCCGATCGCGGCCTCGAGTGTCTCCTCCTGGGGTACCCCGCAGGACGCGAGCATCGTGCGCAGGGCGACGTTCGCGTCCAGTGCGGCCGCGAGGAGCCCGTCGCGATCCACCGGCGCGGTGGTCAGCGCTCCGTAGCGGCGGGGATGATCGACGGCCCAGGCGTGGTGGGCGTCGATCAGCGCGCGCAGTCCGTCGAGTCCGCTGCGGCCCATGGCGACCTCGCGCAGATGTGCTCCCAGATCGGTCATCGCGCGGATCTGCACGGCCGCCCGCACGTCGTCGAGATTGCGGACGTGGTTGTACAGCGAGGCAGTGACGATTCCCAGCTGCGACGACAGGGTGCTCATCGTGAGCCCGTCCCATCCGAGCTCGTCGACGATTCCGAGCGCTGCTGCGACGACCTTGTCGCGGGTCAGTGTTCGCCGCCGCACGGGCCGGGAGTTGTCGCCTGCCATGAAAACAGTCTAAGGGTCTTCCATTCGAAACGAAGATGAGTAGCTTGTAAACGAAGGCCATTCGTACACCCGCAACGAGGGCGGCTTCATGACGACATCACCCACGGATCTCAAGAACCCCGACGTCTTCGCGAAGGAGGTTCCGCACGACTACTTCTCGGAATTGCGGCGCACCTGTCCGGTCCACCGACAACCCGAGACCGGCGGCGAAGGCTTCTGGGCGGTCACCCGGCACGCCGACGTCGTCGCGGTCTCCCGCGACAGCGCGACCTTCTCCTCGGCGCTCGGGACCACCCAGATAGACGATTTCGACGAGGAGACGCGCCTGAAACAGGCGTCCATGCTGCTCAACCTCGACCCGCCGGATCACACCCGCCTGCGGCAGCTCGTCAGCCGGGGCTTCACCCCGCGCATGGTCAAGACGCTCGAGGACCGCATCCGGCGGACGTGCGAACGCACCGTCGACGCAGCGATCGAGGCCGGGCGCGACGGCGCGGTGATCGACTTCGTCCCGGCGATCTCGGCGCCCCTCCCGCTGGAGGTGATCGCAGCGCTGCTCGGCGCGCCGGCGGAGGACGTCGGGAAGCTGTACGACTGGTCGAACCGAATGATCGGCTGGGACGACCCCGAATACGGCACCACCCAGGAGGACGGTGAGCTCGCCGCCGCCGAGGTCTTCCTGTACGCCAACGAGATCGCCGCGCAGCGACGCGTCGAACCGCGCGACGACATCGTCTCGAAGCTGGTGTGCCCCGACGAGAACGGCGACACGCTCGGCGAGATGGAGTTCGACATGTTCTTCGTCCTGCTCGTGATCGCGGGCAACGAGACGACACGCAACGCGATCTCGGGTGGGATGCAGGCCTTCGTCGACCATCCCGGGCAATGGCGCCGGTTGCAGGACGATCCCGGACTCGTGGACAGCGCCGTGGAGGAGATTCTGCGATGGGTCAGCCCCGTGCTGGGCTTCCGCCGCACGCCCACCTGCCCGGTGTCGATCGGCGACCAGCGGCTCGAGCGGGGCGACAAGGTGATCGTGTACTACCCGAGCGCGAACCGCGACGAGGACGTCTTCGACGAACCGCACGCCTTCGACATCGGGCGGGAACACAATCCGCACGTCGCCTTCGGAGGGACGGGCGTGCATTTCTGTCTCGGAGCGCATCTGGCGCGGCTCGAATTGCGCGTGATGTTCGAGACCCTCGCGGCCCGTATCGATCGGGTCGAGCCGGCGGGTGAGCCGCGGCGGCTGCGGTCGAACTTCATCAACGGCATCAAGTCGATGCCCGTCCGTATCTACCCACGACAGCGCTGAATTCGGCGTATGACCGCATTCTGGGCATTGCCGACCCCACTCGACCGTAGTAATGTCCAGACACGTGTCCAGAAATGTGAATCTCGAATCGACCCGTCGTCGCCTGACAGAGAAGCAGGCCGACACGGTAGCGAGGCTCACGCAGGCCGCGGTCGAGGTGCTCCGCGAGGAGGGATTCGCGGGGCTGACGGTGCGCATGGTCGCCGCCCGTGCCGGAGTCGCCCCGGCCACGGCCTACACCTACTTCTCGTCCAAGGAACACCTCGTCGCCGAAGTGTTCTGGCGCCGGTTGGCCAACGCTGCCACGGCCGACGCGGCCGACGCCGGGAACACGAGCCGTGCCGATCGCGTGGTCGCGGTACTCCGGGGAATCGCGCTGCTGCTGGCCGACGAACCGGAACTCGCCGCTGCCGTCACCAGTGCACTGCTCGGTCACGACCCGGATGTCGAACACCTGCGCGCGCGCATCGGACTCGACATCCGTCACCGGATCTCGGCGGCACTCGGCGCCGACTCCGATCCCGACGAACTCGAAGCACTCGAACTGCTCTACGCCGGCGCGCTGGTCCGGGCCGGCATGGGCTACGGCACCTACGAGAAACTCGCCGACAGGCTGGAGACATCCGCCCGACTTCTATTGGAGTGATCCATGATCCAGGCATCCCCGGGCTCCGCGTCGCACGCAGGGCCCGCATCGCCCGATCCACCGACGCTCGGCCCCGTGGTCTTCAACCCGTACGACTACGCCTTCCACGACGATCCGTATCCCACCTACCGCCGCCTCCGTGAGGAGGAACCGGCCTACTACAACCCCGACCTCGAATTCTGGGCGCTGTCCCGCCACGCCGACGTCGTCGCGGCCTTCCGCGACAACACCCGGCTCTCGAGTGCCAACGGTGTCTCGCTCGATCCGTCCGCCTACGGCCCGGGCGCCCACAAGGTGATGTCCTTCCTCGCGATGGACGACCCGCGTCACATGCGCATGCGTCGCCTCGTCTCCAAGGGCTTCACCCCGCGTCGCGTCGCCGACCTCGAGGAGCGCATCCTCGAGCTGACCCTGCATTATCTCGAACCTGCCGTCGAGGCAAGGGAATTCGACTGGATCTCGGAGTTCGCGGGCAAGCTGCCCATGGATGTGATCTCCGAACTCATGGGCGTGCCCGAATCCGATCGCGACGAGATCCGCAGACTCGCCGACCTCGTCGTCCATCGCGAGGAGGGTGTGCTCGACGTACCGGTCGCCGCGATGGAGGCGTCACTGCACCTGGTCGGCTACTACGCCGACATGCTCGCCGAGCGCCGGAAGCAGGAGACCTCCGATCTCACGTCGGCGCTGCTGGCCGCCGAGATCGACGGCGACCGGCTCACCGACGACGAGATCATCGGATTCATGTTCCTCATGGTGGTCGCAGGCAACGAGACCACCACGAAACTCCTCGGCAACGCCCTCTACTGGGGCGCGCACGACAAGTCCGAGGTGTCGCGGGTGCTCCGCGATCCCACGCGTGCACCGCAATGGGTGGAGGAGACGCTCCGCTACGACACCTCGAGCCAGATCGTCGCCCGCACCGCCGTCGACGACATCGACCTGCACGACGCCACCATCCGTTCCGGCGACAAGGTCCTGCTGCTCATCGGCTCCGCCAACCGCGACTCCGACGTCTTCGACGCCGCCGACGACTTCCGCATCGGACGCGACAGCTCCCAGAAGATCGCCAGCTTCGGTGGGGGAGTTCACTTCTGCCTCGGCGCGCATCTCGCCCGCCTCGAGGCGAACATCGCACTCGAACAGTTCGCCCGGCGCGTCGCCGACTACGAGATCGACGAGGACCGTTGCAAACGCGTCCACTCCACCAATGTCCGAGGCTTCGCGGCCCTTCCTGTAGAGGTCACCGAACGACATGCCTAGATTCGAACCCCATCCCGACCGCCGTCCCGCGCTGGTCGCCGGCGCCTCCTCCGGGATCGGTACGGCCACCGCCTACGCGCTCGCCGAGCACGGGCATCCCGTCGCTCTGGGTGCTCGTCGCGTGGAGGAATGCACGGCGATCGCCGAGAAGATCCGTGGTGAGGGAGGAGAAGCCTTCGCCCACTTCCTCGACGTGTCGTCCACCGAATCCGTCGACGAGTTCGTCACGGCGGCCGAGGAGACCCTCGGACCCACGGAGATCGTCGTCTCGGGAGCGGGTGACATGGACTTCGCGCTGCCTCACGAGATGGATCCCGACCGCTTCGCCTTCCAGGTGAACGTGCACCTGATGGGTACGCAACGACTCGCCCACCGCGCGCTGCCCGGCATGATCGACCGACGGCGCGGCGACTTCGTCGTGATCGGATCCGACTGTGCCGTGATACCCCGGCCTTGGATGGGCGCATACAACGCGGCGAAGACCGGTCTCGAAGCGCTCGTCCGCGAGATGCGGATGGAACTCGAGGGCACGGGCGTCCGGGCGTCGGTCGTGCGCCCGGGGCCGACGCAGACCGGTGCCGGCATGTCTGCGCCGGCAGAGGTCCTCGAACCGATGCTCGGGGACTGGGGCACATGGGGATTCGCCCGGCACCCGTATTTCCTTCGTGCATCCGACATCGCCGCGGCCGCGCTCTCCGTCGTCTCGGCCCCTCGCGGTGCCCACATCGTGCTCATCGAGGTTCAACCCGAAGCACCCCTGCGGAAGGACCGTTCATGACCACACTCGTCGAGCCCCGGCGTGTGTCCGGCGGCGAACACGAACACGGCCACCTCGAGGAACTGCGCACCGATCCCATCGCGCTCATGCGCCGCGTCCGCCAGGAGTGCGGCGACGTCGGTGTCTTCCAGCTCGCCGACAAGAAGGTCGTGCTCCTCTCCGGGGCGGAGGCCAACGAGTTCTTCTTCCGCGCTGCGGATGAGGAACTCGACCAGCAGGCGGCCTATCCCTTCATGAAGCCGGTCTTCGGGGAGGGGGTCGTCTTCGATGCGAGCCCCGAGCGCCGTAAGGAGATGCTGCACAACTCGGCGCTGCGCGGCGAACAGATGAGAGGCCACGCGGCGACCATCGACCGCGAGGTCCAGGACATGGTCGCCGACTGGGGCGACGAAGGCGAAATCGACCTGCTCGAATTCTTCGCCGAGCTGACCATCTACACCTCGTCGGCCTGCCTGATCGGCAAGAAGTTCCGCGACCAGCTCGACGGCCGATTCGCCCACCTCTACCACGACCTCGAAAAAGGTACCGACGCACTGGCCTTCGTCGATCCCTACGCGCCGATCGAGAGTTTCCGGCGACGCGACGAGGCCCGCCGCGGACTCGTGGCACTCGTGCAGGAGATCATGGACGGACGCATCGCGAATCCGCCGGAGGGCAAGGAGGATCGCGACATGCTCGACGTCCTCGTCTCCATCGAGGACGAGGACGGCAACGAACGGTTCAGCGCCGACGAGATCACCGGCATCTTCATCTCGATGATGTTCGCGGGTCACCACACCACCTCGGGTACGGCGGCCTGGGCGCTGATCGAACTGCTGCGGCATCCCGAGTACATGGAGCGGGTGACCGAGGAACTCGACGTCCTCTACGCCGACGGTGAAAGCGTGAGCTTCCATGCGCTGCGGCAGATCCCGATTCTCGAGGCGGTGCTCAAGGAGACGCTGCGGCTGCATCCGCCGCTCATCCTGCTCCTGCGGGTGGCCCAGGACGACTTCGAGGTCGCCGGATACCGCATCGCGCGAGGCGATCTCGTCGGTGCCACCCCCGCGATCTCCAATCGGATCCCGGAGGACTTCCCCGCCCCCGACACCTTCGATCCGGGCCGGTACATCGACCCCAACCAGGAGGACATCGTCAACCGGTGGACCTGGATACCGTTCGGAGCCGGCCGGCACCGCTGTGTGGGAGCGGCATTCGCGCTCATGCAGTTGAAGGCCATATTCTCGGTCCTGCTGCGCGACTTCGAGTTCGAGTTGTCCCAGCCGCCCGAAACTTATCGCAACGATCACTCGAAGATGGTGGTCCAGCTCGAGCAGCCGTGTGCCGTGCGGTGCCGACGTCGCACCCGGGGGGCATCGAACAGCGGTACGGCGACGCAGGAGTGAGGTTCGCGAGATGAGGATCGAAGCAGATCTCGATCTGTGCCAGGGGCACGCGATGTGCTCGATGGAGGCGCCGGACGTGTTCGCCGTCGCCAAGCGGGGTGAGGTGGAGATCCTTCTCGACCCCGTGCCGGACGAGATGCACGCAGATGCACGAGCAGCCGTGAAGTACTGCCCCACACAAGCCCTTCGCATCGTCGAAGACTGAGGATCAGGAGACCGGATGGCCACGTTCGATCGTGCCGAGCTCGACGAGATGATCACCCGCTGGGTCGACGCCAACAAGCGCGCCGAGGCCGAGGGCGACTGGAAGCCGCTGGCCGAGATGTACACCGAGGACGCCACCTACGGCTGGAACTACGGTCCGAAGGACGAGTTCATGGCCGTGGGCCGTGAGGAGATCCGCGAACTCGCGCTCGGTCAGGAGATGGACGGACTCGAGGGCTGGCAGTATCCCTACCAGCAGTTCGTCGTCGACGACCGGTCGGGCGACGTGATCGGCTTCTGGAAGCAGATGGCCGATGCGACCCGCGAGGACGGCGAGCACTACTCCGTCCACGGCATCGGCGGGAGCTGGTTCCGGTACGGCGGCGACTTCCAGTGGTCGTGGCAGCGCGACTTCTTCGACTTCGGCAACGTCTCGCACCTGTTCCTCGAGATGATCACCGCGAACGCGCTGTCCGACGGCATGCAGAAACGGATCGAGCGATCGACGGCGAAGAAGCGCCTTCCCGGCTGGTACCGGGTCGGCGAGTCACCGGTTCCGTTGTGGTGACAACCGTGGACACCGGTGAATCGTTCGCTGCGCTCTCCCGCACCGACCTCGCCGCGCTCGTTCCCGAACTGCTGCTGTGCGGTCAGCTCATCGACCGATCCGGGATGGCGCATCTGATCTCGGCGTTCGGTCGGGAGGGCATGGCGGAGGTGGCCATCGAGGAATGGCAGGCGTCCTCGCCGTGGTACACCCGTCGCATGCAGCGGGCCCTGAAGTTCGAGGGCGACGACGTCGTCACCATTTTCAAGGGCATGCAACTCGACATCGGGGCACCCCCGCAGTTCATGGACTTCCGCTACCGCGTCCACGACCGCGACCACGGCGAGTTCTGGCTCGATCACTGCGGGGCGTTGATGGACGTCGAACCGCTCGGCGACGCTTACGTGACCGCGATGTGTCACGACATCGAGGACCCGACCTTCGACGCCACCGCGCTTGCGACCAATCCGCACGTGCAGGTACGTCCGATCCACCGGCCCCCGCGCTTGTCCGCCGACCGGCACCCGCACTGCGCGTGGACGGTGACCATCGATCCGTCGCACAGACCGCCGCCGGTGGCATCGCACACCGAAGCGCTCGGCAGGTCGGCCGCGGTCGCCGTCGACCTGAGCCCGATCGTTCTCGAAGGGGACGGGGTGCACGACTATTCGGGTCCGCTGCTCGCCGATCTCCGGTTCGGCGACTTCTCGAAGTCGGCGCTGGTGCGCATCGCCGAAGAGGTCGCGTTGCAACAGCACATGCTCACTCTGGGTTTCCTCATGGGCGTGCGTAAACGCACCGACGAGCAGTCGGCCCTCGGCCTCGCACGGAAACAGCTCACCGGCATCGCAGGGCTGACGGCCGAACGCATCCACCGGGTCCTCGCCCTGCCGCCGACCTTCGCGGGTCTGGCCACGGTCATGGACGTCCACCCCCTGCTGGCGCCGCGTCAGTACGTCGAGAGGACGATCTGTCACGACGACGAAGGCCTCGGTGTGCGGATCGCCCGGCGCGGTGGTGCCCAGGCCGACGGGGCGTGGCCCACGCTGATCGACTCCGACCATCTCGGACCGCTCGACGCTCTGGTGCGAGGCGTCGACCCGCACTTCTCCACGCAGGTGGTCTCCGAGAGCGCGGAGGCGCTCGTCGTCGAGGTGGTCCGGCAGGAGCAGCCGACGAAGGAATGTCCGGAAGTGGCTGTGACCCGCTACAGCTCGGGTTCGTCCTTCGAGTTCGTGGATCGAGGGATACCTCTGCCGCTTACCGTCCTCTAACTTCCTCCAGGAGATCCATTCGTGAATATCGAGCACGGGATCGGGGCCCGCGCCGAGTCCCTGACGCGTCGTACCTTCCTGCGCGCGAGCGCAGTCGGTGGCGCCGCTGTCGCAGCACTGTCGTTGACCGCTGTTCCACGAGCGCGCGCCGAGGTCACCGAGGAACGCCACCGGGCGGTCGTCGTGGGCAGCGGATTCGGCGGTGCGATCACCGCGCTGCATCTCGGCCGGGACGGTGTGCAGACGTTGGTCCTCGAACGGGGTATCCGCTGGCCCACGGGTCCGAACGCCGAGACGTTCCCACACATGCTGCAACCCGACCGGCGGATGTCGTGGTTGTCGTCCGTCCCGGTGATGACCGGTACTCCGCCGATCCCGACCGAACCGTTCACAGGGCTCATCGAACGGGTTCCGGGGAACGGCATGGACGTCATGTGCGGCGCGGGGGTCGGTGGGAGTTCGCTGGCCTATCACGGCATGACCGTGCAACCCGACGGGCAGCGATTCTCCGATTCGGTGTCCTCGCGTATCGACTACGACCTGCTGGCCTCCGACCACTACCGGCGGGTGGCGCGGATGCTGCAGGTCGCGACCATCCCGGACGATCTGCTCGACCACGATCGGTACCGGTCCTCACGCCAGTTCCTGGACCGTGCAGGCTCGGAGGGCTACGACACGTTCAGGGTGCCGATGTGCATCGACTGGGACTTCGCGCGACGGGAGCTGACCGGGGAACTGAAACCGTCCTACACGACGGGCGACGTCATCTACGGAGTCAACAACGGCGGTAAGTTCTCGGTCGACGTCACCTATCTCGCCGAAGCGGAACGCACGGGGCTCGTCACGGTCGCGCCGCTGCACCGGGTCGGCGACATGGAGCGCGCTCCGGACGGCACCTGGATCGTGCACGTCGACCGGATCCACACGGACGGAACGATTCTCGAACGTAAGCGGATCCTCGCACAGTCGCTGTTCCTCGGTGCCGGATCGGCCGGCACAACCCGTCTCCTCGTGAAGGCGAAGGCGAAGGGGTTCGTCCCCGATCTTCCCGACGGCGTCGGAACGGGATGGGGCAACAACGGCGACCGGGTGTTCGCCGTGACGAGTCCGCTCGTCAGCCCCGGCGACCATCAGGGCGGGCCCGCCTGTGTGGGTATGCGCGACTACACCGATCCCGCCGGACCGTTGATGATCGTCACCGGGCCGGTGCCGTTCCCCGTCGATGTGGGAACGACCACGATGATCGGTCTGGGGATCGTCGACGGCCGAGGAGTCTGGCACTACGACGCCGGCCGCGACGATGCGGTCCTGAACTGGGATCAGGCCTACGACCGGGAACTCACCCGCGCGATCGAGGCCCGCATCCGGCGGATCGCGGGACCGGCCTCGATCGTCATCGACGTCAACGCCGTCGACATCAACACCTTCCATCCGCTCGGGGGTGCGCCGTTCGGGGCGGTGTGCGACGACGCCGGTCGCGTGCACGGCCAGCCCGGCCTGTATGTGGTGGACGGCGCGAAGATTCCGGGATCGACCGGGGCGTGCAATCCGTCGATGACGATCGCGGCGCTCGCCGAGTACGGCGCCGATCAGATCGTCTCGCGCGACCTGGATCGCGTGTTCTGACCCGATGGGTGGTTCCGGTGGCCGTGGCCACCGGAACCGTTCCGGCTGTCAGTCTTTCGCAGCCGACAGGCCGGCGCGACGACCGAAGAAACTTCCGTCTCCCAGCGACGTGCCGCTCGCATATCCCCACGCGCACACACCCGACGTGCAGCGACCCGCGGCGAACAGGCCGGGGATCGGGTCGCCGGAGACGTGCAGCACCTCCGAGTCGACCGAGGTGCGCAGGCCACCGAGCGTGAAACCTGCGGTGCAGTTACGGAGATCGAGTGCGGCGATCGGGCTGCCGATCGGCTTGGCCCATTCGCTCTTCTTGCCCAGCACCGGATCGCTGCCGTTCGCCGCGTGCCGGTTGTACACCTCGACGGTCGCCTGCAGCGTTCCGGCCGGCAGCTCCATGTCGGATTCGAGCTCGGCCACGGTCTCCGCGACCCACTTCGGCCGGAACCGGAAGAAGGGCGTCGAACTCGTTGCCGCACAACCTTCCTCGTACGCCTGCTCGTCGATGATCAGGTACGCCTGGTTGTCGTTCCTGAGCAACGTGAGCTGACCGATGCGGCCCGGATAGGTGTCCTCGGGGACGTAACGCTGACCGCGGCCGTTGACGAGGATGCCCCGCGCCATCAACTGCGGGTCGCCGAAGAAGGCGACCTCGGTGGCATCCATGTGCGCGAGGTCGGCGCCGAGTGCCTGCGCCATGCGGATCGCGCGCCCGTCGTGTTCCTCGATCGCCGCGCCCGGTCGTCCCGTCAGCTGGGGCGCGTAGGAGGCGACCATCTCCTTGTTGTACGCGAAACTGCCGGTCGCGAGGACGACGCCTCGGCGGGCGCGGATGTGGACGTCCTTGCCGTACTGCTTGGCCGCCAGGCCGACGACGCGTCCGTCGCCGTCGACGATCAACCGCTGGACCCGTACGTCGTATTCGGAACGCACACCGAGGCTTTCGGCGACCTGCGACAGCGGCTGCATGAGCATGAACCCGCCGCCCTTCTCACCGGTGCGCTTGTCGGTCATCTGGGGGACGTGGCCGCGCGGAGCGGGCGTCGCGATCTCGTTGAAGGGTGCGGAGTTCTCGCCGCCGGAGTACATCAGGCCGTCGTCGCCGGGGATCTCCCAGCCCGGTTCGCCCCAGAAGCTCTCCTTGAATACCACGCCGTTGTCCACGAGCCACTCGTAGTGCTCGACGCTGCCCTCGCAGTACTCGGTGATCTTCGCTTCGTCGGCCCCCGGGCCGAGAGCGGCGATCATGAACGCCTTCATGTTCTCGGGAGTGTCCTCGAATCCGAGTGCCTTCTGCAGCGGGGTGCCACCGCCGAGGTAGATGATCCCTCCGGACAGCGAGGCCGCGCCGCCCCATCCGCCGGTCCGCTCGAGGACGAGCACCTCGGCACCCGCGCGGGCGGCCTCGATGGACGCCGAGACACCGGCGATGCCGTAACCGGCGACGACGACGTCGGCTTCGTGGTTCCAGGTGGTGACGGTGTCGGCGGGGACGGGGTGAAGATCGGTGCTCATGGGGATCCGTTCCGGTCGGTGATCAGTGGTCGAGTTTCGAAGCGAGCCGGTCGATGTACGCGACGACGTCCTCTTCGGAGCGGTCGGGCAGTCCGAAGATCACTTCGGTGACACCGGCATCGGCCCACAGTCTCGATTGCTCGGCGTCGTAGCGACCGGCCAAGGCCAGGACATCCGGGGTCCCGCTGCGCCCGGCATCGGCCCACGCCTTGTGGAGGCGCGCGACGTTGTCGACGACATTGTCCTCAGTGGGGGTGGTGATCCACCCGTCGGCGTGGCGGACGATCCAATCGAAGTTGCGGTCGGTGGAACCGGCTCCGAGGAAGATCGGGGGACGCGGCTGCTGCACGGGTTTCGGCCACGCCCAGCTGGGCCCGAATGCGACGAAGTCGCCCTCGTAGGAGGCCTCCTCCTCTGTCCACAGCGCCTGCATCGCTTCGAGATATTCGCGCAGCGCGGTCCGCTTCTTCTTCGGTGGCACCCCGTGGTCGGCGAGTTCCTCGGCGTTCCAACCGAATCCGACGCCGAAGTGCACGCGCCCGCCGGAAAGATGGTCGAGGCTTGCGATGGTCTTGGCGAGGGTGATCGGATCGTGTTCGAGGGGCAGCGCGACGGAGGTGCCCAGTGTGATCGTCGACGTCACCGCGGCCGCGAGGCCCAGCGCCACCCACGGATCGAGGGTGCGCATGTAGCGGTCGTCGGGGAGGGTCTCGTTGCCCGTTCCCGGGTGTGCGGATTCGCGGCGGGCCGGGATGTGGGTGTGTTCGGGGACGTAGAAACTGTCGAAACCGCGGCTCTCCGCGGTCGAGGCGGCGACGTCGGGCCGGATTCCCCGGTCGCTCGTGAACAGGGTGATTCCGTGGCGCACAGCTGCCCCTCTCCTGACGGTGACGGAGAAAATGTAACGCGTTCTACATCCGGAGGGAAGGGATTTCCGGACACCTGTCCGGTCGGGGCTCGGTCGGCGGTACGAAAAAGCAGAAGCACCACGCTGAACTATCCTCGAAACGGGCATGAACGGAAGGTGGCGTGATGACGGAGCAGTCGACGACGGAGACCGCGGACGAAGGATCGGCGTCGGCTCGGGCATCGCGACCGGGTCTCGGGTCCACCCGCTCGCCGGGCGCGGGCCTGCGGCCCGCGCAGCGGGCGCGGTACATGCGGATCATCGCCTCGGCCGAGGAACTCGCGTCGGAAGGCGGATACGACGCCGTGCAGATGCGAGCGGTCGCCGACCGCTCCGGCGTGGCCCTCGGCACGGTCTACCGCTACTTTCCCTCGAAGAATCACCTGCTCGTCGTCGCGCTCGTGCTCGAATTCGAAACCGCCGCGGAAGCCGTGACCACCGCAGAGATTCCGGGTGACGGTGCTGCCGAGCGTCTCATGGGGGTGCTGCGCGGAGTGATGCCCCGTCTCTCCGAGAATCCGCTGCGCTACGACGCCCTCATCCGCGCAGCAATGTTCGCCGACGCGTCCTCGGCGCCCGAACTCGATCGTCTCGGTGAGGTGCTCACCCTCCTCTTCGCGCAGGCGTCCGGCATCGACATCGTCACCGAAGAGGTGCTCAACGCCGTGCGGATCATCGCCGACGTGTGGATGTCGGCGCTCGTCGCCTGGGTTGCGGGACGGCAGTCCGTCGACGACGTGCTCGCGCACATGGACACCGCCGTCACGCTCGTGTTCGACCGGCTGAATCGACTGCAGCGGGCGAGCTGACGCCCGCCCGCTGCATGTCGAAGACCGGTCGTCAGGGCGCCGGCACGTCCACGATGCCGATCGTGGGCAGGAAGAAGCACTGGGTGTCGCCGTTCTGCACGGTGCCGAAGATGGCCGAGAGCACGGTGCCCGAACCCGTCTCGACCGGTGCGACCCGCACGCCACCCATGGGCAGTGTGTCGGCGATGAAGCGCGTGACGGCCTGCTCGATGATGCCGCGTGTCGCTCCGGTGATGCCCTCCGGAATGGCTCCCGCAGCGGCTTCCTCCGGCGTGCCCATCGGCACGAAGCCGCCCTGGAAGGTGTTGATGTTGAACCAGGCGAGCTGGATTCCCGAGGCGTCCGCGTCGCCCTCGAGGCCGACCGGTACGAACGCGAACAACGTTTCGGCGGGGTCGACGACGTTCAGGGTTCCCGGCAGAGGTGCGAGGCTGCGGTTGGGCCACGGGCCGGGCAGTGCGCCCGCGACAGCCGGCACGGTGCCCAGCGGCAGGTCGCCGTCGGCCGTGCAGAACGGTGCGCCGGTGGGGTAGAGGAACGGTTCGACGCCGAGACGGCGAAGGAATTCCATGCCGTCCTCGTAGGCGCCCAGTGGAGTCGATTCCGCGGCGTCGACCGCACCTCCGCGTGCGTTCGCTATTGCTTCGGCGGCGGCGAGGGTGGCCGGATCGACGCCGGGCAGCGCGCGGAGTGCTTCGAGAGCACCCGCCAACGGGCTCTCGGCGGGTGCCTGTACCGGTGCGGCCGGGTCCACGGGTGCGGGATCCGCGACGGCGACCGCGGGGAGCGTCAGGCCGGCGGCGACGGTGAGGGCTGCGGCGGCCGAGAAGCGGCGCATCCGGTGACGGTGTCTGCGGCTCATATGGGGTTCTCCTCCTGTGGGTCGTGACACCCGGACGGGTTCTACCTAACTCTAAAGTAGAGGTTTAGAGTGCGACCGTTCCAGGAGACCACAAGGGCGGCGCCCCGGCCAGAGCGCCGCCCCGTTGTGTTACCGAACCGACACCCTCGGGTGGCAGCGTCGACGATCGACCCTTTCGGGGTCGGGTGTGCAGATCAGTCCGGATCGTCCGGATGTCTGCGCAGATGAAGGATGCTCAGCACGAGACCACCCCACAGGGTGATCAGGGCGAGAAGCATCATGCCGATGGCTGCTGTGCTCACTGGTTACCTCCGGTGGACGAGTCGGGTGCGGGCGAGGGATCACCGGACGAAGCGGGAACCTGGGCGGACGCGAGCGGACGGTTCTCGTCGAGCTCGTACTCCTCGTCGACTCCCTTGCGCCACGGGATGAACGTCAGGAGGACGGCGAGGATGATCACGCCGGCCTGCACACTCCACCCGAACGCCGTGACCAGGCTGTCGGGCAGGCCCCCGTAGCCGTCGCGGACACGGTCGCGGATCTCGCTGAACAGCATGTAGCCGAGGACGAGCGGAGTGATGACGCCCGTGAACACGAGCCAGCCGGTCCCCACCTTGAACGACGACACCGAGTTGAGATGGTCGCGGAGTTCGGGCAGGCGGCGGTAGATCCAGGCGACCACCACGAGCGCCACGAAGGCGACACCGACGATGCCGAACTGGTTCGCGAAGCGGTCCACCACGTCGAGGGTGTTCAGACCGGTGGTGGTGGGGAAGAGCAGCAGCGACACGATCGCCGACACACCGCCGATGGCGAGAACCGCCGGCACCCGACCGAGGCCCGTCTTGTCCTGGAAGGCCGAGACGGTCACCTGGATGATGCTGATCATCGACGTGAACCCGGCGAAGACCAGCGAGCCGAAGAACAGCACGCCGAAGAGCGGACCGCCGGGCATCTCCGAGACGATCGTCGGGAAGGCGATGAACGCGAGACCGATACCGCCGGCGACCACCTCGCCGACCTCGACACCCTGCGCCTGGGCCATGAAGCCCAGGGCCGAGAACACACCGATACCGGCGAGCACCTCGAAGCTCGAATTCGAGAAACCGACGACCAGACCCGAACCGGTGAGGTTCGTCCTGCGCTTCAGGTACGACGCGTAGGTCACCATGATGCCGAAAGCGACGGACAGCGAGAAGAAGATCTGCGCGTACGCCGCGATCCACACACCGGTGTCGGTCAGCGCCGACCAGTTCGGGCTGAAGAACGCATCCAGACCGGTGGTCGCGCCGTCGAGGGTCAGCGACCGGACGACCAGTGCGCCGAACAGCAGGACCAGCAACGGCACGAAGAACCGGTTGGCGTTGCCGATACCGCGCTGGACGCCGAGGGCGAGCACCGCGAGCGTCGCGATCCAGACCAGCAGCAGCGTCCACGCGACGCCCGGCACGAAGCTCAGGCCGAAGGTCGCGTCGGTGTCCTGGTTCAGGAAAGAACTCATGAAGAAGCCCTCGGGGTCGTCACCCCACGCTTCGGTGATCGAGAAGAAGGTGTACCGCGCGGCCCACGCCACGATCACCGCGTAGTACACGCCGATGACGAAGCACACCAGCACCTGCCACCAGCCGATGAACTCGGCCCCGCGGCGCAACCGGCGGAAGGCCAGCGGCGGCGACCCGCGGAACTTGTGCCCGATCGCGTAGTCGACCAGGAGGAGGGGGATACCCGCAGTCAGTAGCGCGACCAGATACGGGATCAGGAATGCGCCACCCCCGTTCTCGTATGCGATGTACGGGAAGCGCCAGATGTTGCCGAGTCCGACCGCCGAACCGATCGCGGCCATGATGAACACCGACCGGCCCGACCAGACCTCCCGTTTACGTGTGACCTCGTGCTGTGCCACGGACCTCGTCCCTCCATTCATTCGGATGGAGCAACGCTAGCGCCCCGACCGGCGCACGGGCGATCTTTCGGGTGGGCGTCTTCAGTCGTCGTCCCAGATCCGCAGATCCGGGGGAGCGTCGTCCTCGTCCTCCTCACCGACGTTCCGGTAGCGGAATGCGAAGACGATCCAGCCGACCGCGGCGACGAGCACGAAACTGATCAACCGGTACACCACCACTGCCGACAGGGCCTGCGCACCGGTCATCCCACTGGCGGTGAGCGCCGGGACCAGCACCGCGTCCATGACGCCCAGGCCTGCGGGAAGCAGCGGGATGGCACGGCTCGTGGCGGTTCCGGCCGCGTAGGCGACCGCGATACCCGCCAGGCTCGGCGCGCCACCGACCGCGTACGCGGCGAACGCCAGGCACGCGCCGTCGCACACCCAGTTGCTCACCGACCAGCCGAACGCGCGGGCCGCGTGCGGACGGTCGAGTTGCACCGCGCTCAACTGGGCGACGATCTTCCGCCACGCCCGCGCGCCCGCTTGTTCGGGTTTCTTCCGCAGACGGTTCAGACCCCGCAGGGCGATCAGGCCGATCGACTCGAACGAACCCGGATTGCCCGCCGCGTACTGGATGAGCACGACCAGCAGCAGCAGACCGCCGATCGAGAAGATCAACGAGAACGGGTTGTTGCTGGCGCCGACGAGCAGAGCGCCGACGAGGCCCAGCAGTGCGAGTCCGGCGGCCTGGAGGAGACCGGCCATGACCAGCTGCCAGGTCGACACCACCGGTGATGCACCCCAGTGACGCATCTGCCGGTAGGTGAAGGTCGTCCCGACCACCGGCCCGCCCGGGAGGGTCACGCTCATGGAGTTCGCCGCGAGTGCCACCGAGAGCGATTGCCGCTGCGAGACCTTCACGCCCGCCGCGGACAGCAGGGCCCGTTGCACCCGCGCGAAGGTCGACATCTCCGCCATCGACGCGCACACCGCCGCGAGGACCCACCACCAGTACAGGTGCCCGAGGCCGCGGACGCTGTCGGACAGCTCCGGCCACACGAGGACGATCTCGACGGTGAGCACCACGACCAGCAGCGCGCCGATGAGCCACTTGAGCCGGCGACGCCGTTGCGGGGTGAGCGGTCCCGTCTCGTCGGCCGTGCCCTGGTCCGGTCCCGTCTCGTCGGCCGCACCTTCG
The DNA here is from genome assembly GCF_013602415.1 of Rhodococcus sp. B50. Classification (NCBI taxonomy): domain Bacteria; kingdom Bacillati; phylum Actinomycetota; class Actinomycetes; order Mycobacteriales; family Nocardiaceae; genus Rhodococcus; species Rhodococcus sp. B50. The sequence continues at coordinate 2,921,648 of NZ_WPAG02000002.1, read as the reverse complement.
TCCGGTTCCTCGTCGTCCGGTCGTCCCGGTTTCACTGTCTCGTTCGACATCTAGTCGGTGGGCCAGCTCGACAGGGTGTGGCGGTAGAGATCCTCGACCTCGGCGATGTGCTCACCGAGCTTCTCCCGCGACCAGCCGCTCACGTCGATCGGTTCGAGTACCGCCACGTCGACGGTGCCCGAACGCAGCAGCGTCGAGTGCTTCCACAGGATCTCACCGGCATTGCGGATCACGACCGGCACGACCGGGACGCCGGCCTGCATCGCGATATGGAAGGCGCCCTTCTTGAATCTGCCGATCGCCGGTGTCAGCGATCGTGTGCCCTCGGGTGCGATGACGATCGACGTCCCTTCCCGGATGGTGTCGACGACGGGCCCGAGCGCCGCGACCGCCCGCTCGGTGTTGGTGCGGTCGACGAAGGTGGCGCCGACGAAACGCAGGAGCGGCCCGAAGAGGGGGTCGTTGGCCATCTCCTTCTTGGTCACGCCCGTGAAGTCCTGTCTCAGGACCTTGGCCAGCACCACCGGATCGAGCTGGCTCTGGTGGTTGAAGATGAACACCGCCGGCCGGGTGGCCCACGCATTCGCTTCCCCGACGATGCGTACGTTCACTCCGGCCAGGGCCAGGGAGACCTCTGTACCGATGCTGATGATCGAGTCCAGCGCAGTCTTGCGGCTGCGGTTGATCAGGCCGAGACCGAGACCCGTCCACACCGAGCCGAACATTCCGCCGTAGGCGGCGGCGGTCCGGACGAGCTCGCGGGCGCCCGGCGTACCGCGCGGCCGGAAACGCATGATCGGCCAGTCGCGTTCGACGGCTACGCGTGCGAGGGTGCGATCGGGGTTGGTGGCGGTGGGGTTGCCGGTGGTGGCCAGGAACTCCACGTCCTCACCACCGTTGGAATAGGTGTAGCTGGCCTCGGCGTCGATGCCGTGGGTCTCGATGAAATTGCGCGCTGCTTCCGCTTTTCCGCTGCGCCACAACGATTTTCCATCGACCCGGCCGGTGAGCACACCGTTCTCGACCTCGAGGGGTGTGAACAGGATGTGCTCGACTCCCAATGCGTCCCCGGCGGCCTGGATCTGGTAGCGGGACGCCGAGGAGGCGATCACCACCGTGTGACCCGCATTCTGGTGCGCCCCGATGAGTTGCCATGCCTCCGGATACAGATGCCCGGCAATCGTCGTCATGAACAGCCGGTTGCCGATGTCGTAGAGTTCGTCCTCGGTGTGACCGCGCCACGCCTTGAAGGCGATCGCGACGAAGCGTTCGAAATCATCCTCGGTCTCCGTCCCGCGGAGTCCGTTGATCATCGTCGCGGCGAGTTCGGATGCGGAGACCTTTCCGGCGAGCACCCGATCGCGGAAGAAGTGGACACCGGAGAATCCGTGCACGATGGTGCCGTCGAAGTCGAAGAAGGCCGCCACCTCGGGTCCGTGCGGACCCGTGCGTACCCGTTCGAGGGCCTGCTCGAGGTTCACCGCTCCACCTTTCTGTTCGACACGTCGAGCGACTCGGCCAACGCGACCCGCTGCGCCAGCGCCGACAGCTCCGTTGCGAATGCCTTCCTGCGTTCGCGGACGACCTCGCTGTCCTCGTTCCGGTCGAGCAGTCCTCGATTGCGTGCCAGGGCGAGTGCGGACGCGAACAACTCCGACGACACCGACTCCGGTCCGTACAAGCGGCGCTGCAACAGCATCTGCCGGCCCACCGCCACACACTCCGAGAGGAAGGCGGCGCGGTCGATCTCGAGCTCGGGGTCCCGGACGGCAAGGCGCTCGGCGACGACGAGTTGCGCATCGAAGAACGACCGCAGCGTGCGGTGCGACATGAAGAAACCGGTCTCCACGAGACCGGTGAGGGCCTCGTCCTTCGTCGGCAGCGTGTCGCCCCAGGACGGGACGAGCCAGGCCAGCTCGTCGCGCATCTGAGCCTCGAAGGTGTCGCGGTCGGGGAAGAAGAACTCGAACTTCAGCAGGTCGCGGAGGTTCTTCGCCTCCTCCCACGCGACGCGGGTGGGATCGTCGCCGGGATTGGCGTGCGCGTACAGGATCGCCAGTTCCATGATCGACCGGTTGACGAACCAGTGCACGCCGCTGTTGCGGTAGAACGCCGCGACGAGATGCTGACCCGGCTCGATGGAATAGACTGGTTCCTCCCCGCCGGCGTAGGTGGTGACCACACCCGCGTGGGTCAGCGACGAGAGCACATCCGCGAGCCCGCCCTCGACGTCGAGAATGTGCAGGCCACCCTGCGGAACACCGCGACGGTCGAGATAGCGGCGGACCGGCGCGATCACCGCCCGCACCTCCTCGAGCGTCAGCGACCGGTCGCGCACACCGAGCAGAGCCAGGGTGACCAGGCAGTTCACCGTCACCGGGGTGTTGCAGTTGATGCCGACCGCGACCTCGAAGGCGACCTTCTGCAACGCTTTCCGGCGCAGTGCGCGCACCTCCTCGGGATCCGTTGCCGTCGCGGAGGGATCGGCGGCCAGAGCGGGTGCGGTCAGGTCCGGATCCCCACCGGCGATCAGCAGTTCGCGCAGCGACACCGGATCACCGAACCGCACGTACACGTTCCCGGCCCGCTTGCGCTGGTTGCGGGCGTAACGGACGAGCCAGCCCAGCCCTTCGGGCTTCTTCGTGGCGCCGGTCTGCTCGGCGGCGACTGCCGCGACCTCGGCGAGTCCCTCGTAGGTGATCGACACGGGCACCAGCATCGCGTCCTCGACCCGCCCGCCGCGGATCGCGTTGGCGACGTAACTGAGCAGGCCGTAGCGCGGGGCCCGGAGCTTGCCCGTCCGCGTCCGGCCGCCCTCGAAATACCATTCGAGGTTGAACCGCTTGCTGAGCAGGAACGCGAAGTACTCCTCGAGCGCCGCCTTGTAGACGTCGTCGTCGGCGAAACTGCGCCGGATGAACACCGTGCCGGTGCGGCGGGCGACGGGACCGATCGGCCAGAAGGTGAGGTTGGCCCCGCCCATGATGTGGTTGCCGGGAAAGTCGTTCGCCGCCAGGATGTCGCCCAGGACGAAGGCGTCGGCATAGGACCGATGCGACGGGAGGAACACCAGGGAGTACCGGCGGTTGGTCTCGCGCAGCGCACGCAGGCCGGACTCGTCGGCGTGCACTGTCCAGGCCGCCGCGTGCAGCGGCCGCATCGCCTGCGTGAACAGGTCGGTGACCAGACGCGACTGCACGGCCACCAGTTCGTCGAGCGCACTGCGTGCCCGCGCCTCGACCTCGGCGCGCGACAGACCGTGCTCGGCGGCGATCTCGTCGAGACGGCGCCGGAAGAGCGACGAGTCCATGATCTGTGCGGCGACGAGCCGTGGGACCTTGTAGCGGTCGCCGATCACGGCACGTTCGGCGCGTTCGAGTGCGACGACGGCGCGGCGGGTCACATACCGCGCGAGGGCCTCGTCGTCGGCGGCCCCGTCCTCTGCGGTGAGCGCGGCACGCAGTTCGGACAGGCGGGCCGGTTGGGCCACGACGATCCGGTGACGGTCGGCGCCCTTGCGCACGAGCCACTTCTGCAGCAGCAGATTCGGGTTGCGCGGGTTCGTCAGGGCGAGGACGTCGGAGAACCGCACGCGTCGCGCACCGCCCCGTTCGGCCGGAAGCCACACGACGCGCACGGGCAGGATCAGCGGGTCGTCGGTGCGGGTGACGAGCTGTTCCGCGAGCACCCGGGAGTCGAGGGCGAGCGACTCCGGGCGGGTCGGCGTGCGGTACTCGGCGGGTACCTCGTCCGAACGCAGCCAGTCCTCGATCATCGTCCGTTCGAGTGTCGTCGTGTACGCCACGACCGCCACCGTCGGTCCGCCGGATGCTCCCACGATGTCGTCGCCTCGTGGTCGCCCCAGTTGGTTGTTCCTCATCTCACCCCGTCCAGAAGTCGCCCCGGTGTGAAAGTTACCTGTCGTGGCCGTTTCGTTCGGGCGATCCGGACGAGAACGCGGAAGACTCCGCAGATGCAACGGGGGAGTGCCTGAACGACAATGTGGTGGACGAGAGGACTCGGTGGGACCCGCCGACGGCAGGGAGGGCGCAGTGACCGCAGGTACCGGACGGGACGGTGGCGAAAATGCAGGGCTCGTCGAGTACGCGGGGCTGCGGGAGACGCACTCGTCGGTGGTGTTCTTCGTGGGCGACCGCGTGCACAAGATGAAGAAGCCGCTCGACCTGGGCTTCCTCGACAACCGCACGCGGGAGGCGCGCGAACGGATCTGTCACCGCGAAGTGGAACTCAACCGCCGTCTCGCGCCCGACGTCTACCTGGGGGTCGCGGACGTGTACGGCCCGGACGGCCGGCCGTGCGAGCACCTCGTCGAAATGGTGCGGCTCCCGGACGACCGGCGCCTGGCCGCAGCGGTCCGGCGGGGTGAGGATGTGTCGTCGGTGATCGACGAGGTGGCCCGACAGGTTGCGGCGCTGCACGCCTCCTCGCCACACGGCCCCGACATCGACCGGTGTGCCTCTGCGGGTTTCGTCGCCGAGTTGTGGAATCTCAGTCTCGACCATCTCGGCCGGCTGGAGGCGGGAGTGGATCGCGCCGCCTCGTTGGCACGGATACGCGAGTCCGTGCGACGTTTTCTCTTCGGCCGGACGGCCCTGTTCGACGACCGCATCGCCGCGGGCCGGGCGGTGGACGGACACGGCGATCTGCTCGCCGACGACATCTTCTGCCTCGACGACGGACCGCGCATCATCGACTGCCTCGAGTTCGACGACGAACTGCGCTACGGCGACGCGGTCCTCGATCTGGCCTTCCTCGCAATGGATCTCGAACGTCTGGGTGCCGAGGCGGCGGCGCGGCGGCTGCTGGAGCAGTACAGCGAGGTCTCGGGTGACCTGCCGCCGCCGTCGCTCGTGCATCACTACATCGCCTATCGAGCGCTGGTGCGGGCGAAGGTGACCGCCCTCCGCTACGAGCAGGGTGATGCGGGGGCTCGGGAGACGGCGATGGGGTTCGTCGACCTGCTCGAGCACCATCTCGACCGCGGACGTGTGCGCATGGTGCTCGTGGGGGGTGTCTCCGCAACCGGTAAGACGACGCTCGCGCGCACGGTCGGCGCGTATCTCGGTGCGGAGGTGGTGCGCAGCGACGTGGTCCGCAAGGAGCTGGTGGGACTGCGGCCCACCGACCGGACCGGTGACGGAACGGACGCCGGTCTGTACGCGCCGGCGCATTCGGAGGCGACCTACCGGGAGCTGCTCCGCCGCGCCGCGACCGCGCTCACCCGTGGACGATCCGTCGTGCTGGACGCGACCTGGTTGTCGTCCGAGCAGCGCGACGCGGCCCGCAGGGTCGCGGACGAAGCAGCAGTGGATGTGATCGAGATCGAATGCCGTGCGGACAAGGAAATCCTTCTGCAACGGATGGCATCCCGCACCGAGCGCGGCGACGATGCCTCCGATGCGACTCCCGCCGTGCTCGAACAGCAAATCCGGCGGCGGGACCCGTGGCCGGAGGCGGTCCCGGTCGACACGGGCGTCGAATCGGTCGACGGCTCACGGCTGGAGAGCATGCTCGGTCCGGCACCCTGGTGAGCGCGTCCCGGAAAGGGGGAACGGGGACCGCTTCCGTCGAAGCGATCCCCGTTCACCGGAAAGGGTGGGGCTAGACCTTGCGCGCGATGAGCACCGGGCACGGAGCCTTGTGCAGCAGGTTCTGGCTCGTGGAGCCGAGCAGTGCGGCGCGGAACTGGCCACGACCGTGGCTTCCGACCGCGACGAGCTGGGCGTCGTCGAGGTGCGCGAGCAGAACCTTCGTCGCCGGGCCCCGGTCGATCACACGGTCGACGGTGACCTCGGGGTGACGATCGCTCCATCCGGCGAGGGTCTCGGCGAGAACCGCGGTCTCCGAAGTCTCCACGGCATCCCAGTCGACCAGCGCGGCGGTGGCGCCGACGCCGAGCGCGGCATCACCGATCCACGAGTGCACGGCACGGAGCGGGACGTTCAGAGCAGAAGCGAGGTCGAATGCGTGAGTGACTGCGGCAGAAGACAATTCGCTTCCGTCCACGCCGACGACGATCGGCCGCGAATCGGGCAGCGGAGCGTCGGTGTTGCCGCGCCACACGACCACCGGGCACGGCGCATGGTTCGCGACACGCAGAACGGTCGAGCCGAGCAGGAAGTTCTCCAGTGCCCCCGCGCCGGTGGCGCCCATGACAACCAGACGGGCGTCCTCGGCGGCCTCGAGGAGAGACTTGGCTGCGGGGCCGGGGCCGATGAAGCTACCGATCTCGAGATCGGGGTGATCGGCGCGGACGCGCTCGGCGGCGTCGGCGAGGAGCTTCTTGCCGTCCTCCTCGAGCTGCTGGATCATCTGCGACTGCACCAGCACCGCGGCCTCGCTGTAGAAGATGCCCTCCGGGGGCATCGAGTGCACGAGGTGGAGCGGCGCTCCGATACGCGACGCGACGGCGCCGGCCCACCGCGCTGCCGCTACAGCCGTTTCGGAGCCGTCCACGCCTGCGACGACTGCCTTGCCGGTGCTCGGTGTGCTCATCGATGTCTCCTTCTGGTTGCGGCGTCCGGCTTCCCGTGCGCCGGTCGACTCGAGGTCACGTTACCGCCACGACGCGGTCGTGACCTGCTGTCGACGGTCTACATGATCCCTGATGGGACAGAACCGGACCAGGGCCTTCGGACCTCGGTCAGCTCCACAATCGGCGGGCCGATCGGTGGGCCTTCCTCCAGCCCTCGTCCAGGTGTGCGGCCTGTGCGTCGCCGATCTCGCTCTCGATGCGGAACAGGATCCCGAGCCCGAAGCTGGTCTCGGCGGTGTGGCCCTGCTCGGAGAGCATGTGCAGGAGGTGTTCCCGCGCCACGACCGAGTCCTGGAATTCGCCGAGCAGATCCTGGAAGGCGTCGAACCGGTCGAGGATCCGCCCGGAGCGCTTCGGATGCAGCGGTGCGATCACCTCGATGGCGTACCGCATCCGTTTGGCACCCTTGCGGGCCCGGTGCATCAACGCGTCGCGTTCGGCCGTGTTCTCGGCACCGCCCACCTTGGCGACGCGACGCGACACCTTGTTCGAAAGCGATTCGATCGCATGCAGCAGTTCCTTCCGCGCGACCTTCGGTCGTGCCCCCACCGCTTCGGTCGCGGGGGCGAGGTCGCCGAGCGCCGCGTCGAGTCGGGTGAGCAACGCGACGTACCGGCCGGAACCGAGGGTGTCGACGGCCTCGAGACGCGCGGCCTCGGATGCGGCCGAGAAGTACTCGTCGATACGGGCTCTCGTCGCTTCCCGGTGCGACTCGACCGGAATGTCGGCCACTCGATCCGCGAGTCGTTCCCATTGGACTTCGAGATCGCGTGACGGGCTGAGACGTCTTCCGAGCCAACGCAGTTCGTCGACCAGACCGTCGTCCACGGCGATCTCGCCGGAATAGGTCTGCAGTGCGCTGCGCAGGCGGCGCGCGGCCTTGCGCATGCTGTGCACCGAATCGGGCGCGTCGCGACGCACCGCGAGGTCCGACAACTCCAGGGTGTGCAGTTCGGCTGCGAGATAGTCGCGGACCGGGAGGAGGCCCTTCGCGATCTGCGGTCGAGCGGGGATCAGATCACCGAGCACACGGTGCAGTTTCGACGGGCTCTCCGAGCGGGTGATCCCGACCGCCGCGAAGCGTTTCTCGAGCGCCGTGAGAAAGCGGCCGACGGTCTTCTCGTCGAGAGAGGAGTTCCATTCGACCTCGATCTCCCGCCAGCGGATCTCGGACCCGTCGGCCCGGCGTACGGCGTCCACCTCGTCGACGACCACCTCCGCGACGAGGTTGCCGTCGGGGGAGCGGAGACGGTGCCGATGCCGTTGTGTCACGAGCAGGGCGGCCAGGCTCAGCGGTGCACCGCGACGGATCCCGAGCAGCAGGGACGACAGGTCGGCGGGGGTGTCCTCGGCCGAATCGTCACCGAGGGGGAAGCGCAGTTCGGTGCGGGTATCGATACCGGACGGGAGCTTGAGATGCCATCCCGCGTCGTCACCGCCCTCACGCCTCCGGAGCGTGATCTTCGAGCGCAGCAGGCTCAGGTCCGCAGTGTCGTAGTACTGGGCCGACAACTCGAATCGGTCGACGTCGATCGCATCGACGGAGGGTAACCCCGTCAGGTCCGGGAGCGGTTGGTCGCCGGTGGCGGAGTACTTGCGTTCGGCCTCCTCGGTGGCGGCCGGGGACGGTGTGCTGGGCATCCATCTGCTCCTTCTCGATACGCGTTGCCTTCCACCTTGCCACGCGGTCCGATATGCGGTGATTCGTCCGGCTGTGATCTGCCGATACCGGGCAAAGGGCACTTCGGCCCTGGTCAAGGCTCGGTTTCGGGGTGATCATGGTTCGACGCGGGTCCGGAGGGTAGTGATGAAGGTTCTTGTTTCGGCGGCCAGTCGGCACGGTTCGACCGCGGAGATCGCGACAGCACTCGCCGCGTCGATGCGCCACCACGGCGCACAGGTCGACGTGGACGCACCCGAGCACGTCGACGACGTCGGTGCATACGACGTCGTGGTGCTCGGCAGTGCCGTCTACCGCAGTCGCTGGCTGCGCAGCGCACGGGAGTTCGCCGAGCGATATGCGTCCGAGTTGCGGGAGCGCGACGTCTATCTCTTCTCGTCGGGTCCGGTCGCCTCGGGTGGGAGGCCGGTGAACACCTCCTACGACGCGTGCGCTGTCGCCGAACGTGTCGGGGCCTGCGAGCATCGGACCTTCCCGGGAAAGTTGGATCCGGCGGTGCTCGGCACCGGCGAACGGATGGTCGTCAGGATGGTCGGTGCCCCCTCCGGTGACTTCCGGGACTGGGATGCGATCGGAGCCTGGGGTGCGCGGATCGTCGCGCGCACCGCCGCCCGGGCCCATGATCTCGACGGGGTCGGATCAGCTCCCGCGCGGCGTGGAGTCCGTCGTTGAGAAATTCCCGGATCACCCCGGGAGATCAGCCCGAATCACCCCGGTAGTGCGAGCTCAGTTCGGCGGCGCGGTCCCAGATCGACCAGTCGACCGGGCGTCCCGCCAATTGGGCCTCGACCACTTCGAACCCGGCGTGCCAGCCCGCGCCGTGCGCGAGGGCATCCTCTTCGTCGTCGGTGGTGTGGGTGAGCGTGAGCCAGCACCCGCCGGAGCCGTCGGGAGTGATCTCCCAGTGCAGAACGTCGGCGTCCCAAAGGTATTCCAGGATCCGCCCGGTGCGCACCGTGAGAACGCTACCCGTGGTGGTGTGTCCTTCCGGTAGCCCGAAACGCCGGGTCTGTTCCTGCGTGGATCGGAATTCGAGCGCCGCTCCGGGCGTGAGTTCGAATTCGACGTCGGCAGGGAACCAGGCGCGGAGGTGTTGGGGATCGGTGAGGACGCTCCACACCTTCTCGGGGGCGTAGGGGAACGAGCGTTGGAACCGAAGAGCGACCCTCCCGTCGTAGGTACGCGAGATGATGCCGATATCCATGGGAACCTCCAAGACGAGAACTCGCCGGTCAGCGGGGTCCTGGCGTGCTGTTACCCCATGCTGCCAGGTTTCGTCGACTTACGAAGCGGGTCGACCGACCTGTGATCGGATCGTGGAACGACACCGATCGCGCCAGCAGCTGCAGTGGATTCGAATAGTCCTGTGGCCCAACCTCGTACACCTCCGGATAGAGATTGTCACCGAGGAGGGGGATTCCCAGCGAGTTCATGTGGACACGGAGTTGGTGCGTCCTGCCGGTGCGGGGTCGCAAACGGTAACGCGCACGGTCGCCGGCCGTGGCCACGACGTCGATCCGGGTCACCGCGTTGACGGGCCCCTCGACCTCACGTGCCTGCAGGATGCCGCGCTCCTTGACGATGCGGCTGCGTACGTCGAGAGGAAAGCCGAGATGCGGCGCGGCCGGAGCGATCGCTTCGTACTCCTTCTCGACGAGACGCCGGTCGAACAGCATCTGGTACGGGCGTCGCGCCTCGCGCCGGACGGTGAACACCAGTACGCCCGCCGTGAGCCGGTCGAGCCGATGGGCCGGGGACAGTTCGGGAAGGTCCAGTTCCGTGCGCAACCGGACCACGGCCGTCTCCGTCACCCATGATCCGCGAGGTGTGGTCGCCAGGAAGTGCGGCTTGTCGACCACGAGCAGGTTCTCGTCCCGATGGAGGATGTCGATCTCGAACGGGACGCGCGGTCGGACGGGAGGATCACGGTAGAGATACACGAATGCGCGTGGGGCGTACGGCGTCGAGAATGTGATCGGAGTGCCGTCCTGTACGAGCACTTCGCCGCATTCGATCTTTTCCGCAATTCGCGTCGTATCGTTCGGGAAGCGCGCCGCCAGGAACTCCGCTATGGTCTCCCAGCTGGTGTTTTCCGGCAGTCGCAGGCGGGTGGGGTTCAAGCCGTCGCGAACGGGGAGCGGAGCGTCGGGCACGGATCGTCAGGCTAGTCGCACTACGGAGGTCGGGTGCCGACGCTGCGTCGACAACGTGCCGGGAGCGGTGTCGATAACACTGCCGGACTTTCCACGATAACGATTGTGTGCAAGCCTGCTAAAGGTTTCTGCACCGTCGATACCCTGGGACGGAAGTGAAGAATGTTACTGGAGTGCAAGGGGAGCTTGTTGTGACGATTTCGGCGAAGACCGGAACACGTCGGCGGGGGGGACGCGCTCTCGTTCGGCTACTGGTGGCAGCAGTGGTACTTCCACTGGCCCTCGTGTTCACGGGCGTCGGGGCCGGGACGGCCTCGGCCGATCCGTACACCCGCTTCCACGAGGACATGGTCGCCGCACCGGGTGGTGTCGGCGCGATCAAGGTGCGCATCTGGCGAGCGAACAACGGCAGCAACAAGGCCGTCTATCTGCTCGACGGGCTGCGTGCCACCGACGACGTGAGCGGCTGGGAGCACGAGACCAACGCTGCGTGGCTCGCCGACCACGGTGTCAACGTGATCATGCCGGTCGGGGGGCAGTCGAGCTTCTACGCCGACTGGTACGCGCCGAGCAATTTCAACGGTCAGCCCTACACGTACAAGTGGGAATCCTTCCTGACCCAGAACCTGCCGAACCATCTCGCGAACGCCTACGGCATCGATCGCAGCAACAACGCAGTGGTCGGCCTGTCGATGGGAGGCAACGCGGCGCTGATCCTGGCCGCCTACCATCGCGACCAGTTCAAGTTCGCCGGCTCGCTGTCGGGTTATCTCAATCTCTCGGCACCGGGCATGCGCGAAGCCATTCGTGTGGCCATGCTCGACGCCGGCGGATACAACTCCGACGCGATGTGGGGACCGCCGTGGAATTCGGCGTGGCTGCGGCACGACCCGTTCGTCGCGGCGCCGAACCTGCGCGGTCTGCCGATGTGGATCTCCGCGGCGAGCGGTCTGCCCGGCCAGTACGACCGGCCGAGTTCGCTCGTGGGCAGCTTCAACACGACCAACGCCATGGGGCTCGAAGCGCTCGCCCTCACGCAGAACCGCGCCTTCCAGGTGCGTCTGCTGACCCTGGGTATCGACACCGCACACTTCTCGTTCCCGGTCCTGGGCACCCACTCGTGGGGCTACTGGCAGGACGAGCTGTGGGCGATGCTCCCGATGCTCAAGTCCTCGATTGGCGCCTGACGCTTCCACATCGCTGGTCGGCCGCACCGTCGTCGTGACGGGGGGCACCAGCGGTGTGGGTGAGGCGACGGCCCGGGCCCTCGGCGCCGCCGGAGCCACGGTCGTGCTCGCCGGACGCAACGTCGACCGGGGCAGGCGCATCGCCGAGGAGATCGGTCCCCGGGCCGAGACGATGTCGCTCGATCTCGCCGACCTCTCGGCGATCCGCGCCTTCGCGGACGCCTTCGCCGATCGGCAGATCGACGTCCTGGTCAACAACGCCGGCGTGATGGCGGTTCCGCTACGCCGCACCGCCGACGGGTTCGAGATGCAGATGGGAACCAACCATCTCGGACACTTCGCCCTGACCGGACTGCTGTTGCCGCGCATCACCGGTCGCGTCGTCACGGTGTCGAGTGCCGCTCATCTGCTCGGACGCGTCGATCTCGACGACCTGAACTGGGAGCGGCGCCCGTACAACCGTGCCGCCGGGTACGCGCAGTCGAAGCTCGCGAACCTGCTGTTCGGTCTCGAACTCGAACGCCGCCTCGCCGCGGCCCGCTCACCTCTGCGTGCCGTCGCGGCGCATCCGGGCTACGCGGCGACCGAGGTGGGCAGCCACACCGGGACGTGGTTCGACCGGTTGTTCGGCTTCGGCAAGAGGATTCTGCAACGCACCCCGGACCAGGGGGCCGAATCGGTCGTGCTCGCCGCGTCCGATCCGGGCATCGCGGGCGGTTACATCGGTCCGCGTTTCCTGCTGTACGGATCGCCCCATGTCGCCGCCGTGGGTCGTCGCGCCCGCGACCGGGAGACCGCGACGCGTCTGTGGGAGCTGTCCGAGAAACTCACCGGAGTGCACTTCGAGATCGGCTGATGTCCGTCTTCGACGCAGGCTGATGCGCGTCCCCGCTCACGCGGTCCGGCGCATCGGCACGTGGTCGATTCCGGCCTCGATGTAGTTCGGTCCGGTACGCACGAATCCGAATCGGGCGTACCAGTTCTCCAGGTACGCCTGCGCCGAGATGTCGACCACCCCCGGGCAGGTCGCGAGCGCCGCCTCGATCAGGTCGGCGGCGAGTCCGCGTCCGCGTGCGTGCCGGGCGGTGGCGACTCGACCGATATGCGCGATCTCCCCGTCGTCGTGGAGGACGCGCAGCGTGGCCAGGACGTCGTCGCCCTCCCGCGTCCAGAACAGCTCGGTGGTCGGGTCGAGATCGCGCCCGTCGAGTTCGGGTTCGCTGGTGATGCCCTGCTCGAAGACGAACACGTCGGTCCGCAGCGCGACGATCCGGTACAGGCTCTCGGGGTCGGTCTTCCGCAACGGTGAATGGTGGATGGACGGCACGTCTCGATCGTAGGGGCGGCGATTCACCGTCTCGTCGTGAACCCGTCGAGCAGTCCCGAACAGGTCTCGAGTGCTTCCCGGACCGTGTGTCACCCGGCGCCGCGCGGAGGGAAGGTCGGCAGCGTCGGCATCTCCCGCGGCGTGGTGGGTGCACCCGAGGTGGTGGGGCGACCCGTCGCGGTACCCGGTGCGTCGCTCTCCTCGGTGTCCCGGGGTGGACGCTCCTCCTCCGGCTCGGCCCCGCGACCGGGACCTCCGCGCCTGGTGAAACCGCTACCTGTCGATGTCGCCGTCGTGGTGGGGGCAGCGGTGGATGCCGCAGTGGGTTCGGCGGGCGGGGCCGCGGTGGTCGTCACCACCGGTGCCTCGGCCACCGCTTCCTCCGTCGTCTCCGGAGCCTCGGGCGACGTGGTGGTCTCGGTCGCGGCACCCGTCGTCGTGGTCGTGGCGACCGCGGATCCCGCGTCGAGCGCCGGTTCGGAGGCGGGACGCAGGACCTGTCGGTCGACGGGCTCGGCCTGCGGGAACGCGAACAACGCACCGACGGCCAGGGCCGCGAACAGGGCCACCGATGCCGCAATGACGGGGACGGTGCGCTTCGCGCGACGATCACGGCGCGGAAAGCCCTCACGGTCCACCGGTTCGAGCCGCCGGCCGAGATCGAGCAGCTCCGCCTCCGAGGGTTGTACCGCCAGGACGCGTCCCCGCAGGTGGGCGGGCAGGGGAGCGAAGGGGAGGAGGGAGAAGGTTCCGAGCGCGTTCGGCACGCGGGGCACCGCCCGGTCTACGAAGTCCTGCGCATGGGCGAGGACACGCCCGTCACCTGCGGAACCGAGCATCGCCTCGATCTCATGGGACGCGAAGTGGTGCCGGACCGCGAGATCGACCACCTCGCGGGCGGTGCCGTCGAGCAGATGGACGGCCTCGCGGACCTCGAGCACCTCGGGTCCGGCCTGGTAGCCAGGGTCGGTCGCGGGGAGATACTCGAGTGCGGACCCGGACCGGTTCAGTACACGGAGACACTCGGCCCGGACCACGGCGTGGAGCCAGGCCCGGAGGAGTGCGGGATCGCGCAGCGACCGGATACGTGCGGTCGCCGTCCACACGGAGTCGTACACCACGTCCGATGCGGACGACACGGGGACGAAGCCGCACGCGTATGCGTACAGACCGGGGGCGAAACGGTCGTAGACCGCTGCCGTGGCGTCCGGCGCTCCGTTCCGCAACGCTGCGGCGAGCTCACGATCCGGACGTCCGGGGTGGTGCCCCATCGATGGAACCTTCCTGTCGTGCATGCGCCCCCGCGCGCGTGCGACCGTGCGTTCCGGGGCAGTCTACGAGCCGGTGTGGCCGACGGCGAGGGTGCAATCCATCGGGGGCCCAGTGCGGCGGGCGGGACGCGGGGGACTGTCGCGGCGCGACGCGCGTCCGTAGGGTGGCGGGCATGGGGTGGACGACGAACGATATTCCGGATCTGTCGGGACGCACGATGATCGTGACGGGAGCCAACAGCGGTCTCGGTGCGGAGACCGCCCGGGCACTCGCGCGGGCCGGAGCCGAGGTGGTGCTCGCCTGCCGCGACGTCGCGAAGGGCGAGGCGGTCGCGGCCGGACTCGGCGAGCGCGCCCGGGTCCGCCGTCTGGACCTGGCAGATCTGGCGTCGGTACGTGCATTCGCCGAGGCGGTGCGGGCCGAGCACGAGCGCATCGACGTCCTGATCGACAATGCCGGTGTCATGGCGGTGCCGCTGCGCCGGACGGCCGACGGCTTCGAGATGCAGATCGGGACCAACCACTTCGGTCACTTCGCGCTCACCGGGCTGTTGCTCGATCGCATCACCGACCGGGTCGTGACGGTCAGCAGCGCGATGCACCGCATCGGCAGCATCGATCTCGACGACATCAACTGGGAACGCCGCCGGTACGAGCGGTGGCTCGCCTACGGGCAGTCGAAGCTGGCGAATCTGCTGTTCGCGTACGAGCTGCAGCGACGCCTCACCGCGGCCGGATCGAGTGTGAGATCGATTGCCGCACATCCGGGTTACTCGTCGACGAATCTGCAGTACCGCAGCGAGTCCTGGCACGGCAAGATCGTCGAACTCGTCACCCCGATCATCGGGCAGTCCCCGCAACAGGGCGCGCTCCCGACCCTCTACGCGGCGACCGCACCGGACGCGGAGCCGGGCGGCTTCTACGGGCCCGACGCCTTCTTCGAGATGCGCGGCCACCCGAAGCGGGTGCAGTCCACCTCGCGTTCCCGCGACGAGATCCTGGCCCGGAAACTGTGGGAGCTGTCGGAGCGGCTGTGTTCCGTCGAGTATTCGATGCCCTGAGATCCGGCGAAGTCCCGGCCGTCAGGTCAGGGTGAACGAGACCGGCGGCAGTTCGTCCCGCCGGCACAGCCCGGTCTGGTCCACGAGGTCGAGGGTCCTCAGATATCGGCGGACCAGATCGCCCGCCGACAGTCCGGCATCCGACGCGGTGCGCAGGGCAGCGGCGAGTCCGTCCCCGCGCGCCCAGCGGTGGATCGCGGCGACGGCGATCGGATCCGGATCCGGCCCCACTTCCAGCCCGAGTCGTTCCTCGCGTCCGGCGAGTTCGCTCCACAACCGCGAGGTGGCACGCAGCGCCTCGTCGATCGCCGGGGTCGTACGGCCGGGGACACCGAGGGTGCGGCGCCGGGTCTCGCCCAGAGCACTGGAGGCGACGGCGGCGAGCTCGGCCGGCGTCAGTCCCGACCAGGCTCCGGTGCGTACACACTCGGCGACGAGAAGTTCGTTCGTGCAGTAGATCCGGCCCAGCCGGCGACCGTCGTCGGTGACGTAGGCCGACCCGCTCATGGGATCCCGGAGCAGATAACCCCGCTCCTCGAGCAGATCCAGCGTGCGATCGAAGGTGTCGGCGAGGCGGCCGGTGACCGTCTCTATCTGCGATCGCATCCGTGCGGTGTCGCCGTGCACCGCGGCACGTCGGGCGGAGAGGGTGAGGAGACGATCCTTGTCGCCGCGCCGGTGCGCCGGATGCGAGCGCACCGCCCGTGCCAGCGAGGCGACGAGGTCGGCCGAGCCGGATCGTCGTGCCTCGGTGAGCCTGTCGCTCAGATGCCGGTACTCCGTGAAGTCTTCGACGTCGCCGAGTTCGGCGTCGAGATCGCGGAGCGTGGTCGTATTCGCGCGGACGGCGTCCATGAGTGCTGCGACGGACCGCTCGGCCTGGAACTGGGCGAACGAGCGTCGCAGGAACTCCCGCGCGCCGGGGATGTCACGACCGGCGACCAGGTTGATCGCGGTGTTGTATCCCACGCGCAGCGAACTTCGCAGCGGATAGGAGCGTGCGCCGGCGAGACCGGCGACGGTTGCGGGGTCGGCTTCGGGACTCCACAGCACCACGGCGTGTCCTTCGACGTCGATACCGCGACGACCGGCACGACCGGTGAGCTGCGTGTACTCGCCGGGGGAGAGGCGCACCGGGCCGTCGGCTGTGGGTTTGACGAGACGTTCGAGGACGACGGTGCGCGCCGGCATGTTCACCCCCACGGCGAGGGTCTCGGTGGCGAAGACGACGCGCACGAGACCGCGGGCGAACAGTTCCTCGACGGTGTGGCGGAAGGCGGGGATCAAACCGGCGTGGTGCGCGGCGAAGCCACGTTCGAGACCTTCGAGCCACTCGGTGTGACCGACCGCGTCGAGATCGGCGGGTGGCAGGGCTGCGGTGTGCCGGTCGGCGACCGCACGGATTTCGGCTGTGTCGGCGGCCTCGGTGAGACGGACCGACGATTCGAGGCATTCGGTGACGGCGTCGTCACAACCGTTGCGGCTGAACCGGAACCAGATGGCCGGCAGCAATTGTTCGGCCTCGAGGCGGGCGACGGTACCGGGCAGGTCGCCACCGGCAGGTCCGGGTGCTCCGCGTGCCCGTCGCCGTCGCCGTCCTCTGGCGGTCGCGGGGCCGGGCGCGGCTTCGACGAGCCGGCGGTGGGCGATGTACCGCTCGAGGGTCTCGTCGACGGTGCCGCTGGGCGACAGCAGGTCGAACAGGCGTCCTCCGGCGAGCATGTGCTGGGTGAGCGGTACCGGGCGGGTCTCCTCCACGACGACGGCCAGGTCGCCGCGGATGCCGCGCAGCCAGCCACCGAATTCCTCGGCGTTGCTCACCGTGGCCGACAGGCTCGTCAGCCGGACGTCGTCGGGGAGCGAGAGGATTGCTTCCTCCCAGACCGCGCCGCGCTCACGATCGGCGAGATAGTGCACCTCGTCCATGACGACGTGGGTGAGACCGTGCAGGAGCGGGGAGCCGCCGTGCAGCATGCTGCGCAGCACTTCGGTGGTCATGACGACCACGGGCGCGTGGGGATCGAGCGAGATGTCGCCGGTGAGCAGACCGACCCGGTCGTCGCCGAAGCGGCGCGACAGGTCGAGATACTTCTGGTTGCTCAGCGCCTTGATGGGGGTGGTGTAGAAACAGCGACCGTGCGCTGCGAGCGCGAGGCGGGCGGCGAATTCGCCGACGACCGTCTTGCCGGCCCCGGTGGGTGCGCACACCAGCACGTCGCGGTCGTCCTCGAGGGCGCGGCAGGCCTCGAGCTGGAAGTCGTCGAGGGGGAAATCGAGTTCGGTCGCGAACGTCGTGAGCTGCGACCGGTCCTGCGTGCGCACGTCTCCACGCTACGTGGCGGCGTGGAGACGTGCGCGGCGCAGGGACACGTCACTCGTTCGTCACCCTCGAGGGTGACTCAGTCTTCCGTCACCTCGAGGGTGACGTCGATGTTGCCGCGGGTCGCGTTGGAGTAGGGGCACACCTGGTGGGCCTTCTCGGTGAGCTCGAGCGCCTTCTCGCGGGGGAGGTTCGGCAGCGTCACCTCGAGGGTGACGGCGAGACCGAATCCGCCGCCGTCGGTCGGGCCGATGCCGACGCGGGCGCCGACGGCCGAATCGCTGACGTCCGCCTTCTCCTGCCGGGCGATCATCTGCAGCGCCGAGTGGAAGCACGCGGCGTATCCGGCGGCGAAGAGCTGTTCGGGGTTGGTGCCCTTCCCGCTGCCACCCATCTCGGTGGGCAGAGCGAGGTCGACGTCGAGCTTTCCGTCGGTGGTGCGGGCGTGGCCGTCGCGGCCTGCTCCGGTGGCGAGTGCTTCGGCGGTGTAGATGATGTTCACGATGTCCGGCCTTTCTTCGAGGGTGCGCCGGGTGCTTCCTGCAACGCGGCGGTCAGGCGGTGGAGTGTCTCGCGTAGCGCGACCAGTTCGTCGATGTCGAACCGACTGCCTCGCGTCACGCATTCGGGGATGTCTGCGGCCTCCGTACGGAGTGCGTCCCCTGCTTCGGTGAGATGGACGACGACACGACGCTCGTCGGCCTGTTGCCGGCGCCGCTCGACGTATCCTGCGGCCTCGAGCCGCTTGAGCAGGGGGGACAGTGTGCCGGTGTCGAGATCGAGTGCGTCGCACAGATCTTGTACGCCACGCGCATCGCGTTCCCACAGGGCCAGGAGTACGAGGTACTGCGGGTAGGTGATGCCCAGCCGGTCGAGATGCGGCCGGTAGGCGGCCGTGATGGTGCGGGACGCGCGGTAGAGCGCGAAGCACACCTGCTGGTCGAGTTCGAGTGGAGACGGCACGGGAATGAATGTAGTGCACCGTTATGTTGCGCGCAATATTAATGGCCACAACTTGGAAAGTGATCCGGATCACTCCACTGTGGGAATTGCAGGGATCCCGGGCACGTTAGTTGAGTGAGAATGACTCAAGTTCGACAGAAAGGCTTCGGAATGCCGGCATTCTTCGGGCCTGGTGGCCCCGGCCGAATCGACATCACGCGTTTCATGAGCCGCGGGACTCAGGATCTCCTCGCACATGCAGCGCGCTACGCCACCGACCGTGGCGACGCGGAACTCGACGTGCTGCACCTCCTCCGCGCCATGGCGGAACAGGATCCGTCCCGCACGGTCATGACCCGCGCCGGAGCCGACCCTGCCGACGTCGTCGCGGCCGTCGACCAGCGGCTGCCGCAGGGCCGCCCCGGTGAGGCCGTCTCCGCACCCGCACTGACCGGTGCCGTGAAGACCGCGCTCTTCGAGGCGCACCAGCTCGCGCGCGCGCTCGGCTCCACCTACATCGACCCCGAGCACCTGTTCTTCACCCTCGCGGCCGACCAGACCCGCGCTCCGGGGCGCCTGCTCGCGTCGCTGGGCGTGACACCGCAGGCGTTGCAGACCGCGCTGCAGCCCGTCCCCGCGACTCCCGTCGCGGAGGAGACGTCCACGCCGACGCTCGACAAGTTCGGCGTCGACCTCACCGAACGGGCCCGGGGCGGCGGCATCGACCCTGTCATCGGTCGCGCAGACGAAATCGAGCAGACGATCGAGATCCTCGCCCGGCGCACCAAGAACAACCCGGTGCTCGTCGGTGAAGCCGGTGTCGGCAAGACCGCCATCGTCGAAGGACTCGCCCAGCGCATCGTCGACGGCGACGTCCCGGAGATCCTGCAGGACAAGCGCATCGTCCAGCTCGACCTGACTGCGATGGTCGCCGGAACCCGCTACCGCGGCGACTTCGAGGAACGCCTCACCACAGCGCTCGACGAGATCGTCGCCCAGCAGGGCAGGCTCATCGTCTTCATCGACGAGATCCACACCGTGGTCGGCGCGGGCGCCGGCAACGAGGGCGCGATGGACGCCGCGAACATCCTCAAGCCGAAGCTCGCCCGCGGTGAGCTGCACGTCGTCGGTGCGACCACCCTCGACGAGTACCGCAAGCACATCGAGAAGGATCCGGCGCTCGAACGTCGTTTCCAGCCGGTCACGGTCGACGAACCCGCACGCGACGACGCCGTCACGATCCTGAAGGGTCTCGCCGATCGGTACGCCGAGTTCCACAAGGTCCGGTACACCGCCGAAGCGCTCGAAGCGGCCGTCGACCTGTCGATGCGGTACCTGCCCGACCGGCAGCTGCCGGACAAGGCGATCGACCTCGTCGACCAGGCCGGTGCACGACTGCGCCTGCGGACACCGCGCACCGATGTGACCGAACTGCGTTCGCGGCTCGACGAACTCGAAGCGGAGAAGGACCGCGCCGTCGAGGCCGAACAGTACGAGGAGGCCTCGCGCATCCGCGACGAGGTCCTCCGCGTCCAGGCACGGATCGACAGCAGTGACGGGACCGCCGAAGACACTCCGACGGTCGATCCGGAACTGATCGCCGAGATCGTCTCGCGGGCCACCGGTGTCCCGGCCTCGCAGATGACCCGCGCGGAGAAGGAGAGGCTGCGCACTCTCGAGGACGAGCTGCACAAGCGCGTCGTCGGGCAGGACGAAGCCGTGCACGCCGTGGCACGCGCCGTGCGGCGCAGCCGCTCCGGCATGAGCGACCCACGTCGTCCGGTGGGCAGCTTCCTGTTCCTCGGTCCCACCGGTGTCGGCAAGACCGAACTCGCGAAGGCCCTCGCCGAGGTCCTCTTCGGTGACGAGCGCACCATGCTGCGCATCGACATGAGCGAGTTCGGCGAACGCCACACCGTGAGCCGGCTCGTCGGTGCCCCTCCCGGCTACGTCGGATACGGCGAGGCCGGTCAGCTCACCGAACAGGTGCGTCGTCACCCCTATTCGGTGGTGCTGCTCGACGAGATCGAAAAAGCGCACCCGGACGTGTTCAACACGTTGCTGCAGGTTCTCGACGACGGTCGGCTCACCGACGGTGAGGGACGCACGGTGGACTTCACCAACACCGTCGTCATCATGACCAGCAATCTCGGTTCGGACATCATCTCGAGCCGCGGTGGGGCGCTCGGCTTCACCACCGGTGACGCCGAGGCGGCAGAGAAGCCGCTGCGCGATCGGGTCATGGGTCGGCTGCGCGAATCGATGCGACCGGAATTCCTCAACCGCATCGACGAGATCGTGATGTTCCGCAAGCTCGACGACGACCAGCTGCACCGGATCACCGAGCTGCTGCTCGCCGACAGCCGGAAGCGGCTGCAGAGCAAGGGGATCGATCTCGAGTTCACCGCCGACGCGGTGGCGTGGATCGCCCGCAACGGGCACCAGCCCGAGTTCGGTGCCCGTCCGTTGCGCCGCTCGATCTCCCGGGTGGTCGACGACCGCATCGCCGACATGCTGCTCGACGACGCACTCGCCGAGGGCAACCGGGTCACGGCGGACGTCGTCGACGACGAACTGCTGCTCCAGGTGAGCTGACCTGCGAGACGGGAAGGGGAGAGATGCCACGGCGTCTCTCCCCTTCCCGTGTTCCGGGCGGTGTTCAGGCGGCGGTGAGGCGACGGATCGCCTCGAGCGGCAGGTGCAACCACGAGGGACGGTGCCGCGCCTCGTAGACCACCTCGTAGACCGCCTTGTCGAGCTCGTACCCGCGCAGCAGGACGTCGGCGTCCCGCGGATCGTTTCCCGAGGCGGCCGCGTAACCGTCACAGAAGGCGGCGCAATTGCGCTCGGCCCATTCCCGTGCCCGGAATTCCCGCTGCGACTCCACCGCCGCGCCCTGTTCGGATTCGCGGACCGAATGGTGCGCGGCGTAATCGAACGACCGCAGCATCCCCGCCACGTCCCGGAACGGGCTGTCGGGCTTGCGGCGCTCCTCGAGGGACTTCGCCGGTTCTCCCTCGAAATCGATGAGCAGCCAGCGCTCGGGGGTGCGCAACACCTGGCCGAGGTGCAGGTCGCCGTGGATGCGGTGCACCGGAACCTGCCCCAGCGCCGCGACCTCCTCGAATCGTGCGCGGATCGCGTCGGTGAGTTCGGCGAGCTCCGGGACCTCGGCCGCCGCACCCTCGAGCCGGCGGACCATGCCCTCGGCCAGTTCGGAGGCGGCACGCTCCTCGGTGCCGAGCGCGGAGCCGAGGTGGGCGTGCACATCCGCGACGGCCGCACCGATGCGGTGGGATTCCCCGGCGAAGTCGGTGCCCACCTCGTCGGCACGCAGATCCCCTTCGAGAAGCAGGTCCCGGACGCTGCCGAGCGCCATCGACCAGCCGTCGGCCGAGTTCGCCGCGAAGTCCTGCACCATCGCCAGCGTGGTGCGGACCCCGTCGACCTCCGCTTCGATCCACGCGCGGATCGGTGCGATCGACCGGCATCCGTCCTCGCCCAGTGCGAGCGGCAACTCGACGTCCGGGTTGATGCCGAGTGTCACGCGGCGGAACATCTTGAGCAGCAACTTCTCTCCGAGAACTACGGAGGTGTTGGACTGTTCCGCGCTCAGCGCACGGCCCCGCAGTCCCGGTTCGATGACCGAGCCCGGCACGTTGTGGAGATCCACCGGGCCGGCGGGGGTGCCCCTCGCCAGATTGTGGGAGTACCGGTCGAGGATCTCCTGATCGCGCAGGCCGTCGTAGACGTGCAGCCCGTGGTCGTGGGAGTCGTCGGGACCGACCACGCTCCACGACTGCAGTTCCTCGGGGAGATGGGAACGGAAACCCAGCGGCACCTGGTAGATCTGATCCGCCGTCGACTCGAACGAGATCTTCACGAGCAGATGATCGGCCCCGAAACCGGGTTCCTCGATGAGCGGATGGCGCAGGACGACGCTGATCCCGGTGATGGTGTGACCCTTGGCCGCGAACCATCGCTGGTGCGGCATCCACTCGCGCAGGTCCTCGACGAGCCGCTCGTCCGGGTAGAGCTCGGTGTTGGTCATCACGGTTGCACCGCCGCTTCCGCTTCGCTGCTCACCGGGTGCTCGCCCGGTCCCTCCTTCGACGGATCGGGCTGGAGGGCGAACCAGAAGAATCCGTGACCGGGCAGGGTGATCATGTAACCCTCCTCCGTGATCGGGGGGAACGGGACGGAACCGGTCAGCTCCACCGGGATCCACCCGGCGAAGCGCGACAGGTCCAGTACGACCGCCTGGGGATAACGTGACAGGTTGTTCACGCACAGGATGACGTCGCTGTAGTTGCGTTCGGGGCCGGGCGACATCTCGCGCAGATAGGACAGGATCGCGGGGTTGGCGCTGCCGAGTTCGGTGAACGAGGCCTTGCCGAAGGCCGGATGCTGCTTGCGGACCTGGATCATCCGCCGCGTCCAGTGCAACAGCGAGTTCGTCGAATTCATCTGCGATTCGACGTTCACCGCCTGGTATCCGTAGGTGGGATCCATGATGACCGGCAGATACAGCCGGGCCGGGTCCGCCCGGGAGAAACCCGCGTTGCGGTCGGGGGTCCACTGCATCGGGGTCCGCACCGCGTCGCGGTCGCCGAGCCAGATGTTGTCGCCCATGCCGATCTCGTCGCCGTAGTACAGGACGGGGGAGCCGGGCAGGCTCAGCAGCAGAGCGGTGAACAGCTCGAGCTGGTTGCGGTCGTTCTCGAGCAACGGCGCGAGGCGACGGCGGATGCCGATGTTGGCGCGCATCCGTGGGTCGGTGACGTACTCCGCGTACATGTAGTCGCGCTCCTCGTCCGTCACCATCTCGAGGGTCAGCTCGTCGTGGTTGCGGAGGAAGATGCCCCACTGGGCGGTCTTCGGGATCGGCGGGGTCTGGGCGAGGATCTCGGAGATCGGGAAACGATTCTGCCGCCGCACCGCCATGAAGATGCGCGGCATCAGCGGAAAGTGGAAGGCCATGTGGCATTCGTCGCCGATCTCGGGTTCGCCGAAATACTCGACGACGTCGGTGGGCCACTGGTTCGCCTCGGCGAGCATCACCCGGCCGGGATATTCGGCGTCGATCACCGAGCGGCACTTCTTGAGGAAGGCGTGCGTCTCGGGCAGGTTCTCGCAGTTGGTCCCCTCGCGCTCGAACAGATAGGGGACCGCGTCGAGCCGGAACCCGTCGATGCCGAGATCGAGCCAGAAGCGCAGGACGTCGAGCATCGCGTCCTGCACCTCGGGGTTGTCGTAGTTCAGGTCGGGTTGATGCGAGAAGAACCGGTGCCAGTAGTACTGCTTGCGCACCGGATCCCACGTCCAATTGGACGTCTCGGTGTCGACGAAGATGATGCGGGCTTCCTGGTACCGGTCGTCGACGTCCGACCACACGTAGAAGTCGCCGTACGGGCCGTCGGGGTCGCTCCGCGATTCCTGGAACCACGCGTGCGTGTCGGAGGTGTGGTTCATGACGAGGTCGGTGATGACGCGGATGCCGCGCTTGTGCGCCTCGTCGAGGAAGAGCACGAAATCTTCGACCGTACCGAATTCCGGTAGCACAGCACGGAAGTCGCGGATGTCGTAACCACCGTCCCGGAGCGGTGAGTCGTAGAAGGGTGGCAGCCATATGCAGTCGGCACCGAGCCACGCGATGTAGTCGAGCTTCTCGGTCAGGCCCCGCAGGTCGCCGGTGCCGTCGTTGTTCGAATCGTTGAAAGCGCGGGCGAGGACCTCGTAGAAGACCGCGGTCTTGAACCAGTCCGGGTCGACGGGCAGGCTGCGCGCGTGGGCGAAGTCCTCGGCTCGGCTCTCGACGAGATGACCGTCTTCGGTGTGTTCGTATTCGGGCACTCGGTCGGACGGATCCGGCATGGCACCTCCGTGCTCGTCGCGTCGCAGGATGGACTCGCCCCAGAATGCCCCGGCGGACGGATTTCCACACCCGGACCGGACGGAACACTATGTGGGTGCACGTGTGCGCCGATACATTGGCGGGCATGACTGCGAACCGGCCCGAAGGGCGGGTGGCCGAGCTGTGCACCCGCATGCGTTCGTTCATCGACGACGAGGTGATTCCTCTCGAACCGGTCCTGAGCCGACACGACGACAAGGCCGCCGAGGCTCTCACCGACCTGAAGGCGAGGGCGAAGGAACTGGGTCTGTGGGCTCTGGGGCATCCCGAGGAGATGGGCGGTGGCGGGGTTCCCTTCCTCGACTTCGTCTACCTCAACGAGATCATCGGCCGCTCCGAGTACGGGCAGCTCGCGGTCGGGTCGGTGTCCATGCAGGACGCACTGATGATCCAGCGGCACGGCACCGCCGAACAACGCGAGCGCTGGATCCCGGGTCTCGTCTCCGGCGACATCCTGCCCTCCGTCGGCATGACCGAGCCCGAAGTGGCGGGATCCGACCCGGTGCTCGTGCAGACCACCGCGCGGCTCGAGAACGGTGAATGGGTGATCGACGGGCACAAGTGGTTCACCACCGGTGCCGCGCAGGCCGGTTACTGCACGGTCTTCGCCCGGACCGAACCCGAGTCGACGCCACTGCACCGCAGCATCAGCGCGATCATCGTGCCCATCGACACCCCCGGGCTCGAGATCGTCCGGTCGATCCCCACGATGGGGCACGAGCCGAGCGATCACTACGAGGTGCGCTACACCGGCGTGCGCGTTCCCGAGGAGAACGTGCTCGGCGAACGCGGCAACGGTTTCGTCGTCGCACAGGACCGGCTCGGGCCGGGGCGGATCTTCCACTGCATGCGGTGGCTCGGGCAGGCGCAACGGGCCTTCGAACTGATGTGTGCCCGCGCCAACACCCGATTCGCCCACGGGTCGCTGCTCGCCGAAAAGGGCGAGATCCAGCGCTACATCGCCGAATCCGCCGCCGACATCCAGGCTGCCCGCCTGATGACCCTGGATGCAGCACGGGTCATGGACGCCGGTGGGGACGCCCGGGTCCAGATCGGGCTCGTCAAGTTCCGGGGGGCGCAGATGCTGCACGACGTCGTCGACCGCGCGATCCAAGTGCACGGGGCGCTCGGCCTCACCGCCGACACCCCACTCGAGGGGATGTACCGCCGGGCGCGTTACGCCCGCATCTACGACGGCCCCGACGAGGTGCACCGGATGTCCACGGCGCGGCGGATGCTGCGCGACCCGGAACGGGTGCCGTGGCGGTAGGCCTTCCGGACTCGTCCGGTGAGTGACGGGGACGACGTACCTCTCGCGCTAGGGTCTCGGCATCCCGAGGTGCCGATGCAAGTATGTGGCGTGGCAGTAGGGGAGGCCGGAATCGCGTTGCGGCGGCGTGAGAATCGTCGGCCGGCTTTCACTTGTGAAGCATCGGTTGCCGGTATCGGCGTTTCGCGGTGGACGCCGACAATGCCTCGTCCTGCTCCGGAAGCTGTCCCAGGAACGCAACGTGCCCCTGCGCAGGATCGCGGGGCACGTGGTCGACGCAGGGTGGTGAGCCGCCTATGCCAGTTCGGGTGGGAACCCTCCCGTGGCCACCGGACCCCAGCGGGTCGGGGTGATCCGGATCAGTGACTTGCCCTGATCGCGCATCGCCTGCCGGTACTCGTCCCAGTCCGAATGCTCACCGGCGATGTTGCGGAAGTACTCGACGAACGGTTCGACGTCGTTCTGGGCGTCGACCACCTCCGCCGTTCCGTCGACCTGCACCCACGCGTCGTTCCAGTCGTCCGACAGCACGACGACGCCGACCTCGGGACGGACACGGGCGTTGCGGGTCTTGGCGCGCTGCGGGTACGTCGCGATCACGATGCGCCCGCTGTCGTCGACGCCACCGGTGACGGGGGAGGCCTGCGGTGTGCCGTCCTCGCGCTGCGTCATCAGGATCATCCGGTGCCGGGGCCGGACGAAGTCCAGCAGCTCCTGGATGCCGACCGTGGTGTTCGTTGCGATCTTGCGGGCCATGCACGTTCTCCTGTTCCGAAGGGCTACGACTCGAGGAGCGCCGCGAGTCGCGCGAGGTCTTCCTCCACCATGCCCGTGTCGCGGTCGAACTCGTCGTCGGTCAGTTCGATCTGGCGGACGGTGAATACGATCTCGGCGCCGTCCGGATGGGGGAGCACCCGCATGGGGTTGTGCACCTTCGTCCCCGACGGCAGGGCCACCTCGTGGTCGAGTACCCCGTAGTCGTTGGTGCCGACGAACCGCACGGTGACCTCGCCCATGGGGGAATCCGCGACGAGTGCGTCGCCGACGCGCCGCACCTCGCTCCGGGCCAGACCGGCGGCCCACTTCGGCAGGTTGTCGGGATCTGCGGCGAACTCGTAGACCCGGCGGGGTGAGCACCGGACGACACGAGCGACATGTCGACTGCGGACGACGGGCTTGCTCATGCTCACAACACTAGAAGGTCCGGGGGACCGGCTCATACCGGAAATCGGTTTCCCGTTGCCGCGCGTACGCCGGTTGCCGAGGCGCACACTGGAGATGTTCGAACCATCCGAAGGGGGCCCGGGAGCCTGTGCCGGGTCCTTTCTCCTCAGGAAGAAGCCGGCGGATGTCGTACACCGAGGACGACCCCAACGAAATCGCGGTCCCCGTTCACCGGGGGGCTCACATCGCCGACCCCGGACCTCTGGGTCTGGCAGCCTTCGCCCTCACCACGTTCATCCTGTCCAGTGCCAACGCCGGATTCGTCTCGGCGGAGGCGGAAGCCGCCGTCTTCGGCGTGGCGTTGTTCTACGGCGGTCTCACCCAGCTCGCCGCCGGAATGTGGGAATTCTTGAAAGGGAACGTCTTCGGGGCGACGGCCTTCGGTTCGTACGGCGCGTTCTGGCTGAGCTTCTGGTATCTCGTCACCTATACCGCCGAGGAGATGGGCTCCGAGAGACACGTCGGGGTGGGCATCTTCCTGTTGGCCTGGACCATCTTCACCGTCTACATGTGGTTCGCCAGTACCCGGATCAGCACGGCTCTGTTCGCCACCTTCTCGGTGCTCCTCCTCGCATTCGTCTTCCTCACCCTCGGAGCGCTCCTGGAGCAGACCGGCCTGACGAGGGTCGGTGGCTATTTCGGACTCGCCGCTGCCGCAGGAGCCTGGTACACCTCCGCTGCCGGGGTCCTCAGCACGACCTTCGGGCGCGTCGTCCTCCCGACGGGCCCACGCTGACAGGACACTGTTCATCTCCACCCCACGGGGGCCGGTTTGACACGCACTTCGGCTCTCCTGGTACAGTCCGGAGTCATGCAGCGTGCATATTTCTGGTTTAGCAGGCCGGCCCGGGGTGGGTCGGTCGGCGTGACCACGCGCTGACTTCTTCACCTACGAGCCGGATCCAGACCGGCTCGTAGGAATCGCAGGTTCTCTCGGGTCGGAATCCGAACCACCGAGAACAGGAACCATCGATGAGCCCCACCACCGGAACCGCGACCACCGGAATCTCGACGTCGAATCTCGACGAACAGCGCACCGTCAAGGTCAGCCCTCTCGTCGCGCCGTCCGAGATCCGTGCCGAGTACGCACCCGACGCCGTCGTCGCAGCAACCGTCCGCTCGGGCCGCGCCGGCACCGTCGACATCCTGAACGGCACCGACGACCGTCTCGTCGTCGTGGTCGGCCCCTGCTCTGTGCACGACCCCGCCGCCGCGATGGACTACGCGCGTCGTCTGGCCGCCAAGGCCGAGGAGCTGCGCGACGACCTGCACGTCGTGATGCGGGTGTACTTCGAGAAGCCGCGCACCACGCTCGGGTGGAAGGGCCTGCTCAACGACCCGCACCTCGACGGCACCTTCGATATCAACACCGGCCTGCGCATCGGCCGCAAGCTGCTGCTCGACGTCTCCGGCCTCGGGCTGCCCGTGGGGTGCGAGTTCCTCGACCCGATCCTCCCGCAGTACTACGCCGACCTGGTCACCTACGGCGCCATCGGTGCCCGCACCGCCGCGAGCCAGGTCCACCGCCAGCTGTGCAGCGCGCTGTCCATGCCCGTCGGTATCAAGAATTCCACCGAAGGCGACGTGCAGGTCGCGGTCGACGGCACCCGTGCCGCAGCGGCCAGCCACGTCTTCCCCGGCACCGATCTCGACGGCCAGGCCGCGTTGATCGAGACCGTCGGCAACCCCGACTGCCACGTCATCCTGCGCGGCGGCAGCGCGGGCCCGAACTACGACGCCGAGACCGTCGCCGACACCATGGCTCGGCTGCGCAAGGCCGGACTGCCCGAGCGTGTCGTCATCGACGCCAGCCACGGCAACAGCCGCAAGGACCACAACAAGCAGGTCGACGTCGTCACCGATGTCGCCGAGCGGATCGAGGCCGGCGAGAAGGGTATCGTCGGCCTGATGCTCGAGAGCTTCATCGAGGCGGGTCGCCAGGACCTGACCCTCGGGGAGGCCGGCAAGCTCGACTACGGCAAGTCGATCACCGACGCGTGCATCGACTGGGGCACCACCGCGGCGCAGCTCGACCGCCTCGCGCAGGCGGTGCGCGCCCGCCGCAGCTGAATCCCGTCCGCGGCGTGAAGGGCCGGCGGAGTCGTCCGAGATGACGAGCCGCCGGCCCTCCTCCGTCCGGTAGCGTCGGCTGCATGGCTACGAACATGTTGTCGATCGTCGTGCCTGCCCACAACGAGGAGCGCTACATCGCGCGGTGCCTCGCGGCGCTGCTCGAGCAGAAGTCGGAGATCCACGAAATCCTGGTGGTGGACAACAATTCGACCGATCGAACCGCACAGATCGTCGAGGCCATTGCAGCCGGCGAGCCGCTCGTGCGGCGGATAGCCGAGGAACGGCCCGGCGTCGCGTTCGCCCGCAATGCCGGATTCGACGCGGCGACAGGTGATCTCATCGGGAGGATCGACGCGGACACGCGGGTCCGCTCCGGGTGGGCGCATACGGTCCGCGCCTTCTTCGCCCGCGACGACACCGCGAAGGTGGGAGCGATCAGCGGGCTCAGCAACTCGTACGATTCCCCTTACAGCAAGCTCAAGAAGTGGTACGTCGACAAGCGGACGGCCCAGGGGACGTTCGGCGGGGAACGACGGATCGACAATCTGCACGGCGCAAACATGGCGCTGCGACGCTCGGCGTGGGAGCGTGTCCGGGACGTCGTCAGTACGGACCCGAGGATCCACGAGGATCTGGATCTGGCACTGTGTCTGCGCGAGGCAGACATCGAGATCGCCCAGCTGACCGATCTGTACGCCGACCTGTCGCCGCGCCGGGCCTACACCCCGCCTCGTGAGTACGCGGCCTACATCCAGTCGGGAATCGACACCTTCGAACTGCACGGCCGCCTGACGCCGGAGATCCTCAGGCTCATCCGTCTACAGTCACGTCTCCACGTCCTCGTGTATGCGGCATACCGGCCCTACGACCCCGACCTGGGCAGATTCACCCTCCGGCGAGCGATCTTCGGCTCCGGCGGACGTGCGATGCCGATCGATACGAAGGGCCGCACGGCGTCCCCCTGACGGCGGTGGCCGGGACGCCGCAGGGCCGTCCCGGCCACCGTCGTGGGATGTTCTCGCCTCAGGTCACCTGAGCGGCGTGAAGTCGCGGCTGCCGAGATAGGGCGGACGCGGCCTCGATGCGGCGAACGGCTCGACGAGCGTGTTCTCGACGCTGTTGAACACGACGAACAGATTCGAGCGCGGGAACGGTGTGATGTTCCCGTTGGAACCGTGCATGCAGTTCGAATCGAAGACCGTCGCCGACCCCGCCGGGCCGGTGAAGGTCGCGATACCGTGCTCGGCCGCCAAGCGGGTGAGGGTGTCCTCGTCGGGCGAACCCGTCGGCGGAACGTGGGTGACCAGCGACTCCCGGTAGTAGTCGTCGGGCGTCTCACCGGCACACGAGACGTACGTCTTGTGCGAACCCGGCATGATCATCAGACCGCCGTTGTAGCCGTAATTCTCGGTGAGGGCGATCGAGATGCTTAGGGCACGCGGCTTGGGCATGCCGTCCTCTGCGTGCCACGTCTCGAAGTCCGAATGCCAGTAGAACGGTCCACCGCGGAAGCCGGGCTTGACGTTGAGCCGCGACTGATGGACGTACACGTCGGATCCCAGCAGTTGCCGTGCGATTCCGGCGATTTCAGGCCTGCGGACGATCGAGTCCACGAGATCGCTGAGCCGGTGCACGTCGAAAACCGAGCGGACGTCGCCGCTGCCCTGTTCGCGGACCACGCGGTCGTCGTCACCGAGTTCCCGGCCGAGTCGTGAGGTCTCCTCCAGAAGGTTCCCGACGTCGTGGGCGGCGAGAAGTCCTTCGGCGGTGTGGAATCCGCGACGGTCGTATTCGGCCACGGCCTCCGCGTCGAGCGGACCGTCCGCTGCCGACCCCCAGACGACGGGATCCTTCCTCTCGACGGACTCGCAGGCGGTGCGACCGCGGGTCGGATAGTCGTCGCGAACTATCGTGCGCATAGCTCGTAGATCACCCTCTCGGAAGTCGATGACGGTTCACTTCCGACGTTCCCACTGAAAATGCGCGAATGCAAGCCCGGCACCGGCATGTCCCTATCCCCGTGCCTCGGTCGAAAGCTGCTGGTCGGATCGAGTTTCGATTCGTGACAGTGCGGGTATTCGGCCATGCTGGCGCAGTCGGCGTCCGCAATCGTCAGCGGTGTTCGCGGTATGCGCGAGGAGTGTTTCCCGTCCATCTCTTGAATGCCCGGCGAAAGGCGCTCGGCTCGGAGAAGCCGAGCCGGGACGACAGGTCGTCGACCGCCTCGCCGCGTCTCAGACCGGCGATCGCGAGGTCACGGAGAACCTCCTCGCGCAACTGTCCCAGCGACGTGCCCTCCTGGCGGAGCAGGCGTCGCAGATGAGGAGGGCTCACCGCGAGCCTGCCGGCGATGTCCTCGGCGGTCGCCGTCCGTCCCTCGATGCCCGATTCGAAGATCCGCCGCACCTGGGCCGAGACCGTCGATTCGTAATCACGTTCGGACAGAATGAGATTCGGAGAGTCCCGCAGGTACTCCTCGAGTGATTCCTCTGTCTGCACGAGTGGGGATTTCAGTGCGGCGTTGTCGATCTCGAGCGCGGCGCGTCCTGCGCCGAAGGTCACCGGCACGCCGAAGATCGCATCGTAACTGCGGGCCAGGACGGGATCGGGTTCGGTGTACGGCAGGAACACCGATTCGAGTGGGACGCGGCCTCCCACCAGCCACGCCGCGAAACGGTGCAACAGCATGAGAAGGAAATCGACCACCACACGGGTCTTGTCGTCCACGACCTCCGGCAGTTCCACCTCCAGGAAGGTGGTGGACCCACCCGGAGTGAGGCTCAGCTGCGGCAGGGAACGGATGACGTGGTTGACCTCGATCATCCGCCGCAGGGCGTGGTCGAGATCGGGCCGGTGGATCAGGGTCAGGCACATCACCCGGAAGGTGCCGCGAGGCACGGGTGCCGCTGCGATGCCGAAGAGTTCGTCGTCGGTGATCTGCCAGACCACCTGGGTGAAGCGACTGACCTGCGCCGGTGTGAGGCGCGCATGGGGATGGGTGAGCACGGCGCGGCTGATGCGCGCCGCATCGAGGGCGGGCTGCAGATCGATACCTTCCTCGGCTCCCACCCGTACCGCTCGCGAGACGAAGTCGGACGGAATGGTCGGTCGCAACATCTAGCGCGCCTCCTGCAATCCGTTCAGACGTGCCACCGCTTCGGTGAGCACTTCGTCCCGCTTGCAGAACGCGAAGCGCACCAAATGATTCCATGAGGCGGTGTCGTCCACGAAGACGCTCACCGGCACGGCGGCCACCCCGATCCGCCCGGGAAGTTCCCGGCAGAAGGCGACCGCATCCGACCTGCCGATCGGTGTCAGATCGGCGCACACGAAATACGTTCCGGCGGAATCGAACACATTCAGCCCGGCACCGGAGAGAGCACGCGACAAGAAGGTTCGTTTGCGCTCGAGATCGTCGCGCATCGACGCGATCCATTCCTGTTCGTGCGTCAGCGCGTGCGCCACCGCGGGTTGGAAGGGTGCACCCCCGACGAACGTCATGAACTGCTTCGCGGCGCGTACCCCGTCGATCAGTTCGCGCGGTCCGAGCGCCCACCCGATCTTCCAGCCGGTGACGTTGAACGTCTTGGCGGCACTCGAGACCGTGACCGTCCGTTCGGCCATGCCGGGCAACGACGCGAGTGGGATGTGCGCGCGACCGTCGAAGACGAGATGTTCGTACACCTCGTCCGACAGCACCAGCAGATCGCGCTCGCAGGCCAACTCGGCGAGAGCGGTCAGCGCTTCGCGGTCGTAGACGGTGCCGGTGGGGTTGTGCGGGCTGTTGACGACCAGCATCCGGGTCCGGTCGGTGACGGCGTCGCGCAGAGCGTCGACATCGAGCACGAAACCGTTTCCGGATCGGGTCAGCGGCACGGTGCGCCGCGTCGCCCCGGCGAGAGCCACCGAGGCGGCATACGAGTCGTAGTACGGCTCCGTGAGCAGAACCTCCTCGCCGGGCTCGACGAGTCCGAGGATAGCGGCGCTGATCGCTTCGGTGGCGCCGACGGTGACGAGCACCTCGGACTCGGGGTCGTGGTGGAGGCCGTACCGCGCGGCGCGATCGGCAGCGACGGCCTCGCGCAGCACGGGCATGCCGGACCCCGGCGGGTACTGGTTGACGCCTTCGGCGATAGCGCGACGGGCGACCTCGAGCATGGCGGGCGGACCGTCGACGTCGGGAAAGCCCTGCCCGAGGTTGATCGCGCCGTGCCGGACGGCGAGTTCGGTCATCTCGGCGAAGATCGTCGAGGCGAACGGTCGTAACCGGGAGACCGTACGAACCCGTCCCGAAGTCGTCGAATCAGCCATTCCTGCAGCGTAGCGCCCGCGGTGTCACATCCGTGCGGCCTGCCTCGTCTCCATGATGTAGACCACCTCGGATCCGATGGAAGGCTCCGTCGGCCGTACCGGAAGGACACTGTCATGGCACGACTCGAAGCCGTCTCTCCCGACCGTGCGGGCCTGACGACCCGTGCGATGTATGCGCTTGCCCGCCGCAGGTTCGGTTCGGTACCCGAACCCTTCGCGGTGACGGCGCACCATCCGAGGCTGATGCGTACGAGCGGAGTCCACGAGATGCTCGCCCAACGCGCCTCCACCGTTCTGCCCGCCGCAGTCCGGGAGATCGCGGTCTATCGCGTGGCGTGGACCGTCGGGTGCTCGTGGTGCATCGACTTCGGGACGATGCTGCAACGGCTGGACGGGCTCGACACCGAACGGCTCGCCCACATCGCCGAGTACCGGACCTCCGATCTCTACAGCGACGACGAGAAGGCGGCGATCGCCTACGCGGATGCGATGACCGGCGCCGTGGCGACGGAGGTCACCGACGAACAGGTAGCCGACCTCGAGCGCCGTTTCGGGCCGGCGGGCGTCGTCGAACTCACCTATCAGATTGCGCTCGAGAACATGCGTGCGCGCATGAACTCGGCTCTGGGCATCCACGATCAGGGCTTCAGCACAGACGCCTGCCGGGTGCCGTGGGCCGAACCGCGAACCGGTGAGGCCGGAAGCGTCTGACGACTAGTCGAAAATGCTGACGTCCAGGAGGACTCCGCGCCTGAGCTTCTCGGGATTCGCCATGTCGTAGGCAGCCCAGATCCGTCCGTCCCGCACGGTCCACGCCGTCACGCGCGGAGGGAAGCCCGGCCGTCCATCGGCGGCCGGGCGGCCGCGGTTCACCAGGCCGAGTTCGCCGTTCACCAGGACAGGCTCGAACGCCGTCAGCGCCTCGGAGCCGTAGAGCCTCAGCAAGCCCAGCATGAAGCGCGCCACCTTCTCGGCGCCGACCACGACGTTCAGTGCCGTGCGGGTCGTGCCCCCGGCGTCCCCGATCATGCGGGCATCGGGATGCAGCGCGGCGACGACGGCATCGAGGTCGGCGCCGGCGAAGGCCGCGACGAGCCGCCCGACGGCCTCCTCGTGTTCGGCCGGCGAACTCGGCAGTGGAACGGACGAGACCGTCCGGCGGGCGCGGGAGGCCAGCTGGCGGGCGGTCGGGGTGGCGACGCCGAGGATGCGAGCGATGTCGTCGAACGGGATGTCGTACGCGTCGTGGAGGACGAACGCCACGCGCTGCGCCGGGGTCAGGTTGTCGAGCACGACGAGCGCGGCCAGGCGGTTGTCCTCGTCGCGCACGATCTCGTCGAGCGGATCCGCGGGAGCGGAGGAGCCGAGGGGCGCCACGATCGGCTCGGGCAGCCACTGGCCCACATAGGTCTCGCGGCGCACCGCGGCCGAGCGAAGTCTGTCGAGGCACAACCGCCCCACGACCGTCGTCAGCCACGCACGCAGGTCGCGTACCTCGGTGACGTCTGCACCTGCGAGGCGCAGCCATGCGTCCTGCACGGCGTCCTCGGCGTCGGCGATGCTGCCGGTGAGGCGGTACGCCACCGAGAGCAGGTGGGTGCGGTTCTCCTCGAACGCCTTCTGGGCGTTCTCGTCGAGCATGGGGACGATGCTAGACGCAATCGACTGCAGGGCGAAGGCAACGGCTGATCGAGCGTACGGATGTCGCCGGACGCCTATCCTCGTCCTCGAACGGAAGGGGGTGCCGTGGACAAATACGACATCAGACGGCAGCACCGCGAGCTGTATACCTGCTCGTCCGAGGATTTCACGGAGGTGCACGTTCCCGAGTTCGGTTATCTGGCCGTGGACGGGACAGGCGATCCGAACAGTTCCGAGGAGTACGCCGACGCCGTGGAAGCTCTCTACTCGGTGGCGTACACCGTCAAGTTCACCTCCAAGAAGGAACTCGGCCGTGATTTCGTCGTCGGGCCCCTCGAAGGACTGTGGTGGAGCGAGGACATGCGCACCTTTCTCACGCGGAACAAAGACCTCTGGTCGTGGCGCATGATGATCGCGCAGCCGCCGTGGATCACCGACGACATGGTGGACGACGCGATCACAGCGGCGGGCGACAAGGCCCGGGTGAAGAAGAAGCCGCTCCCGTCCCTGCCGCGAGTGCGGCCGTTCCGGCTGACGGAGGGCAGGGCGCTGCAGATCCTGCACATCGGACCGTACGACGACGAAGGCCCCGTCCTGCAGCGCCTGCACACGCAGGTGATGCCCGAACGAGGGGTGACGTTCGCCGGTGATCACCACGAGATCTACCTGTCCGACCCTCGCCGTACGGCCCCCGATAAGCTGAAAACGATTCTGCGTCAGCCTGTCACAGGCATACAGGAGCGATGATGGCCGTCACCAGCGCAGGTCTGATGTTCTACCGCGTCGACGACACCGGTCTGCTCAGCGTGTGGCTCGTCCACCCCGGCGGCCCGTTCTGGAAGGGGAAGGACGAAGCGGCCTGGTCGGTGCCGAAGGGGGAGTACGGCCCGGAGGAGGACCCCCGGGAGGTCGCCCTGCGCGAGTTCACCGAGGAGTGCGGGATCGAACCACCGGACGTGCCGCTGTCGTTGCTCGGTCGCTACCGGCAGTCGTCCGGCAAGATCGTCAGCATCTACGCGGGGGAGACGACGGACGAGCTGGAATTCGTCGAAAGCAACACGTGCGAGGTCGAATGGCCGCCGAAGTCCGGTAAGCGGATCACGATCCCGGAGGTCGACGATGCGCGCTGGATCGTCGCGGCGGACGCCGAGACGAAACTGCACAAGGGGCAGCGGCCGGTGCTGGAAGCGCTGCGTACGCGATTGGACGAAGAAGGCCGGTACTACCGCGTCGAACCGTAGTCCGGCAGCACCATCGGAACGAGGAACTGCCGGGCGATCGAGGCGAGCGCCTCGTCGTCGTCGATGTCGACGACCTGGCTCGGGGTGGTGAGGAACGAGGCCGAGATGCGGACGAGCATCTCGGCCACGAGATCGGTGTTCAGATCGGCGGCGACCGTTCCGGCGCGTTGTTCACGCTGCAACTGCCCCGCGACGAAACGGCGGACGGCGGCGAGCATCGTTCCGTCGTCGCCACCGATCGCACCTGCGAACAGCACCGGTTCGGTCTCGAGTAGATTCCCGATCAGCCTGTTCGTGCGGATGACGCGCAGCGCGCTGACGAATCCGAGGACCACTCGGTCCGCCACGGTGCCGGCCTGGGCGATGTCCTCGAGGAAACGCAGGAAGTAGCGGCGGAACTCGCGCAGGATGACCTCGTCCACGAGAGCGTCCTTCGATTCGAACTTGCGGTACAAGGTTATTCGCGACAACTTCGCGCGGCGCGCGATCTCCTCCATCGAGGAACGTTGGATGCCGGTGCGGCAGAACTGTTCGTAGGCGGCATCGAGCAGGCGCACGCGGGTCTCGTCGATCTCGGTTCCCATGACGGATTCGTCCGGAAGGAGAAGTGCGTCCTGAAAAGCACGTTCCAGCAACGACGCCGATTCGGCAGGGGGCGGTGCGGAGGCGGGTGAGACCGCTCGGGAAATCGGCGACGCAGAATCCACATGTCCTCCTCGAAGTGCAGAGTTTACCGTTCCGGTCCTGTCGCCGACCATCCCGAGCAGTGACATTTCACGATTCATTGTGACCCGAGCCACAGTGTGGTTCCATGTTACAGAGAAACTCCGAATGTTTCATTGCTACATCCACGAGTCGTAGGGGAGCGACAGTATGGATAATCCGAACAGGCGCGACGTTCTGAAAACCGGTGGCCTCCTTGGCGCACTGGGGGCGTTCGCGGTGGCGACACCGGCCCAGGCGCGACCGTGGAGGTGGTCGCCGGCGGGATCGATACCGGGCGCGGGAAGTGGCGCGGATCCACGGCAGGTGTGGGACAACGAAGCCGACCCGCTCGTCGCCTCGCTACTCGATCGGGGCGACGTGCCGAAGGTCAACGAACTGCTGCGTACCTGGAAGAAGAACTCCCAGCCGTTGCCCGAAGGACTT
The DNA here is from genome assembly GCF_013602415.1 of Rhodococcus sp. B50. Classification (NCBI taxonomy): domain Bacteria; kingdom Bacillati; phylum Actinomycetota; class Actinomycetes; order Mycobacteriales; family Nocardiaceae; genus Rhodococcus; species Rhodococcus sp. B50. The sequence continues at coordinate 2,884,327 of NZ_WPAG02000002.1, read as the reverse complement.
CCGAACGACCTGCGCGACTTCATGGAGCACGCCCGGCAGCTTCCGTCCTGGGCCGACCCGGCGAAGCTCGAGACGGCCGTTCGGTTCAACGAGAAGCGTGGGCTGTATCTCGGTGTCCTGTACGGATTCGTGAGCGGCATGATGAGCACGGTCATCCCGAAGGAAGCGCTCGCCGTCTACTATTCCAAGGGCGGCGCCAACATGAAGGGCCGCATCTCGAAAACAGCCAAACTGGGTTACGACATCGGTTCTCGCAACGCGTATCTGGGCGACGGCGAGATGATCGTCACGTCAGTCAAGACAAGGCTCGTCCATGCCGCTGTGCGCCACCTGCTCCCGCAGTCGTCGCACTGGGCCAACATGGCGCCCGAGGATGTGCCGATCAGCCAGCACGACATGATGGTCACCTGGCACAGCCTGCCCACCAGCGTGATGCGCACGTTGAAGGAGTGGAAGGTTCCGATCCCGGCTGCGGAGGCCGACGGATTCCTGCACTCGTGGCAGGTCAGCGCGCACATGCTCGGCATCGAGGACCAGTACATCCCGGCCACCTGGGACGACGCAGAATCCCAAGCGCGGGAATCGCTCGATCCGATCCTGGCGCCCACGCCGGAGGGTGTGAAACTCGCCGACATGCTGCTCGATCTCGGCAAGGGTCTCGACTTCACGCTGCTGACCCGCCCGATCCTCGGTGCGCTCACGCGGTTCGCTCTCGGCAACGAGATCGCCGACTGGCTCAACATTCCACGCGAACCCGTCTGGGGCACACTGCTCGACGTCGCGTGGGGTCCGTTCATCGCGGTACGCGAAGGGCTGCTGCCCCTCCCGCTGGCGCCGGATGCCTACTGGACGTTCGACGAACTGCTGCGCCAGTTCGTTCTGCTGTACATGGCGGAACTGCGCCCGATCAGCATCGAGATCCCCGAATTCAACAACCCCAACTATCCCTGACCCGTTCCGGACGAGGGCCGGCACAGTTGCTGTGCCGGCCTTCGTGGTGTCGCCTTCAGTTCTTCGCCGCATCCGCTTTCAGCGAATCGATGGCGGCCTGCAGTGCGGTGGTGGCGTCGTCGGCGACCTCCGCGAGTCCCGGCTGATCGGCGACCTGCACCATCATCTGCGGGTTCATCGCATCGACCACCACTGTCTCGGGGTCGTCGGGGTCGGTGCGGACCACGACGTTGCAGGGGAGCAGGAGCCCGATCTGCCGGTCGACCGTCACCGCACGGTGGGCGAGCGGCGGATTGCACGCACCGAGGATCACGTAGTCCTCCATGTCCTCGCCGAGCTTCGCCTTCAGGGTGGCTTTCATGTCGATCTCGGTGAGCACGCCGAATCCCTGCTCGGACAGCGCCTTGCGGGTGCGTTCGACCGCGTCGGGGAACGAGGTGCGCAGGGTGGTCGAGAGTGCGAGTGTCATGGGTGTCCTGCTTTCTCTCGGAAGGTGAGGTGTCAGGCCAGAGCGAGGAAAAGCTTCTCGAGTTCGACCTCGGTCATCGGTTCCTTGCCGTCCTCGGCATTGCCGTTCATGCATTCCTTCAGGCCGGTTGCCACGATCTTGAAACCGGCGCGGTCCAGTGCGCGCGACACGGCTGCAAGCTGGGTGACGACGTCCTTGCAGTCCCGGCCCTGTTCGATCATCGCGATCACTCCGCCGAGCTGACCCTGCGCGCGGCGCAGCCGGTTGAGTACCAATGCGATGCTGTCTTCGTCGCCGACCATGGAGGCGTCCTTTCCTAGTTCTGTGGACCAGTGTACCCCCGGGGGTATCAGATCGGGGTGTGAGTCGCAATTCGATGCGGCGACGAGGGCGTAGATCTTGCCCGCTGCGGGTGAAACGGTGGATGCGGGGTCGATCACCGCAGGAAGATCGCATCGACGAGCACGTAGGCGGCCACGGCGAACACCAGATAGGCGAACCAGCGTTGAAGCCGGTCGGTGTCGACGCGGGTGCCGAACTGCCCCGCGACGAGCGACCCGACGATCGCCGTGCCCGCGAAGGCGGCGGTGATCGCCCAGTCGATGCTCGTGCCGCTCAGATGCGAGATCAGACCCGCGGCGGAGTTGGCGACGATGATCACCAGCGAAGTCCCCACGGCGACAGGCATCTCGATGCCGAGCATGAGGACGAGCGCCGGGATGATCAGAAATCCGCCGCCGACTCCGAACAGGCCGGTGAGGAAGCCGACCGCGAGGCCGGCCGAGATCGACCGAGGAGCACAACGGCGCCAGTTGATTCCGGAACTTCCGGTCGAGCACGCCGTTCCCGTATCGCCGCGATCGGCGAGCATCCGCGCCCCCGCCACGACCATCACCACCGCGAAGCCGATCAGCAGAGCGCGTTCCGGAAGCAACCTTCCCACGGCACTGCCCGCGAAGGTGGCCGGAATGCCAGTGGCGGCAAAGGTGCCTGCCAGACGCCACTCGACCTGGTGGGCACGCACTCTCGGTAGCGCCCCGACAGCCGACGCCACGCTGACCACGATCAGTGAAATCGGGACGGCCTGCGCCATGCTCAGCCCCAGGCCGAAGACCAGCGCCGGAACCGCAAGGATCGATCCGCCTCCACCGAGCAGGCCGAGCAGCACGCCGATGACGGCACCGAAGCCGAGCGCGAGCACCAACGTCATCTCGATCCCTTCCGTCGAATTCTCTGTCAGCAGTACCCCGGCGGGCCCGGTCGATCCGACGCCGAACTCGATATCGGATCCGTTCTCAGGCGGTGGGTCCGCGCCGGACCTCTCGACCCGCAGTCACCCACGCGCTCGTTCCGCCGGCGACGGACACCGCGCGCCGTCCGGCTGACTCGAGGATCTCGGCTCCGCGCTTGCTCCGGTTTCCGGATGCACAGATGACGTAGACGGTCTCTCCCGGCGACACCTCGCCCACACGGGCGGACAGTTCGGGGAGGGGGATCAACTGGGCGCCGGGAACGTGACCCTGGATGTACTCGTAGTCCTCGCGGACATCGAGCACCGGAGCTCCGGACTCCCACGCCTGGATCAGAGCGGCAGTGTCGACTTCGTGCATGGTGAACTCCTCTGTTCGGGTCTGCCGAAAATGGGTGAGCACTTCCGTGTCTTTCTGCTCAGCCGGCCGCCACGGAGGCACGAGGGCGCCCTCCGAGACGCTGCAAGGGGCAATGCTCCCTGCGGCTGCAGGCGTAGGTGGCGCCGGCGGCGACCAGGGTGAGTCCGGCTGCCGCGATTCCGACGCCGGGGTGGATCTCCTGGGCGAGGATGACGGAGGACATGATCAGGACGAACCAGCCGAAGCTCTTACGCAGGGTGTCGGGATCGACGAGCGAGGTGAGGCGGCCGCCGATGAGGCTGCCCACGACGGCGGCACCGGTGACCATCGCCGCCAGACGCCAGTCGATCTGCACTGTGGACAGGTAGCCGCCGAGTCCGGCGAAGGACTTCATAGCGATCACGATCAGTGAGGTGCCGACGGCGACCGGCATGGGCAGGCCGCCGAGCAGCGCCAGGGCGGGCACGACGAGGAAGCCGCCTCCGGCGCCGACGAGGCCGGTGACCAGACCGACGACCACACCGTCGAGCAGGATCTTGCCGACGGGCATCGCATGGTCGCCCTCGTCGCCGGCGGCCTTGTTCTTACGGCCGCGGAGCATGGCGATCGCTGTTGCGATCATCATCACGGCGAAGCCGAGCAGCAGGACGGTGCCGGGGATGAAGCGTGAGAGCAGACCACCGCCGTAGGCGCCGACCATGCCTGCCAGGCCGAATAAGATCCCGGTGCGCCACTGCACGCGGCCGGCGCGTGCGTGGGAGATCGCGCCGACCGCGCTCGTGACACCCACGACCAGCAGCGAAGTGGCAATCGCTTCCTTGGCGTCCATACCTGCGACGTAAGCGAGTAGCGGGACGGTGAGAATCGAGCCTCCGCCACCGAGCAGTCCGAGGGTGACGCCGACGAGGACTGCCAGAGCTACGGTCAACGCGATCATGATCAGTTCCTCTCGGCGCGTTCGGTATTCGACTGGACCAGCTGCGCGACGATGCTCTGGGCGTCGCACGAGGCGCCGCGGTTGTAGGGCAGCTTGGACAGCAGCATGCCCATCGCGCAGGTGTTCGACAGTGCGGCGAAGGTCAGCCCACCGCCGATTCCGGCGGCGAGCCACTTGAGCTTCGGCACGGCGATGCTGCCGAGAACCGAGCTCAGCACGAGCGAACCGGCGACGAGTCGGACCTGGCGTTCGAGATCCCAGCGTTCGGTGCCGCGGTTGACGGGCAGGCCGGCCGATTCCCAGCCGAGCATGCCGCCCTCGAGGATGTGGAGGTTGAACAATCCTGCCCCGCGCAGGGTCTCTTCGGCTTGACCGGCACGCTGTCCGGAGCGGCACACCAGCACGACGTTCTCGTCGAAATGGGCGCAGAACTCGTCGCGGTGCTCACGCAGCAGGTCCAGGGGGACGTTGTAGGCGCCGGGGATGTGCACGGACTCGAACTCGCCTGGCGTCCGGACGTCGATGATCCGTACGTTCTTGCCGGAATCGATCGACTCGTGCAGGGAAGCCGGGTCGACGGTGACAGCGGGGGACTCGGTCATGGGTGGTCCTTCGGTCGGGGATCGGAAGCGGAGGCTCGTAGGATGCCCCCGGGGGTATTGCTCGACCATCGTATACATACCCCCAGGGGTATAAGCAAGGAATGTTGCGATGTGCACTCGGGTGCGTCCGGGCTCGAATTCGGGATACCCCAGGGGGTACTTGACATACCCTAGGGGGTATATGCCACGATGTCTACATCACCGGAACATCACCCGGATCCAGCAATGGAGGAATCCATGATTCTCGAGCAGTACTACATCGAGTGCCTCTCCCACGCGTCCTACCTCATCGGTGACGAGAGCACGGGCAGGGCGGTCGTGGTCGACCCCCGCCGCGACATCACCGAATACCTCTCCGACGCGCAGAAGTACGGACTGACCATCGAAGGGGTGATCAACACCCACTTCCACGCAGACTTCGTCTCGGGTCACCTCGAATTGGTCGACGCAACGGGTGCGTGGATCGGATTCGGTGAAGCCGCCGAGACCGACTACCCGATCCGCCGACTGCGCGACGGCGAGAAGCTGTCCCTCGGTGAGGTCGAACTCGAAATCCTCTCCACCCCGGGTCACACCTGGGAGTCGATCTCGGTGCTGGTGCGCGAACGCCCCGATGCCGTCCCGTCGGCGGTGCTCACCGGCGACTCGCTGTTCATCGGCGATGTCGGCCGCCCCGACCTGGTCAACCTCGGCGACGGCTCCACCAGCGATCTGGCGCGGGCGATGTATCACACCGTGCACGAGAAGCTGCTGACCTTGCCCGACCAGGTCGTGGTCATGCCTGCTCACGGCGCCGGTTCGTCGTGCGGCAAGAACCTGTCGACCGAGCTGACCTCGACCATCGGAGAGCAGCGCGTGACCAATCCGTCGGTGCAGCCGATGAGCGAGGACGATTTCGTCGCCCTGGTCACCGACGGGCAGCCGGCCGCCCCGTCGTACTTCTCGGTCGACGCCGCGATGAACAAGCGGATCCACCCGCTTCTGTTGCAGGACCGCACGATTCCCGAGCTGATTCCGGAACAGGTGAAGGCAGAGCTCGTTGCCGGTACGCGTGTTCTCGATGCGCGAAGTGTCGACGACTTCGCCGCCGGACACCTGCGCGGTTCGGTCAATGTCGGGTTCGACGGGCGCTTCGCAGAGACCGGCGGCATGGTCGCCGAGGTCGGCGAGAAGATCGTGCTGATCACCTATCCAGGTGAGGAGCAGGACGCTGCGGTGCGCCTCGCGCGAATCGGATCCGACGGTGCGGCAGGTTATCTGAACGTCGACCGGGACGGAACATTCCCTGCGGAGCTGGCCGACCTGATCGAGGCCGCGCCGCGGACGACCGTCGAAGAGCTCGACCGCTTGCTCGCCGCCGACGCGGTCACCCTCGTCGACATCCGCAACCCCGGCGAGCGCGAGTTCGGGACCATCCCGGGCGCGGTTCCGATCCCGTTGGCGCAGTTGCGTACCCGTCTGGACCAGGTTCCCTCCGGCAAGCCGATCGTAGTGCACTGTGCCGGCGGATGGCGTTCGAGCGTGGCGGCGTCGCTGCTGCGGGCCCAGGGCTTCGAGAACGTCACGGATCTGCTCGGCGGCTACAACGCCTGGGCCGAATCCCACGTCTCTGCTTGATCATTCCGGCCTCGCGAATGGAACGGAACCGATGGCGACGAAGAACCTCACGATGGCGGACTTCGAATCCACCATCGTCGGCAACGACATCGTGCTCGTTTACTCACAGCCCGGCGCGTTGCCGGCACCGGCTCTCGAGGACCTGATCACCCGGATCGAGGCGCTCGACATGGCCGAGATTCACAACCAGGTTGCCGAACCACGCGCAGCCTCCCGCTCCTGACCCCTTCGCTGGGCCCGTAGCGAACTCTCATCGAGGAGGACTCTCATGTGTTACCCCGTCGCCTGCCCCAAGTGCGGAAAGACCGGATGGGGCGGATGCGGACAGCATGTCGACGCCGTCATGCGTTCCGTGCCCGCCGCCGACCGCTGCACCTGCGGTCAGGACACCGTCCCGGCCCGCGCCGAGCGCCGAAGCGTGCGGTCGCTCTTCCGTCGCTGACCTCGGTCGCAACCATGGAGACGGTGTTCGAACCGGAACCGGCCGTAGTGGTCGGCCCCGACCCGGAGGTCGGAGTGTGAGCCCCAGGGCCACGCCCCGGCCTCCGGTGCTGGGTCTGCGGGCCAACGCCGCCCAGTTCACCTTGCTGGTGGCGGTCAACGCCCTGGTGGGAGGCATGGTCGGTCAGCAACAGACCGTTCTCCCGCTGCTTGCCGAGAACGAATTCGGGCTGAGCGGTTACACATTCATCTTCACCTACGTGGCAGCCTTCGGGATCACCAAGGCTGCCGCAAACTACTTCGCCGGGACCTTCTCCGACCGCTACGGGCGCAAACCGGTGCTGCTGGTGGGGTGGTTGTTCGCCCTGCCGGTACCCCTCATGCTGATTCTCGCCACCGACTGGTGGTGGGTGGTAGCCGCGAACGTGCTGTTGGGTATCAACCAGGGACTCACCTGGTCGACGACCGTGGTGATGAAGATCGATCTCGTCGGTCCGGCCCGGCGCGGTCTGGCCATGGGACTCAACGAAGCTGCCGGTTACGGCGCTGTCGCCGTGACATCGCTGTTCGCGGGCTATCTGGCCGAACATTTCGGTCTGCGCCCGGCACCTTTCCTGCTGGGGCTGGCGTACACCGCCCTGGCGTTGGTGTTGTCGGTTTTCTTCGTGAAGGAAACCCGAGATCACGCGCTGCTCGACGCCGGGCAACACGTGGCCCGCGCCGACGGGATCCACGATCACCTTCACGCCGACCTGACCGACCGGGAGGTCGTGGTCCAGACCAGTCTGCGGGAGCCCGCTCTCTCGTCGGCGAGCCAGGCGGGACTGGTCAACAACCTCAACTTCGGTCTCTCGTGGGGGTTGTTCCCTCTGCTGTTCGCCACCGCGGATCTCACGGTTGCTCAGATCGGCCTGCTGTTCGCCCTCTATCCGGGTGTGTGGGGAGCGGGACAATTGGTCACCGGAGCCCTTTCGGACCGGATCGGCCGTAAGCACCTGATCACCGCAGGAATGGCCACGCAGGCGGCCGCCCTGGCAGTCATCGCGCTGAGTGATGCGTTCGCGGGCTGGGCGACCGGCACCGTACTGCTGGGCGCGGGTACCGCGATGGTCTATCCCACCCTGCTGGCAGTGATCGGCGACGTCGCCCATCCGGTCTGGCGAGGCCGGGCCGTCGGCGTCTATCGCGTCTGGCGCGATCTGGGCTACGCGGTCGGGGCAGTCCTCGGCGGGATCGTCGCCGACCTGATGGGTCTGCACGCTGCTGTCGGAGTCGCTGCGGTCGTCAGCGCAACCTCCGCGCTGATCGTGGCGGTGCGCATGTACGAAACCCACCACCTGCTCCCGGCCGATCGGTAGGGGGCGGAAGAGGGAACCGATCCGAGGCGGTGGGGCGTTCGCGCGGATCGTGTCCCCTACGACGAAGGCCGGCACAGTCGATGTGCCGGCCTTCGTCGTGCGTGGACGAGGATTCGCTCACTTCGGATCACTCTGCGCAGAATCGTTGTGACCACGCCTGCCGGGCGGGGATGCTGTCACGGTCGCAGAACATCGAAGGGGGATGGACCGTGTCCGAGTGCCGGTTGTGTTGTCGCTGAGCGACAGTCGTGCCCATCATCGCACCGTCGGTGCGTAGTTCCCTGTGCCGGAATGCCCGGCCACCACATCACCGCGCCCGCCCCACGGGCCGACACGAGGACTCGAATCCTGATGCCCGCACCCACCCTGCGCAGAAGTATTCTGCGTGTCGTCGCTGCCGCCGCAGCCTTTCTCACCCTCATCTCGGTCGCCACCGCGTGCTCGGGCTCCGAGGCCACCACCACTGCGGACGGCAGGACCGTTCTCCGTTACGAAGGTTCGGCCGGACAGGTCGGATTCCCCGAACTCGCCGAAGCATTCGGATATTTCGAGAACGTCGAGCTGGAGTGGATCGGTGACAACGGCAACGGTCCGCAGTCGCTCCAGAACACCGCCACGAACCAGATCGACTTCGGTGGCGCGTTCAACGGCGCTGTGATCAAGGCGCAGGCCGGCAACTCGCCGTTGACCTCCGTGCTCGCCTACTACGGGTCCGACAAGCAGACCTTCCACGGCTACTTCGTCCTCCAGGACAGCCCGATCCGCACCGCGCGTGATCTGATCGGCAAGAAGGTCGGCATGAACACCCTCGGCGCCCACCACGAATTCCTCGTCCGGGAGTGGCTCGCCCAGCAGGGCCTGAACGCGGAGGAGATCGCGCAGGTCGAGCTGATCGTGGTGCCGCCCGTCAACACGGAACAGGCTCTGCGCGAGGGACAGATCGACGTCGGAACGCTCGGCAGCGTGTTCCGCGAGACCGCAGTGGAACGAGGCGGCATCCGGCCGCTGTTCACCGACGAATCCCTCTTCGGATCGTTCTCCTACGGAACACTCGTGTTCCGTGACGACTTCATCGAGCGGAACCGCGACGCCGTCGCGGACCTCGTGCAGGGCACGGCTCGCGCCATCCGCTGGACCCAGGTGACGCCGCGCGACGAGGTGATCGCGAAGTTCGAGGAGATCATCGACGGTCGCGGACGCAACGAGTCGACGAGCCTCATCGAGTACTGGCGCAGCCCCGGCGTGGCCGGACCCGGCGGAGTGATCGCCGACCAGGAGATCCGGACCTGGATCGATTGGCTCACGCGCAACGGCGAACTCGACGAAGGACAGATCGAGCTCGACGACGTCTACACGAACGAATTCAATCCCTACGCCAACGGCACCTACGAACCCACCAGCGGTCCGAACGGTGAAACTCTCGAGGAGGCGAAGTGAGCCAGCCCAAACTCCGGATCGACCACGTCACCAAGCAGTTCCCGATACGCGGCACGAACGACACCTTCACCGCGCTCGACGACATCAGCATCGACCTCGCCGACGGGGAGTTCCTCGTACTGGTCGGCCCGAGCGGTTGCGGAAAGTCCACCCTGCTCGACCTTCTCGGTGGCCTCAGCACACCGACCTCGGGTCGGATCCTGCTCGACGGCCGGCCCGTCACCGGTCCCGGCCTGGATCGCGGAATCGTCTTCCAGCAGTACGCACTGCTCCCGTGGCGCACGGCCCGTCACAACATCGAGTTCGGTCTGGAGGCCAAAGGGCTGCCCAAGCGGGAGCGGCGCGAGCTCGCCGGGCACTACCTCGATCTCGTGGGACTGCACGGATTCGGCGACCGCTACCCACACGAATTGTCGGGAGGCATGAAGCAACGCGTCGCCATCGCGCGCAGTCTCGCCTTCGACCCCGAAGTCCTGCTCATGGACGAGCCGTTCGCGGCACTCGACGCCCAGACGCGCGAATCCCTCCAGGACGAACTGCTCCGCATCCGGCACGAGACCGGCAAGACCATCTTGTTCATCACCCACGGCATCGACGAAGCCGTCTATCTCGGGCAGCGTGTCGCGATCCTCACGTCCCGACCGGGGCGGATCAAGACGATCGTCGACGTCGACATCGACCGGAACGTCGACGACGTCCGCTCGAGCGAGGCATTCCGGACGCTGCGGCACGACATCTGGTCGTTGCTGCACTCGGAGGTGGCTCGCGCGCACGACCTCGAACTCGCCACAGCAACGGAAGAGGCCCAGCATGTCCAGCACTAGTGCGGTTCTGACGAAGCCCGAGTTCGACGACCACGCCGCACCTGCCGTCGCCCCGGCCGGATCCCCGGTGCACAGTGCCGGGCGACGCACCGTGGCCCTGGTGTGGCGTTTCGTCAAACCCGCTGTGGCGATCGTCGCCTTCCTGGCCTTGTGGGAGATCGCTCCCCGGGTCGGGCTCGTCGACCAGGTGTTCCTGCCGCCGTTCACCACCGTGGTCGGTGCCTTCCTCGACCTGCTCGGCAACGGCCACCTCGTCGACCACCTCGCTGCGAGTCTCTCCCGTGCGCTCGTCGGATTCTTCGTCGCGGTCGCCGTGGCTGTGCCGCTCGGTGTGGCGATCGGGTGGTACAAGCCCGTCGCCGACCTGCTGAACCCGATCCTGGAGGTCTTCCGCAACACGGCCGCGCTCGCGCTGCTCCCGGTGTTCATCCTGATCCTCGGTATCGGGGAGACCTCGAAGGTCGCGCTGGTGATCTACGCGTGCACCTTCCCGATCCTCCTCAACACCATCTCCGGGGTGCGTACGGTGGATCCGTTGCTGGTGAAGTCCGCGCGCTCGCTCGGTCTTCCGGCGCACCGTCTGTTCCAGAAGGTCGTCCTGCCCGCAGCCGTGCCGACGATCTTCACCGGTATCCGGATGGCGGCGGCGTCCTCGATCCTGGTGCTCATCGCGGCCGAGATGGTCGGGGCGAAGGCCGGTCTCGGTTACCTGATCACCGCGTCGCAGTTGAACTTCCGGATCCCCGACATGTACGCGGGCATCATTGCGATCTCTCTCGTCGGGCTCGTCTTCAACGGCATCCTCGTCTCGATCGAACGCCGCCTGTCGCGCTGGCGCGCCGACCAGTAGCTTCCACATCTCGTTCTGCACAGTGAGGTCGTTCATGTCCGATTCCTCAGATCATCTGCATCTCAACGCCTTCCTGATGGGGGTGGGGCACCACGAAGCAGCGTGGCGCCATCCGCGTACCGAGGCGCGACGCATACTCGACATCGCGCACTTCCAGGAACTCGCGCGGATCGCCGAACGCGGCAGGCTCGATTCGGTGTTCTTCGCCGACGGACTCGCGGTGGGGCCGCGGGTGGAGCACAACACGCAGGCGATCTTCGAACCGATCACGCTCCTGTCGGCGATGGCGGTGGTGACGGAGCATGTCGGACTCATCGCGACCGCCTCGACCGGCTACAACGATCCCTACAACCTTGCGCGGAAGTTCGCCTCCCTCGACCACATCAGCAAGGGACGCGCCGGCTGGAACATCGTCACGTCCGGTGGGGCCGACGAGGCGCGGAACTTCGGCTACGACGACACCCCCGACCACGCGGGTCGCTACGAACGTGCCGCCGAGTTCGTCGATGTCACCGTGGCGCTGTGGGACAGCTGGGAGGACGACGCAATCGAACTCGACGTCGACTCCGGTCGTTTCGCCGATCCCTCGAAAGTCCACGCCGTCGACCACCACGGCGAGCGGTTCGATGTGCGTGGCCCACTCAATTCGCCTCGTTCGCGGCAGGGTCGACCCGTCCTGGTGCAAGCCGGATCATCCGAGAGCGGAAAAGATTTCGCCGCGCGGTACGCTGAGGCCGTCTTCACCGCGCAACGGACCCTGGAGGAGGGCCGGGCGTTCTACCGGGATCTGAAGAGCCGGGTGGTCGAGGCCGGCCGCGACCCGAGGGCACTGAAGATCCTGCCCGGAATCGTGCCGTTCATCGGCGCCACCGAGGACGAGGCCCGCGCGCTCGAGCAGGAGTTCACCGATCTCATCTCGCCCGCCTACTCGCTGCGGCAGCTGTCGACGATGCTCGGCGTCGACCTCACCGAACACTCGCTCGACGCACCTCTGCCTCCGCTACCGCCGATCGATCGTATCGAGGGCAACAAGAGCCGCTACCAGCTCGTGAAGAATCTTGCCGAGAAGGAGAACCTCACCGTCCGGCAGCTGATCGGCAAGCTCGGCGGCGGACGCGGCCACCGCACGGTCGCGGGTACGCCCGAGCAGATCGCCGACGAGATCCAGCTCTGGTTCGGCAGCGAGGCCGCCGACGGCTTCAACGTCATGCCGCCCTATCTGCCCGGTGGGCTCGAGGACTTCACCACGCAGGTGGTGCCGATCCTGCAGCAGCGAGGACTGTTCCGCACCGAGTACACCGCCGACACGCTGCGCGGTCATTACGGTCTCGAACGTCCGGCGAGCAGGTTCGCCGCGACAGCCGAGCGCCTCGTCGACACTGCATGAGGGCGGGGTTCGATCCGAAACCACTGATTACGACGGTCTTCGTGCCGTCCGCGATCTTCGGGATCGGTCAGGGTGCGGGCGCCCCCGTCCTGGCGCTGCTGGCACGCGAACTCGGTGCGTCGGTGCCGGTGGCAGGGGTGATCGTCGCGCTCGTCGCGCTCGGCGCCGTCATCGGCGACCTGCCGGCGGGAAGCATCGTCGCGAGGCTGGGGGAGCGTCGCGCGATCATCGCAGGTACCGCCCTGGGAACCGTCGGTGTCCTCGTCTCGGTCACGGCCTGGACAGCGGCGGTTCTCGCTGTGGGTGCGCTGCTCACCGGGTTCGCGAACGCGGTGTGGGGTCTGGCGAGGCAGAGCTATCTCGCCGAGGCCGTGCCGATCGAGAGACGAGCGCGGGCCATGGCGGCCTTCGCCACGATGTGGCGGCTCGGCTTCTTTCTCGGCCCGTTCCTCGGTGCCGGCGTCATCCACTTCGTGGGAGTCCGGGGAGGACTCGCGGTGCAGGTCGTGGGGGTCGTGCTGTCGGGCGTACTGATGGCCCGGGCACCGGATACCGGGCGCCGTGCGGGTTCCGGGACCGCCGGGCCCGGCGCTCACGTGTCGCTCGGCACGATCCTGCGGCGGCACCGTCGGCTGCTCGGCACACTCGGCGCCGGGTCGTTGCTGATGGGTGCGGCCCGGGCGTCGCGCGAAGCGGTACTTCCGCTGTGGGCGAGCCATATCGGACTCGATGCGGCCACCGTCTCGATCGTCTTCGGGATCGGCGGTGCCGTCGACATGCTCTGCTCGTATCCGGCCGGGCAACTGATGGACCGGTTCGGGCGCCGGGCGGTAGCGGTGCCGTCGCTGCTGGTGATCGGCACGGCATTCCTGATCCTGCCGGTCGCCGACGACCTGGCCTCGCTCGCGGCGGTCGCCGTGGTGCTCGGCATCGGGAACGGTCTGGGCAACGGCGTGATCATGACGCTCGGCGCCGACACGGCCCCACCCGCGACACGGGCGGAGTTCCTGGCCGCTTGGCGGCTCACCCACGACACCGGGATGTTCGCCGGTCCGTTCGCCGTCGGCGCCGTCGCCACGGTGTCTCTCGCCGCCGGGGCGCTGACCGTGGGTGGCCTCGCTCTGCTCGGCGCGGCCTGCATGTTCCGCTTCGTTCCGCGATACTCGCCGTGGCCGCGTCGCACACTGGAACCGGTGGCGCCGGCCGAACCGGCACCACCGGCGGCGCCGGCCGAACCGGCACCGAACACCGTCACTTCGACCTTAGGACCCGCATGCGCTTCGGATTGTTCGTCCCCCAGGGCTGGCGACTGGACCTCGTCGGCATCGATCCCGCCGACCAGTGGCAGGTGATGCGCGACCTCGCGGTCCGCGCCGACGACGGCCCGTGGGAGTCGATCTGGGTGTACGACCACTTCCACACCGTCCCTCAGCCCACCGACGAAGCCACCCACGAGGCATGGACCCTCGTGTCGGCCTTCGCAGCCGTCACCGAGCGCGTGCGCATCGGCCAGATGTGCACCGCCATGGCCTACCGCAACCCGGCCTACCTCGCGAAGGTCGCGGCCACCACCGACATCATCTCCGGCGGACGCATCGAGATGGGGATCGGTGGCGGATGGTACGAACATGAATGGCGCGCATATGGTTACGGTTTTCCGTCGGCGGGTGAGCGACTGCGCCGCCTCGACGAGGGCGTGCAGATCTTCCGGCAGGCCTGGACCACCGGTTCCGCGACCTTCTCCGGAAGGCACTACACCGTCGACGGTGCCATCGTCCGTCCGCTTCCCCTGCAAGAGGGCGGTATTCCGCTGTGGATCGCAGGCGGCGGCGAGAAGGTGACCTTGAAGATCGCTGCGAAGTACGCGCAGTACACCAACTTCGACGGCACACCCGAAGGGTTCGCGCGCAAGTCGGACATCTTGCGAGAGCACTGCGCCGAGGTCGGTACCGACTTCGATGCCATCGTGCGGTCCGCGAATTACAACGTGGCGATCGGCCGCACCGAGGCCGAGGTACAGGACCGACTCGAGGCGTTGCGTGCACGTCTCGAACCGATCGTCGGTGCGGAGAAGGCCGACGGGGCACTCGATGCGTTCCGGGGAATGCCGGCCGTCGGCACCCCGGAGCAGATCGTGGAGAACCTCACTGCGCTGAAGAATCAGGGCCTCGAGTACGCGATCTTCTATGTTCCCGAGGCCGCGTACGACACTTCGGGGCTGGAACTGCTCGAGAAGGAAGTGCTTCCGCGCCTCGCATGAGGTCTACAGCGCCCGAGGACTAGAGCGGCCAGTCGTCCGTAGGTCCGTGTGGGTCGTCGGCAGACAGTCCGGCGACCCACACGTCCCGCGGCACGCCGCGCTGGAGCAGACCGTTGCGGACGATGCCCTCGTACCGGAATCCGACCCGCCGTGCGACAGCGGCGGAGGCACGGTTGCCGACGAAGGCACGCCAGGCGACCCGCCGGACGTTCATGCCGTCCGGGGCGAATGCGAAATCACATGCCAATCGCACCGCGGCGGTCGCGAGTCCGTGGCGTCGCGTCGTCGGGGCGATCCAGTACCCGATCTCCGGATCCGAACCCTCGCGCGGCACGAATCCGACCATGCCGCACAGCACTCCGTCCTCGGAGGTGCGCACGGCCCAATCCGGGCAGCCGCTCTCCCACTTGGCCGGAACGACGTCCTGGACGAAATACAGTGCGTCGGTACGGGCGTAAGGGGAGGGGACAGTGGTCCACCGGGCGATCAGAGGATCCCGGCACGCGTCGGTGATGGCGTCGACATCGGCAGACTCCGGTGGTGAGAGCACCACCGCGCCATCGGTCAGCGTACGTCGTTCCATGTCACCGCAGTTCTGTGTCACCGCAGCTCGGCCGGCAGTTCCTTGCTCGACAATTCGAGGCGACGCTCGTCGGTGGCGTCGACCTGATCCACCATCTTCAGCTTGTCCTTCAGCACACGCCACTCCACCTCGGGAATCTGCGCGACCGCATCGGCGATGACCTTCTGATCACGCGTACCCCAGGCGATCGGCATCGGGCCGACCATCTGCCACATACCCGAGTCGTTGCGGGTCGTACGGTCGGAGAGGACGGCGGCGCACGGCACCCGCTCACCGATCGCGATCCGATGGCCCGGTACCGCCTCCACATTGCGGGTGACGAGGGCGAAGTGCCGGCCCGACGTCTCGGGCTTGGCGATGTCGACCAGCGAGAGCAGCGTCAATCCGCGAGCACGCTTGGCGGCGACGACGGCCGGAACGAGCGGGCTGTCGCGGTAGAGCTGCTCGATGGTCCCCACTTTGCGCGGCGCCCACAGCGCCACCCACGCCGACGTCGCGGCCGCGACCGCCAGCACGGCGGCGACGATGTACGCCCAGGCCGCGCCGAGCAGGAGCAGACCCACCGCACCCGCGATGCACACCACGCCGACGAATATCGCCGACCACCGCAGACGACGGACGTCCGCGAGGGTCTGGTTCACGGCCTTGGCATGGGGCAGGTCCACGGGGAAGTCGAAGCGGCGCACGCCACCAGCTTATGGGACCTCCTGCGAGGGACCGAGTGGGACGGTCTCGAGCAGAATGCGCACAACGGTGCTATCGCGCTCAACAGTGACTCGGAGAGGGGCGCGGTCACACACTCTGATGTAGCAGAGATCACACATTCCCTACGGCTCTCGGAGCCGACCCACACGAACCTCTCTCGGTGCCGGACTCCACACCCACGCCCCGTCGCGACAGCGGCCTGTGGCCGACGTGTGCCCGGGCCGGCTCCGATCACGTCAGAAAGTGGGCACCGCCATGCTCGTCGTCCTCGGCTTCCTGATGGTCGCCACGTTCATGTACCTGATCATGTCGAAACGGGCCACGCCGGTCGTCGGCCTGATCCTGGTACCCGTCGCGTTCGGTCTGATCGCCGGAGCCGGTACCGGCATCGGCGACATGATCGTCGACGGCGTCGAAAGTCTCGCCCCGACAGCGGCCCTGCTGTTCTTCGCGATCATCTTCTTCGGGATCATGATCGACGTCGGCCTGTTCGATCCGCTCGTGCGGCTCATCCTGCGACTCGTCCGCGACGACCCGGCACGGCTGGTGATCGGCACCGCGGTGCTCGCGATGGTCGTCTCCCTCGACGGGGACGGGTCCACGACGTTCATCATCACCACCTCCGCGCTGCTGCCGCTCTACCTGAAACTGAAGGTCAGCCCCGTCGTCCTCACCGTCGTCGCCGGGCTGGCGAACGCCACGATGAACATCATCCCGTGGGGTGGACCGACGGTGCGCGCCGCGAGCGCCCTCGGGTTGTCCCCGTCCGAGGTCTTCGTCCCGATGATTCCGTCGCTCGTCGTCGGACTCGTCATCGTCCTGGGCTTCGCTGCACATCTGGGCGTCACCGAACGTCGCCGCATCGGGCGGCTCGTGTGGAAGCCCGAGGTCGTGTCGCTCGGCGCCGGTCCTTCGGGGGTGGGCACGGTCGGCGGAGACACGGATGCCACCGACGGAGAGGTCGGGCAGCTCGCCGCCGGCCTCGACCCCGACCGCCCGACTCTGCGTCCGCGGCTGCTGCCCTTCAACGCACTGCTCACGGTGGCACTGCTCGTCGTCCTCGGCCTCGACATCCTGCCGATCCCCGTGCTGTTCATGATCGCGGCGGGCCTCGCGCTGGCCGTGAACTTCCCGCGCGTGGTCGACCAGTCCGCCGCGATCGCGCGGCACTCGTCGAGCATCGTGTCGGTCGTCGCGATGGTGTTCGCCGCGGCGGTCCTGACCGGAGTGTTCCAGGGCACCGGGATGGTCGAGTCCATGGCGCTGTGGCTGACCGGGGTCGTCCCCGACACACTCGGTCCGTTCCTCGCGGTCATCACAGGTCTGCTCAGCATTCCCTTCACCTTCTTCATGACCAATGACGCCTTCTACTTCGGAGTGCTGCCCGTCCTGGCCGAGACGGCGTCCCAGTACGGCATCGAACCGGTCGAGATGGCACGCGCGTCCATCACCGGCCAGCCGGTACACATGCAGAGTCCGCTGGTTCCGGCGATCCTGCTGCTGGTGACCCTCGCCGGGGTGCCGCTGGCCGACCATCACCGCAAGGTGCTGTGGCGCGCCGGGGTGGTGTCGGTCGCGATGCTCGTGGTGGGGGTACTCCTCGGGCAGATTCCGTTCGGGTGAGATGCGGCCGGGTCACACTGGGCAGATGGGACGAACGGGGACGGCGCCGTGAAACTCCGCACCCAGGTGCTGCTGCTCCAGTCCGCGGTGGTGGCGGTGACGCTGGGCATCGGATTCACGGTGTTCGCCACCACCACCGAGGACCGGGTCACCGACGAACACGGCCAGCGGGCGCTCGCGATCGCCAGGTCCGTCTCCGCGGACGCGGCCCTTCGCGGTGAGGTCGCGCGTTACTCGGCCGCCGACGACGGGCTGGTCTCACCGGACAACCCCGAGCTCGCGTCCGGCGAAGTGCAGGAGGCCGCCGAGGCCGTTCGCAGCGCCACCGGGGCGCTGTTCGTCGTGGTCACCGACGATCAGGGGCTCCGGCTCGCCCATCCCGATCCGGAGCAGCTCGGACGGAGAGTGAGTACCGATCCGGCCGAGGCCCTCGCCGGACGCGAGGTCGTGACGAGCGAGTCGGGCACGCTCGGTGCTTCGGTACGCGCCAAGGTTCCGGTGACCGATCCGTCCTCGGGCCGGGTGGTGGGGGAGGTGAGCGTGGGCATCGCCACCGACAGGGTGCGATCCGATCTGCGCAGCGACCTTGCCGACGCCGCCCTCATCGCGCTCGCGGCACTCGTGTGCGGTGCCGTCGGATCGCTGCTGCTGGCCAACCGCTGGAAACGGCTCACGCTGGGACTCGAACCCGAGCAGCTCACCGAACTGGTCAGGGAACAGGAGGTCGTGCTGCACGGCATCTCCGAGGGAGTCGTCGGCACCGATGCCGGCGGCACCGTCACCGTCGTCAACGCCGAGGCGCGCCGCCTGCTCGATCTCGACGACGGGATCGGCCACAGCGTCGACACTCTGGGGATGACTCCGCGGTTGCTCGACGTGCTGCGTACCGCGGACGGCATCCCGGTCGCGGCGACCACGGGTGACCGGGTCGTCGTCGTGGTCTCGCGGCGCGTCGTGCGCGACGGCCGCGACCTCGGCACGGTGATGTCGGTGCGCGACCGGACCGACATCGAAACGCTCACGCGTGAACTCGACGCCGTCAAGTCGATGAGCACAGCGCTGCGGGCACAACGGCACGAATTCGCGAACCGGCTCCATCTCATCGACGGCCTGCTCCGTCAGGGACGTGCGGATCAGGCCGTCGAGTACATCGAGCAGATCCTCGGCTCGGGTCCGCTCGGCGAACAACTCGAGGGGGCCGACGCGCTCGCCGACCCCTATCTGCACGCCTTCCTCGCCGCCAAGGCGGCGCATGCGCGCGAGCAGGGAGTGGCCCTCGTGCTCGGCGAGAACACCTGGGTGCACGCGACGGTGCGGGTGCCCGTCGACGTCACCACGGTGCTCGGCAACCTGCTCGACAATGCGATCGAAGCCGCCCGCGTTAGCGGGCACACCCCGGCCGAGGTCGAGGTCGAACTGGTGGAGGACGGCGCCGATCTGCACGTGAGTGTCGCGGACACGGGCGACGGCGTCGATGCCGCTCTGCCCGACGTCTTCGCCGAAGGCGCGACGACCCGGAGCGGTTCGACCGTGCCCGGTGGCCGCGGAATGGGACTTGCGCTGGCCCGGCGCGTCGCACGGTTGCACGGTGGCGACGTCGTGCTCGCGGACCGTGGCGGGCGGCGCACCCCGGACAATCCGACCGGAGGCGCGGTGTTCCTGGCGACACTGACCGGAGTGCTCGACGAGGGAGATGCGGGATGGGCGGAACGGATCTGAGGGTCCTCGTCGTCGACGACGACTTCCGGGTCGCGGATCTCCACGCGTCCGTGGTGTCGGGGGTGGCGGGGTTCGAGGTCGCGGCGGTCGCCGGGAGCCTCGCGGCGGCCCGGGACGCGGTGCGGGCCGGTCCCGTCGATCTCGCCCTCGTGGACGTCTACCTGCCGGACGGGTCCGGGATCGACCTGATCCGGAGTCTCGAGTGCGACAGCTTCGTGCTCGGTGCCGCCGGCGAGGGCACGACGGTGCGGGCGGCGCTCGCCGCCGGCGCGCTGGTGTACCTGGTCAAGCCGTTCGCGAGCACCGAACTGGCCCGTCGCCTGGCGGCCTACGCGCAGTACCGCAGAGTCGTCGCGGGGGAGGAACTCACCCAGGCCGAGATCGACACGGCACTGGCGGCACTGCGGCCGGTACTACCGGCCAGCCGCGCGGCGACCCCGCAGTCGGTCACCGAAAAGCTTGTGATGCAAGCACTCCAGGAGTCGGACCAACCCTTGTCGGCCGGAGAGGTCGCCGTGACGATCGGGGTGTCGCGCGCAACCGCCCAGCGCTATCTCGCGGCCCTCGTCGCGAAACGACAGCTGCGGATGCAGTTGCGATACGGCACCACCGGACGTCCCGAACAGGAGTACCGGCCCGCGTAAGCCGGGATCCGCGTCAGCCGATCTGCGGTCCGAGCAGGTCGTCGGCGTCGGTGATCCGGTACGCATAGCCCTGCTCGGCGAGGAACCGCTGGCGGTGCGCGGCGTACTCCGCGTCGAGGGTGTCGCGCGAGACGACGGAGTAGAAGTGGGCCTGCCCGCCGTCGTGCTTGGGACGCAACAGCCGCCCGAGACGCTGGGCCTCCTCCTGACGCGATCCGAACGTTCCCGACACCTGGATGGCGACGGAGGCCTCCGGCAGATCGATGGAGAAATTCGCGACCTTCGAGACCACCAGCACCTTGAGCTCACCGTTGCGGAACCGGTCGAACAGCGCCTCGCGTTCCTTCGTCTTCGTCGAACCCTTGATGACCGGGGCGTCGAGCGCTTCACCGAGCTCGTCGAGCTGATCGATGTAGGCGCCGATGATCAGCGTCGGTGCATCCCGGTGCTGCGCGAGGATCGACTGCACCACGGGGATCTTGGTACGGGCGGTCGAGCACAGCTTGTACCGCTCCTCGGGCTCGGCCACGGCGTACGCCATACGCTCGGCGTCGGTGAGGGTGACGCGGACCTCCACACAGTCGGCGGGCGCGATCCAGCCCTGGGCCTCGATGTCCTTCCACGGCGCGTCGAAGCGCTTCGGGCCGATGAGCGAGAAGACGTCGCCTTCGCGTCCGTCCTCGCGCACGAGAGTCGCGGTGAGGCCGAGACGGCGACGGGACTGCAGGTCGGCGGTCATCCGGAAGACCGGGGCCGGCAGCAGGTGCACCTCGTCGTAGATCATCAGCCCCCAGTCGCGGGAGTCGAACAACTCGAGATTGCGGTACTCGCCCTTCGACTTGCGGGTGATCACCTGGTAAGTGGCGATGGTGACCGGGCGGATCTCCTTCTTCTCACCCGAGTACTCGCCGATCTCCTCTTCGGTGAGGGAGGTGCGGGCGATCAGCTCGCGCTTCCACTGCCGTCCGGCGACGGTGTTCGTCACGAGGATGAGCGTCGTCGCGCCGGCCTTCGCCATTGCCGCGGCACCGACCATGGTCTTTCCGGCGCCGCACGGCAGCACTACGACACCCGAGCCGCCTGCCCAGAACGAGTCGGCGGCCAGTTCCTGGTAGTCGCGCAGATGCCAGGGGTTCGTCTCGAAGTCCAGCGAGATGGGGTGGGCCTCGCCGTCGACGTAGCCCGCGAGGTCCTCCGCCGGCCAACCGATCTTCAGCAGCATCTGCTTGACGCGTCCGCGCTCGCTCGGGTGCACGATCACGGTGTCGTCGTCGATGTGGGCGCCGAGCATCGGCGCGATCTTCTTGTTCCGGAGGACCTCGGTGAGCACCGCCCGGTCGAGACTGACCAGGGTCAGGCCGTGCGCGGGGTGTTTGACCAGTTGGAGACGCCCGTAGCGGCTCATGGTGTCGACGATGTCGACGAGCAGCGCCTGCGGGACGGCGAAGCGGGAATGCGAGACCAGCGCGTCGACGACCTGCTCGGCATCGTGACCGGCGGCACGGGCGTTCCACAGCGCCAGCGGCGTCACCCGGTAGGTGTGGATGTGCTCGGGGGCGCGTTCGAGTTCGGCGAACGGGGCGATCGCCTGCCGCGCCTCGTTCGCCCGTTCGTGGTCGACCTCGAGGAGCACGGTCTTGTCGGACTGGACGATGAGCGGTCCGTCGGCCACGAGTGCCTCCTGTGGATGGAAAGTTGAACTTTCCCATTCTCCAGGTTCGGGCCGCACCGCGCCACCACGGCCGGGTCGGCCGTGTGCTCCCTGTGGGGGAATGCACGGCCGACCCGGCTTCACGGCGTATTCACCGTGCGAGCGACTGCCGCACCTCCATCACGCACACCAGCGCCTCCGAGATTCCCGACCGGTAACCGGCGTCCTTCTCGGAGGCGGGAGGCCTCGAATCCAGTTCCGATTCGAGTCGTTCCTGGATCCTGTCCAGGGCATGCAGCGTCCGCTTCATTCCAGTACCGATTCTCTGTTCTCAGGCCGGCTGTTTCATCGCGCCGGCACGCTCGTCGAGAACGAACACACGCGCACGCGCCAATGCGGCCCGATACCCGTGCCGCTGCGCGTCGGTGCCCGACTCCCGACCGGACAACCCACTTACCTTCTCGTACAGCGCTTCGAGCGCTGCGATCTCGATATCCATGGCCTGCAAGTGGATTCAGCTCCGCTTCCGCTTACGAATGAACTCTCCGGCTTCGGCGGTCTTCTGCCGCTTCTCCTGTCGACGTTCCTTCAGGGACTTCGCAGGCTTCTTCGGATTCTTGCCCTTGTCGGCCATTGTCACTCCATCTTCGATGAACAACCACTCGACAGGACCACACCATACGTCATTTCCGAGAAAAAGCCAGTCACTCGAAATATTCTGTGCGCCACCCGAACACAATGCAGAAAGATTGCGGCGCCCGAGTCCCGGAATTGATTTCACGGTGCGTCGATCCCTGTCGGGGAGTTTCGCGCGACGGCTACCGTGACCGGCGATGCTGTGCAGACAGGGAAAGCTCACAGCCGGGGCAGGCGGGGAGAGTGCGATGGTACGGACCGTGACCGCAGGCCGCGCGGTCTCGCATCTCGGCGACCGTGTGTGTCGCGTGGTGTACCGGTCGCGGTTCCGCGGTTGCCCGCACTGTCACTGTTCTCTGCACCGCGACCTCTGATTTCGAGATCGGGCCCGTACGGGTGCCCGCTCCTCTTCTCGTCGCGCGCGTCGGCGCATTCTGCGTGACGTCGCGATTCTCACCTTCGCAAGGAGTTCTCATGACCGTGTCCTCACTCGTGCGCGCCCGAAGATCGCGCGCCCCGATCGTGGTCGCCGCCGCGCTGAGTGTCGTGCTCACCGGATGCGCCGGCGGTTCGACGGGGGGACTGTCCGCCGACGCCGCACTCCCCGAGGACATTCCACCGGGGACATCGTTGAGCATCGCGGTCAAGCCCACCCGTATCCAGCTCGAGGCGTCCGGCCGCGTCGACGAGCTGCCGTTCACGGTGTCGGACTGGCCGGATGTCTCGGCCGGCCCCGACGTCATACAGGCGTTCCGTGGCGACGCAGTCGATCTCGCGGTCAATGCGGCGATTCCGCCCATCCAGTCCCATGCCACCGGACTCGAGGCCAGAATCGTCGCCGTACGCGAGAAGGACGCGCCGCAGTATTCGCTTGCGACCGCCCCCGGTTCCGACATCGATACGCTGGATGAACTGCGCGGCAAGAAGATCGCACTGTCGCCGGGGCAGGCCCAGGGTGTCGTCGTGCTCCGGACACTGAAGTCGGCCGGAATCGACCTCGACGAGGTGGAGTTCGTCGAACTGCCGAGCACGCAGTTCCTCACGGCGCTCCAGGCGAAACAGGTCGACGTCGCGCCACTGGCGGAACCGACCCTTACCAAGTACCTGAACCAGTACGAAAACGAGGGCGCGCGAGGAGTGTTCACTCCGGAGGTCGATGCGCTGAGCGTCCTGTGGGCTCCGGTGTCCGTGCTCGAGGACCCTGCGAAGGTTGCGGCGATCAGGGAGTTCATCCCGTTGTGGGCGCAGGGCGACGTCTGGGCGTGGGAAAACCAGGACGAGTGGATCCGGAAGTACTACGTCGAGAGCGAGGGGGTGTCGTACGAGGACGGCAGGCGGATCATCGAAACCGTCGGGCAGAAACCGGCCTACCCCACCGACTGGGACTTCGCGGTCGAGTGGACCCAGGAGACCTCGGCGCTCCTCGACGAAGCCGGATGGTTCGACGAGTTCGACGTCGAGCAGATCTTCGATCGAAGATTCGAATCCATTGCCGCGGAATCTGTTCCGCAGGAGTATCGGAAGGGATCGGACTCGTGACCGGCACGCTGACGCAACCGGTGGAGATCGGAACCCGCACGCAGCCCGTCGTCGATCCACCGCCGACGGAGGGGATCAGACCGCTCCGGCGGCTCGGTCTGCGCAAGGCCGTTCCGTTCTCGCGTATGACCGGAGTGGTCCTGCTGCTCGCCGTATGGGCGATCGGTTCGGGTACGGGATGGATCGACGACCGCAAGCTCTCGGCTCCCTGGACCGTGGTGACCAGCGCCGTCGAACTCATCGCGGAAGGCACTCTGCAGCAGCACATCCTCGCATCGCTGAGCCGTGCCGTGTTCGGCTTCGTGATCGGATGCGTGATCGGCACCGTGCTCGCACTCGCGTCCGGCCTGACACGCACCGGTGAAGCGTTGATCGACGGTCCTGTCCAGTTCAAGCGTGCCATTCCGACGCTCGGCCTCATCCCGCTGCTGATCCTGTGGCTCGGGATCGGTGAGACGTTCAAGATCACGGTGATCGCGCTCGGGACGGTCGTGACCATCTACATCCAGACACACAATGCCCTCACGGCCATCGAACAGCGCTTCGTCGAACTCGCCGAGGTGCTAGGCCTCACCCGCGCGCAGTTCGTGTGGAAGGTGGTGTTGCGGGGAGCACTGCCGGGATTCTTCCTCGGCCTGCGCCTGGCAGTGACCGGTGCGTGGCTCACCCTGATCGTGGTCGAGAGCATCAACGCCGTGAACGGCCTGGGCAAGATGATGTTCAACGCCCAGAACTACGGTCAGCCCGACGTCATCCTCGTCGGCCTGCTCGTCTACGGCGTCTTCGGTCTGGCGTCCGACGCCGGCCTCCGGTTGCTCGAGCGTCGCGCGCTCGCCTGGCGGAAGACGCTGGGCGGATGAGCGCCGTACGCATCCGGGGCCTCGTCCGCGGCTTCGGCGACCGGAACGTACTCGACGGGCTCGACCTCGAGATCCCCGAGGGACAGTTCGTCGCCCTGCTCGGCAGGAGCGGCTCCGGGAAGTCCACACTGCTGCGGGCGCTCGCCGGACTCGACTACGACATAGAGATCCGCGGCGGTGCCCTCGCGGTACCGGATGGGGTTTCCGTCGCCTTCCAGGACTCTCGCCTGCTGCCCTGGCTGCGCGTGCTCGACAACGTCACCCTCGGCCTCGACAAGCAGGGACGGGGCCGCGGATCCGAGATGCTCGCCGAGGTCGGTCTCGCCGGACGTGAGGACGCGTGGCCGCTCGAACTCTCGGGCGGGGAACAACAGCGTGTCGCGCTGGCCCGGGCCCTGGTGCGGGAGCCCGAGCTCCTGCTCGCCGACGAACCGTTCGGCGCGCTCGACGCCCTCACACGCATCAGGATGCACGGCCTGCTCGACGATCTGGTCCGCGCGCACCGGCCCACCGTGCTGCTCGTGACCCACGACGTCGATGAAGCGATCGTGCTCGCCGACCGGATCGTCGTGCTGGTCGAAGGGCGCATCGCCGTCGACCGCCAGGTGGAGCTCGACAAGCCCCGCTCGATCACGGATTCCGGTTTCCGGGACATCCGAGAAGACCTGCTCACCGCCCTCGGTGTCGAAGGCGCCATTGCATGACGGTGTCGAAGACGCCATTGCATAGCGGCATTACCCAGCGGTGACGAAATATATTTCACGACAGGAGAAGACATGACCGATCGTCGATTGCACCTGAACGCCTTCCTCATGCCCGTCGGCCACCACGAGGCCGCGTGGCGTCTGCCGGAGAGCGACCCCAATGCGAATCTCGACATCCAGCACTACATCTCGCTCGCCCGCACCGCGGAACGCGGCAAGTTCGACTCGGTCTTCCTCGCCGACAGTCCCGTACTGTTCGCGAACCCCGAGCATCGTCCGAGCGGCAAGCTCGAACCCACGGTCATCCTCACCGCCGTCGCGACGGCCACCGAGCGGATCGGTCTCATCGGCACCGCGTCGACGACCTACAACGAGCCCTACAACCTCGCCCGGCGTTTCGCGTCACTGGATTTCGTGAGCGGTGGGCGGGCCGGCTGGAACATCGTCACCACCGCCGGTGACGACGCTGCCCGCAATTTCGGTCTCGACGGCGTGCCGGCACACAAGAGCCGTTACGCGCGCGCCGCGGAGTTCGTCGAGGTGTCGACCAAGCTGTGGGACAGCTGGGAGGACGACGCGATCGTCGCCGACAAAGGCGCGGCGATCCACGCCGACTCTGCGAAGGTCCACACCTTCGATCACGAGGGGGAGTTCTTCTCGGTCGCCGGGCCACTCAACGTCCCACGCTCGCCGCAGGGTTACCCGCTGCTGGTACAGGCGGGCTCGTCGGAGAACGGCAAGGACTTCGCTGCCCTGTACGCCGAGGCGATCTTCACCGCCCAGCCCACCTTCGAGGAGGGCAAGGCGTTCTACGGCGACGTGAAGGACCGGGTGGGCAAGGTCGGCCGCGACCCGCGGCAGGTGCTGATCCTCCCGGGCATCGTGCCCGTCATCGGTGACAGCGAGGAGGAGGCGCGCGAACTCGACGCCGAACTGGCGCGCCTGATCTCGCCCGAGTACGCCCGCCGCCGGCTCGCCGAACGGTTCGGGCTCCGGCCCGAGCAGCTTGCCCTCGACGAGCCGCTCCCGGAGAACCTGCCGTCGGAGGACGAGATCGAAGGGGCCAAGAGCCGGCACACCCTCATCGTGCAGCTCGCGCGGCGCGAGAATCTCACGGTGCGCCGGCTCATCGAACGACTCGGTGGAGGTCGCGGCCACCGCACCTTCGCGGGTACCGTCGAGCAGGTGGCCGACACGATCGAGCACTGGTTCCACAGTGGTGCGGCCGACGGTTTC
The DNA here is from genome assembly GCF_013602415.1 of Rhodococcus sp. B50. Taxonomy (NCBI): domain Bacteria; kingdom Bacillati; phylum Actinomycetota; class Actinomycetes; order Mycobacteriales; family Nocardiaceae; genus Rhodococcus; species Rhodococcus sp. B50. The sequence continues at coordinate 2,857,684 of NZ_WPAG02000002.1, read as the reverse complement.
AACATCATGCCCGCCGTGCTGCCGTCGGGACTCGAGAAGTTCGTCGACGGTGTGGTGCCGATCCTGCAGGAGCGCGGCCTGTTCCGCACCGAGTACACCGAATCCACCCTGCGCGGGCACTACGGCCTCCCGCGGCCGGAGAACCAGTTCACCGTCGGACGGTCGCTCGCGGGGTTCGCGACGCAGGGCTGAGGCTCACCGCACCGGGGATGCGAACCTACAGGGTGTATGTCAACGCCGCAGCCGGACGAGTCGCCCTCTATGCTCTGCGCCATGTCATCGCAGAGCCAGGCGGATGCTTCGGACGGCGGCGCCGCCGACGTCCTCGTGGTGGGCAGCGGATTCGGCGGTGCCGTCGCGGCGCTGCGCCTGACGGATCAGGGCCGGAAGGTGGTCGTGCTCGAACAGGGTCGCCGGCACACCCGCGACGACTTCGAGGCGGCCCGCCGCGATCCCCGCCGCTATCTGTGGGTGCCCGAGCTGGGGCTGCGCGGATTCTTCGCCCAGCGCGTCCTCTCCCACGTCGGGATCATCGGGGGAGTCGGCGTGGGCGGCGGCAGCATCGTCTGGGCGGGTGTGCTGCTCGAACCGAAGGACGCGTTCTTCACCGACCCCGCGTGGCCGTCGGTGCCGGACGGATGGCGCGCGGAGCTGACCGAGCACTACCGGACGGCCGCCCGCATGCTCGGCCGCGCGACCGCCCCGATCAAGGGACCCATGGACGAGCACCTGGAGGTCGTCGCCCGACGGGCCGGGGCGGGTGAGACCTACGGTCCGACGCCGATGGCGATCTGGTTCGGAGACGAGGGCGTCACCGTCCCCGATCCCTTCTTCGGTGGAGAAGGGCCGGAGCGCACCGGGTGCGTGATGTGCGGCGGATGCCTCGTCGGATGCCCCTACGGCAGCAAGAACACCCTCGACCTCAACTATCTGTGGCTCGCGCAGCGCCGCGGCGCCGAGATCCGGCCGGACAGCCGCGTGGTGTCCGTCGCCGCGCTCGACGGCGGCGGGTACGAAGTGGAACTCGCCGACGGTGAGCGTCTCCGCGCCCCGGAGGTCGTCCTCGCCGCGGGTGTCCTCGGCACCGTGGAACTGTTGTTCCGGTCGCGGGAGAACGGGGGACTGCCGAACGTGTCGCAGCGTCTCGGCGTCGGGGTGCGCACGAACTCCGAGGCGATCACCGCCGTGCTCGCCGACGACGTCGATGTCGACCTCACCCGTGGGCCGACGATCTCGAGCGAGTTCTACCCGGACGACCGCACCCACGTCACCCAGAACCGCTACGTCGGGGGATGGCACATGCGGCTGCAGCTCGGACCCTTGGTGGACGGTGACGATCCCCGCCGTCGACGGCGGGCGGCGCTGCGGGCCCTGGCGTCGCGACCGGCCCTGCAACTGCGGACGATGTTCGCGCGCAACTTTATTCGGCGGCTCAGTGTGTTCACGGTGATGCAGGACGTGGAGAACGAGATCCGGCTGGTGTTCGACCGGTCGCCGGTGCGACCCTGGCGGCGCGTGCTGCGCTCGCGCGCGGTACCCGGTCTGCAGGCGCCGAGTTACCTGCCCCAGGCGAACGCTGTCGCCCGGTCGTTCGCCGAGTCGATCGGCGGACGACCACTGAACCTGTTGCTCGAGAGCGTCGGTGGCAAATCCATCACCGCGCATATCCTCGGAGGTGCGTCGATGGGCACCGACGCAACGGACGGCGTGATCGACACCGACCACCAGGTGTTCGGGCATCCGGGTCTCTATGTCGTGGACGGTTCCGCGATCCCCGCCAACGTCGGTGTCAACCCGTCGCTCACCATCACGGCGATGGCCGAACGCTTCGCGGCGCGCTACGCCGCGCGTCGTGTACCCGATGACCACACCGCCACAACCACATTCGTGCACACCACCGAGGAGAACTCATGACGACACGGGACACCGACGTGCTGCCGCGATCGATACGCGGACTGCAGGAACGATTCCGGATGCTGCACGCCGACGCACTTCCGGCCGCCGGCACGTACCGGGCCGTCTTCGTCGGACCGGCTGCGCTGAGGGTCGCCGCGCCCCGGGCCATCGCGCTCGGGGGGATGCCCCGCTGGTACGGCAAGCGGTTCGCCGACGGCGGAAGTGCGGTGAACCTCCTCGACGACGGAGACGGCGCCCTGCGCGAGGTGCTGCCCATGCGGGTCGCGCTCGAACCGTCGTGGCTCGACGGGCGCAACGCGATCGTCGTGTCGTACGGAGCGGGCGGGCCGGTACCGTGGCGCTGGGTGCGCGACGAGTTCCGGCCCGTCGACGAGGGGACGCTGCTCGGTCTCACGTTCGTGGCGACGCCGGCGTCGCGGATTGCGGCGTCACCGTTCACGCTCGTGCGCGACCTGCCGTCGAGTATCTGACGGCCGCACGCGTTCCGTCGTCAGTCGACGAGTGCCACCGAGGTGACGCGGTGCAGCACGAAACTGCGCACCGAGCCGGTCGCCGGGTCGAATGCCTGCACCTGTCCGCCGCCCACCGACACCGGGTCGACGATCCGCCGCGTCGCCACCCCTTGGGCGTCGACGTAGCCGAGGGTGACGCTGCGCTTGCCGTGCACGGCGAGCTGCAGTAGCGCGAGAGTCGCCGCGCCCCCGGACCTGCTGCCGTCACCGCGCGCCGAGGCCGTCGGTGTCGCGGTCTCCGCACGGTCGCCGGCGCGCAGCGTACGCACCAGAGTGTCGAGCTGCTCGTCGCTCGGCGCGGTCGGTCCGGCGTAACGGGCCCGGGCGCGTGGCATCGCGACACGGGCCCCTCGGGGCCGTAGATCCACGATCGCTCCCGAAGCGTCCTCTCCGGCTGGAGCGAAGCCCGCGGAACGCAGCTCGGTGAGTACCTCGGCGAGCGGCGCCTGCGAGATCGCGACGGTCGGGGCAACCGCACGCAGAGCGAGCATCGCGGCGACCGGGGCGGACAACACCTCGGTGAGGAGGGCAGGGTCGTCGGCGCGGACGAAGGACGTCGCGACACCTGCGCGCAGGCGTCCGTGGCGACGCGCGACGTCGTCGATCAGGTAGGTGAGCGACTGCGGCACCGGAGTGCGGGAATGCGTCGCGAACAGATCGTGCAGGTCGCTCGCGCCGAGACCGGCGTCGAGCGCGCGCCGGATGCTGCTGTCGCCGATCCGGTAGACGGTCGCGGCACCGGCCGATTCGACGTCCGCCACGAGCGCGATCCGCTCGCCGAGTCGGGGGACGAGAGGTCCGGGGGCGACGACCGTCAGGTCGGCCTGGACGAGCACGTAGTCGACGGGTTCGGGCAGCACGGCAGCCATCTCGGCCTCGGCGTCGCCACCGTGCAGCAGCGCCTTGCCGGGCGACGCGAGCATGCCGTGCGCGACGAGACCGAGGGTCGTCGCCTCACGCACGGTTTCCACGACGCTCGTCGTGTCGAAGCGCCCCGCCCAGCGAGGACGACGCCACGCCGCAGCCGCACGGAGATCGGCGACGTCCGATCCCGCCGCCGGCACCTCGGAGAGGACGTCGAGCAGGAGTCGCCGGTCGCGGGTGGCGGTGGGGGACTTCACCTCGTCGGAGAGAGCGGCGACCGGTTTGTCGTTCGGGTCGCGCCGGCCGATCAGCCAGGGGCGCCGCGGCAGATCGAGCCAGGCGCCGGCCAGGACTGCCCAGCGGTAGGCCGGGGAGGCGGCGAGCCACGCGTCGGTGGCGGTGGTCGGGGCCCAGTGATCGTCGTCGCCGGGGGTGGGCGGGTCGGGTAGGCCGCGCGCGATCAGCCCGGCGCCGGCGAGGACCTCGACGACCAGAGCCGTCTTTTCGTCGTCGAGACCGACAACCTTCCCGACGCGATGCAGTTCGCGGACACCGAGTCCCCCGGCCTTGAGGACGGGGGCAGGTTGCGCACCGAGGGTGTCGAGGACGTCCTCGCAGTGCCGCAGCAGTTCGAGGGCGGCGCCGGCGGCGGTCGCGTTGACGTCGGCAGTCGACCGGGTGGGCTTCGGCGCGCGCGGGGGAGTGAGTGCCGCCGGGTCGAAGGGGGCGTCGTCGCGCAGCGCCTGGCCCACCCGGTGGGGGAGTTCGACGGTCTCGTCGTCGATACGGAAGAGCAGTCCGGCGGCGAGCAGTTTCTGCACGGGCCGATCGGCGGGCGTTCCGGTCGCGGCGTCGCGGGTACGGCCGATCGGGGACGTGCGGGACAAGGTGTCGAGGATGCTGCGTTGCTCGGGGGGTAGCGCCGCAAGGAGATCGTCGAGTTCCTGCCGGGACGGACCGGTGGCGTCGCTGCTGCGTCCCACGCGCCACGGGACGGCGTCCACGGCGGCAGCGGCGACCCGCAACTCGTCGGTGGGTCCCCAGACGAGAAGCAACGAGCGCAGAGCGGACAGGATCCGGTCGAGATTCCTCGCGCTGATCCGGCCGGACACCTCGTCGAGTACGGCGGCCCGGGACACAGGGGATTCGACCGCTCCGAGACGCGCCAGCACCTCGATGATTCCGAAGGTGGCGGTGTCGAGTTCGTCGGCCGCACGGAACACCGAGGCGCGTTGCTGCGCCCGGTTGGCGAGCACGTTCATGCTTGCCGGTGGCGGCACCACGAGGTCGGGCCGGGCGCGCAGCGTGGCAGCGAGATCCGTGTCGCGTCGACCTGCCAGCCAGCGGGCGAGGGAGTCCGAGGCGGTGTCGGGAGCGGGCGTGGTCGGGGACATCCCCTCCAGATTAGAGACCTGCGGTAGCAGGCCCCGAACTCACCTGCCAAAATGAGCGCATGGCTACCTCTTCGAAAAAGCATTACGTCGACCACGGATGGCCCGAGCTGGCCGACGGTGAGCACGCTGTCACCGAACTGTCGTCCACGCGATCCGGTCCGCTCTCCCCCTACGGTGAGGACACCGTGTTTCCGTTGCCGGTCGAGGACCTGCCCTACACGCACCCGAAGACGGTGATCAACCGCTGATCGCAGATCACCGAATCGATTCTTCCGTACGACGCCCGGTCCCTTTCCCAGGGGCCGGGCGTCGTCGTTCGTAGAGATACATGCGGGTTCCGGATGCGGAAAGGCCCCGCACCATCAGTGGTGCGGGGCCTTTCCGGGATGTTCGGGGTGTTACTGCGGGAGCACCGCGCGAACGGCGTCCAAGATGTTCGGGTCGAGCTCGACGCCGGCGTCCTGGAGGGCGGTGACGCCCTGCTCGAAGCCGGCCAGGATGCCCTGGACCTCGGCGGGGAGAGCGGGGGTCTCCGGAAGCTGTGGAACAGCGTTCTCGATGCTCGGCGCCGGGGTCTCGGCGGGAGCGCTCGGGGCCGCGTCGACGGAGCGCTGGGTGGGCGCGCTCGACAGTCCGAGGCTCGACGAGCAGGAGGGCCATGCGCCCCAGCCCTGCCCGGCGAGGACACGCTCGGCGACGGCGATCTGCTGTTCACGGCTGGCCTGGCTGGCCGAGGCAGCGTATTCCTGGCCGCCGTAGGCGTTCCAGGTGCTCGGCGAGAACTGCAGGCCACCGTGGTAGCCGTTGCCGGTGTTGATTCCCCAGTTTCCGCCGGACTCGCACTGTGCGAGGCGGTCCCAGTCGGAGTCGGGGGCGGCAGCGGCGGTGCCGCTGAACGCGACACCCGTGACGCCGAGGACTGCACCCGTCAGCGCGAACTTCGCGACGGTACGACCGGTATTGGTGGGCTTGCGATGGCGTCCGCTCATGTCGGTTCCGTGTTCCTCTCCGTACGCACCTACGAGGTCAGCTGTCGGGTTCGGGCTGAAGAGGTTGCCCGGCCGTGTCGCTCCGTTGGGAGCGCCTTCGGCTTCACCCCGAGGGCCGTCGCGGTTGCGTCGGCCCGGGCCTCCTGGACACCGTCCGGCTGTGGGCCGATCGGTTCCTGGGAGACCGGTGGGTCCCCCGTTTCCTGTCCCCTGTGGATCGTTCGTCGGGATTTCCGGAACCACGGGACAGGAATTTGGCGCGGCGGTTCCGGACCGGCCGAGCCTGGCGGTTCGACCGGACATGACGGTAACGGTTCCGAGGGCGAAGTGTCACCAATTGATAACGCGCCGATTCACGCGGCGACAGAGACGCGCGGCGCGGACCAGGGAATAAAGTCCCAGGTAGTGGGGTTCGGGTACCCGAAAATCCGTTTCGAGTCCCGCCTGTTATCTCCTTGTTATGTGATTAAGATCACATGTAACTCGGACGGGAATCCACAGGGACGATCTCCTTCCCCAGGGGCATCAGGGAGATCGGGATCATCTTGAGGTTCGCGATCGCGAGCGGGATACCGATGATCGTGACAGCCATGGCGATCGCCGTGGCGATGTGTCCGAGAGCCAGCCAGATGCCGGCGACCACGATCCAGATGACATTGCCGATCAGCGACGCGGTGCCGGCCGTCGGCTTGTCGACCGTCGTCTTGCCGAACGGCCACAACGCGTAGACGCCGATGCGGAACGACGCGATCCCGAAGGGGATGGTGATGATGAGGATGCAGCAGATCAGACCGGCCGCGAAGTAGCCGAGCGCGAGCCACAGGCCGCCGAAGATCAGCCAGATGATGTTGAGGAGGATCCTCATGTCCGATCTCCGTTCCGTGCGCGCCGGCCCGAGCTCAGCGCGAAAGCGATGGCGAGCGCGAAGCCGAGCGGCCAGGCGAGGGTCAGCAGATACAGCACGAGCCCGGGCTTGCCGTCGGTGATCAACGGGGTGAGGAAGATGGCGAGGACGGCCACCACGCCGACGGCGAAGCACACGATCGCGGCCTTCAGGAGGCCGTTACGCGGGGCGGCAGACGAATCCGAAGATGAAGTACCCACGTGACCACGGTAGTCGTCGCGGAGTCCCGTGGTGACGTCCGGGAGCGGGAAGACGATTCGGGGGGACGCACACCCCTGCAGGTACACTGAGGAGCGTCCACGCGTCCCGCTCGACCGAGTCGGGGCGCGTTGTTTTGCATGGTAAACGGGTTGCCCCGTCCGGGGCACAGCTGTCGAGGAGCAGGTGAGCGCGGTGCCGACCGGCAAGGTGAAGTGGTACGACGTCGAAAAGGGCTTCGGCTTCCTGTCCCAGGACGAGGGTGAGGACGTCTACGTGCGCGCCTCCGCGCTCCCCGAGGGAGTGGAGGCGCTCAAGCCCGGCCAGCGCGTCGAGTTCGGTATGGCGGTGGGTCGCCGGGGTCCGCAGGCGCTCAAGGTCGAGCTCCTCGAGCAACCCACGCTGCGGCAGGGACGCCGCGAGGCTCCTGCCCAGCAGAAGCGCCGCGCACCGGACGAGCTGCACGGCATGGTCGAGGACATGATCAAGCTGCTCGAAGCAGCGGTACAGCCTGATCTGCGGCGCGGGCGTTATCCCGACCGCAAGACCGGGCAGCGCATCTCCGAGGTCATGCGGGCGATCGCGCGCGAGCTCGACCACTAGGGACGAAACACGACAGGCCGCCCTCGCTACCGGCGAGGGCGGCCTGTCGTTCGTGCGGCCGGGCTCAGAAGGTCTTCACGGCCCAGACGGCGTGCGCAATCGGTTCACCGGCCTCGTCGACCACGGCCGACGGCAACTGGATCTCGACGCCGAGCAGTTGCAGCTCAGGAGAGCTCTCCACGGTGAGCGTCCGCCGTGCACCCGCCTCGAACATGGCACCGTCGATGTAGGTCTGGCCGGTCTGCGTATCGCCGTAGACGGTGAGGATGCGCCACGGAGCATCGGAGATCTCCGTCGGGAGCGACAACTGCAGCGGGTAGCCCGCCGGCACGTCGAGCTGACCGATGGGGTTCTCCACGCAGTCCTCGAGGTAGAGATTGCAGTGCTGCGCGGGATCGACCGTCACGGTCTCCCCCCGGGCGTACGCGGTGATGGTCGGGAGCGTGGGCTCGGCCGAATCGACCAGTTTCCACACCGTGGCGGCCACTCCCGCTACCACGACCACCAGGGCCACCACTAGCAGCGCGAGAGTCTTCTTCGTCCGAGCCTGCAACTCAACTGTTCCAATCTTCGGTGGGGGATCCGCCGGTGCGTCTTCGCCCGGCAGCCGTCTCGGTGGAGACGCGTTCGGGTCGACGGCCGCCGAATCCCGGTAGCAACGTCCCCCCACGGTATGTCAGCACCGTTTGTGCGAATCCGAGAACCAGCGCCACGGAGATCACAGCGAATCCGAGCCACAGTTCGGTGGGCAACAGCACACCCATCGCCCCGCCGAACACCCAGCTGAGCTGCAGGACCGTCTCGGACCGTCCGAATCCCGACGCGATCGATTCCTCGGGGAGGTCCTGCTGGAGGGAGGCGTCGAGCGAGACCTTCGCCAGCGCGCTGGCGCACGCCGCGACGAGCGCCGCCAGCGCTGCGGCCAGGACATGGCCGGTCGCGGCGACCACGGCGGCCACGACCACGACTGCAGCGGTGCACCGCACGACGATCAGGGCGGGCCGCCCCAGCGCGAGTCGCGCGCCGGTCGCATTGCCGGCGAAGTTGCCGACCGCGGCGGCGGCGCCGACACCACCGAGCATCGCGGCCTGCATGAGCGGATCCTGTCCGGTCGTGTTCTTCGCGACGAACGCCATGAACAGGGTCAGGAAGCCGGTGAGGATGCGGATCGTGCCGTTGCCCCACAACCCGGTCACGACGGCTCGCCCGAGGGGCTGTTTCCGTTTCCCGGACTTGGTGACGATCACTTCGGTGACGGTGTCGGAATGCAGCACCTCGGTGCGTGCATCGGAGCGGTGGTACGACAACGTCGCCGGAACCTCGCCCTCGGTGACCTCGACCCAGGCCGGGATGCGCATGCTCAGATAGGCGCCGAAGGCGGTGATCCCGGCGCACAGCCACAACGCTCCCGCCGACCCGAACGCCCACGCGGCGGCCGCCGCGACCGCGCCGGCGCCGATCGTGCCGCCGACCAGGCCGAAGACCGTCAGCCTGGAGTTCACCCGCACCAGATCGATCTCCGGTGGCAGGACGCGCGGTGTCACTGCGGATTTGAGCACCGCGAACGATTTGCTCAGCACCATCATGCCCAGGGCGGCCGGATACAACAGCCAGCTGTCGAAGTTGAACACGAGCACCACCGCGAGCACCGTGCGCAGCGCGAAGGACGTCGCCAGCGCGAGGCGGCGACCGTGCTGCAATCGATCGAGCAGCGGCCCGATGAGCGGCGCAATGATCGCGAACGGCGCGATCGTGATGAGCAGATACAGCGCGACCTTCGTCTTGTCCTCCCCGGTGGCCGCCGAGAAGAACAGGGTGTTCGCGAGGGCGACGGCGATCGCCGCGTCGGAGGCGAAGTTCGCCATCGTCGCGTAGGTGAGCGCGGTCAGTCCCGACTTGTCGGCGCCGTCGGCTGTGGCCGCCCGGCGGAACGTCGCGATGCCCTTCGAGGTGAGTTCGCGGCTGCGCAGCGCCGCGACCCGCGTGACCGTCAGCTTCCGCGGCATGCGCGGAGCGCGCGGTGCGTCGGTGCCGGACGAGGACTCCCCACGATCGGCACCCGACGCACCCGGAGGTCGGCGCAGGTGGTCGACGGGATGCAGGGGTGGCAGGGGAGTGCGACGTCCCGAGACGCGGCGGGAAGGCGGGTAGTTGCTGTATCCCGGATGCTGCGAACCCGGGGCAGGTCGATCTGCTCCTTCGGGGGCGGGTCGCTCGTCCGGTTCGGTCACGTCTTCGATTCTTCCCCACGCGGTAGCGGCTGTAACACAAGGGCGGCTCGTGGCCCGGGTGACGCGTGTCGCGATCGGTATGCCACCCGGATCACCCCGCGAAACGCACTTCGAACAGCGTCGGCCAGTACTTACCCGTCACCAGGAACCGATCGGTTCCCGGGATCTGCGCGATGCCGTTGAGAACGTCCACGGCGGCTCCCTCGGGCAACCGATCACGCAACGGAGCCGCGTCGATCCGCGCCTCCACCCGGCCGGTGGACGGATCGATCCGCACGATCTCGTCCGTCTGCCAGACGTTCGCGTAGACGCTGCCGTCCTCAGCGCACTCGAGCTCGTTGAGTTTCGCCACGGCGTGGCCCTCCCGGTGCACGGTGACGCGTCCGAGCTCGTCGAAGGTGGTGGGGTCGCGGAAGATCAGCTCGGCCGAGCCGTCGCTCATCACCAGACGGTCGGGTTGCGCGCACAGCCCCCAGCCCTCGCCCTCGTAGTCGACCCGGCGCTTCTCGAGAAGGGTGTCGCGATCGCGGACGACGGCGGTGCCGTCCTTCCAGGTCAGTTGCCACAGCTCGTCGTCGACCACGGTGATGCCCTCCCCGAAGAAGTCGTCGAGGACGGGCTCGCGGGCGCGTTCGGCCTCGGCGAGCGTGAGGGTGTCGCCGTCGACGTCGACCTCCCGCGCCGAGACCCACGAGCGTCCGGCCCGTCCGGTGCCTTCGAGCAGTTCGCCCTCGTCGATCTCGAGCCCCTGGGTGAATGCTTCCGGATCGTGGGGATGCGTGGCGACGACCTCCACACCGAGTTCGGCGGCCGGTGGGCCGGGTTCGGCGACGAGATCGTCACCGCATCCGGCGGTGGTGACGCAGGCGATCGCCGCGACCGCGGCCGAGAGAAGAAGACGGGACACGCGCCCATCCTGCATCGCGTGCGCGACCCGCGCCTGCACGAGCTTCCACGACCCGCGGGCGCCCGGGCCGACAGGTCAGGCAGAATGGGGGCCGTGAGTGTTGCCTCTGCTTCCACTTCCCGAGGAACGAACCCCGTGGTCGATCCGGCGGTGCGTTCCGTGCTCGCCGACGCCGCCGACCTCGCTCGGGCCGCACTCGACGAACTCGGAGACGGTGGAGTCGGCGCCTATCTGGGTGTGACGCGCGAGGACGAGTGCTCGGCCACCCACCGTTTCGCCGCGGAGCTTCCGGGCTACCGCGGTTGGCAATGGGCCGTCGTCGTGGCCGCCGCGCCGGATTCCGATCGGGTGACGGTGAGCGAACTCGTGCTCTTGCCTGGCCCCGACGCGCTCGTCGCGCCCGAATGGGTGCCGTGGAGCGAACGGATCCGTCCCGGCGATCTCGGTCCCGGCGACCTCCTGGCTCCCGCTCCCGACGATGTGCGGCTGGTACCCGGCTACATGCAGTCCGGCGACCCCGAGGTCGACGAGACCGCCCTCGAGATCGGGTTGGGCCGCAAGCAGGTCATGAGCCTCGAGGGTCGCCTCGAGGCAGCGCAGCGCTGGTTCGACGGCGAGTACGGCCCTGGTTCGGAGATGGCGAAGGCCGCCCCGTCCTCGTGCCGCCTGTGCGGTTTCTACCTTCCCCTCGCCGGGTCGTTGCGTGCGGCCTTCGGGGTGTGCGGCAACGAGTTCGCCGCCGACGGGCACGTCGTGCACGCCGAGTACGGATGCGGTGCGCATTCCGACACCTCACTGCCCACCGGTGCCGGCTCCCCGCTGTACGAGGCGTTCGACGATTCGGCAGTGGAGGTTGTCGAACTCGGTTCGGCCGGCTCGGTGCCCCCGGAGTCCTCACAGACCGAGTCCTCACAGACCGAGTCCACGTCGGGCGATTCCACGGACGAGCCTGCCGCCGAGCCGTCCCCGTCCGAGCCGGAACAGACCGACTGACGTGACCCGGCCGGACCCCGCGGATCCGTTCGGGACCGCGGCGTTACGCGAGGGAATCCTTGCGGCCTGGTCGTCGTCGCCCACCCGCCTCCGGGAAGACGCCGCCACCGAGGCCGATCATGTCCGCGCGGGCTACCGCGATCGCGTCCTGACCGAGCTCGCCCAGAACGCCGCCGATGCAGCCGCGCGCGCCGGCACACGGGGTGAGCTGCGAGTACGGTTCGCCGACGGTCGGCTCCACGTCGCGAACATCGGCGAGCCGCTCGACACAGGCGGTGTCCACGCGTTGACCGCGCTGCGCTCGTCGAACAAGAGCGGTACCGGGTCCACCGTCGGACGGTTCGGTGTCGGTTTCACCGCGGTGCTGGCAGTCTCCGACGACATCGAGGTGCGTTCGCGCACCGGCTCGATCCACTTCTCGGCCGAGCGCACCCGCTCGGTCCTCGCCGAGCGGGGCCTGCCCGAACCCGAGTCCGGCATCCCGGCGCTGCGCCTCGTGTGGCCGACGGCGACACCGCCGGTGCCCGGCAGCGACACCGAGGTCGTGCTGACCCTGCGTGCGGGGGTCGATCCGGTCGCGCTGCTCGATGCCTTCCGCGCCGAGGCTCACGACATCCTGCTCGAACTTCCCGGCCTGAGCACCCTCGTCATCGGCGACGACGAGTTCACCCGCCACCGGCGCGAACTCGACAACGGCCTGGAGGAGGTGCGGATCGGCGATCGCACCTGGTGGGAGTCCACCGGATCGGCGGCGCGGTGGCTCGTTCCCGTCGCGGACGGCCGGGTCACACCGGTCGGCGGCGACGTCCTGCGTGCCCCCACCCGCTCCGACGAGGAGCTGTCGCTGCCCGCGATCGTCGTCGCCGACGTCGCGATGCAACCCGACCGGCGGCGCGTGCTGCCCGGTGCCCGCGTCGAGAACGTCGCCCGCGGGTACGCGCGGTTCGTCGCGGCGCTGCCCGCCGACCAGCGACTCGACCTCGTGCCCCTCCCGGGCTTCGCGCGCAGCGAGGTCGACGGTCGGATCCGCGAGGCGATCCTCGACGACCTGGCCGGCGAAGCGTGGCTTCCCGCAGCCGACGGCAGCGCCGATCTGGTACCCGACCGAGCCGTTGCGATGCCCGGTCTCACCGACGAGCTCGCCGATGTCCTCGGTGAGGTCGTCCCCGGGCTCGTGATCCCGGAGCTGTGCGGCCCGCGACATTCGTCGGCGCTCTCGGCCGTCGGAGTGCACCGGCTCGGTCTCGCGCGACTGGCCGAACTGCTCTCCGGCCACGAACGCGATCCGAAGTGGTGGAACCGCCTCTACGAGGCGCTGACTCCGCTCGTCGTCGACGCGGTGGCGGCCGAGGAACTCGCATCCCTGCCGGTTCCGCTGTCGGACGGCCGGACCGTGACCGGCCCGCGCACGACCGTCCTCGCGACGCAACTGCAGGACCTGGGTCCGGTGTCGATGCCGTGGGTGCGCCTCGTCCATCCCGATGCCGCGCATCCTCTGCTCGCCCGGCTCGGGGCCGGCACCGTGACGGTCGAGGATCTGCTCGCCGATCCGGCGCTCGTCGCCGCCGTCGAGGACGCCGATCCCGACGACATCGATCCGGCCGGCGATCTCCCGGCGGGCGCACTCGCCGACGTCGTGCTGCGGCTGGTGCCGTTCGCGTCCGCAGCGGCCGTGCCTCGCGAACTCGGGGCGTTACTGCTGCCCGACACCCGCGGCGACGCCGTCCCTGCCGACGAACTGCTGCTCCCCGGCGCACCACTCGCCGAGGTGCTGGTCGAGGACGCACCGTTCGGCACCGTCGACCCGTCCGTCGTCGACCGGTACGGGGCCGACGCGTTGCGCGCCATCGGTGTGGGCTGGGGCTTCACGGTCCTCCGCGCCGACCTGCCCACCGGTCCCGATCACGACCTGCCCGACGAACACCTCTGGTGGGAGCGACTCGACGCGGATCCCGAGACACTCGTCGCGGTGCGCGATCTCGATCTCGTCGACGATCGTCGCTGGTCGCGAGCGCTGACCCTGCTGGTGGCCGAACCTGCGACGGCCGAAGCGCTCGCCGACCCCGCCGGATACACGGCGTGGTACCTGCGCACCCGCGCGTCGCTCGACGGCCGGCCCCTGGGGCACTACCGCTTCGCCGACGACGTCCTGTTCGACGGTCTCCTCGATCCCTGCACCCATCCCGACGCGGCCGCCTTCCGCGGTGCCCTCGCCGGAACGGTGATCGAGGACGTCGACCTGGCACAGACCCTGCTCGACCGGCTTGCGGACGAGAGCCGATCGCCGGGACCGGCCACGATCGTCGCTGCTCACGACGCGCTCGCCGCGGCCTTCTCGTCGGGCGGTCTCGATCCCGAGTCGGTCACCCTGCCCGACGGGGTGCGCAGCCTGTCCGGCGTCGTCGTCGACGCAGCGGACGCCCTCGTACCCGACCGTCCGTGGTTCGCGGCCGTGATCCCGCACGGTCGGCTCGTCACCGGCGGGCGGGGAACCGCGCACGCGCTCGCGGACGTGCTCGACATCTCCGTGGCGTCCGCGGTCGTCGACGCCGAACCTGTCGAGCAGGGACGCGGCTCGACCTGGGAACGCGAACCGGCCGCCGTCCTGGCCGGGATCGTCGCCGGTGTTCCGCTTCCGCGCGGTGTGCTCGCGCTGCACGACCGGCTGGCCGTGCGCTGTTCCGGCGCTCTGACCGGTGAGCTCGAGGTCGAGTGGTGGGTCGATGCCGCCGGCACCGTCCACAGCACCCCGAACGGTCTGGTCGCCGCGCTCACGGCGCTCACGGAGCTTACGGCGGGCCGCGCGACTGTAGGGGCAGCTGCGCCGCACCCGGGAACCGGACCGTGATGATCGACGTCGCGGTGCTCGACTGGATGGTCTCGATCCGCGAACCCGAGCTGACCACTGCAGTGACCGTCCTCACCCATACGGGTGGGGGAATCGCGACGAGTCTGATCGCGACGGTGACGACGTTGTTGCTGGTCCGCGCAGATCGTCTGCGCGATGCGGTCTTCGTGGCCGGTGCCGTACTGACGGGCTGGCCGGTGATGTCCCTGCTCAAGAACCTGTTCGGCCGCGTCCGGCCCCCCGAACCCGAACGGCTGGTGGTTCTGCCCACCGAGTCGTTCCCGTCAGGGCATGCGATGACCAGTGCCGTGCTGGCCACGGTGCTCGTGGCGGTGGTGATGCGCACGTGGCCGCGGGGAGATGGTCGCCGGACGGTCGCGACCGCGGCGCTCGCAACGTACACCGTGGCCATCGGGCTTTCCCGCGTCTACCTGGCCGCGCACTGGTTCACCGATGTCGTCGCGGGCTGGATCTTCGGGATCACATGGGCCTTGCTCTGGGTGTGGTTGATCACTCGCGTACGGATCCGCCGCTGATACCGCCGCGGACGTGTCGCGGACGGCTGGGGCCGAAATCAGTCCAGACCTACCTGGGCGCCTCGGTCACCCCGTCGGGCAGCGCGACGCTGCAGCAGGAAGAGCGCAGTTCCCAGCAGCCCCACCACGATTCCCGCCACGCAGATCGGTAGCGCAGCGTCGCGGAGATCGCCGCCGACCGACAACACGACGACGGCCGCTACCACCCACAGACCGGTTCCCACGGCGAGCGCGGGGCGAGGGTCGGCGAGGCGACGGATACGGGCTGCGACGAGCTGGGCGGGTTCCACGGATTGCAGATTAGTTCCTTCGCGCTGCAATAATCGGTTCCCGTTGCGACGCCCCGTACTCGACGAGCGGATTTTGTGGACATGGCCGTAGGCACCGACTCCAAGCGAACGTCCTTCCTGGACGCCTATTTCAAGATCACCGAGCGCGGTTCGACCGTGTCCCGGGAGGTGCGTGGCGGTATCGTCACGTTCTTCGCGATGTCGTACATCGTGGTCCTCAACCCGCTGATCCTCGGTAGTTTCTCCGCCGACGACGCGACCGCGAAGGTCGACGTGCTGGGCAACATCCTGCCCATCAACCAGGTCGCGGCCGTCACCGCACTGGTCGCCGGCTTCATGAGCATCGTCTTCGGTGTGGTCGCCAACTATCCGTTCGCCATCGCCGCCGGCCTCGGCATCAACAGTCTGCTCGCGGTCACCATCGCGCCGCAGGTGACCTGGCCCGAAGCGATGGGCCTGGTGGTCATCGACGGCATCATCATCGTCGTGCTGGCCCTGACCGGCTTCCGCACCGCGGTGTTCAATGCCATCCCGGCGGAACTGAAGGCCGCCATCGCCGCCGGTATCGGCGCCTTCATCGCCATGATCGGTCTCGTCGACGCCGGCTTCGTCCGCCGCATTCCCGACGCCGCCGGCACCACCGTGCCCGTAGGGCTGGGTATCGACGGGTCGATCGCCTCGTGGCCGACCTTCGTCTTCGTCGTCGGTGTCCTGCTGATGGGTGTGCTCGTCGCACGCAAGGTGCGCGGCGGACTGCTGATCGGCATCGTCGTCACGACCATCCTGTCGATGATCATCGAGGCCGTCACGGACGTCGGTCCGTCCCTGGGTACCAACCCGAAGGGCTGGAACCTCAGCACGCCCGAGGCACCCGACTCCTTCTTCGGGATCCCGGACCTGAGCCTCGTCGGCAACGTCGACCTGTTCGGCGCGTTCACCCGCATCGGCGTGATCGCCGCGACGCTGCTCGTGTTCACTCTCGTCCTCGCGAACTTCTTCGACGCGATGGGAACCATGACCGGTCTCGGCAAGGAAGCCGACCTTGCCGACAAGAACGGCACCCTGCCGAGCATCGGCAAGGCCCTCGTCGTCGAGGGCACCGGCGCCATCGTCGGTGGTGGCGCCTCCGCCTCCTCGAACACGGTGTTCGTCGAATCGGCCTCGGGTATCGCGGAAGGAGCCCGCACCGGCCTGGCCAACGTGGTCACCGGCGTGATGTTCCTGCTCGCGATGTTCCTGACCCCGCTGTACGAGGTGGTTCCGATCGAGGCGGCCGCTCCGGCGCTCGTGGTGGTCGGTGCCCTGATGATCGGCCAGGTCCGCGACATCGATTTCTCGGTGTTCGCCGTGGCGCTGCCGGCCTTCCTGACCATCATGGTCATGCCGTTCACCTACTCGATCGCCAACGGCATCGGCGTGGGCTTCATCACGTGGGTGGTCCTGCACGCGGCCAGCGGCAAGATCCGCACCATCCACCCCCTGATGTGGATCGTCGCGGTGCTGTTCGCCCTGTACTTCTCGGTCGATCCCATCACGGAGCTGCTCACCTAGACGGCCGGCGCGTGTTTCGGGCGATGTGACGTATTCTGCACGCCATGATCTCGGATACACGCGCACTCGCCGGTGACCTCTCACTCGCCGTTGTGCGTCTGACGCGTCATTTGCGGGGGAGACGCACCGATTCCCGAGTTTCTCTGACCCAGATCTCGGCGATGGCCACCCTCGCGCAGGAGGGTGCGATGACCCCGGGGGCGCTGGCCGCGCGCGAACGCGTCCAACCACCCTCGATGACCAGGGTCATCGCCTCTCTCCACGAGCTCGGCCTCGTCGAGCGGACGCCGCATCCCACGGACGGACGGCAGATCATCGTGACGTTGTCCGACGCCGGGACCGAGCTGCTCGCCGACGAAGCTCAGGCACGCGAAGTGTGGCTGACCGAACGGCTCGAGAAGCTCGACCCCGCGTCGCTCGGGACGCTGCGCGAGGCCGTCGGAATCCTCACGGCGCTGGTCTCGGAAGACGACTGATGGGAGATACCAGGTCCAGCCGGTCCGGCAGACTCGGTAACGGGTAGCCGCCGGCGAGTGAACACTCGCGACGACCGACCCGGTGCGGAAGGGCGCGTGCGCGCTGGGAGAATGTTCCGGTGGTTCACGTCATCGACATCGACGATCCTTCCGACCCCCGGGTCGACGATTTCCGCGATCTCAACTCGGCGGATCGTCGGCCCGACCTTCCCGGTGGCAAGGGGCTGGTGATCGCCGAGGGTGTGCTGGTGGTCCAGCGCATGCTCGATTCCCGGTTCGCTCCGACGAGTCTGCTCGGAGTGGGTCGACGGCTGGACGAACTCGCCGACGACCTGCGCGACGTCGATGTGCCGTTCTACCGCACCGACGCCGGAACCATGGCCGAGATCGTCGGATTCCACCTCAACCGAGGCGTGCTCGCGGTCTCGCGCCGATCCTCACCGTTGTCGCTCGACGAGGTCGTCGACAAGGCGACCACGGTCGCGGTGCTCGAAGGAGTCAACGACCACGAGAACATCGGTTCGATGTTCCGCAACGCGGCCGGTCTCGGCGTCGACGGTGTGCTCTTCGGGAAGGGCTGCGCCGACCCGTTGTACCGCAGGTCGGTTCGCGTGTCGATGGGGCATGCCCTCCGTGTCCCCTTCGCGCATCTCGAACAATGGCCGTCCGAACTGGATCAGTTGCGTGGCAGGGGATTCCAGCTGATCTCGTTGACCCCCGATCCGCGGGCGATCCCGCTCGCGAACGCGATGACGGGGGAGAAGGTCGCACTGCTGCTCGGCGCCGAAGGTCCGGGTCTGTCCGAGCACGCGATGCGGGCGACCGACGTACGTGCCCGAATTCCCATGGCGCCCGGCACGGATTCGCTGAACGTGGCCACCGCGGCGGCGATGGCGTTCTACGAGCGGGTCCGGCTTCCGCGATGACCCAGGCTCGCGACCCCGCGCCCACCCCGTGGGCGACGGGGCTCACGCTGACGGCGTTCTCCTTCGTCGCCACCGTCATCGCCGTCGTCGCCTGCGGCCAGGTACTCGGCCGGATCGATCCGGTCCTCGCGGTCGTCGTCAATATCGTGACGGTTGCGGGGATCGTCCCGACCGTGTGGTCATGGCTGCGGGTGCCGGTACTGCGCTGGCTCGCGGCCGGTGTCGTGGCCGGTGTGCCGGTCGGATGGCTCGCGCTGCTCGTGTCCTGATCGGTTTCCGAGCGCGACCGCCGCCGGAGGAAAATTTCCAACCTCTACTGGAGAATTCCGACGAAGCGCACACTTGGTGATGACGGTCCACCTGGAAAGGGGGCATCATGTCTCACAATGTGAATGCCGATCGGGAGGAAATGTCGGTCAAGCAGGGGCTGGCCGCGGGAACGTCGGTCGGCGCCGCAATCATCATGACCTTGATCGGCGCTCTGCAGCTGTTGCAGGGAATTGCTGCGGTCGCCGAAGACGAAGTCTTCGTCACCGGCCAGGAGTATCTGTTCACATTCGATCTCACCATGTGGGGATGGGTTCACATCGTCGTCGGTGTCGTGATGGTGGTCGTGGGCATCGCGTTGATCTCCGGAGCGACATGGGCACGGGTGGCGGCGATGGTCATCGCCGCGTTGTCGATCCTGGTGAATTTCATGTGGCTTCCCTACTATCCGGGGTGGGCGCTCGCGATCATCGCCCTCGATGTAGTGGTCATCTGGGCGATCGCAACCTGGAATCCCCGTGCGGTGTACTCCTGATCGACTCGATCCGGTACCGAAACGCGCCGATTGCGCAAACCGGTGCCCTCCACCCGGGAACGGGCGTATGGTATATCCGGCCCTCCCGGACAGAGGGACGGAGGTCGTCATGACCGAAGATGGACCTGCCGAAGCCCGAATCGGACAGTCGTCACGATTCGACACCGGTGTCGATGAGTGGACCGGGGGCCGCGAGTAGTGGCAGTGCCGTAGCGGCACACCGCAGGGGGAAACAGGATTCGAGATATTCATTCTCCGGTGGTTTCACGGGGCATCGTCCCGCCACCGGTTCGGCCGAGGAGGTTCGGCTATGGATTCATTCTGGGACTACGTGTGGTACACCGTCGTCGTATTCGCCTTCGTGGCGTATCTGATCGTCCTGTTCCAAATCATCGTCGACCTCTTCCGGGATCACTCCGTATCCGGTTGGGTGAAAGCGGTGTGGGTCATCGGCCTGGTGCTCCTTCCGTACCTGACGGCGCTGGTCTACCTGATCGTTCGCGGTCGGGGAATGGCGCTGCGTGCCCAGCAGGCGCAAGCGGAGGCGAAGCAGGCCACCGACGAGTACATCCGGACCGTGGCGGTCGGGAAATCCCCGGCTCAACAGATCGCCGATGCCAAGGCCCTGCTCGACTCCGGTGCGATCACGCCCGCGGAGTACGAACACCTCAAGGCGCAGGCGCTCGGCAACGCCACGACCGGACGTGACGGCGTACCCATCGCGTGAATCATCGTCGCGGAAGGGCGCTGCGGACGGTGTCCTTCCGGGGTCGGCTCGTACGTTCGACGACTCGTCGCGTCGCGACGCCGGCGGTTGAAAGTGTGAGGGTGGCAGCATAATCCGCAGCCATCCTTGTTCCTGAGAATCAGATCGTGACCGCTCCTCGCAGGGATCGGCGCACGGTCGATGTCTCCTTCGTACACGAGAGGATTGTCATGTCGCACGACGTACGCCCCGACCGGGGCGGGATCAGTGTCAAGCAGGGCATCGCCGCAGGCACCTCGATCGGGGCAGCGATCATCCTGGCAACCGTCGGCATCGTCCAGATCTTCCAGGGCATCGCTGCGGTGGCCGAGGACGAAGTCTTCGTGCGGGGTGTGGAATACACGTTCAAGTTCGACTTCACCACGTGGGGATGGGTTCACATCGTCCTCGGTGTCGTCATGCTGGTCGCCGGACTCGCGTTGATGAGCGGCGCCACGTGGGCTCGCGTCACGGCCATCATCATCGCCGCGTTGTCCATCGTCGCGAACTTCATGTGGTTGCCCTACTACCCGTGGTGGTCGATCCTGATCATCGCGCTCGATGTGGTTGTGATCTGGGCGGTCTCGACCTGGCAGCCGCGCGCCGACTACTACTGACGCGGCCGTGCAGGAAGGCGGTCGCAGCGTCCGGGGCGGGCCGGTCGGGAATGTCACGACCGAGTCCGACGGGCCTCGCTCGCAGCGACGACGGAGTGCACTGCATCTCACGCTTCCCGGGTGTTGGGGTGCAGTGCTTTTCGCATGCCTGTCCTTCACCCCGTCGTTGCTTCCGCGCGGCGGGGTCCTGCAGGGGATGATCTGCGGGATCACTGCCGCGATCGGATACGGCCTCGGCGTGCTCCTCGCGTTCGTGTGGCGCGCGTTCGCCGACCGGCCTCCTCGGCCTCCGAAGGCTGCGTCGTGGTGGATCTTCGGCGTCTGCGGGGTGGTCCTCTTCGCGGTCTTCTTCGGGCTCGGCCAGTACTGGCAATACGAAATCCGTTCTCTGATGGGGATTTCCGAATACAACCTCGCGTCGACGGTGCTCTCTCCGGTCATCGCGGTACTGGTGTTCGGCCTTCTCCTGGCGATCGGACGCGGTATCCGCAGTCTGTATCGCTGGGCGGCGAAGACGCTCGACCGGTGGATCGGGCAGCGGGCCGCGAACGTCGTGGGATGGGTGCTCGTCGCCGCACTGGTGTACGCGCTCGTCTCCGGCGTGCTGCTCGCAGGTTTCATCGACGCCGCCAACACGGCGTTCTCGGCACGGGACACGAGAACCCAGGAAGGTGTGCAGCAACCGACGACCGCCCTGCGTTCCGGCGGACCGGATTCGGTGGTGCCGTGGGATTCTCTGGGGTGGCAGGGGCGGATCTTCGTCGGGCAGGGTCCGTCCACCGAGCAGATAGGCCGGTTCTCCGCAGGCCCTGCCCTCGAACCGATCCGGATCTATGCCGGCCTGGCGTCGTCCGAGGACACCGAGGCGCGGGCGGCGCTGGCAGTGGAAGATCTCACGCGGGCAGGAGGATTCGAGCGGCAGAACCTGGTCGTGGTGACGACGACGGGAAGCGGCTGGGTGGACCCGGCTCTGGTGGACTCCATCGAGTACCTCACAGGCGGTGATGTCGCGACCGTTGCCATCCAGTATTCCTACCTGCCTTCGTGGATCTCCTATCTGGTCGATCAGTCGAAGGCGAGGGAAGCCGGACGAGATCTGTTCGACGCGGTCTACGACGTCTGGTCCAAGCTTCCCCAGGACGCCCGCCCCCGATTGTTCGTGGCCGGCGAGAGTCTCGGCTCGTTCGGTGGGGAGACCGCCTTCAGCGGCGAGTACGACCTTCGCAATCGCACCGCGGGAACGGTCTTCGCCGGGCCGCCGAACTTCAACGTCCTCTTCCGTGAGTTCAGTGATCGCCGGGACGAGGGCAGCCCCGAAGTCGAACCGGTCTTCCGGGACGGTCGTACGGTGCGATTCACGAACGACCCGCAGGCGGGCATCCCGCCGGAGGACGGTCCGTGGGAGGGCAGCCGGGTGCTGTATCTGATGCATCCGTCGGACCCGATCGTCTGGTGGAGCCCACGTCTGATCACGAGTGAACCGGATTGGATCGGTGAAGCCCCCGGTCGCGACGTGCTCGAGGACATGGTGTGGATACCGTTCGTGACCTTCTGGCAGATCACTGCCGATCTGCCTTTCTCCACGGGTGTGCCGGCCGGTCACGGCCACAAGTACAGCACCGAGTACGTCGACGCCTGGGCCGTCGTCCTCCAGTCCCCGGAAATAACGCCCGAAGACATCGACTCCCTGAAAAATATTGTCGCAGAGGGGGAATGATTCGGCGGATCGAGAATCGGGTCAGGGTGCGAGGTCAGCGCGCCACGAGACGCCGCCACCAGCCGGTCTTCGGAGCCGGGACGGTGATCTGCGGGACCGGGGTGCGCAGCGTGAAACTCCACGTCTCGATCTCGTGTGGGTCCGGTTCGTCGTCGCGACGACCGACGTAGCGGAATCCGAGCCACGCGCCGTGAGCCTCCTCGACGAGCTTGCGCGGGTGGAAGGGCAGGGACTCCGGAGGTGGTGGGATGTTCGGCGGCCAGCGGAGCGGATGTTCACCCGCCCAGAACGGCCGTTCCCACACGAACGGCAGGCCCTCGTCCTCGAAGAACTCGACCGTGCTCGCCCCGAAGCTGCGTCGCAGCCTGCCGCACTCCCACACGGCGAACGATCCCCACGCGCCTGCCGGATCGGAGGTCAGCAGGCAGGTGCGTTCCGCGGCGGGCGTACGCAACCACATCGCGGGGAGTTCCGATGGGTGGCGTAGTGCGAATCGGGGGCTCGCCACGACCGTCACGCCGGGATAGCTGCCGACCCAGAACCGTTCGAACGAATCCCCGGCATCCTCTCGACCGACCTCGGTCAGCGGTACCCGTACACCGGGATCGACCTGGAGGTCGGGGAACAGGCGTGACAGAAGTGCTTGCGCCGCATCACGATCCGGTGCGAACTCGCGCAGGACCGCGGCGGGATCGGGTGCGTCGACGTACCAGAGCGTCGACACCGTCGCCGACATCGCCGACGTCTTCCTCAGACGCGTCCGTTACTGCGTACACCGAGCAGCACGTCGTCCCACGAGGGGAGTGCGGGCTTGCCGCGCTTGTCCTTCGCGGGGGCCTGCGGCGCACGTGAGGCATCGGCCTCGTCGCCCACGGTGACGGCGGGCTCCTCTGCAGCGACCGGCTCGGGAGCCGGTTCTTCGGCAGCGGGGGACTCCAGTGCGACCGGGGCGTGACGTTCGGCGTTCTCGGCCTCGGTGGAATCGTCGACGTCGCGCGCCGAGTAGACCGGGGTCAGATAGCGCAGGGGACGACCGCAATCGGGATCCACCAGGTCGGCCGCGATGTCGTCGAGCGCTGTGATCGTGCCGCCGTGCGCATCGGGCTGGTACCGCCAGTGGGCGCGGTTCGTGGAACGGCCGGCATGCCACCGCAGCTGCGCGACCCAGAATCCTTCGTCGTCGCGCCAGGCATCCCATTCGGCCTCGTCGAGGCTGTGCCCACGGGCGCGGAACGCCTGCGTGACGATTTCCTGCAGGGTCTCGACAGCGGGACCGTCGGGACGGACGGGGTGACCCTTCTTGGCCATGTCGGCGGCCCGGGACCGCTCGAGCAGGACGGGGTAGGCGAACCGTTCGACCTTGGCGACAGGGATCCCCGCCTCGTCGGCCACCTGTTCGACCGAGGCGCCGCCGCGGATGCGGGCCTGGATCTCGCGAGGACGGAGCTGGCTGGTCGTCTCGATCTGGATCTGGCCGAGACGGGCCAGATCGCCACGAGCGGCCGCGCGCAGGGTGTCGTCGACGGGAATGCGGAACTTGTCCCCCGTCGTGGGATCGGCGAGCACCACATGCTTAGCATCGGGCTCGAGACCGACCACTCGAAGCTCTCGCACCTTGACCTCCTCGCGCCGATCGCGATTGACCCGCCCGACTGTAACCGACCGCGATATTTTTCGTGGCCGGACACGCCGCGCCACGCCGGGTGGCATCGCAAGAAATCCGACGCGGCGCGTTATCGTCCAGGGTTTGCCGAAATGTCTCGATGCGAGGTCGAGACTCGAACGGCAACGGGGCCGGGTCCGATCCCGGACCCGGCCCCGCTTCGCGGCGTGCTCAGAGCTGGGAGACGACCCAGTCGATGCTCTTGGTCAGCTGCGAGATGTCCTCGGGATCGATGGCCGGGAACATGCCGACGCGCAGCTGGTTACGGCCGAGCTTGCGGTAGGGCTCGGTGTCGACGATGCCGTTGGCGCGCAGGATCTTCGCGACCTGGGCGGCGTCGATCGACTCGGCGAAGTCGATGGTGCCCACGACCTGTGAACGCAGTGCCGGATCGACGACGAACGGCGTCGCGTACTCGGACGCCTCGGCCCACTCGTACAGGCGCGCGGACGAATCCTTCGTGCGGGCCACCGCCCAGTCGAGCCCGCCGTTGCCGTTGAGCCACTCGATCTGGTTCGCGAACAGCAGGAGGGTCGCCAGAGCCGGAGTGTTGTACGTCTGGTCCTTGCTGCTGTTGTCCACCGCGATCGGCAGCGACAGGAACTCTGGGGTGAAGCGACCCGACTCCTTGATCTCCGCGACACGCTCGAGCGCGGCCGGGCTCATCAGCGCGATCCACAGACCACCGTCGGCGGCGAAGCACTTCTGCGGAGCGAAGTAGTACACGTCGGCGTCGGCGATGTTCACCGGCAGGCCGCCGGCACCCGAGGTCGCGTCGATCGCGATCAGGGCGTTGTCGGAACCGGCAGGGCGCTGCACGGGAACCGCGACACCCGTCGAGGTCTCGTTGTGTGCCCAGCCGATGAGGTCGGCCGACGCGTCGGCGACGATCTCGGGGGCCGAGCCGGGCTCCGAGCCCACGACGATCGGGTCGCCGATGAACGGGTTCTTCTTCGCGACGGTCGCGAACTTCGACGAGAACTCACCGTAGGTGAAGTGCTGTGAACGCTCCCGGATCAGACCGAACGCCGCGGCGTCCCAGAATGCGGTGGTGCCACCGTTGCCGAGGACGACCTCGTAGCCCTCGGGCAGGGAGAACAGGTCGCGCAGACCCGAGCGGACACGGGCGACGACGTCCTTGACCGGCTTCTGCCGGTGGCTGGTGCCGAACACCGAAGCGCCGACATCGACCAGCGACTGCAGCTGCTCGGGACGAACCTTGGAGGGGCCGCAGCCGAAGCGGCCGTCTGCGGGCTTCAGGTCGGCGGGAATGATCGGTGACGCGTCTGCCATCGGAATGCGTGTCCTAAGAGTCGAGGGACATGGTGCACAGGTAGTCTAGACCGCCTTCTCGGAGCCCCGGCCGGGCGCTGGTCGGGCCCGGCCGGGAAGAGAGGTCAGCGATGTGCGATCGACTCCCAGCCCGTGACCTCGGAAGCCGGCCGGGGATCCGGGCCGGTGTAGATCGCGGCGGGGCGCACGAGCTTGCCCAGGCGCTTCTGTTCGAGGATGTGCGCGCACCAGCCGGCGGTCCGGCCGCAGGTGAACATCGCGGGCATCATCGCCGCGGGGACCTCCGCGAAATCGAGGATCACCGCGGCCCAGAACTCGACGTTGGTCTCGATCGCGCGGTCGGGGCGACGCTCGCGCAGTTCGGCCAGCGCGGCCTGCTCGAGCGCGGCCGCGGCCTCGTAGCGGGGAGCGTCGAGCCGCTTCGCGGTGCTGCGCAGCACCCGGGCGCGGGGGTCCTCGGCGCGGTAGACGCGGTGCCCGAAGCCCATGAGCTTCTCCTTGCGGTCGAGGATGCCCTTGACCAGGCCGCGCGGATCGCCGGTGCGTTCGGTCTCCTCGATCATCGGCAGCACGCGTGCCGGGGCGCCGCCGTGCAGCGGACCGGACATCGCACCGACGGCGCCGGAGAGCGAGGCGGCCGCGTCGGCGCCGGTGGAGGCGATGACCCGGGCGGTGAACGTCGAGGCATTCATACCGTGCTCGGCCGCCGACACCCAGTAGGCGTCGATCGCCTCGACGTGCTTGGGATCGGGATCGCCCTTCCAGCGCACCATGAAACGCTCGGTGACGGTGCTCGCCTCGTCGATGCGCTGCTGCGGCACGGCGGGTTGGTAGATGCCACGGGCGGACTGGGCCACATAGGACAGGGCCATCACCGCGGCGCGCGCGAGATTCTCGCGGGCGGTTGCGTCGTCGATGTCGAGCAGCGGCCGGAATCCCCAGATGGGTGCGAGCATCGCGAGACCCGCTTGGACGTCGACGCGCACGTCGCCGGTGTGGATCGGCAGGGGGAACGGCTCGGCCGGGTGCAGACCGCGACCGAACTCGCCGTCGACGAGCAGGGCCCACACGTCGCCGAAGGTGACTCCCTTCTCGACGAGCTCTTCGATGTCGACCCCGCGATAGCGCAGTGCGCCACCGTCCTTGTCGGGCTCGGCGATGTCGCTCGTGAAGGCGACCACGCCTTCGAGTCCTGCGACGAAATCCTCGGGAACTGACGCGCGCGCTGCCATGACGGTTGGGCTCTCCTCGTTCGAGCACGGCCCGGTCCGAGCCGCGCTGCCGGTGGAATGAGGTCACCGTCGGGTGTGATCGGCACCCCACTCGGGTCGTCCTGAAAACTGTAGCCTTCGTGGTCCGAGCGCCGCCCGCCGGATGCCGGGAGTACCGTCGTCGTTCGTGCCGTCCGATTCACCGTTGCCGCGCCCCGAGGGTGACGACCTCGCGCGTATGCGTGTCGACTACAGCCCGGCCGGGCCGACCGACGAGTCCCCGGCCGACCGCGATCTCACCCCCGGCGATGTCGCCGAGGGCTGGCTTCCGCTGCTGCGTACGTGGTTTGCGAACGCGGTCGCCACCGCGGTGCCCGAGCCCAACGCGATGGTGCTCGCGACTGTCGACGAGCACGGCCACCCGGCGACCCGCACCGTGCTGTGCAAGAAGATCGACGCCGACGGCCTGACCTTCTTCACGAACTTCGAGTCCGACAAGGGCCGTCATCTGGCCGGGCACCCCTACGCGTCGGCGACCTTCCTCTGGCTGCCGGTCTACCGGCAGGTGACGGTCCGCGGACCGGTCGTCCGCGTGTCCGACGAGGAGACGCTCGCGTACTGGCACACCCGTCCGCGCGGATCACGCCTCGGCGCGTGGGCGTCGCAACAGTCACGGCCGGTGGGGGAGCGGACCGATCTCGAGCACGCCCTCGTCGAGGCCGCCGAGCGGTACGACCTCGACGACGAGATCCCGGTGCCGCCGTTCTGGGGCGGATTCCGGATCGTGCCGGAGTCGGTCGAGTTCTGGCAGGGCCGACCCAATCGGTTGCACAACCGGATCCGTACTCGCGTCGTGGACAGTCGCTGGATCACCGAGCGTCTGCAGCCGTGAGGCGACTGCTCGCCGACACCACGCCCCTGCGCAACAAGGACTACGCCCGGCTGTGGTGGGCCGGGGTCGTCACCGTCATCGGTGCGCAGATGGCGGTCGTCGCCGTACCCCAGCAGATCTACGAGATCACTCGCAACTCCGCCTATGTGGGACTGACCGGTGTGTTCGGCCTCGTGCCGCTCGTGGTGTTCGGCCTGTGGGGAGGGGCGCTCGCCGATGCGATGGACCGTCGGAAACTGTTGCTGATCACCTCCACCGGTCTCGGTGTCACATCCCTGCTGTTGTGGGCGCAGGCCGCGAGCGGACTGAACAACGTGTGGGTGCTGCTCTGCCTGTTCTCGGTGCAGCAGGCGTTCTTCGCCGTCAATCAGCCCACCCGTGCGGCGGTGATCCCCCGACTGCTGCCGGTCGGGCAGATCGCGGCGGCCACTTCGCTGAACATGACGGTCGTGCAGTTCGGGGCGATCGCCGGGCCGCTGTTCGCCGGTGCCCTCATCCCCGTCGTGGGTCTGTCCACCCTCTATCTGCTGGACGCGATCTTCCTGCTCGCCACGCTGTGGGCGGTGGTCCGGCTCCCGGCGATCCCGCCGCTCGGCGAGGTCACCAAGGCCGGGCTGCGCGCGGTGTTCGACGGCTTCCGGTACCTGTCCGGCCAGAAGATCCTGCTGGCGTCGTTCGTCGTCGACATCGTCGCGATGGTGTTCGGGATGCCGCGGGCGCTGTTCCCGCAGATCGCTCACGAATCGTTCGGCGATCCCGCACAGGGCGGCTTCGCCCTCGGTCTGCTGTTCGCGGCGATGTCGGTGGGCGCGGTGATCGGCGGCGTCTTCTCCGGGTGGCTGCCGCGAGTGCAGCGACAGGGGCTCGCCGTGATCGTGTGCATCGTCCTGTGGGGCGTGGCGATGGTGGGCTTCGGTGCCGCCGTGTGGTGGGCCGAACCGGGCGGCAGCGGCCTGCTGCTGTGGGTCGCGCTGTTCTTCCTCGCCTTCGGCGGTGCGGTCGACATGGTGTCTGCGGCCTTTCGTTCGACGATGCTGCAGACCGTCGCGACCGACGAGATGCGCGGTCGGCTCCAAGGGGTGTTCATCGTGGTCGTCGCGGGTGGGCCGCGTATCGGCGACGTGCTCCACGGCGCGGCCGCAGCGGCTGTGGGCACGGCCGTCGCGGCGGCCGGTGGCGGTGTGCTCGTGATCGTCGGCACGCTCGTGTGCGTGGTCGCCTTCCCGGCCTTCGTGCGCTACCGGGTCTCACGCACCCTCGGGTGACGGCAGGTCCGCGGTTTCGTCGAGAGCAGCTTCGCCCCGAAGCGGGCCCTGTCTCGGTGACGGCGATGTGCGGATCCGAACGCCGGTGAGCATGCACTCGTCCTGTGCGAGCCTTCCGATACCTCCATACGAAACACGCTGTGGCGCACAGGAGTTATCTGTTCCGCCGGGGTTGCGGCCGGGCCGTGCGACGAGCGCGACACGACCACGGCCGGGGCATGTACGGGACGATGAACGACGCCGGGGTGGTGTGGCCGCCGACGGGCAGCCGGTGTCGCCGGCGATCCTCTCGGACTCGACAACCGGTGACCCCGGCACTTCCCTGGAGAGGCGCACCCGTCGCGCAGGCCACCGCCGCCGTCGTCGATGTGCTCCTCGCGGTGCTGTGAGTAGAGTGACCCGCGTGGGACGCCGGATACGCGCAGATCCCCGCGTAACGACCTTGGTGAGACTTGGGTATTATTGCCGCAGGTTATCGGCGTGTGCCGGCCTTGCGGCACAGTCGCGGAGGGTGCGGGCGAGCGTTCGGAACCCACATGGACGACATACCGATCGGGGACTTTCGGCGGACCCTGCCTCAGCGCATACCCCGCGCTACGGCTAGGTTCTACGTGAATGTCCGGAAGTTTCTCGTAGGTCTGAGCTTGAGAGGGATCCTTCGTGCCCGCTGAGAATGACACCAACCCCACCCTCAGCTACCCCGGTGGCGAACACACGATGTCGATCGCCAAGGCGACGGAAGGCAATGACGGTATCGAGCTGGGCAAGCTCCTCGCGGCGACCGGGTACACCACCCTGGATCCGGGTTTCGTCAACACCGCCTCCACCAAGTCGGCGATCACGTACATCGACGGCGAGAAGGGCATCCTGCGGTACCGCGGATACCCGATCGAGCAGCTCGCCGAGAAGTCGACGTTCATCGAGGTCAGCTACCTGCTGATCTACGGTGAGCTGCCGACCTCGGAGCAGCTCGAGGTCTTCACCGACAAGATCCGTCGCCACACCCTGCTGCACGAGGATCTCAAGCGGTTCTTCGACGGCTTCCCGCGCAACGCGCACCCGATGCCCGTCGTGTCGAGCGCGGTCAACGCTCTGTCGGCGTACTACCCCGATTCCCTCGACCCGGACGACTCCGAGCAGGTCGAGCTGTCGACGATCCGTCTGCTCGCCAAGCTGCCGACCATCGCGGCCTACGCGTACAAGAAGTCGGTCGGTCAGCCCTTCCTCTACCCCGACAACTCGCTGTCGCTGGTCGAGAACTTCCTGCGCATGACCTTCGGCTTCCCGGCCGAGCCCTACGAGATCGATCCCGAGATCGCCCAGGCGCTCGACATGCTGCTCATCCTGCATGCCGATCACGAGCAGAACTGCTCGACGTCGACGGTGCGTCTCGTCGGTTCGTCCGACGCCAACCTCTTCACATCCATCTCGGGCGGCATCAACGCGCTGTGGGGCCCGCTGCACGGCGGCGCCAACCAGGCTGTGCTCGAGATGCTCGACGGCATCCAGAAGTCCGACGGCGACGTCAAGGACTTCGTCCGCAAGGTCAAGAACAAGGAAGACGGCGTGAAGCTCATGGGCTTCGGGCACCGCGTCTACCGCAACTACGACCCGCGGGCCGCGATCGTCAAGAAGACCGCCGACCGCATCCTCAAGAAGCTCGGTGCGGGCGACGAACTGCTCGAGATCGCCATGAAGCTCGAAGAGGCCGCCCTCACGGACGACTACTTCATCGAGCGCAAGCTGTACCCGAACGTCGACTTCTACACGGGTCTGATCTACCGTGCGATGGGCTTCCCGGACCGCATGTTCACGGTGCTGTTCGCCCTCGGCCGCCTGCCCGGCTGGATCGCGCACTGGCGTGAGATGCACTCCGACCCGACCCTCAAGATCGGCCGCCCGCGTCAGATCTACACCGGCTACACCGAGCGGCCGTACACGTCCCTCGAGGAGCGCTGACCCTCGTAGCAGCCGGACATCTCGACCGAATCCCGACGAGGAGACACGCATGACAAAGCCCGAAATCGAGTTCCAGGAGGGCCCCGCCCCCACCCAGTTGGTCATCAAGGACCTGGTGGTCGGCGAAGGCGCCGAGGCGGAACCCGGATCGAAGGTCGAAGTCCACTACGTCGGGGTCGAGTTCGATACCGGTGAGGAGTTCGACTCCTCGTGGGGCCGCGGTGAGTCCATCACCTTCCCGCTGTCCGGCCTGATCGCCGGTTGGCAGGAAGGCATCCCGGGTATGAAGGTCGGCGGCCGTCGCCAGCTGACCATCCCGCCGGAGCTCGCCTACGGTCCGGCCGGATCGGGACACCGTCTGTCGGGCAAGACGCTCGTGTTCATCATCGACCTGCTCGCCGTGCAGGTGCCGCCGGAGGTTCCGACGGTCGAGCCGGCGACCGGTCCTGCGCCCGCCGATCTCGTGATCGAGGACGTCACGATCGGTGACGGCGACGAGGCCCAGCCGGGCGGCGTGGTCGACGTGCACTACCACGGTGTGGAGTACGAGACCAACGAGGTGTTCGATTCGTCGTTCGCTCGTGGCGACTCCGTCCGGTTCCCGCTGGGACGCCTGATTCCGGGTTGGCAGGAGGGCATTCCGGGCATGCGCGTCGGTGGACGTCGCAAGCTGACGGTGCCCCCGCAGCTCGCGTACGGACCGGCCGGTTCCGGGCATCCGCTCGGAGGTAAGACGCTGGTCTTCGTGATCGATCTGCTCGGCGTCGGATAAGCGAACAAGCGCAACGACATTCGAGGCCCGCAACACCGGTTGGACCGCCGGTGTCGCGGGCCTCGTCGTCGTTCGGGGGTCCGGCGCCGGACGTTCAGAGCCGGGGAGCGCCGAGCATCGACAGTGCGAGATCGACGTAGTTGCGGGCCAGGTCGTCGACGTCGACGCGGTCGGGGCGGTACCAACGGGCGACGTCGATCCCCAGCGACAGGATCGCGAGTGCGGCGGTGGGCACGTCGCCGACGCGGAACGCACCGCTGTCGACTCCGGAGGAGATGACCTCGCGGACCACGGCGTCGGTGCGTCTGCGGATCTCCGCGATCTCGCGGTAGTGCTCCTCGGAGAGCGCGTGCAGTTCGTACTGCGCGACGCGGCAGGTGGTGTGGTGCACCGCGTGGATCCGCACGAAGCGGTCGACGATCGCGCGCATCCGCTCGATCGGATCGGTGGAGCTCGCAGCCGCGCTCTCGACCTCCTCGAGAACGTGGAGGTGTCCGTTGCGGCCGGCTTCGAAGAGCACGGCCTCCTTGGAGGGGAAGTGCACGTAGAGCGCCGCGGGGCTCAGGCCCGCGCCGACGGAGATGTCGCGGGTGGTGGTCGCGTGGTAGCCGCGGTGAGCGAAGGACTCCACGGCGGAAGCGACGAGCCGACGTGCGACTTCGGATCCGCCACCGGGCAGAGCGGCCGGGGAGTCGACGGTAGCGGGGGCGTCGGGGGTCTGCTCGGGTGTGTCGGTCACGAAGTCCGTCCTGCGGGTGGTGGAGAAGGCGTCGTTGACATCATGCACCGGCGTTGGTCTACTGAGTGAGCGCTTAGTTCGTTCCTGCTGCGGCCGGATATCCGAGTCGCCCGAAAGGATCCTCGATGCCTTCTCCCGTCCTGTCCCGCCGCGACCTGGACTTCCTCCTGTACGACTGGCTCGACATCGAGTCCCTCACCGCTCGGAAGCGCTTCGCCGAGCACTCCCGGGAGACCTTCGACGCCGTGCTCGACCTGAGTGCCGACATCGCCACCAAGCACTTCGCGACCCACAACAAGAAAGCTGACGCGCAGGAGCCCCGCATCGGGGAGGACGGCCGCGTGGAGATCATTCCCGAGGTCAAGGAGGCCCTCGAGTTGTTCTCCAAGGCCGGGCTGCTCGCAGGCGGATTCGACGAGGAACACGGCGGGATGCAGTTGCCCGTGACGGTGCAGCGCGCGTCGATGGCCTGGTTCCAGGCCGCGAACGCCGGCACTTCCGCCTATCCCTTCCTCACCGCGGCGAACGCGAGTCTGCTCGTGGCACACGGCAGCGACGAGCAGATCGCCGACTTCGTGCCGCCCATGCTCGAGGGCCGCTTCTTCGGCACGATGTGCCTGTCCGAACCGCAGGCCGGGTCGTCGCTCGCCGACATCACCACCAAGGCCGAGCCCGCGGGCGACGGCACCTACCGCCTCACCGGCACCAAGATGTGGATCTCCGGCGGCGACCACGAACTCACCGAGAACATCGTCCATCTCGTCCTCGCCAAGATCCCTGGAGGACCGGACGGCGTGAAGGGCATCTCGCTGTTCATCGTCCCGAAGTTCCTCGTCGAGGCCGACGGTACCCTCGGTGAACGCAACGACGTCGCCCTCGTCGGTCTCAACCACAAGATGGGCAACCGCGGCACCACCAACACGCTGCTCAACTTCGGTGAGGGCGTCCACACGCCCGGCGGCAAGGCCGGTGCGGTCGGTTACCTGCTCGGTGAGCCGCACAAGGGTCTGTCGTACATGTTCCACATGATGAACGAAGCGCGGATCGGCGTCGGCTTCCTCGCCACCTCCCTCGGGTACGCCGGATACCTGCAGTCGCTCGACTACGCCCGCACCCGTACCCAGGGCCGGCCGCTCGGCGCGAAGGACCCGGCCTCACCGCAGGTCCCCCTCGTCGAACACGCCGATGTGCGACGAATGTTGTTGGCACAGAAGTCGTATGTCGAAGGCGCCCTGGCGCTGGGACTGTACTGCTCGACGCTCGTCGACGAACAGCGCACCGCCGAGAGCGAAGAAGCGCGCGCACGCGCCGGTCTGCTGCTGGACCTGCTCACGCCCATCGCGAAGTCCTGGCCGTCGCAGTGGTGCCTCGAGGCCAACAGCCTCGCGATCCAGGTGCTCGGCGGCTACGGCTATACCCGCGAGTTCGACGTCGAACAGTTCTACCGCGACAACCGCCTCAACCCCATTCACGAAGGTACCCACGGTATCCAAGGTCTGGACCTGCTCGGCCGCAAGGTGATCATGCAGGGTGGTGCTGCTCTCGCGCTGCTCGGCGACACAGTGGGACAGACCATCGCGCAGGCGACACAGGCCGGGGGTGACGCCGCCGCTTACGCGGAACAGCTGAGCGCGGCCGTGGGGCGCGTCGCGGAGACCACCGCGACACTGTGGTCCACCGGCGATCCCGCTGTGGCCCTCGCAAACTCGTCGGTCTATCTCGAAGCCGTCGGGCACGTCGTGGTGGCGTGGTTGTGGCTCGAGCAACTCCTCGCCGTGGGCGACCGCGAGGGTGACTTCTTCGAGGGGAAGCGCGCTGCCGCACGCTATTTCTTCCGCTTCGAACTGCCGAAGACCGGACCGCAGTTCGATCTGCTCGCGAGCCTCGACCGGACGACCCTGGACGTGTCATCGTCGGCTCTGTGACGGGCTCTCCCAGGTCAACGTGAGCGATCCGCCGACCGGTAGCGCATGCCACCGGTCGGCGTAGTCGTCGAAGATGTCCACGATCCGGTCGACCACCGGGGTGACATCGTGCGCGGGCACAGAGGCCGGCAGCCCGCGTGCCAGGCCGCGCCGCGCCTCCCAGACGGGAACGGCGATGCGCGCCAATGTCTCCGACCTGATCATGTCGGCCTCCGCACGCGGTGACATCGCGTGTTTCTTCGAGCGCCGGCGCCGGCTCGCCCGGGTCCGTTCGGCGTTGTCGGCGGGCCAGAACAGGCCGTTGTCTCCCGCGGCCACTTGCCCGAAGACGCCGAGTTCGATACCTGCCTCCATCTCGACCAGCAGGTGTACGAGGTCGTGGGGGAGATAGGGGTGACCGCCCGGGCCGTTACGCGGAGCGAGTTCCGGTCCGGTCTCGCGATGCACCGCGATCTCGTACCCGATGCCGGGACCTTTCGTGAAGACGACGTGCATGGTCGTCACGTTAGGTCCCGCGGGCAGGGGCCGCATCCGAATTTCAGGCGGACGCCCGCTCGACGAGCAACGACAGTGCGTGACGCACCGTCTGTGCGAGCACCTTCTCGGGGTCGCCGTCGAAGCGCTGCTCCTCGCTGCGGGTTCCGTCCGGACCGGTCGTCGCGAAGCAGACCGTGCCCGGCGGACGGCCGTCCTGCGGATCGGGTCCGCCGGCTCCGCTCACGGCGACGACGATCTCGGCTCCCAGGAGGCGGGAGGTGCTCTCCGCCATCGTGCGCGCCGCGGTCTCGCTGACCACCGGACCTTCGGGTACGTCCAGCAGCCCGTACTTGACCTCGCGCGAGTACGCGACGATGCCGCCGCGAAACCAATCGGAGCTGCCCTTCGCGGCACCGAGACGGGCCGCGAGCGTGCCTGCGGTGAGCGACTCCGCGCAGCCGAGCGTCAGCTCCTTGTCGGAGGCGAGCTGCGCGAGTTGCTCGATCAACTCGTCGGAGGTGTCCGTCCCCTCCACCACATCGTCATCGGCCATGCGTGTCTCCTTCCAGAGCATCGGGTCGCACCCAGCGGGTGAGCAGGGTGCCGTCGTCGTCGCACACCAGGTGCGCACGTCGCAGGGGAGTCAGGGCAGCCGTCGGTGAGTGCGCTATGCGCCCGGCGTTACCGGCGGCCAGAACCGGCGCCCAGGTCAAACACAGCTCGTCGACGACGCCGTCCTCGATCATGCGGCCGAACAGGCTCGGCCCGCCCTCGCACAGCACCCGGAGCCATCCCGCCTCGCCGATCGCGGCGAGCAGGGAGGGCCCGTCGATCGCCGCGTCGGCGATGACGCGGACGTCGCCTCCGGCGGCCTCGACCGCGCGTCGAGCGGTCTCGGGAGCACGTGCGGTCGTGAACACCACGGGCGGGACAGTCGTGTCCGTGAACAGTCGCAGGTCGGGTGGCAGGTCGCACGAGGCGGTCACCACTGCGACCGGCGGTATCGGAGTCAGTCCGGCCTCCTGCCGGCGCGTGCGCAGGGCCTCGCTCGTGCGGGCACCACCGTAGTTCTCGGCGCGCACGGTGCCCGCACCCACGACGATCACGTCGGCGAGCTCGCGCAGCAGCCCGAAGACCTTCTTGTCGGAAGGCGAGCCCAGGGCGCCGGACCGTCCCTCTACCGCCACGGCTCCGTCGAGGGAGGACACGAAGTTGATGCGAATCCATGGACGCGTGAGATCGTCCGGATATCCGTACAGGTCGCGCAGGGCGGTGTCGTCCACGCTGCGGGGCAGGGCCGGGTCGCCGTCGAGTCGTTGCATGGTTCCGATCCGATCCTCCTCGAAGTCCCGCCGAGCGGTCACGCGTCGTGTCCGGCGTCGATGTCCTTGACGTCTGCGAATGTGAGCAGACCGCTGCTGTCCTCCCGTAACTCACCGCGGTCCGGCTCGAGGAGGAAACCGACGTGGTCGCCCAGTTCGAATTGCCCCAGAATGCGTCCGGTGAACCATCCGGCAGCCTCGTCGAGGATGGGCAATCCGTGGGGGCCTTCCGTCCAGGAACAGCGGGCGAACTTGTCGATGTCGTCACCGGTGCGGCCGCCGAACAGTTCGGCGAGTTCCCGCGCGCCCGCGGGCAGCACATGCACGGCAAGGTTCTCGACGTCCTTCGCGATCCGGAATGTCCGATTCTTCTCGGACAGGCCCACCAGGAACCGGGCGGGATCGATCCCGGCCTGCGTGGCGAATCCGACGAGGCATCCGCTGAGTTCCTCCCCGGACCGCGTCGTGACGATGAACATGGGGTAGTCCAGGTGACCCACGATCGAATCGAATCCGTCGGAGGATCCCTGCAGCAAGGTGTCGGGCATGCGCTGAATCGTACGGCCGTTCGTGCGTCGGCGCGGAGGCGTTTGGTCGCCCTGTGACGGTGGGTACTCGCTGCACCATGGAACCC
The DNA here is from genome assembly GCF_013602415.1 of Rhodococcus sp. B50. Taxonomy (NCBI): domain Bacteria; kingdom Bacillati; phylum Actinomycetota; class Actinomycetes; order Mycobacteriales; family Nocardiaceae; genus Rhodococcus; species Rhodococcus sp. B50. Next base: position 2,821,512 of record NZ_WPAG02000002.1, on the reverse strand, counting down.
GAGCACGGAGCGCAACGGGGGTCCGGCGCCACCCTCGCGCCCGACGACCCGCGTAAACCCGACTCTCCGACCGATCTGTCCAAGCCGTCGTGGAAGTACGTGCTGCGCAGGACTGTTCGAGAGTTCAGTCGGGATCAGTGCACCGATCTCGCCGCCGCGCTGACGTACTACGCCGTCCTGTCCCTGTTCCCTGCCCTGCTCGTCGTGGTCTCGTTGCTCGGCGTGTTCGGCCAGGGGCAGACGACGGTGGATGCCGTGCTCGGCATGGTCGAGGACCTCGGGCCGTCCTCCGCCGTCGACACTCTCCGAGGACCGATCGAACAGCTCGTCGCCGCACCGACAGCCGGATTCGCCCTGGTCGTCGGTATTCTCGGTGCGCTGTGGTCGGCATCGGGATATGTCGGCGCCTTCGGCCGCGCCATGAACCGGATATACGAGATCGAAGAGGGGCGGCCCGTCTGGAAGCTGCGCCCGCTGATGCTGCTGATCACCGCAGTGGCCCTGGTGGCCGCGGGTGCCACCGCCCTGATGCTCGTGATCAGTGGTCCGGTGGCACGTACGATCGGCGACATCATCGGTCTCGGCGACACCGCCGTGACGGTGTGGAACATCGTCAAGTGGCCCGTGATGCTCGCGCTGGTGGTCATGATCGTCGCGGTGCTGTACTACGCGACACCCAACGTCTCCCAGCCCAAGTTCCGCTGGGTGAGCCTCGGATCGCTCATCGCGATCCTGGTGTGGATCGTGGCCTCGGTGGGATTCGCCTTCTATGTCTCGAATTTCGGCAGCTACAACAAGACCTACGGATCCCTCGCCGGCGCAGTGATCTTCCTGCTGTGGTTGTGGATCACCAACCTGGCCCTGTTGTTCGGTGCCGAGTTCGACGCCGAGATGGAACGTGGCCGCCAGCTGCAGGCCGGTATGCCTGCAGAGAAGACACTGCAACTGCCCGAACGCGATTCACGCGCGAGCGAGAAGAACGCCGCCAAACTCGAGGAACTCGTCGAGCACGGGCGGAAGCTGCGTGAAGCCCACAGCACCGACAGCACCGACAGCTTCTCCGGGGAGGCGACGGACTCCGTGGGCCCTCCCGGACCCGCGACGGAAAGGAATCCGCGATGACGACGACGCCCTCCGGTAACTCGCGTCCTGTGGCCGAACAACCGAAGAACCTGTCCACGGTCGAACTCACCGAGCGGCTCACCGAACAGGTGTCGACCCTGGTCCGGACCGAGGTCTCGCACGCGCTCGAAGAGGTCAAGTCCAAGGGCACCCGTATCGGTGTGGGCGTGGGGATCTCGGGCGCGGGAGCGATCCTGTTGTTCCTGGGGTTGGCGACCCTGATCGCGACGGCCGTGCTCGGACTGGCCACCGCGGTCGAACCGTGGCTCGCGGCATTGATCGTCGCGTTGGTGGTGCTCGCCGTGGGCGGAATTCTCGCGGCAGTCGGCGCTTCGAAGGCCAAGAACGCCGCGCCGCCCGTGCCGGAACGCACCGTAGCCAGTGTCCGCGCCGACATCGAGGCCGCGAAGGGAGCAACGAAGTGACCGCATCCGACAACGGTGGGCGTCCGGAGGACGTGGCCGACATCGAACGCCAACGGGCCGAACTCGCCGCGACCGTCGGCGAACTCACCGACCGGCTCGACGTGCCCACGAGGGTCAAGCAGTCCGCGGCGGAACGCGCCGAGGTGGTGCGTAACCGGCCCGACCTGATCGCGGCGGCCGGCGGAGTGCTCGCTGCGGTGATCGTGCTGGTGATCGTGAGGCGCCGACGCCGCACGTGACGTAGGCATATCCCGGCGGACGGATACTCGTGCTCTGCCCCGAGTATCCGTCCGTTGCGGTGTGCACGCTCGGTGGCGTGCCGTCAGCCGCCGAGTTGCTGCTTCAGCGCGTCGAGCACCGCGGGATCCTCGATCGTCGACGGCACCGTGTACTCCTCGTGGTCGGCGATCTGCCGCATCGTCTTGCGCAGGATCTTGCCGGAGCGTGTCTTCGGGAGGGCCTGGACCACCGTCACGTCGCGGAAGGTCGCGACCGCGCCGATCTGGTCACGGACCATCGCGACGAGTTCCTGACGCAGCGTCTCGGGATCGATCTCCACGCCCGCCTTGAGCACCACGTAACCGGACGGGCGCTGGCCCTTCAGTTCGTCGCGGATGCCCACCACCGCGCATTCGGCGACGGCAGGATGCCCGGCGACCACGGCCTCCATGCTGCCGGTCGAGAGCCGGTGCCCGGCAACGTTGATCACGTCGTCGGAGCGGCCGAGGACGAAGACGTAGCCGTCCTCGTCGATGTAACCGGAATCGCCGGTGAGGTAGTAACCGGGGAAGGTATCGAGATACGAGCGGCGGTAACGATCGTCGTCCTGCCACAGGCCGGTCAGCGTGCCTGGCGGCAACGGGAGCCGGATGACGATGTTGCCCTCGGTGTTCGGGTCGACGAGCGTGCCTTCGCCGTCGACGATCTCGACCCGGTATCCCGGAACGGGGACGGTCGGGGATCCGGCCTTGAGCGGCATCGCCTCGAGGCCGCGCAGATTGGCGGCGATCGCCCATCCCGTCTCGGTCTGCCACCAGTGGTCGACCACCGGACGGTCGAGCACCTTCGTCGCCCAGTGGTAGGTGTCGGGGTCGAGGCGCTCACCGGCGGCGAAGAGCGTCTCCAACGAGTCGATGGGGTACTTCTTCAGCTCCTCGGCGTTCGGATCCGCCTTGCGCACCGCTCGGATCGCGGTGGGAGCGGTGAACAACGCCTTGACGCCGTTCTCGGCGATGATTCGCCAGAACGCACCCGCATCGGGGGTGCCGACGGGCTTGCCCTCGTACATCACCGTCGTCGCGCCCACCAGCAGCGGCCCGTAGACGATGTAGGAGTGGCCGACCACCCAGCCCACGTCGGAGGCGGTCCACCACACGTCGCCCGGATCGATGTCGTAGATGTTGTGCATCGACCATGTCAGAGCGACCGCGTGCCCGCCGTTGTCGCGCACCACGCCCTTGGGCTTCCCCGTGGTGCCGGAGGTATAGAGGATGTAGAGCGGGTCGGTCGCCGCGACCGTCACGGGCTCGGCGGGAGCGGCGTCGGCGCAGAGCTCGTCCCAGTCGAACCACGCCGCCGAGGAGGCCTGGTAGTCGCCCGCCGAACCGGGGATCTGCTCGCGATCCTTGACGATCACGGTGTGCGGCGGCGTCGGCGACAGACCGATCGCCTGCTCGACGATCGGCAGGTACTCGATGGTGCGGCCCGGTTCGAGACCGCCGGAGGCCGTGACCAGCACGACCGGCTTCGCGTCGTCGATGCGGGTCGCGAGTTCCTTCGCGGCGAACCCACCGAAGACCACCGAATGCACCGCGCCGATACGGGCGCAGGCGAGCATCGCGATCGCGGCCTCGGGGATCATCGGCATGTAGACGATCACGCGGTCGCCGGCCGCGACACCCTGGTCGCGCAGCACCCCGGCGAACTTCCCGACCTCGTCGAGCAGCTCCGCATAGGTGTAGGTGCGCTTGGCCGGGACCATCGCCGAATCCCAGATCAGCGCCGGACGATCGCCGTGGCCCGCGCGCACGTGCCGGTCGAGCGCGTTGACGCTCGTGTTCAGGGTGCCGTCAGGGAACCACTTGTACGACGGTGCCGCCGAGTCGTCGAGGGCTCGCGTCGGCGCGCTCTCCCATTCGACCGCCTGCGCGGCCTCGAGCCAGAATCCCTCGGGATCCTCGGTGCTCCGGCGGAACGCCTCCTCGTACGAGCCCATCGCTTGTATCCTTCCTCGACGGCAGTTGTGGCCCGAACCACTCTATGGGACCTGCGGTGGGGTGACCCCGTGTCTGCGTCGGACGGACACGATCGCGCGACGAGCGGGCGAAGTGCCTACCCTGACCCGCATGACCTCGATAGCGGAAGACGTTCTGCTCCTGCTGCTCGACGACGAATCGGGAAAGCCTGTCGTCGACGGTGTCAGATTGCCCCGCGTCCTTGCCGGAGCGGTGCTCCTCGAACTCGCGCTCGACGACGTCGTGGTGGTCGACACCGTGGGAGATCAGGTGAAGAAGGGACGGATCGCGGTGCGACATGCGGCGCGGCCCGCGGACCCCATCCTCGCCGAGGCCGTCGACCGCCTTTCTTCGGGAAGGCCCGTGAAACCGACGGCGGCCATCGAGAAGTTGCAGAAGGGCCTCCAGGACAAGCTCCTCGAACGGGTCGTCGAGAACGGCTGGGTCTCGGAGGAGCGCGGAAAGATCCTGGGGTTGTTCCCGACGACGAAGTGGCCTGCGATCGATTCCACCCACGAACAGCGCGTCCGCGACCTGATCCGTGCTGCGCTGATCGACGGGCTGACGCCGGAGCCCCGCACCGCGGCACTGATCGCGTTGCTGTCGGCGGCGGATGCGGCGCCGAAGGTGTTCCCGGACGCCGACAAGCGGGCGGTGAAGAAGCGGGCGAAGGACATCGCGCAGGGCGAGTGGGCGGCGAAGGCGGTGCGCGACGCCGTCGCGTCCGTCAACGCGGCGATGATCGCCGCCGTCGCGGCCGGTGGAGCGGTGGCCGGTTCGAGCGGCTGATCCGATCGCGACAGGAGACGGTCAGGATGGCACGCCGAGCTTCCGGTACCGCTCGATCCGTCGCCGGTAGCGGTCCTCCGCGGGTTCGTCGGTGAGGATCGCGAGTTCGCGCGCGACCGCCGCGCCGACCCGTTTGACGAAGGAGACGGGTTCCTCGGTGGCGTCCGGGTACTCGGGGACGACCGCGTCGACGACCCCGTTGCGCAGCAGGTCGCGGGAGCGGATCCCCTGATCCTGCGCCATCGCCGGTGCGTGGGTGGTGTCGCGGTGCACGATCGCACTGGCCCCTTCGGGTGGGAGCGGGGCGAGCCAGCCGTGCTGCGCGCACAACACCCGGTCGGCGGGCAGCAGGGCGAGCGCACCGCCCCCGGTGCCCTGGCCGAGCAGCACCGACACCGTCGGGGTGGGCAGAGTGACGAGATCGGCGAGGCAGCGAGCGATCTCGGGTGCCAGCCCGCGCTCCTCGGCCTCCTTCGACAACGAGGCGCCCAGGGTGTCGATGACGAGCACGAGCGGCAGACGCAGTTCGTCGGCGAGACGCATCGCGCGCCGGGCTTCGCGCAGCGCACCCGGCCCCATCGTGCGTTCGGGTGACTGTCCCGCGCGGTCCTGACCGAACATCACGCACGAGACTCCGCGGAACCGGGCGAGCGAGAGCAGGACGGTGCGGTCGGACTCGCCCTCACCGGTCCCCGACAGGGGTACCTGCGCGGAGGCGGCGTGCCGCAGCAACTGCCGGATGCCGGGTCGTTCGGGACGCCGGCTGAGCATTACCGACTGCCAGGCCGGGATGTCGGGGACGTCGTCGACGGTGGTGATCGCCGGGCTCGACGTCACCTCGGGCCGGTTCGGCTCGACCAGCACGCGCAGCAGCCGGTGCACGACCTGCCGCACACCGCCGAGGGGCACGACCCCGTCGATCACGCCCTTGCGGTAGAGGTTCTCCGCCGTCTGCACGTCCTCGGGGAAGTTCTCCTGATAGAGCGCCTTGTAGACGCGCGGGCCGAGGAAGCCGACGAGCGCGCCGGGTTCGGCGGCAGTGACGTGCCCGAGCGACCCCCACGACGCGAACACGCCACCGGTCGTCGGATTGCGCAGGTACACGAGATAGCCGAGATGAGCGGCCTTGTGGGCGGCGACGGCGGCGGCGATCTTCACCATCTGCACGAAGGCGAGGGTGCCTTCCTGCATGCGGGTGCCGCCCGAGGTGGGGGACGCGAGCAGGGGCAGTCCCTCGGCCGTCGCGCGTTCGACGGCGGCGACGATACGTTCGGCGGCGGCGACGCCGATAGAGCCTGCGAGGAAGGAGAATTCGCACACGATCAGCGCGACACGCCGGCCGTGGACGGTGCCCGAACCGGTGAGCACGGATTCGTCGACACCCGACTTCTCTGCGGCCCTGCTCAGATCGGCGAGGTACTTCTCGCCGGCCCCGACGTCGATGGGCGGAACGTCCCAGGAGACGAAACTGCCCGGGTCGAGCACCTTGTCGATGAACTCCTGCGCCGAGATCCTGCCACCGGCCACGTTGCCTCCACCTGTCCTCGTCGGTCGAGGTCAACCTATACCGACGCGAACGAGGGGGAGGATATGTGCGTCGTCTTGCGAGAAACCGCACATATCCTCCCCCTCGAAGCGGGGTCGGCTACCGGCCGAGCGCTTCCTTCCACGTGACCGTCCGGCCGATGCGCAGGATCGACCGCTGGTAGATGCGCGCGGCGATCACGCTGAGCACTCCGATGGCGATCACCATGAGCACGATCGTGCCGACGATCTGCATCGGCGTGGCCACACCCGCGGCGATGCGCAGCGGCATGAGGATCGCCGAGAACGGTGGGATCCAGCTCAGCGTGGTGCTCCATCCGGCCTCGGGATCGTCGACCGACGAGAAGGCCGCGAAGAACATCGCGAGGATGAGGAACACCAGCGGGCCCGAGGTGGAGTTGACGTCCTCCTGCCTCGATACCATCGATCCCGCCGCCGCGTAGAGCACGGCGAAGAACGCGAAGCCGAGGACGAACCAGCCGAGGGTGCCGGCGAGAACCCCGAGGGCGGTGCCGGTGATCGTGAGGGTGCCGGTGGCGAGCGCGGTGCCGACTCCGACCGCACCGTAGGCGGTGAGCTGCAGGAGCCCCACCGCGCCGATGCCCAGGATCTTGCCCCACAGCAACTGCAGCGGCCGCAGGGTCGACAGCAGCAGTTCGACGACCCGCGAGGACTTCTCCTCGACGACACCCATCGCAACGTACATGCCGAACATCAGGATCTGCATGTACAGCAGGACCACGGCGATGATCGAGAGGATGATGCGTTGTCCCTGTTCGGGATCCGGCGGCTCGAGGGCGTCGACGGTCACGGTCGCCGTGGCCACGTCGGCCGCGACAGCAGCGGGATCGACACCGCGGTCGGTCAGCGCGGCGACCTGGGCCTGCTGCACGACCGCGGCCTCGACGACCGCTCGGACATCGGTGTCGAGCTCCGATTCGGTGATCGCGGTGACGGACGCACCGTCACCGGGCACGAGCGCGACGTCGAGATCGCCGGAGGACACCCGGTCGCGCGCGGTGGCGGCATCCGGAACCTCGGAGACCTCGAGCGGGGTGCCGACGGTCTCACCGAGCGATTCGATCGTCGTCTGCAGCGTGGGTGCGCCCACGACTCCGACGGTGGGCCGGTCGTCGTCGCCACCGGACAGGACCGAGGTGGCGACGATGCCCACGACGATCGCGACGAGGATGATTGCGTTGCTGATCAGGAAGCTCTTCTTCTGAACCTGTGTGACGAACTCGCGCGACGCGACGAGGCCGACCGCTCGGGCGTTGCTCAACGGGGCGCTCATGCGGAAACCACCTCTCGGAACAGCTCGGTCAGGGACGGGCGCCGGAGCGAGAACTCGTGGACGGGACCGGTGGCCAGGGCGGCCTTGAGGATCAGCTGGTCGTCGGCGCCGGGGGTGACGGTGAGCACGGTGCGCTCGTCTTCGTACTCGGCGTGCGTGACTCCCGGCAGACCGTGCGCCCAGCCGCGGGGTGCCTGCGGCGCGTGGACGACGAGGAGAGCGTCGCCGCCGGCGCGGAGGTCGTCGACGGTGCCGACGGCGCGCATCCTGCCTGCGCCGATGATGCCCACCCGGTCGCACAGGCGCTGGACCAGGTCGAGCTGGTGGCTCGAGAACACCACCGGGACGCCGCCTTTCGCCTTCTCCAGCAGGACGTCGCTCATGACGTCCACGGCCACCGGGTCGAGTCCGGAGAACGGCTCGTCGAGGACGAGCACCTTCGGGTCGTGCACGAGCGCCGCGGCGAGCTGCACGCGCTGCTGGTTACCGAGCGACAGGGCGTCGACGGTATCGCCGAGACGTTCGGCGATACCGAGCCGCTCGGTCCACCGCTGCACCGCCTCCGTCGCCTCCGTCTTCGAGAGTCCGTGCAGCCGAGCGAGATAGGACAGTTGCTTGCCGACCTTCATCTTCGGGTACAGGCCGCGTTCCTCGGGCATGTACCCGATGTTGCGGCGCATCTCGAGGTCGACGGGCCGCCCGTCGATGCGGACTTCGCCGGCGTCGGCGGACAGGACTCCGAGGGCGATCCGCATGGTGGTGGTCTTGCCTGCTCCGTTGCTGCCGACGAAGCCGAACAGCTCACCGGGGCGTACCTCGAAGCTCACGCCGTCGAGAGCGACCTTGTCGCCGTAGCGTTTCGAGAGATCGTCGATGGTCAGTGTCACAGCAGGTCCTCCGGGTCGTCGTCGGGGCGGGTCCAGGCGAGCAGAACGGCGGGCAGGCAACCGCTGAACAGTATCGAGGCGAGAGCGAATCCGCCTGCCGAGTACGCGAGTGCCTGATGGTCGATCGATGCGATCGAGGCGCTCCACAGCAACGCGAAGATCGGGAGCATCACCAGGCCCTGCGCCACGGACAGGCCGATCGAACGGGCGCTGTTGCGCTCGGCGATCTCGCGTTCGTCGAGGGCGTGACGCGGAGCGTCGGACTGCCGCCCCGACACGATCTGCAGGCACGTCCACGTGGGCAGGAATGCCAGCGTGACCGGCAACCAGGCGATTGCCGCCCACCTCGTGAAATACGACGCGATCGCGGTGACGAACATCAGCGCGATCAGTGTCACGACCGCGCCGGCGAGGATGCGCCGGCGGCGCCGGGTGCGCCAGTTCGGCATCCATCCCGAAGTGATCTCCTCGTTCTTCAGAAACCGGCGGGTGCGGTAGTTCTCGTAGCGGTCGAGCAGCGATTCGGTGGTCATCAGGCCTCCTTCCGAGGCTTGTACAGCTCGGTCGACAACGGCGTGAACTCGGTACGGGAGAAGACGGCTTCGACCGGCAGTCCGAACACGTCGCAGATACGGAAGGCGAGATCGAGACTCGGATAGTGGTCGCCGCGTTCGAGTGCGCCGACGGTCTGCGGGTTCACATCGATGAGCGCGGCCAGTTGTGCGCGGCTCATGCCACGTTCCGCGCGCAGGACGCGGATGCGGTTATAGATGGGGAGAGTTTCCCCACGACGTACCGGACTCATGAAACAAAGTGTTGTGAAAACACAACACTTTGTCAACAGCTGCTGACGAACATGCACGTCGCAACGTTCTCGGTCGGTGGTGTGCTCAGTCGTCGTCGACGCCGCGCAGACGGTCGAGTTCGCGGCGTTCCTTCTTCGTCGGACGACCCGCTCCGCGGTCGCGGCGGGGAAGCGCCGCCAGGATCTCCTTCGGCGGAGGAGGGGGACTGTGATCGATGTAGGCCGTGGCGGCGATCGGTGCGCCCACCCGCTTGTTCACGAGCTGGGTGACCTCGACGATCTTCTCCGTGCCGTGGGCACGCACACGGACCTCGGCGCCGATCGTCACCGGCGTCGACGGTTTGGCCGTCACACCGTCGACCCGGACGTGCCCGGCGCGGCACGCGCTCGCCGCGGCGGACCGGGTCTTGAACAACCGGACCGACCACGTCCAACTGTCCACCCGCACGCTTCCACCCATCTACAGCAACTCCTCACTCAGCTTCCCGTCGTCGAGCATCCATCGACGCGTGGTCCGCGTGGTCTCCAGCATGCGGCGATCGTGCGTGATCAGCAGCAGGGTGCCTTCGAAACTGTCGACGGCCTGCTCGAGCTGCTCGATCGCCGGCAGGTCGAGATGGTTGGTCGGTTCGTCCAGCACCAGCAGATTGACGCCGCGGGCCTGCAGCAGCGCGAGCCCGGCGCGGGTGCGTTCGCCCGGCGACAGCGACGACGCCGTGCGCAGGACGTGGTGCCCCTCGAGGGCGAACTTCGCCAGCAGGGTCCGGACCTCGGCGTCCGGCCACTCGGGCACGTTGCGCCCGAACGCCTCGACCAGCGGTTCGTCGCCCTCGAACAGGCTGCGGGCCTGATCGATCTCACCCACCAGCACACCCGACCCGAGCGACGCGCGCCCGGAATCCGGTGCGATCGTGCCGAGCAGCAACCGCAGCAACGTGGATTTCCCCGCGCCGTTCGGGCCGGTGACGACGATGCGGTCGCCCCACTCGACCTGCGTGGTGACCGGGCCGAGGACGAAGTCGCCCCGCCGGACGACGGCGTCGTCGAGGGTCGCGACCACCGTGCCGCTGCGTGGGGCGGCGGCGATGGACATGCGCAGTTCCCATTCCTTGCGCGGTTCCTCGACGACGTCGAGTCGCTCGATGCGCCGCTGTGTCTGCCGGGCCTTCGCCGCCTGCTTCTCGGTGGCCTCGGCGCGGTGCTTGCGCCCGATCTTGTCGTTGTCCTTGGATTTGCGACGTGCATTGCGGACACCGTGCTCGAGCCAGTTCCGTTGCATCCGAGCGCGTTCCTCGAGCTGGGTCTTCGTGTCGGCGTACTCCTCGAACTGCTCACGGGCGTGCCGGCGCGCAACCTCGCGCTCGACGAGATACGCCTCGTACCCGCCCTCGTACACGGAGATCTGCTGCTGCACGGGATCGAGTTCGACGATGCCCGTCACCGTGCGCGCGAGGAACTCGCGGTCGTGGCTGACGACGACCAACGCCGTCCGCGTCTCGTCCACGAACCGTTCGAGCCTTTCGAGCCCGGCCAGATCCAGGTCGTTCGTCGGCTCGTCGAGCAGCAGGACGTCGTAGCGCGAGAGCAGCAGTGCCGCCAACCCGGCGCGGGCGGCCTGGCCACCGGAGAGCGCCGTCATCGGAGCGTCGACGCCCACCTCCAGACCGAGGTCGTCGATCACCTTCTCGGCGCGCTCGGCGAGGTCGGCCCCGCCGAGCGCCAGCCACCGTTCGAGCGCCGGGGTGTAGTCGTCCTCGTCGGAGTCGCCGAGTCGCTCGGCAGCGACGTTCATGACGCGTTCTGCCTCCGCGACACCGGTTCGACGTGCGAGGAAACCGAGGATCGTCTCGCCCGGCACCCGTTCGGGTTCCTGGGCGAGATAACCGATGGTGGCGTCGGGCGGGCTGAGGATCACGGAACCGGTCACATCGGCGTCCCCCACTCCCGCAAGGGTCGTGAGCAGCGTCGATTTCCCGGCGCCGTTCGCCCCCACCAGGCCGATCACGTCGCCCGGTGCGACTGTGAGATCGAGTCCGTCGAACAGGACACGTTCCCCGCGGGAGGCCGACAGGCCGTTGATACGAAGTGTTGCGCTCACGCACCGAGTATCCCGGGTGCGTGGAGTCGGAGTTCCGGCGCGGGTCGGTACCGGCCACGAACCACCCGTCAGCCCCGGCACTCCGCGGGCACGATCCCACCGTCGTCCACCGGGACGACGTCGAGTGGGTTGTCGATCTCGTCGCGTCGTGTCCGGGCCGCGACGATCACGATCACCGCGGCGACGGCCGGCACGAACCCGGCGACCGCGAAGGTCGGCGCGAGTCCGACCGTGAGAGCCAGCGGCCCGGCCACGGCCATGGACAGCGGCATGAACACGATCGAGACGAAGAAGTCGAGACTCGACACCCGACCCAGCAGGTGCGCGGGCACCCGCCGTTGCAGCAGCGTTCCCCACACGACGGACCCGGCGTTGAACAGGGCGCCGACGACGAACACTGCGGCGATCATGACGAGCACCGATCCGGAGACCCCGATGACGGCGAGGGGGACGCAGCCCAGACCCCACATGAGGAGCGGGACGGTGAGATAGCGCCTCGGCAACCGGAGCGACGCCACGATCGTCGACCCGACCGCGCCACCGACGCCGAAACCCGCCATCACCATCGCGTGCTGGAAGGGGCCACCCCCGGCCGACTCGCGGATCGCGAACGGGATGAGCACCTCGATCGGTCCGAGCACACAGAGGACCGCGACGGACCCGAAGAGGAGCGTTCCGAGCAACCAGGGGGTGTGCACGGTGAACCGCACGCCTTCCACGAGATCGTCCACGACGGAACGGAAACCGCTCGTTCCGTCCGTCCGCGCGTCGCCATGGCGGGCCGCGGTCGGACGCATCGCGAGAATGCACAGCGCCCCGACCACCTCGAGGAGCGCGACCATGCACAACGCGACTGCGGGGGACGAGGCGGCCACGACAGCGCTCGCCGCCGCCGGACCGGCCGCCTGCATGAGCGTCGGCCGGAGCACTCCCTCGACGCCGTTGGCGGCGAGCAGATCCTGCGGAGGGACGATGGACGGCAGCAACGCCGAATAGGCCGGGAACTGCACACCGTTCGCCAGGCCCAGCGCGAACCCCACGACGGTGAGATGCCAGAAGGTGAGCGATCCGCCGACGGCGAGTGCCGCCGTCACCGCCACCAGCACCGCACGTGCAATGTACGTCGCGAAGAGCAGGGTGCGTTGTGGAATCCGGTCGGCGAGGACACCGCCGGCGAGCGCGACGAGGAGCATGCCGACTGCCGGTCCGACTGCGACGGAAGACAGTTCGGCCGGACCGCCACCCATCTCGACGACCTGCCACACCACCGCGATGAGCCAGGTGCCCACGGACAGCAGTCCCGCCGCGAGCGCCAGGATCAGCAGGCGGTACTGCGGGTGGGCGAACGGCCGCACGGGCCCGCGCGCCAGGCGCGGACGCCGGTGCGTCGGTGGTGCGGTGTGGTTGCTCATCGTGTTTCCCGGTCGTCGAACGGTCCGATGAGATCTTGCGACCTCGAGGCGACTCGAGGTCAAGTGTGTTCGCCCGTCGGCCCGGGGATCAACCGATTTTCGTGAGCGATGGCGTCAGCGTGCAGGTCCGGATTCGAGAACGATCTCGGCGGAACGCCTTTCACCACCCTCGGTGGTCCACTCGATCGACACGACATCGCCGGGACGCCGTCGCAGCAGCCGTTTCTCCAGCTCGGCGGTCGACGAGACCGGCTCACCGTCGAACGACACCACGACGTCGCCGGCATCGAGCCCGGCACGGTAGGCGGGACTGTCGTAGGACACCCACAGCACCTCGGCGCCGAGATCCTGTCCGTCCTTGCGTGCGGTGGTGACGCTCGCGCCCAGCCGCGGCGTGGGACCCACGTGCACCGATCCTTCGCTCACGCCTGTGCGCACCTGCTCGACGACGGTGATCGCCTCGGTGATCGGCACGGCATACGCCTCGGGGGTCGTATCGAGCGAGGTGTCGGTGTTCCGCTGCACCGCACCCGCAGTGTTGATGCCCACGACCGTTCCGTAGTCGTCGACGAGGGGACCACCGGAATCGCCCGGCCGGATCGGGGCGTCGGTGCGGATCATCCCCGTGAGACGGTGTCGCGACCCGTTCGTGGCGTCGCGCACCACGACGTTGCGGTCGAATTCGACGATGGTGCCGGGGGTCGCCACGACGACTCCGCCGCCCTCGGAGTTGCCGAAGGCCGTGACACGGGAGCCCACCGGCGGCAGGATGTCGGCGATCGTCGCGGCCGGGAGGTCGCTCGCGGTGCCGAGCTGCAGGACGGCGAGATCGCGTTCGCGGTCGTAACCGAGGACCTCCGCGTCGTAGATCAACCCGTCGGCACCGCTCACCGCGCTGATGTCGGTGGCCCCACTCACCACATGATGATTCGTGACGACCGTGCCGTCGGGGGTGAGCACGATCCCGGTGCCCGTCATCCCGGTCCAGCCCGCGCTCGCATCGATCGTCACGACGACCGGCACGGTGCGCGCGACGAGCTCGTCGGCCGTCAGCGGTGTCGGGGGAGCCGCGGCCGGCGCCGGTGGCGGGGGAGGGAGCGCGATGTCGATCAGGACCGGTGCCGAGGCGACGAGGCTGGCGGTGGTCGCGAGCGCGACCAGCAGTACCGATCCGCCCCGCCCACTCACTGCTGCGGCACCTCGCCGGTGAGATGGTCGAGCAGTTCGCGCGCGGCGGCGCGCCCGGCCCGGTTCGCACCGATCGTGGACGCGGACGGGCCGTACCCGACGAGGTGGATGCGCGGATCCTTCGCGACCCGGGTCGCGAGCCGGCCGGCCATCGTGATGCCGCCACCGGAATTGCGCAACGACAGCGGGGCCAGGTGGTCGAGGGAACTCCGGAAACCGGTGCACCACAGGATGACGTCGACATCGAGGGTTCGGCCGTCGCTCCACCGGACACCGGTCTCGGTGATCTCGGAGAACATCGGCGACCGCTCCAGCGCACCGCGTTCGCGCGCCGCGCGCAGCGCCGGGGTGAGGGGGAGGCCGGTGACGGAGACGACCGATCCGGGTGGCAGTCCGCGTCGTACCCGGTCTTCCACGAGCGCGACGGCGGCGTGACCCCGTTCGGACGTGAAAGGCTCGTCGCTCCAAGCGGGTTCGCGACGTGTCACCCAGGTGGTCTCGGTGACGCGGGAAATCTCGTCGAGAAGTTGCACCGCGGAGATGCCGCCGCCGACGACGAGTACGTGCTGTCCGGCGAACTCGTCGGCCGTCCGGTAGTCCTTGGTGTGCAGTTGTCGTCCGGTGAACCGCGCGGCCCCCGGATACCACGGGACGAAGGGCCGCTCCCAGGTGCCGGTCGCGTTGACGATGCCGCGGGCGGCGTAGACGGCCGACTCGGTCTCCACGCGTAGCCGGTCGCCGCGGTCGCATACGACCCGGACCGTGGTCGGGCGGCGGACGGGTAGGTCGAACTCCTTCTCGTAGGCGGCGTAGTACCGCGGTACCGCCGAGGCCGCCGGAACCTCTCCCGCGGAGGTGTCGACGACGTCCGCGAACGCGAGGCCCGGAAGGTCGTGGACGCCGTTGACGGTGTTCAGGGTCAGCGACGGCCAGCGGTCCTGCCATGCCCCGCCGGGGCCGAACGAGCGGTCGAGGACGACGAATCCGGTCTCGGGTGCGACTCCGAAGCGTGTGAGGAAGTAGGCGGTCGACAGACCGGCCTGTCCGGCGCCGATGACGACGACGTCCACCGGTGTCGCGTCGGCGGTACGCGTGTCGGCAGCATCGAGTGCCTCGTCGGCGAGCATCACGAGCCTCCCTCTCGGATCGTTGTTCTTCATCATGCCGCTATCGCGGGCCGTGTGCGGAGGGAACGTTGTCCGCATCCGGAGAAATGTGATATCACTTTAATATCGCTTTGACTCTGGGAGGTAGGAACATGGATGTCGTGCAATCGCCCGTGACCGCCGAGCGGCCGGGTTCCTCGTCCAACGGCTGGCCCGTACTGATCGCAGCTCTCGTCGCGGTCGCCGTCGGTGCCGGGCTGATCGGATGGGGGGCGGTCGAGGTGACGGTCCCCCTGATCGTCGTCGGCGCTGTGATCGTGGTGCTCGCCGTCGTGCCGCTCGCAGGACTCGTCCTCGTCGAACCGAACGAGGCGCGCGTCCTTCAGCTCCTCGGCAGTTCGTACACCGGCACCCTGCGCGAACCCGGTCTGCGCTGGATGAACCCGCTCAACACCCGGCGTAAGATCTCCACACGCATCCGCAACCACGAGACGGGCAAGGCGAAGGTAAACGATGCCGACGGCAACCCGATCGAGATCTCGGCGGTGATCGTGTGGCAGGTCGAGGACACCGCGCGGGCGGTCTTCGACGTCGACGACTTCGAGGAGTTCGTCGCGGTCCAGACCGAGGCCGCGGTCCGCCATATCGCCGGTTCCTACCCGTACGACGGTGCGCCGGAAGTGATGTCGCTGCGCCAGAACGCCGACGAGATCACCACCAAGCTCTCGGCCGAGGTCCACGACCGCGTGCAGTCCGCCGGCATCCGCGTGATCGAGACCCGCATCAACCAGCTCGCCTATGCACCCGAGATCGCCCAGGCGATGCTGCGACGCCAGCAGGCCGGTGCCGTCATCGCCGCCCGCGAGCAGATCGTCAAGGGTGCCGTGTCGATGGTCGGGACCGCCCTGGCCCGCCTCGAGGCCGAACACACCGTCGAACTCGACGAGGAACGCAAGGCCGCGATGGTCTCGAACCTGCTCGTCGTATTGTGCGGCGACCAGAGTGCTCAGCCCGTCCTCAACACAGGATCGCTGTACCAGTAGGGATCATGCGGCATGCCCGAACGTAAGAAGGTGCTGCTGCGCCTCGACCCGGCAGTCCACGACGCGCTCGCGCGGTGGGCTGCCGACGAGTTGCGCAGCACCAACGCCCAGATCGAGTTCCTGCTCCGGCGGGCCCTCACCGAGGCCGACCGGATGCCACGCGAAGCGGGACGCATGCGCGGCCCGGGCCGCCCGCGTGCCGACACCGGTGAGGATGAGTGACGGACGTGTCCGGCACTGCCCGACGGCGAGCCGTCACCGACGAGACGGGTCGCTACACGGTGCTGTATCCCGCGATCGCCGAGGCGGCGGACCGTGCCGGAGCAGCCGCGATCGGCCTGATCGACATCGGCCGCCCGGCGGCGCTGAATCTCTGCGTCGACCGGGTGGGCGTCACCTACAGTGACGGCCTGTTCCTGGGCGAGCCGAATTCTTCTGTGCAGGAGAGCTGTTCGATCGTCCACGATGGGTCGGTCCCCGACCGGGCGCTACCGCGGGTGGTCACCCGCGTCTCGGTGACCCGCGACAGACCCGACGTCGAGGACGCTCTGCTCGCCGCGAATCCACCCGTCCGGTTCTGCGGCGACATCGTGGACCTGCTGCCGGAGGCGATCGCGGCCGTACCCGGGGATGCTCTGCCGGTCGTGACGACGACCTGGGCGCTGTCGCGTCTCCCCGTCGCCCGGCGTCCCCTGTTCGTGCAACGACTCCGGGACGCCGCTGCGCGAAGGACGGTCGCGTGGGTGTCGGCCGAGGGTGTGGGCGTCGCGCCGTCGGTCCCGACGCTCGGTGATCGCCCTGCCTCGGGCCACAGCATCGTCGGCATCGCGGTGTACGAGGGGGCGGGGGAGCATGTGGACGCAGTGGCGCGCTGCTGGTCGCGGGGGCGGATCCTCGACTGGTTCCACTGATTTCGGTGGTTCCACCCCGGCTCGGCGGGGCTGAATCCACTGAAATCGGATCAGGCGGCGAAGGTCGGTAACAGAGTTCGTGTGATGCGAGCGGACCAGTCCTCGTCCACCTCGCCGCGGCGCGCCTGCTCGGCGAAGTAGGCCCCGACCACGCAGTCCAGGAAGGTCTCCACGTCGAGGTCGGCACAGACGGTTCCGTCGTCGGAGTGCCGTCGGATCACCTCGGCGAGCGTCTGTCGGTGGCGCACCAGAAGTGAGCGCATCAGGTCGGTGAACCACGGTTCCTGTTCGGTGACGAGCGCTGCGAGCCCTCCGAGGCCGATCCCTTCGTCGACGGAGAGGCGGGACTGCTCCACCACCCACGACAGGAGTTGTTCGGCCGTGGCCTCCGGTTCCGGGGCCGCCGGCCGGGTGAGGGGTTCCATCACCGCCTTCAACATCTCGCTGCGGTCCCGATACCGGCGGTAGATCGTCGTCCGAGCCATGCCTGCGAGGTTCGCGACGGCCTCGATCGTGACGGCCTTGGGTCCCTTGGTGCGCAGCAGTGCGAGCACGGCGTCGGCGATCCGCTGTTCGGGTGGGAGTGTCGTCGCGGGTGCCATCGTCTCCGGCCTTCTGTGTGGTGAGTCGAGTCTCCATCGAAGCATGTCGACCGAATTATCGCTACACTGTATGTAGCTACACTACATGTAGCGTATCGATGAATCGGGAGGTTCACATTGTCTGCTCGTACGTCGTGGTCGGGAGGAATCGCGTTGTTCCTCGGCCTGCTCACCATGTCGTCCTCGTTCTGGACCGAGACCACCGCACTCGGCCGGGGCGCAACCCTGGGATTCGGTGCGCTGGCAAGCATCTACGCGCTCTGGTCGCTGATCGCGCGCGATCCCACGAAGGATCACTGGGCCCTGTCGGTGGTGGGTCTGGCCATGCTGGTCTCGCCGTGGGTCGGGCAGTTCGCGGGCGACGGCGCCGCATGGACCGCGTGGATCTCCGGTGCGCTGATCATGGCTCTCGGTGCCACCGCATACCTTGCGGACGACTCGGCCGACCTCACGCGTCGAGTCGAGCACGAGCAGCGGGCGAACTACGAGGCCGCGTTGCGTTGATCCCGTCTTCATGACATGCCGCCCGTCGCTGGTGGAATGATGCGGGGTGTCCGGTGACGAAGGGATGGGGACCGCACATGATCGGGATCAGCCGCGACGGCGACGTCGTGACCGTGGAACTGCAACGCGAGGAGCGCAGGAACGCGCTCAACACGCAGTTGTGCGTGGAGATCCGCGAAGCGGTGGAGAAGGCCGTGGCCGACGACGCGCGGGTCATGGTGATCACCGGACGGGGCACGAGCTTCTGTGCCGGTGCCGACCTTTCCGGCGACGTCTACGCCGAAGGATTCACCGACAGCCTCGCCGAGATGCTGCGCACCATCGTGGAAGCCCCGATCCCGGTGATCGCGGCCGTCAACGGCCCGGCCATCGGCGCCGGCACCCAGCTGGCGCTGGCCGCGGACCTCCGGGTCGTGGCACCCACCGGACGTTTCGCGGTACCCGCTGCACGATTGGGCATCTCGGTGGATCGCTGGACGGTCCGGCGGCTCGCCTCGCTCCTCGGCGGCGGTCCGGCACGTTCCGTCTTCCTCGCCGCCGAGCCCGTCCACGCCGAGGAAGCCCTCGCGCGCGGACTCGCCAATCGCATCGGCGACCTCGCCGACGCTCGGGCCTGGGCGCGCGAGATCGCGAAACTCGCGCCACTGTCGTTGCACGCGATGAAGTTGTTCCTCAACGACGACGGCACCCGCGACGAGGCCACACCCGAGCAGACCGCCGCGCTCGCCGCAGCGTGGCTCAGCGAGGACGTCCAGGAAGCCCGGCTCGCTCGTGCCGAGCGCCGCGACCCGATCTTCCGCGGACGATGAACATCCGGTCTGCGGTCTCCGCCGCGCTCGCGGGCGCGGGCACGCTGTGGGTCGCGCGCGCCGTGAACGGCCTGCCCGGTTCCCTCGGCGCCTCGGTCTCCGACATCCGCCCCTACGCCGCCGCGTCGCCCCGCTACCGGGGCGGTCGTTTCCACAACACCGACCCGGCGTCCGTGCTCGGTCCCGAGGCGGCGGGCGGCTTCGCGAAGGACCTGCTCACGCGCGGATCGCGGGGTAAACCGCGCACCGAGGTGCCGTTGTCGGCCTTTCTCGCGCCGGTCGCCGCGGCGGAGCTCGCCGTGACGTGGTTCGGGCACTCGACCGCCCTCGTGGAGGTCGACGGTTACCGGGTGCTGTGCGACCCGGTGTGGAGCGAGCGGGTCTCGCCGTCACCGGCCGTCGGCCCGGCGCGGCTGCACCCGGTGCCGGCCGAGTTGCAGAGCCTGCCGCGCCTCGACGCGGTGGTGATCTCGCACGACCACTACGACCATCTCGACAGGTTCACGGTCGAGAGCCTCGCCGTGCTGCAGCCGACCGCCCGTTTCGTCGTGCCGCTCGGTGTGGGCGCGCACCTGCGCAGATGGCGGATCGCCGAGGACCGCATCGTCGAGCTCGACTGGGACGAGCACGTCGAGGTGGACGGCCTGCGCATCACGTGCACAGAGGCGCGGCACTTCTCCGGGCGCGGGCTCCAGCGCAACATCACGTTGTGGTCGTCGTGGGTGTTCACCGGCCCGGCGCGTCGGGTGTTCTTCGGCGGCGACAGCGGGTACACCCCGCGGTTCGCGGACGTCGGCGAGGCCTACGGCCCGTTCGACCTCACATTGCTGCCCGTCGGCGCCTACGACAAGCGCTGGCCCGACGTGCACATGAATCCGGAGGAGGCGGTGCGCACGCATCTCGACCTCGGGGGTGTCGACCGGCGCGACAGTCTGCTCGTACCCGTGCATTGGGGAACCTTCGATCTCGCCTTCCACGCCTGGTCGGAGCCGATCGCCCGGCTGCTGCCCGCCGCGAAGGAGTCGGAGGTGACCACCGCGGTGCCGATGCCGGGTCAGCGGGTCGACGCCTCGAAGCCCGTCGCGGCCGATCCGTGGTGGCTCGCGTCGAGCTGATCCACCCGCCACGACGCAGGTTGTTCGCTTTCGTACCCTAATCTGGTTCGTCATGGCAGTAGAAGAGCCCACGACGGTGGTAGGAACGGACGCGGCACCTGTGCTCGCACCCGACCATGCAGCCACCGGGCTGTCCACCGAGCAGGTCGCCGAGCGTGTGGCGCGTGGCCTCACCAACGACGTTCCCGACCGCGCGTCCCGATCGGTCAAGGACATCGTCCGGGCCAATGTGTTCACCCGGATCAACGCGATCCTCGGGGTGCTGCTGCTGATCGTGCTGGCCACCGGTTCGATCATCGACGGCATGTTCGGCCTGCTGATAGTCGCGAACAGCGGGATCGGCATCATCCAGGAGGTCCGCGCCAAGCGCACCCTCGACAAACTGGCCATCGTCAGCCAGACGAAGCCCGTCGTGCGCCGTGGCGGCACCGCAGCGCCGGTCGTCCCGCGCGAGGTGGTGCTCGACGACATCATCGAACTCGGCCCCGGCGACCAGCTGGTCGTCGACGGGGAGGTGGTCGAGGCCCAGGGGCTCGAGCTGGACGAGTCGCTGCTGACGGGTGAGTCGGACGCCGTGCACAAGGTGCCCGGATCGACGGTGATGTCGGGCAGCTTCGTCGCCTCCGGATCCGGCTCCTATCGCGCGACGAAGGTCGGCCGCGACGCCTACGCGGCGCGACTCGCGGAAGAGGCGAGCAAGTTCACCCTCGTCAAGTCGGAGCTGAACGCGGGCATCAACAAGATCCTGCGCTTCATCACCTATCTGATGATTCCCGCGGGTCTGCTCATCATCTACAACCAGCTCTTCTCCAGCGGCGAATCGCTCGGCCCCGCGCTGAGCGGCATGGTCGCCGCCCTCGTGCCGATGGTGCCCGAGGGCCTCGTACTCATGACCTCCATCGCATTCGCGGTGGGTGTCATCCGCCTCGGGCGTCGTCAGTGCCTCGTGCAGGAACTGCCGGCGATCGAAGGGCTCGCGCGTGTCGATGTGGTGTGTGCCGACAAGACCGGCACGCTCACCGAGAACGGCATGCGCCTGGCCGACGTCGAAGCCGTCGACGGGAGCGACCTCGACGAGGCCCGCGCCGCTCTGGCCGCGCTCGCGGCCGACGATCCGCGTCCCAACGCCAGCGTCCTCGCGATCACCGAGGCGTTCCCCACCGCCCCCGGCTGGGGCGAACCGACGGCCGTCGCACCGTTCTCGTCGGCGAAGAAATGGAGCGGCCAGTCGTACGGTGCCCACGGCAACTGGCTCCTCGGCGCGCCCGACGTGCTGCTCGACCCCGGCACGGAGGCGGCGCGCCGAGCCGAGGAACTCGGTTCGAGCGGCCTGCGAGTGCTGCTGCTCGCGCGCAGCGACCGCCCGGTCGACGACGCGCTCGCGCCCGGCACGGTCACGCCCACGGCGCTCGTCGTCCTCGAACAGCGGGTGCGTCCGGACGCGAAGCCGACCCTCGAATACTTCGCCGGCCAGCAGGTCGACGTCAAGGTCATCTCCGGCGACAACGCGATCGCCGTCGGCGCGGTCGCCTCGTCGCTCGGCCTGCAGGGGAGCACGTCTCCCATCGACGCGCGTTCCCTGCCGGAGGCCGAGAACGACCTTGCCGACGTCGTCGAAGGATCGACGACCTTCGGCCGGGTCCGTCCCGATCAGAAGCGCGCCATGGTCGGCGCCCTGCAGTCGCGCGGCCACACCGTCGCGATGACCGGCGACGGCGTCAACGACGTCCTCGCCCTCAAGGACGCCGACATCGGAGTCGCGATGGGATCGGGCAGCCCCGCGACCCGCGCGGTCGCACAGATCGTCCTTCTCGACAACAAGTTCGCGACGCTGCCCTACGTGGTGGCCGAGGGCCGCCGGGTGATCGGCAACATCGAACGCGTCTCCAACCTGTTCCTCACCAAGACCGTGTACTCGGTGCTGCTCGCCTTCCTGGTGGGCATGTCCGGCGTGCTGTCGCAGATATTCGACTTCGAGCCGTTGCCCTATCCGTTCCTGCCCCGGCACGTGACCATCGCGGCGTGGTTCACCATCGGCATCCCCGCCTTCCTGCTGTCGCTGGCCCCGAACAACGAGCGGGCACGCTCGGGCTTCGTCTCCCGCGTGATGCGACTGGCGATCCCGTCCGGTGTCGTCGTGGGTGTAGCGACCTTCGTCTGTTACGTGCTCGTCTACGGCGGCCCCGAGCAGACCGAGCAGCAGAAGATCCAAGCCGGCACGTCGGCCCTGATCACGTTGCTCATCATCGCGCTGTGGGTGCTCGCCGTGGTAGCCCGCCCGTACCAGTGGTGGAAGATCGCCTTGCTCGCCGGTTCGGTACTCGGGTACGTGATCCTGTTCTCCGTGCCGTTCACACGAGAGTTCTTCGCGCTCGATCCGTCGAACGTCGCGTACACGACGATCGCGGTGACCTGTGGTCTGATCGGAGTCGTCCTCGTCGAGATCCTGTGGTGGGTGTCGGGACGTCTGCACGGTGAGCACCGGCGCCTGTTCGCGGCCCCCGACGATCTGCTCCCGGGCGTACACTGACTCGAAGCACATGGTTCGGTGTGCCCGGACCCCACGGCAATCTGCACGAGGGAAGGACCGCGCTATGGGTTTCATGGATTCGCTCAAGGGCCTTGTGAACAAGGGCAAGGACTACGCCGAGAAGAACCCCGACAAGGCCGACGGTTTCATCGAGAAGGCCGGCGATCAGGTCGACGGACGTACCGGCGGGAAGTACGCCCAGCACGTCGACAAGGCGCAGGACGCAGCCCGCAAACATCTGGGTACCACCGGTAATCCCGCTCCGGGAGCGCAGCCGGAGCCGGGCGGGCAGCCGGGTCCCGAGGGCGGCCCCGGGCCCGAGGCGCAGCCGGGTCCGCGTCAGCCCTGATCCGTCGCCGACACGGTGCTGATCACGACAGGTGCGGCAGCACCGCGTCGCCGAAGGTGTCGATGAACGGACGCTGATCCGGGCCGACATGATGCAGATAGATCTCGTCGAATCCCAGTTCGGCGAATTCGCACAGGCGGTCGACGTGTTCGGCGGGATCGTCGGAGACCACGACGGAGTTGTGGAGGTCGTGGTCGCCGACTTCGGCTGCGTGCGACTCGAATTCCTCGGGTGTCGCGAGATCGGCCATCAGTTCCGGCGGTAGGGCGTTGGTCGCCCACTGCTCACGCGCGATCTCCTGGGCGCGCTCCCGGGTGCTCGCCCAACTCAGATGGACTTGCAGCACGGTCCGCCCGGTTCCACCGCCGTCGCGGTAGGCATCGAGGATGCGGCGCAGATCGTCGAGTGGGGCGTTCACGGTGATGAGCCCATCGACCCGGTCGGCGAATCGGCCGGCTGTCTCGGGAGTCAGTGCGGGGAGCAATATTTCGGGAGGGACCGGCGGCCGGTCCCAGACACGTCCGCGATCGACCTTCATGGCGCCGTCGTGGTCGACGATCTCACCCGCGTGCAGGTGCCGCACGATGCCGAGGTTCTCGCCCAGGATCTGTTGACGCTCTTCCTTGGTTGGCCAAGGAGCCCCGGACATGCGTTCGTTGCAATGCTCACCGCTGCCGAGCGCGAACCAGAAGCGTTGTGGGAACATCGATGCCAGAGTCGCGGTGGCCTGAGCGGTGACGACGGGGTGGTAGCGGAAACCCGTCGCGGTGACGACGCCGAAGCGCAGTTCGGTGGTGGCCAGGGCCGCACCGAGCCACGACCACGCGAAACCCGAGTGTCCCTGCCGGTGCGACCACGGTTCGATGTGGTCCGAGCACATGGCCGCG
The DNA here is from genome assembly GCF_013602415.1 of Rhodococcus sp. B50. Taxonomy (NCBI): domain Bacteria; kingdom Bacillati; phylum Actinomycetota; class Actinomycetes; order Mycobacteriales; family Nocardiaceae; genus Rhodococcus; species Rhodococcus sp. B50. Next base: position 2,797,857 of record NZ_WPAG02000002.1, on the reverse strand, counting down.
CGGAAACCGGCCGCTTCCGCGAGCCGGACGTCCTCGAGCAACCGTGATGGGGACGCCTGCTCGTGTGAGGCGTGAAAACCTATCAACGTCATAGCTGTCCGCTCCTCCGGTCGATCGGCGATCAGTACTTCTCGATGAGTGTCAGCGCAGCCGTCATGAGCGCCAGGTGGCTCAACCCCTGGGGGAGATTGCCGAGAAAGGTCCCGTCCTCGGCAATCATCTCCGAGTACAGGCCCACGTCGTTGGCGAGCGGCACGAGTTCGCCCATCAGTTCGGTGGCGTCGTCGGTCTGCCCGGTCTCGGCCAGGGCCGCGACCATCCAGAACGCGCAGGCGACGAACGTCCCCTCCTCCTTGTCGGCACCGCTGAACCGGTAGAGCAGCGGTCCGCAACCCAGTTCCCGTCGCAACGCATCGCAGGTGGCCCGCATGCGCGGACCCCGATCGTATCCGCCCACGGCTCCGAGCAATACGGAGGCATCCAACCGGTCGGTGCCGGGATAGGCGGTGTAGCAACCTATTTCGTCCGACCAGCAGTTCTCCTCGATCCATTCACGGATGAGATCGCGTTCGCGGCGCCAGCGATCCGCCGTTCCCGGGATCTGACCGACCTCGGCGAGGTGGACGGCGCGGTCGAGCGCGTGCCAGCAACTCATCTTCGAATTCGTGTAGTGCTCGCGTTCGAGCAGCTCCCAGATGCCGTGATCGGCTTGTTGCCAGACATCGCAGGTGTGGTCGGCGATGCGCGCGAGCAGACGCGCGGTCGCGATGTCGAGCACGTAACCCTCACTGCTGTAGAGGGTCACGATCTCGAACAGGTCGCCGTAGATACCGAGCTGCAGTTGGCCTGCCGCCCTGTTGCCCTCGACCACCGGGCCGATGCCGCGCCAGCCGGGAACCTCCAGCCGGCGTGCGTCGTCGGGCTCACCGCCGTCGAGCCGGGTGAACACCTCCGCGTCGGCGCCCTGATCGCGCACCACGCGGAGCAACCAGCTCATCGCGGCGTGCACCTCCTCGCGATCACCGAGACGGATCAGCGCGTGCAGGGTGTAGGCGGCGTCGCGCACCCATGCGAAACGGTAGTCCCAGTTCTTCTCGCCGTCCGGGCTCTCCGGAACGGACGTCGTCGCCGCTGCGGCGATGGCACCCGATCGGTTCTGCAGCAGTTTCAGCGCGAGCGCGCTCCGGACCACCGCGTCGGCCCACGGACCGTCGTACTTCAGAAGCGACGACCACTGCTTCCAGCGATCGACGGTGCGGTCGATGTTGGCGTCGATCACGTCGGCGTCGGGCAACGGTAAGGGCTCGTTCTCCGTCGTCAGCACGGCGATCAGGTGCCGGGATCCAGCCGAGGCGACGAAACGTCCGCCGATCGAGCGGTGCTCGACCTCCGGATCGCCCGTGCCGGACGTGCGCACCCCGATGCTCACCGTCCCGACCCGCAGGACAGGACCGTGTTCGGTCCGGTCGCACCAGGGCTGGTACCGGCCGAGTCCCGTTCCCGGAGTGACGGTCCAGCGCATCGCGACCTCGCCGTCCAGGCCCTCGACACGCCGGGCGAATTCGCCCCAGGGCAACCGTCCGGCGACACCCGTGTCGATCGAGTCGGTGACCCGGACCCGACCCCGTGCCGTGGTGAACACGGTGCTCAGCACATTCGTCCCCGGCACGTATGCGCGTTCGACGGTGAACTCCTCGACGGGACACAACTCGACGGAACCGCCCGCCGGTGCGTCGAGCAGTCGTGCGAAGACCGGATGGGAGTCGAGGTGCGGTACCGGATACCAGTCCACCGAACCGTCCTCGGCGACGAGGGCGACCGTGTCGCCGTCGCCCAGTGCTGCATAGGTGCGCAGGTCCGCATAGCCGTGGTCGTCGCGGGCTGGGATCACACGCACTCCTCGCTGGGCCGGGTACACGGCGGTCGCTCGGTTACATACCCCGGCCGGGTCGGTACAAACGGTCTGCAGGTTCCTCCGGGCGAGCGGCTCCTGTGCCACGATCACACCGTGAACCGGACGCCTGGCACGGTGATACCTCGATGAACGGCGCCTGGATCCTGCTGGTCGTCATCGCCGGAATCGCGGTGACCACCGTCGCGTCGCGACGCGACCTCCAGGCTCCGCTCGTGCTCGTCGCCGTCGGAGCGCTGGTGTCGTTCGTGCCGGGCCTGCCCAGGCTCGAACTGGATCCGGAGATCATTCTCGGGGTCGTCCTGCCGCCGCTGCTGTATTCGTCGGCCCTGAGGTTCTCGGTTCCCACCTTCCGGCAGTACCTGCCGTCGATACTGCGGCTCGGGATCTACACGGTGCTCGTCACGGCGTTCGTCGTAGCGTGGACGGCGTCCGCGATGATGACGGCGCTGACCTTCGGTGCGGCGCTCGCTCTCGGCGCGGTCGTCGCACCGACCGACGCGGTCAGCGCCGTCGCCGTGGGTCAGCGACTCGGACTGCCGAAACGGGTCATCGCGGTGCTGACCGGGGAAGGCCTGGTCAACGACGCCACCGCCCTGACCCTGTTCACCGTCGCGATCTCGGCCGTCACGGGCACGCACATCCTCGCCGATTCGCCGGTCCTGTTCTTCCTCTACGAGGTCGCGGGTGGGGTCGCCGTCGGCCTGGTGCTCGCGTACATCGTCCACCTGATCCGTGCCCGGATGTACGACTCGCCGCTCGAGACCGTCCTGGGACTGGTCCTGCCGTTCGCGGCCTACCTCGCCGCCGAGGAGATCCACGCCTCGGGAGTGCTCGCCGTCGTCGCCGCCGGACTGTTCCTCGGGCACCGCGCCACCGAGGTCTCGGTGAGCACGCGGCTGCAGGAACGCGCGGTGTGGAAGAGCGTCGACGTGGTGCTCAAGACCTTCGTCTTCGCCTACATGGGTCTGCAATTCCGGTTCGTCCTCGACGACGTCCGCGACAGCGGTACCGACCTGCATGTCGCGTTGCTGGGCGCGGTGGTGATCCTGCTCGTCGTCATGTTCGTGCGACCCGCGTGGGGTCTGCTGCACTGGGGGCGGCGCGCACTCGTGCGCCGCGCCGGATCCGAACGCCTCGGCCGCGACCAGCTGAACTTCCGGGAACACGTCGTGGTGTCCTGGGCGGGCATGCGCGGAGTCGTCACCCTCGCGGCCGCCGGCGGGGTGCCCGTGGTGATCGCGTCGGGCGCCGACTTCCCCGGTCGCGAGATGATCCAGATCTCCGCGCTGGTCGTCGCCATCGGCACACTGCTCATCCAGGGAGCGACCATGCCGTGGCTCATCCGCAGACTCGACGTCACCGACCCGTACGAGCGGCTGCGGACCGAGGAACAGTTGGCGGTGGCCCGCAGGATCTCGGCGGAATCCAGCGACCGTGTGCTCGGCGAGCTCGCTGCGTATCCGCCTGACGGTGTGGATCCGGAGATCTACGACAAGCTGCTGTCCAGGGCGCGTAAGTCGCTCCACTCGCGGCAGGAGGCAGAGACCGTCGAGGATGCGGCGGAGGACGCGGGAGCACGACTTGCCGCACTGTTCGACGACATCCGGCGAGCGTCCCTGCGGGCGCGACGACAGGCTCTCATCGACGCACGTGATCGCGGGGAACTCGACGACGAGATCCTCCGCGACGTGCTGGAGAGTCTCGATGTCGACGAGGCGGCCGTGGAGGAGCGGATCCGTCGCCGCCGTCGGGACGACAGCGCGCAACGGTAGACTTTCCGCAAGTGAACACCCCGCACGGCCCGGAACAGGTGCCGCACGATCCCCGCACCGACGTCTCCGTCCGCTTCGCTCTCCGGTCGCCTGCTCGGCTGAAGACCGAACTCCTGGCCGGTCTGGTCGTGGCGCTCGCCCTGATCCCGGAAGCGATCGCGTTCTCCGTGATCGCGGGTGTCGATCCCCGGGTGGGCCTGTTCGCCTCGGTGACCATGGCGATCACCATCGCGATCGTCGGGGGACGGCCCGCGATGATCTCGGCGGCGACCGCCGCGGTGGCGCTCGTGATCGCCCCGGTGTCCGAACAGTACGGCGTGGACCATCTCATCGCGACGGTGATCCTCGGCGGCATCTTCCAGGTGCTGCTCAGCTTCCTCGGCGTCGCCAAGCTCATGCGGTTCGTGCCGCGCAGCGTCATGGTCGGCTTCGTCAACTCGCTCGCGATCCTCGTCTTCGTCGCGCAGATTCCTCACCTCGTGGACGTGCCGTGGATCGTCTATCCGCTGGTGGCGGTAGGACTGCTCGTGCTCGTGTTCCTCCCGCGGATCACCGAGGCCGTGCCGGCTCCACTCGTCACGATCGTGCTCCTCACCGTCGTGACGGTGGCCTTCTCGCTGAACGTGCCGGATGTCGCGGACCAAGGTGAACTGCCGGAGAGCCTTCCTTCGCTCTTCTTCCCGGATGTGCCACTGACCGTCGAGACCTTCCGCATCCTCGCGCCGTACGCGCTCGCCATGGCTCTCGTCGGACTCATGGAATCGCTGATGACGGCCAAGCTCGTCGACGACATCACCGACACCCGTTCGGACAAGACCCGCGAAGGCTGGGGTCAGGGCCTCGCCAACATCGTGACCGGATTCTTCGGTGGCATGGGCGGTTGTGCCGTCGTCGGCCAGACCATGATGAACGTCAAGGTCTCCGGGGCACGAACCCGTCTGTCCACCCTGGCAGCCGGTGTGTTCCTGCTGATCCTCGTGGTCGCGCTCGGTGACATCGTCGGGCTCGTCCCGATGGCCGCCCTCGTCGCCGTGATGATCATGGTGTCGGTCGCAACGATCGACTGGCACAGCGTGCACCCGCGGACGCTGCGGCTGATGCCGCTCAGCGAGACCGTCGTCATGGTCGTCACCGTCGTGGCCACGGTGAGCACCGGCAACCTCGCGATCGGAGTGTCGCTCGGAGTGCTCACCGCGATGGTGCTGTTCGCCCGCCGCGTCGCGCACATGACCACCGTCGAGAAGATCGCCGACGTCGACACCGACGGGGACGGGGGAACGGACACGCGCACCTACCGGGTGACCGGTGAACTGTTCTGGGCGTCGAGCAACGACCTCGTCCACCAATTCGATTACATCGGCGACCCGGAGAAGGTCGTCATCGACCTCACCGACGCCGACATCTGGGATGCCTCCACCGTGGCCACGCTCGACGCGATCCAGCACAAGTACGCGGCCAAGGGGAAGACGGTCACGATCGTCGGGCTCGACGGCGCGAGCCTGGACCGGTTGCGTCGGCTGTCCGGTCGTCTCGGTGGAGAACACTGACCGCTCGGCGGTTGGAGAACACCGACCGCTCGGCGGTGGAGAACACCGACCGCGCGTTCCCTGATCGACCGATCGATCCGACGTAACGTGAGCGCATGATCGCGATCGAGCTCGCAGTGGCAGTGCTGCTCCTGGTGCTGGTCGTGATCTCGGTGGTGCTGTGGACCCGGCGAGTGGTCACCACACCCGCCGAACGCGCGGTCCACGCGACGCTGCACACGGCGTCCCTCGCGGCTCGTCCGCTCCGGGCCGGACTCGACGCGTCGTCGGCGAAGGAAGCGGCTCCGCACCTGCGGATGCTGCTGGCCGAAGCCCGCGCCGTGGCACTGCTGGACGAGAACGGTGCACTGCTCGCATGGGACGGCCCGTTCGAGGAACTGACGGACGAGATGCTCGCCGCCGCCGCTCGTGCCGCAGCCGACAAGCGACGTGTCCTCGTCGGTCACCACGATCTCCGCCGGACCCACGGCGATCTCGCGGCCCGCGCACTGATCGCGCAACCGCTCGTCGTGGAGGACGTGGGTGTCGCGGGGGTGCTCGGAGTCGTGACGACCGTCGAACCCGGCCCGGCGCTGCTCGGCGCGATCACCGAGGTGGCGCGTTATGCGTGCAGTCAGATCGAACTGGCCGAACTCGACGCCTCCCGCGCCCGGCTCGACCGCGCCGAGGTCCGTGCGCTGCGCGCCCAGATCAGTCCGCACTTCATCTACAACGCGCTCAACACGGTGGCATCGTTCGTCCGCACCGATCCCGATCGGGCCCGCGAACTGTTGCTGGATTTCGCCGACTTCACCCGGTACTCGTTCCGCGCGGCGGGTGAGTACACCCTGCTCGCCGACGAGCTGCGCAACATCGACCGGTATCTGACGCTCGAACGCGCCCGCTTCGGCAATGCCCTCGAGGTGCGTCTGCAGATCGCGCCCGAGGTGCTCAACGTGACGCTGCCCTTCCTCGCTCTGCAGCCGCTCGTCGAGAACGCCGTGCGGCACGGGATCGCGGGCAAGGACACCCGCACGGGGACGATCATCATCACCGCGGCCGACGAAGGCACCGACTGCGTCATCAGCGTCGAGGACGACGGCATCGGCATGGATCCGGAACTGCTGCGGTCGGGGACGCTCGACGCGATCGCCGAGAGCGAGCACGGCAGTGGTGTCCGGGAGTCGGCGCACGTGGGTCTCGCCAACGTCGACGACCGGTTGCGTGCCGCCTTCGGCAACGATTACGGCCTCGTCATCGAGACCGCGCCCGGTGCCGGCACCCGGGTCAGCATGCGCGTGCCGAAGTTCCGGGCGGGTATCCGGCCGTGAGGAACACCCGACATGGCACGATGGATTCGCCGTGAACGAGATCACAGACAACCTGACCGTGCTGGCGGTCGACGACGAACCGCCGGCCCTCGACGAGCTGGCCTACCTGCTGCGCGCGCAGGAGGAGATCGGCGTCGTGCACACCGCGGGAGACGCGACGACCGCTCTGCGCGTGCTGCGCGACGGCGGCATCGACGCGGTCTTCCTCGACATCAACATGCCCGGACTCGACGGCCTGGAACTCGCGGGCATTCTCCGCAATTTCGCGGTGTCCCCGGCCGTGGTGTTCGTGACCGCGCACGACGACCGTGCGGTCTCGGCATTCGACCTCGGTGCCGTCGACTACGTCCTCAAACCGCTCCGTGAGGAACGGCTCGCCGAAGCGGTCCGGCGGATCGCCGAGCGCAGCCGACCCACCGCGCAGGCGACATCCGATACCGGTCCGGGCGACGATGTGATTCCCGTCGAGCTCGGCGGCGTGACCACGCTCGTGCCGCGCTCGTCGGTCCACTGGGTCGAAGCCGAGGGCGACTATGCGCGACTGCACACCGCGACCGGTTCGCACCTGGTCCGCATCCCGATATCGACGCTCGAGAACCGCTGGGCCGACGCCGGCTTCCTCCGCGTGCACCGCTCCTATCTGGTGGCGCTGCCGCTCGTGACCGGTATCCGCAGTGTCGGTTCGGGGCTCGTCGTATGCCTGCGCGGCGACAGCAACTCCCCGCCCGTCGAACTGCCCGTCAGCCGCCGGCATACCCGCGAGCTCAAGGACCGGCTCATCCGCGGGCCCATGCAGTCGTGGACGTCGCGATGAGCACCACCGGTGGTTCGCCTCCGCAGCGGCAGAGGGTCGTTCTCGCCGAGCGGCGCGGGGCGCGCATGGTCCGCACCCGCGTCGAGGTGCAGCAGCAGACCGAGGTCGGCGACGCGATGGTCCGCGGGCTCGTCCGTGCGCAGCTCGGGCTCGCCCTTCGGGTCGCGTTGTTCACGGTGTGTCTGCTCGGCGCGATTCCGGTGCTGTTCCACGTCTTTCCCGGTCTCGCGGAGATGACGGTGCTGGGGATTCGCCTGCCGTGGGTGTTGCTCGGGGTGGTCGGCTATCCGATCCTGCTCGGTATCGCGTGGGTGTACCTGCGCCTCGCCGAACGCAACGAGCAGGATTTCACCGACCTCACCGACGATTGACGACCTCGTGAGCGGATCGATTCCCGTCGCCACCGTCGTCGGTCTCGTCGCCGCGGCGATCGCCACCGTCGCGATCGGCGTGTACGGCGTGCGGATGGCGCGCACCACCTCGGATTTCCTCGTCGCCTCGCGCAGTGTGGGACCTCGCTGGAACGCCGCGGCGATATCCGGTGAGTATCTCTCCGCAGCCTCCTTCCTCGGTGTCGCCGGACTCGTCGCGAAGTTCGGCGCCGACGCACTGTGGTATCCCGTCGGTTTCACGGCGGGCTATCTGGGTCTGCTGCTGTTCGTCGCTGCGCCGCTGCGACGGTCGGGTGCCTACACCGTCCCGGACTTCGCGGAGTTCCGGCTGGGGGAGAAGTGGCTGCGCACCCTGTCGATGATGGTCGTGGCCATCATCTGCATCCTCTATCTGGTCCCGCAGTTCCAAGGAGCAGGGCTCACCCTCAACATCCTTCTGGGAGTACCCGACTGGGTGGGTGTTGCGGTGGTCGGCGCGATCGTCGTGGCCAACGTCGTCGGCGGCGGGATGCGCTCGATCACGTTCGTGCAGGCATTCCAGTACTGGCTCAAACTCACTGCCGTCGCGTTGCCGGCGCTGGTGCTGACGCTGCACTTCGTCGGCGACCACCGGGCCGTCGACGAGCCCGTGCCGCCCACCGTCACGGAGACCACGACCGTCGACGTGACGATCGACGTGGTCGTGCAGGTCGCCGAGCCGTTGCCGGTCGTGGTGACCGGGGAGATCGACGGCCGATCGGTCGCAGGTGATTTCGAACTCGAGCCCGGTGAGCACGTCCTCGGGGCCGGCACCGAACTCGTCCTCGATGCCGGTTCTCCGGTGCCGGTGGTGGCCGGTGCGCCGACCGACAACGACAGCTGGGCGTCGCCGGGGGCCGGATTGGGAGCGAGCAGCGAACATCCGTTGTTCCAGGTCTACTCGCTGATGCTCGCGACCTTCCTCGGAACCATGGGTCTGCCGCACGTGCTGGTGCGCTTCTACACGAACCCGGACGGTCGCGCGGCGCGCGTGACGTCCTTCGCCGTGATCGGGCTGCTCGGACTGTTCTATCTGTTCCCGACGCTGCTCGGAGTGTTCGCGCGCCTGTACGTCCCGCAGTTGCTCATCACGGGACGGTCGGACGCCGCGGTGCTGTTGCTGCCGGGATCGGTGCTGTCCGGCTGGGGCGGGCAGTTGCTCGCGGCCCTCGTCGCCTCGGGCGCGATCGCGGCCTTCCTGTCGACCTCCTCCGGGTTGCTGGTCAGTGTCGCGGGCGTGCTGTCCACGGACGTGCTGCGCGGACGGGTGCGCGACTTCCGGATCGCCGCGGTGCTCGCGGGCGTGGTGCCGCTCGTGCTGGCGCTGTCGGTGACCTCGCTCGACCTGTCGCGTTCGGTGGGACAGGTCTTCGCGATCGCCGCGTCGACGCTGTGTCCCCTGCTGGTCCTGGGGATCTGGTGGCGTGGCCTCACCGCGATCGGTGCCGCGGCGGGGATGGTCGTCGGTGGTCTCGTCGCGGGAGGCGCTGCCCTGGCGACCGTGCTGCTGCCGATCGATCCGTCGGTGGCCGCGGGGTGGCCGACGGTGCTCTCCGCCTATCCGGCGGCGTTGAGCGTGCCGCTGGCGTTCGTCACGATGATCGCGGTGAGCGTGCTGACGCGTCGGCGGATACCGCGCGACGTGGGCCGGACGTTCTCCCGCATGCACGTGCCCGAGCGGCTCGGCATGGGCCGTGACCGCGAACTCGGAGCGTTCGGCGACCGGGGGCGGGGACCCGGGGAGAGGCGCCGTTCGTCGCGGTGACGCGACCGCTCGTCGCACGAGCGCTCCCCTCGTCGTTCCGCCTGTTCCGGTCTCTGTTCGTGTGACTGCCGTCTCATTAACGTTGTGATCACCCTCACTTCACACGACTACCAAGGAGTCGGCAGTGACCACAGCACCACTCAGCGAGAGTGGCGTACCCCAGCAGCGGCGGATACCGACGCCGCAGGAGTTCGTCACGATGCAGGAGAGCCCGGAGTTCCAGGAACTGCGCAGCCGCCTGCGCCGTTTCGTGTTTCCGGTGACGGCGTTCTTCCTGGCCTGGTACGCCCTGTACGTCCTGCTGGCAACTTATGCGGACGAGTTCATGGCGACGAAGGTCATCGGCAACATCAACGTCGGGTTGATCCTGGGTCTGGGCCAGTTCGTCACGACCTTCGTGATCACCGCCGTGTACGTGAAGTTCGCCGGTCGTGAGCTGGATCCGCGTTCCGCCGCGATCCGCGAGGAACTGGAAGGACCGCAGCAGTGACCGTTCTCGCGCAGGGTGGGACCGACGTCGGTAACCCGATCCTCAATATCGCCATCTTCGTCGCGTTCGTCGTCGTCACGATGGCACTGGTCATCAAGGCCAGCCGCACGACGAAGAAGGCTTCCGACTTCTACACCGGCGGCGGCCAGTTCTCCGGCCCGCAGAACGGTTTCGCCATCGCAGGCGATTATCTGTCGGCCGCGTCGTTCCTCGGTATCGCGGGTGCGATCGCCGTCTACGGTTACGACGGCTTCCTGTACTCGATCGGCTTCCTCGTGGCATGGCTCGTCGCCCTGCTGCTCGTCGCCGAGCTGCTCCGCAACACGGGCCGCTTCACGATGGCGGACGTGCTGAGTTTCCGGCTCAAGGAACGCCCCGTGCGTATGGCGGCGGCGCTCTCGACTCTCGCGGTGTCGCTGTTCTACCTGCTCGCGCAGATGGCCGGCGCCGGCGGACTCGTGGCGTTGCTGCTCGACATCGAGGGCAAGGTCGGCCAGGCCATCGTCGTCGCGGTCGTTGGTGTGCTCATGATCGTGTACGTGCTGATCGGCGGCATGAAGGGCACGACCTACGTGCAGATGGTCAAGGCCGTGCTGCTCATCGCCGGTGCAGGCCTGATGTTCGTGCTCGTCCTGTTCGCGGTGCGGGGCAACTTCTCGCAGCTGCTCGCCGACGCTCAGGCGATGGTGTCGAGCTCGTCGAACGAGGCCGTCGCGCAGCGTGACGTGCTCGCTCCCGGTGCCAAGTACGGCATCAGCAACATGTCGCAGATCGACTTCCTCTCGCTCGGCCTCGCGCTGGTCCTCGGTACCGCGGGTCTGCCGCACGTGCTGATGCGCTTCTACACCGTGCCCACCGCCAAGGAAGCTCGTCGCTCGGTCACCTGGGCCATCGCGCTCATCGGCGCCTTCTACCTGTTCACCCTGGTCCTCGGTTACGGTGCCGCGAAGATGGTCGGCCCCGACGCGATCCTCGGTGCTCCCGGCAAGGAGAACGCGGCGGCCCCGCTGCTGGCCTTCGAGCTCGGCGGAACGCTGTTCCTCGCGATCATCTCGGCGGTCGCCTTCGCAACGATCCTCGCGGTCGTCGCCGGCCTGGCCATCACCGCTTCGGCGTCGTTCGCTCACGACATCTACGCCAGCGTCATCAAGCGTGGCAACGCCACGGAGGACGAGCAGGTGCGGGTCTCGCGGATCACGGTCGTCGTGATCGGTCTGGTGTCGATCGTCCTCGGCATCCTCGCCATGGGACAGAACATCGCCTTCCTCGTGGCACTGGCCTTCGCGGTCGCCGCTTCGGCGAACCTGCCGACGCTGCTGTACTCGCTGTTCTGGCGGAAGTTCAACACGACCGGCGCCCTGTTCAGCATCTACGGTGGTCTGATCAGCTGCCTCGTCCTCATCGTGTTCTCCCCGGCGGTATCCGGTGCCCCGTCGGCGATGTTCCCGGACGTGGACTTCTCGTGGTTCCCGTTGTCGAACCCGGGCATCGTGTCGATCCCGCTCGCGTTCGTCCTCGGGATCGTCGGCACCTTCGTCGGACGCCGCAAGCAGGAGGACCGGTACAAGCAGGCGGAGATGGAGGTTCGTTCGCTCACCGGTGTCGGTGTGGAGAAGGCCGTCTCCCACTGATCCTCCGTGCCGCGGTGGCCCGCTCCCGATCGGGGGCGGGCCACCGTCGTGTCTCGGGTCTCCGTCCCCGGAACCGAGCGTCTACTGTTGCGGACCATGGCGAAACTCGAAGTGTCCACCGACCTTCCGCTCGATCCACACGCTGCCTGGGAGCGCGCTTCCCGTCTGAGTTCGTTCGATGAGTGGCTGAGCATCCACGACGGCTGGCGCAGCGACCTGCCCGACGCTCTTGCCGAGGGCACCACGCTGCAGTCGGTGGTGTCGGTCAAGGGCATGCGCAACCGGGTCACGTGGACCATCGTCGAACTGGCCGCACCGCACCACGTGGTGTTGAAGGGAACGGGCAAGGGCGGCACCAAGTTCTCCATGCGACTCGCCGTCGCAGCCCGCCGGGACGGTTCGACGCTGACCATGAAGATCGAACTCGGCGGGGCGCCGCTGTTCGGCCCGATCGGGTCGGGGGTGGCTCGCGCCCTGCACGGCGACCTGCAGTCGTCGCTCGACACTTTCGCGCACCGCTACGGCGAGAACTGAACCGACCGGCTTCTCGGACACCACCTCCGGCGAGGCGTGCACCCTTTAGCCTCGTATCAAGCGGTTCGTGCCGGAGCGACAGCGACGACGAGGCGCTCGGTACTCGATGCGATTGCGAGGTCGATCTCCATGCCCGAAGATCACGACCCGAGTACCGGCGAGAACGCCACCGAATCGCGCTGGTGGGCATGGGCGGCCTGTGTCGCCGTGATCGCGGCGATCGTGGTGCCTCTAGCGGAGGCGGGTCTGCGCGGCGTCGTCGCGCTGCTGCTGGTCGCGGTGGCCGGTGCCGCCCTGGCCGTTGCCGGGGCCTACTGGTTCCTCACGCACCACGGTGTGATCCGCGGGGCTGCGCTGGCCGTGACCGTTCTCGCGCCGGTCGTCGTGGTGGTCGTCTTCGCAGCGGCGGGCCACCTGTGGGTCGCAGTCGTATCGGTGCTGCTCGTCGCCGTGGCGGTCGCGTGTGGACGCCGCGCTCTACGACATGCTCGGCCGACCCCGCAGCCCGTCTTTCCGGCCGTGCCCGTCCGGCATCCTTTCTTCGTCATGAATCCCCGCTCGGGCGGCGGCAAGGTCGTCCGTTTCGACCTGCAGCGCAAGGCCGAGGAACTCGGGGCAGAAGTGGTGTTGTTGAGCGGACCGCAGCAGCTCGACGTCACCGAACTGGCGGAGAAGGCCGTCGAGCGAGGGGCGGACCTGCTCGGCGTTGCGGGTGGCGACGGAACTCAGGCCCTGGTCGCGGCGGTCGCAGCGGAACATCGACTTCCGTTCGTCGTGATCAGCGCCGGAACCCGGAACCATTTCGCCCTCGATCTCGGGTTGGACCGGGACGATCCCGCTGCGGGCCTGGATGCTCTCCGCGACGGCGTCGAACTGCGAGTCGATCTCGGCCGGATCAACGGTCGCCCGTTCGTCAACAATGCGTCCTTCGGTGTCTACGCGGAGGTGGTCCGGAGCCCGCAGTACCGCGCCGACAAGACGGCGACGGTGTTGCAGATGCTGCCGGAACTGCTCGGTGAACAGGGTAGGCCGGGATTGCGGGCGAGAATCGATACCGAGACCGTCGACGGGCCACAGGCGGTCCTGGTCAGCAACGGCCCGTACACCTTCGACGACCTGGCGGGACTCGGACGAAGAACCCGTTTGGACAGTGGGCGGCTCGGTGTCGTCGCGATCTCGGTCTCGAACGCCCGCCAGGCCGTCGGCCTGTTCCGCCGCACTCACAGCCGAGGCCTGGTGCAGCGCACCGCGACAGAGGTGGTCGTCGATTCGGACGTGTCGGAGATTCCGGTCGGCGTCGACGGCGAGGCGGTGATGTTGTCGACACCCGTACGATGCACGATCTCCACCGGAGCGCTACGTGTTCGTGTTCCCCGTGACCGTCCGGGAGTGAGGTTGCCGCCTCCGCACCTCGATTACGCAGGGCTGCGGAAGATATTGTGGCCGAAATGAAGTCTCACTACGTCACGCTCCGAGGTGTCGGACAACTTCAATGTATGTGTGTGCAGATGGATGGCGTATACCGGTGACCCGGTCCTGATGGACGACGTGCTCTTCCGGCCGGTCCACTCCCTGATCGACCAGAGCCTGCATTCCAGGATGGGGGCGACCACCACGAACGGCGACGGGTTCGGGATCGGCTGGTACGGAGAAGGCCCGAGGCCGGCCTTGTTCAAGTGCATCGAACCTGCCTGGAACGAGAGGAACCTGCGGGAGATCGCCTCCCAGATCCGGACGCCGCTGATGTTCGCGCACATCCGTGCCTCGACGGGCACCGCTGTGCAGCGCAGTAATTGTCATCCCTTCCGGCACGAGAACTGGATGTGGATGCACAACGGCGCGGTGCGCGGTTTCCACGTGATGAAGCGGGATCTGGCGATGGCAGTGGATCCGAGTCTCTACGACGGGATCGAAGGCTCGACCGACTCCGAGATGTTGTTCTTCCTCGCGCTGACCTTCGGTCTCACCGATGATCCGTTCACCGCTGTGGCGAAGGCCGTCGGTTTCGTGGAGGACGTCGGCGCCCGTCGCGGTGTCGAGAATCCGATGCAGGGAACGCTTGCCACCACAGACGGTATCTCGGTCTGGATTTTCCGGTATTCGACGGAGCGACAGACACGTTCGCTGTTCTACTCGGCCGACATCACGGCTGTACGGGCGCAGCATCCCGAAGTGGAGGTGTTGTACAGGCTGGGGGACGACACCCGTTTCGTGGTGTCCGAACCCCTCCGGGATCTCGAAGGGGCCTGGCTGGAGGTGCCGGAGTCGAGCGCGGGCATCATTCGGGGCAGCGAAGAGCAGTTCCGGCCGTTCGAGCCGATGTCGCCCGTGCGATCGAGCTGATCGCCACGGATTACCCAGCGCCGATCACGATCTCACCGGTCGGCCGGACCGGTACCCGATGCGCCGAGTGCGTCGCCCGGGTCCAGCTCCACGGCAACGATCCCTGTGCGCTCGGCCCGACGGACGAACTCGGCGCCGGGCCCGAAGAACAACCGGGGGCGGACGGCGTCGAATCCGATCGGCCACAGCGTGCCGTAGTGGATCGGTACGGCCAGGCCCGCCTGCACCAGACGGGCGACGACAGCGGCCCGGCCGGGATCGAGATGACCGTCGCCGAGGGTGGGTCCCCAACCTCCCACGGGTAGCAACGCCAGATCCACCGGCCCGACGTGCTCCGCGAGACCCGGATACAGATCCGTATCGCCGGCGAAATAGGTGCGCCGGTCTCCCTCGACGACGTATCCGACCGCCGGCGCGAGTTCCGGGCCACGGCGCCAACGGCGACCATCGTGCCGGGCGGGCACGGCACGCACGGTGACCGTGCCGATCCGTGTCCCCTCGCCGGGACGCAACGGCACCAGCCGGTCGGCGAATCGACGCAGTGCCGGCAATCCGTCGGCTGCTCCCCAGGGGACCACGATCGGAACGTCGGGATCGAGCAACCGCAACGACCGCAGGTGGGTGTGATCCGCGTGCAGATGCGAGAGCAGGACTGCATCCGGGTCGTGCACGTGCGGTCCGGCAGGGGTGGGGCCCCGCCGGCGGTGCAGGTGCGCGATGCGGTCGGTGAGCACCGGATCGGTCAGCACGACCGTCCCGCGGTCCTCGATCAGCGTGGTGGCATGCCCGAGCCAGCGCAGACCGGATACAGCGGCATTCGGACGCGGTGGCGTGCTCATGAACCTTACGATTCCAGACGTGGGAAGGGGCCCGCGATGCGTACGGTGGGCGGCTTGTTGCGGATACTCGTCGAGTTCCTCGTGTTGTGGGGATCGTCGGCGCTCGTGCTCGTCGTGCTCGACCGCGTCCTCGGCGGCATCACCCTCGACCGGTCCGGCTTCGCTCCGATACCGACGCTCCCGGCCGCGCTGATACTCGCGCTGGTGTTCGGCCTGCTGAACGCCGCGCTGTGGCCGGTGATGATGCGGTTGATGTCGTGGATCGGTCCGGTACTGCTGTTCGTCGGAGTGTTCCTGGCCGGCGGTGCGATCATGCTGCTGACGCTGTACCTGGTACCGGTCGCCACGGTGGACCGCCCGGGTGATGCGATCGTGCTCGCCGCCTCGGTCTCGCTGGTCACCTCCGTCGTCTCGGGCGCGATCGCCTCCCGCTCCGATACCGCCTACCGATTGATGCAGGTGCGGCGGAACCGATTCCGATTGCGGCGCAACGCGGCGCTCGTGGGTGCGCCTCCGGGGTTGTTGTGCATCCAGATCGACGGACTCGGGTACGACGTACTGCGGCGGGCGATCGCCGACGGTGTCACGCCCGGACTGGCGAAGTTGGTGCGTGAGACCCACCGGCTGGTGCCGTGGTACACCGATTGGAGCAGCCAGACCGGAGCGACCCAACTGGGCGTGCTGCACGGCTCCAACCACAACGTGCCCGCATTCCGCTGGTACGACAAGACCACCGGGCATATCTCCGTGTTCAGCAACCCGGCCGACAACGAGCAGCGCGAACTCGAACGAGCAGACCGGCCCGGGCTGCTCGCCCACGACGGTGCGAGCCGGGGCAACTTGTTCACCGGTGGTGCGCAGGACAACGTACTGGTCGTCAGTCGTATGCGTGGCGCCCGGCTCGGTGGGGGCGCCGGCTACAGCGCCTATTTCGCCGATCCTGCGAGCGCACTGCGCACCTTCATCCGGATGTCCGCGGAACTGCAACGGGAACTTCGTCAGTCGCTGCGGCAGAAGCGGAAGGACATCCGGCCACGGGTACCGCGCGGCGGAATGTACCCGTTCGTCCGCGCTTTCGCGACCGTACTCGCCACCGATGTCACCGCTGCCGCAGTGGTCGGTGATCTGATCGAGGGGCGTGCCGTCGTCTACCTCGATCTGATCGGATACGACGAGGTCTCGCACCACTCGGGGATCTCTCGGCCCGAAACTCTCTCCGTGCTCGCGAAAGTCGACGACATCATCGCGATGCTGCTCGCGGTGGCGGAACAGTCCGACCGGTCCTATCGCGTCGTCGTGCTCTCGGATCACGGGCAGAGCCAGGGCGCGACGTTTCTTCAGCGCTACGGAGAGAGCCTGGGGCAACTCGTGATCCGGTTGACCACGCGGAACGAGTCGGCCGATCGTCACCGGCGCGAGCGCCGGGCGGACACCTCCGCCCAGCCGGGAGGAGAGGGACGCGCGTATGCCGCAGCCAGCATGCACGCCGCGCCGGTCGGCGAGCAGGCGCACACCGTCGCCGGTGAACCTATCGTGCTCGGCTCGGGCAACCTCGGTCTGATCTACTTCCCGCATCTGCCCGGCCGCGCCGACATCGACGCCATCGAGGCCGCGCACCCGGGACTGCTCGCCGACCTCCGGGCGCATCCCGGAATCGGCTTCCTTCTCGTCGCCGCCCCTGGCGGATCCGTCGTGCTCGGACCCCACGGCCGGGTGGACGTGGCGACCGGAGAGGTCACCGGCCGCAACCCGCTCGAGGTGATGGGTCCCGATGCGCTGGCGAAGATCCGGCGCACCGACACCTTCGACAACGTCGCCGACATCATGGTCGGCGGTGCCTACTGGCCCGAGACCGACGAGGTTGCGGCGTTCGAGGAGCAGGTCGGCTCGCACGGCGGTATGGGCGGCCCACAGAGCACCCCGTTCCTCCTCTATCCCGCTACGCTACCTCCACCGCCCGAGCCGTTGAAGGGCGCCGAGAACGTGCACGAGGTGCTCGTCGGGTGGCGGGACCTCTCGACGACCCCGACCGCCGCCCAGTGACGGGCGGGGTGCTCGTGCTTGCCCACGTCCTACCTGCCGAGATCCGAAACCTCAAGCGGAGGGTTCAATCGAGCGTCGGGTGTCCGGTGAGTTCGCGCTTCACCGCCCTCTCGACGAGGAGCGGAACGAAGTCTCGAATTCTGCTCGTGGCGAATCGGAGGTAGACACTGTGAACCGCGCGTTCGATGTCGTCCGGGGGAACAAGCGGATAGCGAATGACCAGACGTTCGATCACCTGTTGGATCTGACGGAACTCGTCGTCACCGCTCATCGGCCAATCGTGACCGCGGCCCCGAAGGCCGTCAAGACTCGAAACGGTATCGGATGCAACGACTCCGGGCACGATTCGACAACGCGTGTGAAAGAAGGCGATCGGTTCGTGTCCATTGAGCCGAAGCGATCGTTCTCCCACGAAGGCAGGACCGAAGGCGGACAATGGGGGCACGTCCGAGGGAGAACCGTGGGACACAAGACCGGACACAAGAAGCATCGGAAGCGCTCGCCGGAGAACTCGCTCACCGTGCGTTCCGATTCCGGCGCACTTCACGCCCCCAGTGCACCGCAGCAGGGCGCATCGCCGACCGATGAACCCATGAAGAACAAGGAGTACCGCCGCCTGCTCCGTCCGTTGCATGCCGAACTCGTCGCCGTGCAGGAATGGGTGAGATCGTCCGGTGCCCGCGTCTGCATCCTGTTCGAGGGCCGTGACACCGCGGGTAAAGGCGGCGTCATCAAAGCGATCACAGAACGAGTGAGCCCCCGGGTGTTCCGCGTCGTCGCACTGCCCGCCCCCACGGAGCGCGAGCGGTCCCAGATGTACATCCAGCGCTACGTGCCCCACCTGCCGGCCGGAGGTGAGGTCGTCATCTTCGATCGCAGTTGGTACAACCGTGCCGGCGTCGAACGAGTGATGAAATTCTGCACCGAGGAGGAAGCGCAGCACTTCCTCCAGATGATCCCGGCGGTCGAACGTGCGATCGTGGACTCCGGAATCATCCTCCTGAAGTACTGGCTGGAAGTGAGCCAGGAACAACAGACGCAGCGGTTGCAGAGCCGTATCGACGACCCCCGCAAGACCTGGAAGCTGTCGAGTCTGGACCTGGAGTCCTACAGACGCTGGTACGACTACTCCCGAGCGCGGGACGAAATGTTCCACTTCACCGACACGGGTTGGGCTCCTTGGTATGTCGTCGACAACAACGACAAGAAGCGCGGTCGGCTCAACGTCATCGGCCACCTGCTCGACCTGATCCCCTACGAGCCGCTCGAGCGTCCCGAACTGGTCCTGCCGCCGCGGCAGGACGCCGCCGGCTACACGGCGCCGACCCAACCTCTTCACTGGATACCGACGCTCTATTGAGGATCTTCCGGTAGGGAAGGACGAACGGCGATGGCCACTACCGAATCCGGGCCGGACCGAGCGAACACCCTCGTCCCCGATCGGGACACATCCTGGTATGCAACGGACAGTGCCGACGTGATCACCGCCTTGTCCTCCGATGAGCGATCCGGTCTCACGACGGTCGTGGCGGACGAACGCCGCCGGCGATTCGGCCCCAATACGATCGTCTCCGAACCCGCGCCGTCGATGTGGGCGATCGCGCTGCGGCAAGTGCGGGATCCGATGAACTTGATGTTGATCGCCGTGACGGTCGTCAGCATTGTGATCGGAGAGATCTCCACCGCGCTCGTGGTCGTCGTCCTGGTCGCCCTCAACGTGGTTCTGGGCACGCGGCAGGAACTGAAGGCCCGTGCGAGTGTGGATGCCCTCGCGAGAATGCAGACTCCACAGGCACGAACGATCCGCGACGGAGCGTTGAGCGCGATCGAGGCGACCGACCTGGTGCCGGGCGACATCGTGCAACTCGAAGCCGGAGACCTGGTGCCCGCGGACGGACGCTTGATCACGTCCGCGACGCTCGAAACCCAGGAAGCAGCACTCACGGGAGAAAGCGCCCCCGTCCCGAAGGATCCCAGGACCCTTCCTGCCGGTGACGTCCCCCTGGGTGATCGCTCCGACATGCTGTTCCAGAACACGTCCGTCACTCGTGGTACCGCCACGATGGTGGTGACGGAGACGGGCATGAACACGGAGATGGGCCGGATCGCATCGATGCTGTCTGCGGTGGCTCCGAGCAAGTCGCCGTTGCAACGCGAACTCGATTCGCTGACCAGGTTGCTCGGGGTCATCGCCTGGACCGCGGTTGCCGTCATCGTGATCATCGGTGTGATCCGCGGACAGGATCTGACCACGGTGCTGTTGCTGGGCATCGCCATGGGAGTCTCGGCGATCCCGACCGGTCTGCCGACGTTCGTCCAGGCGATGCTCGCTTTCGGTGCCCGACAGCTCGCCGAGGCGAAGGCCGTCGTCAAGAATCTCTCCGATGTCGAGACGCTCGGTGCGACGAACGCGGTCAACTCGGACAAGACCGGTACGCTCACGATGAACCAGATGACGGTGCGCTCGTTGTACTTCCACACCCGGTGGTACACCGTCGAGGGTGAGGGATACAGCAAGGCCGGGCGCATCACCCGTGTCGCCGGCGACGAACTGCCCGACTTCACGCTCCTCGCCTACGGATTGTGCCTCGACAGCGATGCCACGGTGTCCGACAGCGGAGTGGTGGTCGGAGATCCCACCGAGGCGGCGCTGGTCGTGCTCGCTGCCAAGCTCGGCATCGATGCGCCGCTCACCCGCCGGTCGTACCCCCGCGTCGCCGAAGTGCCGTTCGACTCCGCGTACAAGTTCATGGCGAGCTTCCATCACCTTCCGGTCGACGGCGCCACGCGATTCGTTGAACTCGTCAAAGGTGCCCCGGACGTGATTCTGGCACTGTGCGACACTGCTTATCGACCTGGGCGACAAGCCGTTCCACTCGACCATGCTCGTGACGAACTCGTCGCCGCGAACCGGACTCTGTCCGAGAAGGGGTTGCGCGTGCTGGCGTTCGCGGCCCGCATCGTGGACGGGCAGGAGGAAGCGGTACGGACCGATCCGATGTCCTTCGTGAAGGATCTCACCTTCGTCGGGATGGTCGGCATCATCGATCCACTACGGCCCGAGGCGATCGAGGCGGTACGAACTGCGCACGCGGCAGGTATCGATGTCCGCATGATCACCGGTGATCATGCGATCACAGCGTCCGCGATCGGAGCCGAACTCGGTCTCGGCCCAGGGGTCGTCAGCGGACCCGACCTTCGAGCGATGTCCGACGAGGCTCTGGCGGACGAACTTCCGAACCTGCACGTGTTCGGTCGGGTCACCCCCCAGGACAAGCTCCGCCTCGTCGATCTCATGCAGAAGGGTGGGGCGGTCGTGGCGATGACCGGAGACGCTGTCAACGACGCCGCTGCGCTGAAGAAGGCCGACATCGGAGTTGCGATGGGGTCGGGCAGCGAAGTGACGAAGCAGGCCGGGAGAATCGTACTGACCGACGACAACTTCGGAACGCTGGTCACTGCGATCCGGTTGGGGCGCAACATCTACGAGAAGATCGTCTCCTATATCCGGTACCAGATGTCGAAGCTGTTGTCGCTCGTCCTGCTCTTCCTCGTCGCGAGCATCTTCGACATCAACGACGGCGTTGCCCTGACCCCGTTGATGGTGTTGTTCCAGCACTTCTTCATCACGCTGTTCCCGGTCGCTGTCATCATGCTCGACCCACCCTCGCCGGATCTCATGAACAAGCCGCCTCGCGACCCGAAGACACCTATCGCCAACAGAGCGGCTTTCGTGCAGTGGTCGGTCTACGGCACCCTTCAGTTCGCCGTCGCACTCGCAGCCATGCTCCTCGCTCCCGGCGAGATGAGCACAACCGAACCGACGGTGCCGATGACGACCGCCTTCGTCGTGTTGTCGTTCGGCTCCGTTCTCGCAGGCTTGTCCATGCGACGCGATCCGGAATCCGGATTCGCCGCGCCGATCGTCGGTGCCCTCAGGATCCTGTCCATTCCGGTCGCCGTCACCGTACTTGCCGTCGAGCTGGAATTTCTTCAGGATCTCCTCATGACCACTTCGCTGACAGGCCCTCAGTGGCTCGTCTGTATCGGCTGGTCGGCGATCATCCCGATCGTCGTGGAAGCCGAGAAGGTTATTCGACGGCACCGACAGAGGACGGACCTGTCGATTCCCGCACCGGTAGCCGTTGCTCCTGCGCGTGCCCACTGAGGCCGGATGATGCCGCAGGTGAAAGGACTGGGAACACTTCCCGGAATCGCAACGGCTCGTGCCTACCGCCGGGAGTGGTTGCGTCCGGACATCACTGCGGGTCTCGTCCTCACCGCA
The DNA here is from genome assembly GCF_013602415.1 of Rhodococcus sp. B50. Taxonomy (NCBI): domain Bacteria; kingdom Bacillati; phylum Actinomycetota; class Actinomycetes; order Mycobacteriales; family Nocardiaceae; genus Rhodococcus; species Rhodococcus sp. B50. Next base: position 2,776,159 of record NZ_WPAG02000002.1, on the reverse strand, counting down.
CTGCTCATCCCTGCCGGGATGGGATACGCGGAAGCGGCAGGTCTACCTGCCTATGCCGGCCTCTATGCGACCATCGTTCCGCTCCTGGCCTATGCGGTGGTCGGCCCGTCGAAGATCCTCGTCCTGGGCCCGGACTCGTCGCTCGCGCCGCTCATCGCCGCGGCTGTCCTCCCGCTCGCCGTCGCAGACGATCCGGAGAGCGCCCTGGTCTTCGCCGGGATACTGGGTGTGCTCGTCGGTGTGATCCTGCTCGTCGGAGGGTTCCTCCGTCTCGGCTTCGTCACCGAACTGCTGTCCAAACCGATCCGGCTGGGTTACCTGAATGCGATCGCACTCGTCGTGATCGTCGGGCAACTGCCGAAACTGCTCGGGTTCTCGGTCGACGCGCCCGGCCTCCTGGGGGAGATCCGGGAGATCGGAGAAGCCGTGGTGGGCGGGGGGATCGACCCGGTCGCAGCCGGTATCGGGCTGGCCTCCCTCGCGGTCATCGTGGGTTTCCGATTGTGGTTGCCGCGGATACCGGGAGTCCTGGTCGCGGTCGTCGGGGCGATCATCGCGTCTGCCGCGCTGGATCTCACCGACGACATCGGGATGGTCGGCGCGCTGCCCGAGGGACTCCCGCTCCCGTCGTTCGGCGGGGTCGGGTGGGGAGACGTGGCGCGGCTCATCGGACCGGCGGCAGGCATCGCGTTGATCGCCTTCGCCGACACCGGCGTGCTCTCCCGCACGTTCGCCGCGCGCCGAGGCGAGAACGTGAACGGGAGCACGGAGATGAAGGCGGTGGGCGTCGCAAACATCGCCGGGGGGCTCTTCGGAGGGTTCCCGATCTCGGCAAGCGGATCACGGACGCCGGTCGCCGAGCAGAGCGGTGCGCGAACCCAATTCGCGTGTGTCGTGGGCGCGGTCGCCGTTCTCGTCTTCGTACTCGTTGCTCCGGGACTGACCACCTACCTGCCCGATGCGACTCTCGGTGCCGTGGTGATCGTCGCCGCCACGGCCCTGATCGATGTCCGGGGCATGGTCCGGATGTGGAGGATGAGCACCGTCGAGTTCGGGCTGGCAGCCGCGGCCTTCCTCGGGGTCGCACTGGTGGGCGTGCTGCAGGGCATCCTCGTTGCGATCGGTCTGTCCTTCGTTGCGGTGGTCGCGCGCGCGTGGCAGCCGTACCGCACCGAACTCGTGCGGACCGCCGACCGTCCGGGATTTCACGACGTCGAGCGTCATCCCGACGGGACCCGTATCCCTGGGTTGGTGCTCGTCCGGTTCGACGCCCCGCTGTTCTTCGCCAACGGTGAGATCTTCGATCAGTACGTGCGCTCGGTGGTCGCCGCGACCGAGGTACCGGTCGAATGGGTGATCATCGCGGCCGAACCGATCACAGGACTCGACACCACCGCCGTCGACGAACTCGTCGACCTCGACACCTATCTGGAAGGCAACGGAATCCGGCTCGTGTTCGCCGAGATGAAGGGACCGATCAAGGACCGGCTCATCAGATTCGGGGTAGGAGACAGATTCGACGCGAGGCGCTTCCATCCGACCGTCGAGGACGCGGTGAACGCCTTCATCGGCAGAGCCGGCCGAAGCGACGATCAGGTCGTCGGCTGATCCTCGACCGCCGGTTGATCCTCGACAGCGCGAGCGGGCCTGATCACCAGTTCCAGAGCCAGCAGCGCGAGTACCGCACCCAGCACGATGAGCGCGACCACGAGCCCGGTGGGATAACGCCAGAACATCACGAGCAGTGCGGCCACTCCGATGATGACCGACCGGATGATGATGCGGGCGCGGAAGGCCGCTTGTTCGAAGGGATTCGGCGGGCGTGGCCGACGCAGCCGCTGGACGGAATCGAGGCCGCGGCCGAATCCGCGCCGGACGGTTTCGGCAGAGGCCGAACCACCGGTGAGGTAGGCACCGAGTGCGATCACCAGCCCGAGGACCGCGACCGCCCGAAGACTGGTCCGCAGCGGTACCAGCACGGCATCGATGAGGGCGGCAGCCGCATCCGAGGACAGGACGTCGGGCGGAACACCGTCGAGATACAGCGATCGAGCGATGATGAGGGCGACCGCCAGAATGAACATTCCTGCCACCAGCGCGAGGCCGACGAATGCGAGTGCGCGTAGGCGCCTTCCCGCCGGCGCGACCGCGACTGCGGCGGCAGCAACAGCGAGCGTGATCCAAGGCAGTACATCGGACACGTTGTCGAGAGTGTTCACGGCCCGCTGTGCCCGGACCAGTTCCGGTGATCGGAACAGGACCAACTGCTTGTCGACACTCGGGATCTTCTCGGCGAACGTGAAACCACGGTCGAGAAGACGAGCCTTCACGTTGTCGATCACCGTGCCGAGCGAGAGGCTCACCGTGCCCGCATCGTCGACCGTCACGGACGACGGACCGACATTCCCGGTCACTACCGCGACCAGCCCGTTGTGGGCGGCGCGGTTGGCCTGGATCCACAGATCCTCGAACCGGTCGCTCTGTACGAGCGACAGTACCGTCTGATTGACGAAACTCCGCGCCTGCCCGGTGATCACCGGTGCCAGTCCCTCCACCGCGCGGTCGACACGGGGCGCGTTCTCCGTGGCCGGAACGGCGTCGGTGAGAGCAACCAGAGCGTCGGTCGTCAGGCCTTCGATGTCCACCCGCGTGAAGATCTCGTCGGTGACGGAATTCGCGATCTGTGTCTGGATGGCAGGATTCGAGCCCAGTGGGGCGACCGTGGTCACGTACCGGTCGGTGTCGAGGATCTCGCTGCGCACGAACCGTGCGGTGACCGACAGGACGGCCAGAACCGCGACCAGCACGGTGAGCAGCGCAACCGCGGCCCAGCGCCATCCGTGTCTCGGGGGCCGCGGTTCGGGAACGGGTTTCGTCCCGGGAGCGGCTCGTTCCCGAAGCGTGGCGACTTCCGCGCGCAACCGATCGAGTTCGGCGCGTTCGTCGTCGTCCAGTCGACCCGGTCGGGAATCTTCACCGCCCGCGCCGGTGTTCGTGGTCATCCCTGCATCGCCCCCCTTCCGGGGCCGGACTCAGTATGCGCCGCGGCGAATCACTCCGGTAGGAAATTCGGACCCTGTTCGCTTCAGAAGTGGCCTTCGAGTGGTCATACTCGACAAGAGGGGGGATCTGTTCTCGACGACACCGGAGGAGGTCGGCTCCCGGCTTCCGCGAACGATCTTTCATCGAAACGAGGCTCCAGGTGACCGATTCGGATATCGACGAGATGGGCCCGGTCGACTATCTCGTCATCGAATTCCCCGCCGACCGACCGCCGAACGGCTCTGCTCTACCGCTGCTGCTCGACCTCGTCGAGCGAGGCATCATCCGGGTGCTCGATCTCGCGTTCGTCCGCAAGGACACCGACGGTTCGGTCGCCGGGATCGACATCTCCGAGGTCGGACTCGAAGGAGAGGTCGACGTGACGTTGTTCGCGGAGGCATCCTCGGGCCTGCTCGACGACACCGATTTCGATGAAGCGGGGGCCGCGCTCGAGCCGGGCTGCTCGGCCGCCGTGCTCGTCTACGAGAACACCTGGGCTGCTCCGCTGGCACGGGCACTGCGTCGCAACGGCGCCGAACTCGTCGCATCCGGGCGTATCCCGGTGCAGAGCATCCTGGCTTCGCTGGAGAAGCTCGATGTCGAAACGTGATTCGAGCGAACAAGATACGTGAGGAGATCGTCATGCCAGGACTACTCCGCGGGGTGGCTCGTACCGCAGTCGTAGCGGGGACGGCGACGGCCGTCTCGAACCGGGTCTCCCGACGTCAAGGGGCGCGGTGGAGCGCGCAGGAACAAGCACAGTACGGCCGGCCCGAACAGTACGCACCCGAGCCCGCACCGGCCCCGGCGGGTCCCCCTCCGGGCGGGACCGATCGAATCGCGGCGCTGAAGGACCTCGCCGAATTGAAGGCGCAGGGCGTGCTCACCGAGACCGAGTTCGAGCGGGAGAAGGCGAGGATCCTCGCGTCCTGAGAACGAGTCCGGCCGCCGCGGCGGGTGGGCACGCCCGCCGGCCACCGTCGGTGCAGTGCGGTCAGCTCGCTGCGGACGTGGTGCGTGAGGTGGTCGACGGAAGGAATGCGGACGCAACGAGTCCGACGAGACCGATGACCGCCAGGACGATCATCGCCAGTGCGTACGAACGATCCGGAGTGGCGAGGCCGACGACGAGGACGGTACCTGCCACCGCGGTGCCCAGGGACGAACCCAGATTGGACACGCACCGCGACAAGCCCGATATCTCGCCTTGCTGTTCCTCCGGGAAGGCCGATTGCACGACGTTCACCGAGGGAGTGAGCATCGCGCCCAGGCCGATACCGATGAACAACAGGCCCGGGGCGAACGCCCATGCGCTCGTCCATGCACGCACCAGCAGGAGCAGAACCACGATGCCGACGAGGGTGACGACGAACCCGCTCATGATGAGGGTGCGTTGTGAATGTCTGTCGGCCAATCGTTCCGCCAGCAGTGAGGCACCGAGAATACCGGCGGTGGCGGCGGTGAAGATGACACCCGTCTCGATCGCGTTGTAGCCGCGGACCACTTGCAGAAATGCCGAGACGACGAACGCGACGCCCATCAGCAGGAGCCACTGGATGTTCTGGGTGACGAGCGCGAGATTCGACGTGCGATTGCGGAACAGCCGGGTCGACAACAGCGGCACTCGGCCTGTCCGTTCGAATCTCCGTACGTGCAGGAAGAATCCCACGATGAGCACAATGCCGATGCCGATGAGTGTTGCCGACACCGAAAGTGCGTTGTCCGCCTGAAGGATCCCCATGACCACGCAGACGAGACCTGCGGCGGACAGTGCGGCACCGATTCCGTCGAACGGTGTGGTCGGATTCGGGGGCAGGGGATCGTCGAGTCCTCTACTCAGAAGAACGATGGCGGCGACGATCAGAGCCTGGAAGACGAAGGCCGCCCGCCAGTCGACCGCGGTGGTGATCAACCCGCCGATCAACGGACCTGCCGCGGCACCTATCCCACCCATCCCGGTGATCACGCCGAAGGCCCGTGCCCGAGATTTCATGTCGGTGAACAGCATTGTCGTGAGGATGTACACAGGCGGGATCAGCAGTGCAGTGCCGACTCCTTCGAGAATCGAGTTGCCGACGATCAGGATACCCAGCCCCGGTGCTGCCGCGCTGAGGAGTGCACCTGCGCCGTACAGGACGAGGCCGGCGACGAAACATCGCTTGCGGCCCCATCGATCCGTCAGCTTCCCACCCGGAATCATGAACGCCGCCATGACCAGAAGGAACACGGTGATCGCGGTCTGGACGCCCTGCACCGTGGTGTCCAGGTCGACGCTGATGTCGTTGATCATCACGTTCATGTTCGAACCTGCGAAGCTGCAGATGAACTGGGCGAGGGCGAGGGGCAGCAACATCCGCCGCATGGGGGCGGACGGACTCGATGCCGGCTTCTCGATCATCTCGTGCTTTCCGTCGCGAAGGATGTCGCCGTATTTCTGCTCGTCATGATCCTCCGCGGAAGTATTCGAGTGGCACCGCCGAGTCGAAACCGTGACCTTGACCCCGTGTCCGGGAGCAAGGACGATCGAAGGACTCGACTCTACTTCTCGCGGAGGTAACGGCATGCTTCTCGAGGACTACGGTTTCATCGGTGATCTGCAGACCTCCGCGCTGGTCGGGCGTAACGGCTCGATCGATTGGCTGTGCCTGCCCTCGTTCGACTCCGGTTCGTGCTTCGCGGCTCTGCTCGGCGGCCCGGAACACGGACGCTGGCTCGTCGCACCCGCAGCGGAGCCCGTCGAGGTCACCCGTCGCTACGTCGACGGCACCCTGGTGCTCGAGACCGATTTCGAGACGGCGGACGGTGCCGTCCGGCTGATCGACTTCATGCCTCGCCGCGGAGCGGGCCCGCCTCGGCTGATCCGAATCGTCGAGGGTCTGCGGGGTCGGGTGTCGATGCACATGCACCTGTCGTTACGACCGGACTACGCTGCTGTCACGCCATGGGTGGAGACCGTTGCCGACGGCGCTGTTGCGACGGCCGGTCCCGACGCCTTCCATCTGTGTACGACGGTGCCCTTGGCAATCCACGCCGGAACCATCGAATCCGAGTTCGTCGCTGTAGAGAGCGGTCGGTACCGATTCGGTCTGGACTGGCACGCATCCTTCGAACCGGCTCCTGTCGTCGAGGACGCAGAATCCGCGCTCGCGCGAACAGTGGAGTGGTGGCGCGGCTGGACGGGACGATGCACCTACGGCGGGGCGTATCGCGATGAGGTGATGCGGTCCCTGATAATCCTCAAAGGGATGACCGACGAGACGACCGGTGCGATCGTGGCGGCCCCGACCACTTCACTGCCCGAGGCGCTCGGTGGAGTACGCAATTGGGATTACCGATACTGCTGGTTGCGCGACTCGGTACTGGCACTCGAAGCGCTGCTCGCAGGCGGGTACACCGATGAGGCCCTGGCCTTCCGCGATTTCATGCTCCGGGCGGGAACGGGTGATCCGGCCGATGTGCAGATCATGTACGGCATCAGAGGAGAACGTCGACTGACCGAGTTCGAGGTGGGACATCTGCCCGGCTACGAGGGTTCGGCGCCCGTCCGGGTCGGGAACGCGGCCGCGGAACAGTTCCAACTCGACGTGTACGGAGAAGTCCTCAGTGTTGCGTACAAGGGAGCCGAAGCGATCGGCAGGATCGAGCCGCACATGTGGCCCAGGTGGCAGGCCGTCATCGAGCACGTGGAGAAGATCTGGCGCGATCCCGACGACGGGATCTGGGAAACCCGCGGTCCCCGCCGGGATTTCACACAGTCGAAGGTGATGGCCTGGGTCGTCTTCGATCGGGCGGTCCGGCTCGCGGAGACGTTCGGGCTCGACGCTCCCGTCGAACGGTGGAAGCAGACCCGTGACGAGATCCATCGCGAGGTCTGCGAGCGGGGATACGACCCGGTCCGCGGCACATTCACGCAGTACTATGGCTCCGCGGAACTCGATGCCAGCGTGTTGCTCATCCCGCTCGTCGGCTTCCTTCCCCCGACCGACGACCGGGTCACGTCCACCCTCGACGCGATCCGGTACGAACTCGGTCGCGACGGCTTCGTGTCCCGTTACTCCACGGCGAAGACCGACGACGGGCTTCCCGGTGACGAAGGACAGTTCCTCGCCTGCTCGTTCTGGTTGGTGAGCGCCTTGGCCCTCAACGGCCGCGTCGACGACGCTCGTGCGTTGTTCGAGCGGTTGCTCGGGCTCGCCAACGATCTCGGGTTGCTCGCCGAGGAGTACGACGTGCGGGCGGGGCGGCAGGTCGGCAACTTCCCTCAGGCCTTCAGTCATCTCACGCTCGTCGGTGCCGCGTGCGCGATCACCGCCGCGGAACGGACCGGAGCGTCCGATGCGGCGGAGGAAGGGCTGGTCACCTGATCCGTCCTTGCTCGGACTGCCGACACGGTCCGAATATCAAGTGTCCGTTGGGTCTACACCGACCGACATGCGGTGTGTAGGTACGCTGACGACGACGGAGGCGCCGGATGCACCTTTCGGTCCCCGGGTGTCTGTACTTCGAACGAACTACATTGGTACATCGATAAATCGGGGGAAATGGTACGAATGTCACCGATTCGGCGTGGGTGCTTCCCCCCGCGCGCCGTTCAGGATTCAATGACAGGTGCAGAGGGGCTGTCGGGAGCGCAGGGGATACGCTTCCGCGTCGCTGCTCCGTCGGGGAATGCGCGAACGGTGGCAGGGGACAATTATGGAACACGGTGTTGTGCTGTGGTTCGATGCCGGTCTGGGGCACGGGTTCATTCGTGACGACGACGGCACCGAGATCCTGGTGCATTATTCACAGATCGACGGGAGTGGTTACCGCTTCCTGACAGGTGGCCAGCGAGTCCGGTTCGAGGTGGGCTATGGAATCTTCGGCCGGCAGGCGGTCGACGTGCACGTGTGCTGACGTGTACGCCGTCCGGATGATGGGATCGGGTCATGGACACGCATGCGAACGAGCGGGCGGGGAAGGTCGACGCTCCTCCTGCCGAGGAGCAGGTGTGGGAATCGCGGGCTGTGATCGAACGGGCGACAGGCGTGCTGATGGAGCGGTACGGACTCGACTCCGACCGTGCGAAAGAGTCGTTGCTGCAGGCCTCGCGCCGCATGGCTGTGCCGATGGTGCAGCTCGCGGAGGACGTGCTCGCCTCGGGTCGAGCAGGTGAACCCCCCGAAATTCAGGAGACTCTCGATGCCGCCTCCGCTCCTTCGGCACTACGTAAGGCTGTCGCCTTCATCGAGTCCGAAGCGGCTCGTCCGATCAGGCTGGCGGACATCGCGGCTGCCGCGGGGGTCGGAGCCCGAGCCTTGCAGTACGACTTCGTGCGCCACCTTCACACGACGCCCATCCGATACCTTCGTTCGGTGCGCCTCGACGGGGCTCATCAGGACCTGCAGGCCGCCGACCCGAAGCATGAGACGGTGGCGTCGATCGCGGCTCGGTGGGGCTTCTCGTCGCCCGGACGGTTCGCGACGCAATACCGGTCCGTCTACGGCAGGTCCCCGCGCGTGACCCGGTCGGACACACTGTGGTCCGATCGAACTACTGGCGATCTTGCAGAAAACGAATAGACTGCACAGCAAGCGAACCATGTGCTCGCCGTCGAGGACTGCCGACGGGACGCCAGACTTCCGGCGCAGGGGGTCGGATATGTCGATCTGCCCCGTCGGCAGTGGCTCGACCGCGCATATTCTGCATCCGTGCAAGGTGTCCGGCGTATGCTCGGAGTATCGGTGATCGCCTGTCACCCCCCCTGCACGGACGATCGCCGCCGCCGGGGACGGATCCGAGGACTCCGCCTCGGCGATGCCGGGCCCCGTCGCCTATTCCCCCTGCCGGCGGCGGGGTTTCGGCGTGCGGCGGTTCTCGGGAGTCGAGTGGAGTCGCGCACCGCGGCGCGCGGTCGGGGTTATCCGCCGCGTGTTCCTTCGGGACCGTCGTCCACATCGTTTCCCGATCGGTCGTCGTTCGTCTCGCGGGGAAGGTTGCCCCCCGAACCGGTCTCTCCGTGTTCGACGTTCCCTTCACGCGTAGAAATGGGTAATTCGGACGCATAGGGTGCACGCGGTGGGGAGATCTCGTCGAGGCGTTCGTTGATCGCGTGGGCGATGAGATCGTGCTGCAGGTGGGGCAGCGGCAACAATCCGTTCAGATACGCCTCGATCTCGACTTTTCCCACCTCGCCCCCGAGCGCGAAGTAGCGGAGCCACAACTCCTCGACTCCGAGTCCGGAGGCACGAAGGGCAGCACAGAGTCGGTGACGGTGTTCGCCGTCCGGTAGATAGTCCACTGCGACCTCACACCGTCTCGGTGTGGGTCGACGCGATTATCTCCGCTGCCACCTCCCGTACGGCGATGCGCCGTTGCAAAGACAATTCGAGCAGTCGCTGCACGGCGCGACCGGCATCCAGATTTTCGCGCAGCATCACGATTCCCTTGGCGGTAGCGATCATGTCGCGGTCGCGCAGGGCCCGAAGCAACCGCTCGTTGAGCGCTTCGGCTTCGGAGAGAGTGTGCATGTTCGCCAAGAGGATCGCGGCCTGATCTGCGAAGCGGCCGAGGATGTCCTCACTGTCCGAGCTATAGGCACGCGGACGTACGGAATACACCTTCAGCGCGCCCATCGTCTTGCCCGCGTACTGCAGGGGAACGCTCAGCGACGAAGCCATCCCCAGCTCCACCGCCCGCCTGGACCATTCCGGCCAGCGCTCTTCCTCTTCGAGGTTGTCCACGCGCACCGGCTCGGCGTTCCGGATCGCCGCCAGGCAGGGACCGTCGCCGAGTTCGTACTGCAGCGCGTCGAGATGCTCGACCATCGGTCCCGTCGCAGCGGACGTGGAGCGGTTGCTCGCCTCGTCGACGAGAGTGATACCCGAGCCGTCCGTACCGGGCAGTGTGTCCTTCGCCAGCGAGGTGATCAACTCCAGCACGGTGGTCACGGTCTGTTCGGACAGCAACACTCCGGCCATGCGGGCGAACACCGCGGCCCATGCATCGGGAGTCGGATCATGCGACTCCGTCATCTCCCACCTCCCGCCCGAACGCACCTTCGTGCGTCACCGATACCTCGACGCTACCCGCCCCGAAGCTTCGGCGTTCACGGACGTGCCGCTCCGATCACCACTTCGACACCACACCCGAACGCGTCCGAATTGGCAGAATCCGAAGTATGCCGACCCGGACGATCGACGGTCACCGCATCACCCTGACCAACCTCGACAAAGTGCTGTATCCGAGCACCGGGACGACGAAGGGTGAGGTCGTCGAGTACTACGAAGCCGTCGCGGAGGCGATGCTTCCCCACATCGCCGGCCGGGCCGCGACCCGCAACCGGTGGCCGAACGGTGTCGGTGGACAATCCTTCTTCGAGAAGAACCTTCCGGACCACGCACCGGTGTGGATAGAGCGTCGCACCCTGCACCACAAGGACCGGCGGGTCACCTACCCGCTGTTCGATTCGGCCGCCGGACTGGTCTGGCTCGGGCAACAGGCCGCCCTCGAACTCCACGTGCACCAGTGGCGTTTCGACGGGGAGAAGGCCGGACCCGCGACCCGCATCGTCTTCGATCTCGACCCGGGGCCCGGGGTAGGCCTGGCCGAGTGTGCGGAGGTCGCCCGCCATGTGCGCGACACCGTCGCGGAACTCGGGTGGGACGCCTATCCCGTGACCAGTGGCAGCAAGGGAATCCACCTGTACGTTCCGCTCGACCGGGTGTTGTCCTCGGCGGGGGCGTCGAAGGTGGCGAAGCAGGTCGCGCGCAATCTCGAGACCACCCTTCCCGACCTGGTGACCGCGACGATGGCGAAATCCGCGCGCGAGGGCAAGGTCTTCGTCGACTGGAGTCAGAACAACAGTTCCAAGACGACGGTGGCTCCGTACTCGCTGCGCGGTCGCGACGAGCCGTGGGTAGCGGCCCCGCGCAGCTGGGACGAACTCGACGACCCCGATCTCTCGCAACTGCAGTTCCGCGAGGTGCTCGCCCGCATCGACGAACTCGGGGACCTGCTCGCCGGACTCGATCCGCCGCTCGGCGGCGGCACCGCGTCCGGTGGTGACGCCCTGGACGCCTACCGCGGCAAGCGCGACGCGGCGCGCACTCCCGAACCCGTACCCGACCGCGTCCCGGACGAAGGTCCCGGCAACAGGTTCGTCATCCAGGAACACCATGCGCGTCGCCTGCACTACGACCTGAGGCTCGAACGCGACGGTGTGCTGGCGTCGTGGGCGGTACCGAAGAATTTGCCGGAGACCTCCGGGCGCAACAACCTGGCGGTACGGACCGAAGATCATCCCATCGAGTACCTGACCTTTCACGGGACGATCCCGAAGGGCGAATACGGTGCCGGCAGCATGACCGTCTGGGATACCGGCACCTACGACACCGAGAAGTGGCGGGACGACGAAGTGATCGTCCGTTTCCACGGCGAGCGGGTCGAGGGACGGTACGCGCTGATCCGCACCGAGAAGAATCAGTGGCTGGCGCATCGCATGAAAGACCAGGCGGAGGCGATCCCCGAGCCTTCGTCCGACGGCGCGCCGTCAGGGTCGAAGGCCTTCCCACACGACCTGGCGCCGATGCTCGCGACCCCCGGTGACGTCTCGGATCTCGATGCCGAACACTGGGCGTTCGAGGGCAAGTGGGACGGATACCGTGCGATCGCGGAGATCGAGGACGGCACGGTGAGGCTCCGCAGCAGATCCGGACGCGACGTCACCGGCGACTATTCGAAGCTCGTCGAACTCGCGACGATCCTCGACGGTCACCGGGCGGTGCTCGACGGGGAGATCGTCGCGGTGGACCGTTCCGGGGTGACGAGTTTCTCGATGCTGCAGCGCGGCGTGAACTACGAGTACCGCGTGTTCGACGTGCTGTATCTCGATGGGGTGTCGCTGCTGCGCAAGACCTACGACGATCGCCGCCGGGTCCTCGAGGCGCTCGCCGCCGCGACGGACGGGCTGATCGTCCCGGACCTGCTCCCGGGGGGCGGACCCGACGCTCTCGCCCGTAGCCGGGCGAAGAACTGGGAGGGTGTGGTCGCGAAGCGCCGGGACTCCGTGTACCTGCCGGGCAAACGCGGAGCGGGGTGGATCAAGTCGAAGAACTGGCTCACCCAGACCGTCGTGCTCGGGGGATATCGGCGCGGCCGCGGCAATCGTGCCCCGACCTTCGGATCCCTGTTGCTCGGTGTCTACGACGACGACGAGTTCGTATACGTCGGCAAGGTGGGGACCGGTTTCGACGACGAGACCCTCCTGTCGGTGGCGAAGACCATGAAGGGGCACACGAGTCGTACGAACCCGTTCGCGAACGAGGTGCCGGCCGCCGAACGCCGCGATGCGGTGTGGCTGCGGCCGGAACTCGTGGGGGAAGTGCGGTTCGGGGGATGGACGGAAGGAGACCGTGTGCGGCACGCGAGCTGGCGCGGTCTGCGCGACGACGTGGACGCGTCGAGCGTGGTGCGAGAAGAGGAAACAGGCGCTGACTGCTAACGTTCGTGCGAAGTCGGGTGATCGGGCATCAGGGGAGGCAGGAATGGCCGAGGGCTCGCGTGGCGTCGTCCGTCGGATCGGGTTGATCGAGGATCACGAGTCGGTCGCACTCGGATTCGCCGCGATGCTCGCCGACCAACCCGATCTCGAACTCGCGTGTACGGCCCCCACCGTCTCGGGCCTGCTGGAGCAGGCTACCGACCTCGACCTCGCCGTTCTCGACCTGCGCCTGTCCGACGGATCCTCACCGAAGAGCAATGTCGAGCAGTTGCGGGCGGCGGGACTCGAGACCCTGGTGTTCACGGGCGCCGAGAACCCCTATCTGCTCCGGTCCGCCGCCCGGGCCGGTGTGCTCGGGGTGGTGCGGAAATCCGAACCCGCCGCCGTGGTGATCGACGCGATCCGCGTGGCCGCCGCCGGAGGCCAGGTCGCCAGCACCGAATGGGCCGCGGCGATCGACGGTGATCCCGAACTCGACGACGTGGGACTCAGCCCGCGGCAGCTCGAGGTGCTCGAACTGTATGCATCGGGGGAGAAGCTCGACCGGGTCGCCCGGCTTACGGGTCTCGCGCCCCAGACCGTCAACGATTATCTGCAGCGGATCCGTCAGAAGTACGCTGAGGCAGGTCGTCCCGCTCCCACGAAGACGGATCTGTACAAGCGCGCCGTCGAGGACGGATGGCTGCCGATGCCCGAACGGTCGGATGCCCGCCGTCGCTGACGAGCCGGGCCGGGCCACCGGGGAGAAGTCACCCGATCGCAGCACCGTGGCCGCCGACCGTCTCCTCCGGATGTTCGCGCGATTCGTCGCGATCGGGTATGTCTGTTACTTCGCATTGCTCCTTCCACAGATCCTCGAGTCGCCGACCCGCACCGCATGGTGGTGGACACCCACCGCGACCGTTCTCGTCTTCGGTTCCGGAGTGGCGCTCGGCTTCGCGTCGTTCCGGGGCACGGTATGGATGAAGCGCGCCGCGGCCCTCAATGCCCTCGCCTACGTCGTGATGGTTGCGTTGTGGTTCGTGGCGTGGAACGGGACGACGATCCCGCAGGACCAGTCGTTGTGGTTCACCGCCTTCCCCGGTGTCGCGTCGCTCGCGGCCGCAGTGGCGTGGCGACCGCGGCGGGCGTTCGTCCACATGATCGTCGCGGTACTGCTCGCGCAGTGCGCGAACCATCTCGTCAGGGACGCGCCCTTCGATCACTTCCTGGCGCCCGACCTGGCATTCGCGTTCGTGTTCTGTGCGGTTTTCCTCGCCGCCGCGGTGGTAGGGCTCGGTACCGGTCGCACCCTCGACGAGACCATCGCCGTCACCCAGGCCACAGCAGCTGCCGCAGCAGCAGCGGAGGCGCGGAACGCAGAGCGTGAGCGATTCGATGCCCTGGTCCACGACCGGGTGATGTCCACTCTGCTGGCGGCCTCGCGCAACGCCCCCCGGGAGTCGCTCGTCGAGCAGGCCGAACGTGCGCTCACCGAACTCGACGAGTTGCGGCGCGGCACGGATCGGGACTCGGCGCTCGATGCCGCTGCGGTCGTGGTTCGGCTGCGATCTGCGGCGACCGAGGCCGACGAGGACATCGTCTTCACCGGCCGTGTCGCTCCGGGCTCCGACGAGGCGTCCTTCCCGCCCGAACCGGCACGCGCAACCGCCGCCGCCCTGGCCGAGGCGGTACGCAACAGCGTGCGGCACGCGGGGAAGGACGCGTCCCGCAGGGTCGAGGTGGATGTGGCACCGCGATGGATCTCCGTACAGATCGTGGACGACGGCAGAGGGTTCGATCCCGACACCGTCGATCCGCACCGGCTCGGTCTCGAAGTGAGTATCCGGGGACGCATGCGCCGACTGTCCGGAGGCCGGGCGGTCGTGCAGTCTGCGCCCGGAGCCGGCACCCGGGTGCTGCTGTACTGGAGGGATCCGGTCGCATGAACACGGCGAACTCGACCGTCTCCGATCTGCTGCGGATGCACAGCCGTCCGGCGCGGGCTTTCGCCGTCCTGTATGCGGTCACCTGCGTCGTGCTCGCACTGAACACCGCGTCCGAGGCGGAGGTTCGCTGGCCCATCGCCGTCGCCGTGATCGTGTGTGTGGCGGCCGCGTACGCACTCGTCGCGGTCGAGGGCGACCCGCTGCCGCTACGACCTGCCCTGGCGATGACGGTCTCGGGGGCAATCGCGTCGGCGGCGGTGCTGTCGGTTCTTCCCGCCGATCCGGCGCCGCACCCGATCGAACTGTGGCCGTTCGGGATGTCCACGACGGTCCTCGTGTTCATGTGCGTGCGGGGACGCACGGCGTTCGCCTGGTGCGGGATGGGTCTCATGCTCGTCGTGGCCGCATCGTGGTCGTACCTCACGGGCCCGGGCATCGGATACGGGCTCGGCCTGACGATCACGAGTGCGGGACCCGTGCTCATGGGCACCGTCTTCGGCTACACGATCCGTCCGCTCGCGCGGTCGATCTACCTGCTGCGTGCCCAGTCCATGCGGCGGATCGCGGCGGAGTCCGCGGCTGCGGCGGCGCTCGAGGAACGCGACGCCCGGCTGAGCACCCTCGACGACTCGGCCCGTCCACTGCTCCGGAAGATCGCCTCGGACGAACCACTCGACGAGAACGAACGGATCGAGTGCGGACTGCTCGAAGCGCGACTGCGCGACGGTCTGCGTGCGCCCGTGCTCCAGGTGCCCGTGGTCGAGCAGGCCGCCGCTGCGGCACGTCGGCGCAACGTCGAGATCGTCATGCTCGACGACCACGCGATGGATACGGTCCCGTCCGCGATCCGGCGTGCCGTGTATCGCGAGGTGGTGGACGCGCTCGATTCGGTGAGCGCGGGTTCGGTGACCGTACGAGTGCTACCTCCGGGCCGCGCGGCGATGGTGACGATGCTTCTGAAGGGGGAGAACGTGCGGCGTATCGAAATCGGGCGCGACGGCCGACGGATCGGTGATTAGCCGAAATACCGATGCCCACATTTTGTTGGGCAGAGAAAGATCGGTATGGGTGGTTGTCGCCTTCAACCGTTACGTTGTACCCACTCGAAACGGTGTTCGTCGGGGGACCCGGTTCGATCCCATGTATTCATCTCGGTAGGGACGCGCTATGACGACGATGCTCGAACATTCCCCGGCACAGAAGCCTGCACCACAGAAGCCCGCACTCTCGGCTCGCGAGATCGAGATCCTGCGGGCCTGGTTGCTCTGCGAGTCCAAGTCCGAGGCGGCTGCGAGCCTGTTCGTCACCGCGGCCACGGTCAGCACCCACATCGTCCGCATCCGCGAGAAGTACGCCCGGGTCGGGCGTACGGCGACCACGAAGACGGCACTGCTCGCCCGCGCCCTGCAGGACGGTGTGGTCTCCATCGACGAGCTGTGATCCGACGGCCTCTCACCGGACAGGGTGGGCACACGACGGACGCCACGAGTGCGGCCGACCGGATCCACCGGGTCTTCGGCCGGTTCATCAGCGCGGGCTACGTGTTCTATCTGCTGTTCGTCGTGCCCACCGCACTGTCGCAGGATCACCTCACGGCGTGGTGGTGGCTGCCCTCGGCGCTGCTTGCGATCTTCGGAACAGGGATCGCGCTGGGTGTGGCGACGTTCCTCGCAGACGTCCGGTGGGTCGGGCGACTCGCGGCCGCCAATGCCGTCGCCTTCCTGGTCGCGGCGGTTCTGTGGTTCCCGGCCTGGACCGGCGAGGTGTCGACGAGCACGGCCTGGCAGGCACTCTTCCCCGGGGTCGCGGGGTTGTCCGCGGCCGCAGCGTGGCGGCCACGGACAGCGCTCGTCTATCTCATGGCGGTCGTGGTCGTCGTGCAGACCACCAACTATCTGCTGGTGAACACCACGACGGGATATCGCTTCGTCCCGGAACTCGCGTTCGCACTCATGTTCTGCGGGGTGTTCGCCGCCGCAGCGATCGTCGCTTTCCGGACGGGCGATGTACTCGATTCGACGGTGGCCGCCACCGAGCGGTCCGTCGTCGCGGCAGCGGCGGCCGCGGCTCGGACGGTCGAGCGGGAGCGGTTCGACGCCCTCGTCCACGACCAGGTGATGTCCACCCTGCTCGCGTCGGGTCGCGGCGCATCCGACGGCCCGGTCGCCGCCCAGGCCCGTCGTGCGCTGGAGATGTTCGACTCCCTGCGGCGTGGCGACGACACCGAAAACAGTTTCGACGCCGCCCGGGTTGCGGCGCAGTTCCGATCGGCGGCTTCCGAGGTGGACGAGGACGTCGAGTTCACGACCGAGGTGGGAACGGCTGCCGGGCAGGACTACCCGGCCGAGGTGATCAGGGCGGTCGCGGCCGCGCTGGCCGAAGCCGTCCGGAACAGCGTGCGTCATGCCGGGGCGGGGACGCGCCGGGCCGTGCATGTCGATCTCGGGCCGGGAGCGGTTCGGGTGGCAGTTCGCGACGACGGCCGCGGATTCGACCCCGCCGATGTCGATCGCTATCGGATGGGTATCCGCGCGAGCATCCACGGCCGCATGCGCGGTCTGGCCGGAGGCGACTCGCAGGTCACCTCCGGTCCCGGAGGTACGACGGTGACGCTGCTCTGGTTCGATCCGGCCGAGCGTCGCACGCCGTGACCGACGAACCGACCCGCGACGTACGCGACCTGCTGGGGATGCGCACCACGGCCGCGCGCGTACTCGTGAGCCTCTACGCCCTCGTCTGCCTCGTGCTGGCGGTGTTCGGCGCCGAGCACACGTCCGCGAGCTGGCCTTCCGCCCTCGCGGTCCTCGTGTGTACGTTCGCGGCGTTCACTCTCATCACCGTTCCGGGTGATCCGTTGCCGATGCCGGCGACGAGCCTGCTCGCCGCGACCGGGACGGTCTCGTCGGCACTCGTCTTCTCGGTGCTGCCGGTGCCGTCCCCGGGCGGCGTCGCGACCTGGCCGCTCGGGATGTCGACCGTCGTGTTCACGTTCATGTGCGTGCGCGGCCGCACCCTCGCGGCGTGGATCGGCCTGGCCTGCATGATCGCAACCGCGACCCTGTGGACGTATGTCACCGGGCAGGGGATCGGTCCCGGTCTGTCACTGTCGGTCGTCAACGCGGCCCCGGTCCTCATGTCGACCTTCTTCGCGTTCACCCTGCGCCCCCTGGCGGGATCCATCTATCTGCTGCGTGCGATGTCGTTGCAGCGCAGTGCGGAACAGGCGGCCTCGGCTGCGGCGCTCGAGGAGCGCGACGCGCAGCTCGACCGGCTCGACTCTCTGGCCCGGCCCCTCCTCGAACGCATCGCGACCGGGGACGTGCTCGACGCAGGGGAGCGACGCGCCGGGGTGCTGCTCGAAGCGCGTCTACGGGACGGGCTTCGAGCGCCGGCCCTGCAGGATTCGCAGGTCGTCGATGCGGCGGACGCCGCGCGTCGACGAGGCGTGGACGTGGTGATGCTCGACGATCACGGCATGGACGAGGTGTCCCGGGAGGAGCAGGTCCGCATCCTCCGCGCGGTCGCCGACGAACTCGACTCGGTGTCACACGGTTCCGTCACTGTGCGGGTTCTTCCCCCGGGGCGCCGGGCACTCGTGACGATCCTCGTGCGCGGCGACAGCGTGCGCCGCATCGAGCTGGGTGCGGTGTCGCAGGACTAGAGTTCCTCCCGTGACCGTGCTGAAGTCGTTGCTGCTGTTCGCCGTTGCCGCCCTGTTCGAGATCGGCGGTGCGTGGCTGGTGTGGCAGGGCGTGCGCGAGCACCGCGGCTGGATCTGGATGGGACTGGGCGTGATCGCGCTCGGCGCTTACGGTTTCGTCGCCACGCTCCAGCCCGACGCGAACTTCGGGCGCATCCTCGCCGCGTACGGCGGGGTGTTCGTGGCCGGTTCGCTGGTGTGGGGCATGGTGATGGACGGTTTCCGGCCGGATCGATGGGATGTCGCGGGCGCGCTCGTCTGCCTTGCAGGCGTCGCCATCATCATGTATTCACCTCGGTGACGAGGCATCCGGCGCACGGGCCGGATGCCTGTCCCGATGTCACGGCACTACGACGCCCCCGACTGCGGGAGTCGAGTTGCACAGCGGTCCACTGCCGAGATTCACCGAGCCGAACACGGTGGCCACGACCTCACCCGGTCCGGTGTCGACCAGCGCCGACAGGTTCGGGTACGCGCCGCCCAGATCGACGATGCCGGCACGGCCGTTGTTGCGGTTGAGCCATGCGACGCTGACCTGGCCCGCTGCCGGGACCGGCCACAGCGCTTCCCGCGTGGAGAACAACACGTGTCCGCCGGGAGTGCCGGCGTCCGGTCCGGGTTGCGCCGCGACCGAGGTCAACGACGCGAGGCTGCCCTGATTGATGCAACCGATGGTGATCGCCGTGCCCAGTGGCTGAGGGGGTGCAGCGGTTGCCGCACCGGTGAATGCGATTGCGGCAGCGATGGGGGCCGCCAGGGCGAGAACTCGACGTGCAAGTCGCAGTGCAGGCATGGTGCTGCTCCTCGAGAAAGGGATGTCACGTCCGGGAGCCGACCGCGGCGAGGAATTCCGCGGCGCGTCCCGCGCACCGATGACGAGCGTGAGTCTATCGAGACACCGAAGTCCCAGGAGCGGTTTCGGTCTCGATCCGATACAGCCCGGAAGCATTGCGGCGCAGTACCGCGTCGGCGAGGTCGTCGCCGAGCACGTCCTCGACGAGAGTGATGTCGGTGTCCCGGAACGGTCGTGGTGCCCGCGTCGACGGTAGGTCGGTGCCGAACACGAGGGCAGCGGGATTTGCATCGGCAAGGGCTCGCAGCGCGTCGGCCACCGGGAAGTCGACGCGCCCGAACCCCGTGGCCTTCACGTGGATACCGCTCTCCACCAGGCGCACCAGTGACGGTAAGCCGTCCCGCGACAATCCCAGGTGATCGATGGACACCGCGGGCAGCGCCGCGATGGTCGTGTGCAGATCGGCCAGATCGCGGGAGTCGATGTACAACTCGGCGTGCCAGCCGACGAGGTCGTGGACGCGGCGGGCGAGCCGGTCGAGTTCGGCGAGGGGCGCCGACCCGCCACGGCGGACGTTGAATCGCACGGCCCTCACGCCCGCCGCGTCGAGGCGCACGATCTCGTCGTCCGAGGCGGTGATCGGCAGGTGCGCGACACCGACGAAGGAGGGACCGAGCCGGTCGAGCGCGTCGAGGAGGTAACTGTGGTCGAAGGCCTGGAACGAACCCGACACCACCGCTCCTCCGGTGACCCCCAGATGCGCGACCCGTGCGAGATAGTCGTCGACGGTGAACGGTTCGGGTAGATATCCGTCGTTCTCGACGAGAGGGAATCGCGGATCGATGATGTGCAGGTGGGCGTCGAACACCTCTCCACGATAGGAAGCGCGCCGCGGCCGGGACAGGATTCGGATCATCGGGAGTTCGCGCGCGGTGCCGTCGAGCGGCGACTCCGGGCTACGACGCCTCGCGCATCGTGAGCCCGCCGAGTTCGACCGTGTACGTCTGCGACGCGTCGTCCCACCACACGGAGTAAGTGGTGGGGTAGAGACCCTCGCGCTGGTACGCCTCGGGCAGACGGAGTTCCTCGTGGTGCGCGGGCCGCGTCGCGAGCCACTCCCGGCTCAGCATGGGTTCGATGAACGCCTGGCGTCCGTCCCACGTGCCGTAGAGCACGGTCTCGGTGAGGTGGTGTCCCGCTGCCGGATCGTGTTCGGTCTCGGTGGTGTCCACCCAGTGCAGTCCCATGCCTGGGACCGTCGAGGTCAGCGGATTCCCGGACGGTGCGTACCCCTGGGGTAGATAGCGGGGGTCGGGCACACGCGCAGCGGCGGGGATGTAGCCGGGAGCGAACGGGTGGATCGACTCCACGGTGACCCTGTCCAGCAGGTAGAAGTGGACATCGAAGTGCGGGACGTCGAAGCCGTGCTGGGGGTCGTGACCCTGCGAGTTCCAGTCGATCGTGACGTGGTCGAACGCGGTGGCGTGCGCTTCCTCGGGGAGGTCGAGCACGTAGGCCTCGGTGACCGGCAGCAGCGCGGCGGGCAGGTCGTCGAGTGCGGCCGCGTCGAGTCGCACCCCGATGGTGACCGGGGTGTCCTCGTCGTCCAGGGTGACGTACGTGCGGGCGCTGCCCGCGCCGACCGGATGCGCGGGTCCTTCCACCAGGCCGGAGATGCCTCCGGCGACCGCCGGCGAGGGGGTGACGAACAATCCGAGGACCGCCGCCGAAACGATCACGGCGAGGCGTGGGGCACGAGGCCGAATATCCATGCGGGGTCCTCGATTTCCGTCGTCGGCGGCATCGTTCTGGATGCTAACCGTCGTGCGGACGGCGGAGGACGGACTAGATCGAACCGTGATGCGGGGTTCGGGATGCGGGTACTTCGGGGAGTCCGATGGCCCGGGTGGTCCCGGAAGACCCGCGGACCCTGGCGGTATCCGATGGTGCCCCCGGCAGGATTCGAACCTGTCGTGGATGCCAACCTGTCACGGCGGGTGACCAGCGGATTTATCCGGTCTCCCGTGGTGGAACGGAAATCTACACGTGGACACAACGTGACGCAACGACCCTTATGATTACTCCTGTTCTGCACGTTTTCTGCACGAGGGGCGGCATGGCGCAGCGAAAGAAGCGATCGTTCGGTGGACTGCGCAAGCTCCCATCGGGACGCTGGCAAGCCAACTACACCGCCCCGGACGGGCTGATCTACAAAGCACCCCGCACATTCGCCGCCGAGGATGACGCGATCGGTTGGCTGAACGCCGAGCGCCGGTTGATCGATCTGGACATGTGGACGCCGCCCGGGGACCGGGGACACACCGACGCCGCTGCGGTCACTGTCCTGACCCTCGGGGAGTACGCCGACAAGTGGATCTCACACCGCCACCTGAAAGAGTCCACCCGCCACCTGTACCGCCGCATGTTCGAACAGCACATCGAACCGACGCTGGGGATCCTCCCGCTCGACGAGGTGACGCCCGAGCGGGTCCGCGTATGGTTCGCCGACCTTCGGGACACCCCCGGCCCGAACAAGGCATCGACGGGGAAGACGCGTAACGCCCGGGTGTATGCCTTGCTGCGCACGATCCTGGCCACCGCCGTCGATGACGGACTCATTCCCACGAACCCGTGCCGCATCCCGCGCGCAGGCCGTACCGAGCGCGCCCACGAGATCCGGTTGCTGACCCTCTCCGAACTCGACGCCCTCGCCTACGCGATGCCTGATCGTCTCCGCTTGCTCGTCAAGCTTGGTGCATGGTGCGGTCTACGCCGAGGGGAACTGCTCGAGCTACGCCGCAGCGATGTGGCCGAGGACGGCAGTGTCGTACGTATCCGCCGTGCCGTCGTGTTCGTCAAGGGGCAGGCGCACGTCGGGGCGCCCAAGTCGACCGCAGGCGTTCGGGACGTGGCGGTACCCCCGCACATCCGTACGGCCGTCGTAGACCATCTCAGCGGGCACGTAGCCCGTGGGAAAAACGCCCTACTGTTCACCTCGACGGACGGGGACCGGTTGGGGGAATGGACGCTGCGATATCACTTCGAACAGGCGGCGAAGAAGATCGACCGTCCCGATTTGCGATTGCACGATCTCCGGCATCAAGGGGCGGTCCTTGCCGCGCAGGCCGGTGCGACCACCAAGGAACTGATGGCCCGCCTCGGGCATTCGACCCCGAACATGGCTATGCGGTACCAGCACGCCGCAGCTGGCCGGGACGCCCAAATTGCCGAGCGACTGTCACAACTGGTCGAGGGAACGCAGCCCTGACCGTAGGTCGATTCGGTCCGATTGCTACTTCCCGCAGACCCTCGAAAACGGGGCTACTTCCCGCACCCCTGCGGGAAGTAGAAACGGGCACTTTCCGGGTGCTACTTCCCGCACCGCTCGGGAAGTAGGAAACCGCCGCTGACCAGGTTCGTTGATCACACGGCCGTGCTACTTCCCGCTACTTCCCGCTACTTCCCGGGAAGTTGACAGAACCTACTTCCCACACTTCCCGGGGGCTACGGAGTAGCCCCGGGTGGGAAGTAGACAGTGGGAGGTGGGGAGAGTGACCGTTGATCGGGCACCGAGGAGCGGTGTCGACCTCTCGGATCGACCCACCGGTGAGCTGTGTGGACGATCTCGCCGACAGTGACGAGCGGTGTCAGCGGTGGGGGCCGTGGACGCCGGCAACCACCGGTGTCGATTCTCGGGGGCTGTGTGGCCCCTTAGGCGGCCGAGAACGCCGCCACCTATCGAGCGTATGTCCGAGCTGTGTCGACGCCTCTACGGGCCGAGTAGCCGGGAGATCGACCGGATCCGTCCCGGACTGTGATCCATTTCACATTTCATTCTCATTCGTGCTGGTCACCGGACTGGACGATTTTTCCGTCTCACCTCGTGAGGTGATATGCACGTTTGTGCATATATGCCCTGACCTGCATACACCTCACGGGTTGTAAAGGGGCACAGCGTTTTTCGGGGCTACGAAGAAAAACCGATTTCGCAGACTGGTCACGGAAGGGCCGAGAAGTCCGGCTCCGAGGAGGACGAGAACCGATGACCAGGAAAACCGCACCCGCCCGCCGCATGGTCGGATTGACCGAGGCTGCTGACCATTTCGGGGTTTGCACCAAGACGCTGCGCCGTCGGATCGCTGATGGAACGTTGAAGGCGTACCGGTTGGGCGGCAAGGCCATTCGCGTGGATCTCAACGAGGCCGAGGCTGCACTACTGCGCCCGATGGCCGCAGCGGGAGATCGCTGACCGTGGCCCCGCTCAACGGAACGACCGCCGATGCTGCACACATCGACGGCCGCGTAACCACACAATTTGTCCACGATCCTAACCCGTTCGAGGACGACCCGACAACCGGTGAATGGTCGGATCCGTTGACCATCGACTATGCCGTCAAGGCTGCGTACGACGCCGCCGGTCATGACCCGGAAGAACTCTCGGACGCAAACCTCGACGTGCTCGTGGACGCAGTGACCGACGCGGGGATCGATGCCCGCACGCTGCATCCCGAGCACCCGATCGCCCGTGCCGTTGAGCACCGGAGAGCCCGTGAGGCCGCTCGTGCCGCCAGCGTCGACAAGCTCGCCGAGAAGATGGCCGTATCCGCCGCTCACGAACAGCGCAATTCCCCCGAGGCGGTGGCCGCCCGTCTGGCCGCCTCGATGGACCGCGCTGTGCTCACCGAGCGGTTCAAGATCCGCGCCCGGAACACCGCCGTCACCCTCGAGCGGCAGGAGGAGGCCGCCCGCCAGCGGGGTGACAATCCGCGCGCACAATCGGTCAGCCTTGCCGATGCTCTCGCCGCCGGCACGCCCGAGGTCGATTGGATGATCACCGGGCTGTGGAAACGGGGCACGAACGTGGTGCTGTCCGGCCCGTACAAGCGTGGCAAATCGGCCGTGATTGCAGAGGTGGCCGCTGTGCTGGCCGACGGTGGCCGGTTCATGGGTCAGTGGCCCGTAAAGCCGTCACGGGGCCGTCTGCTGATCGTGGACACCGAGCAGGGCATGGCCGAGGTGGTCGAGGTACTGGGCCGGGCGAACATCACGAACGTGGAACGGGTTCGGATCGTCGACGCGGCCGGGCAGGCCGGTGACTGGGATCTGACCATTCCCGAGAACATGGACGCCGCTGTGGAGATCGTCCGCAGCGCCGGGGCGTCGGTGCTCGTGATCGACCCACTGGCGCCGATTTTCACGGCCATGGGCATCGACGAGAACAGCGCAGCGGTGCAACAGCCCCTCGAGGCGTTCGCCACGCTGGCCCGTCGGTGCAACCTCGACGGTGTCCTGATCAGCCACCACAGCGGCCACGGTGGGGGAGGACGCACCCGAGGGAACTCCGCGATCCCCGGATGGCCCGCCGCGCTGTGGAACATCACCGTTCGCAGCGAAGAGATGGACGCTCAACGGTATTTCGACGCCTACGGGCGCGGGGTCAACGTTCCCCGGGGAGAGATCAACCTGACCGGTGGCCGGTTGACGTACACGAGCGTTCTGGCCAACACGATCGAGGAACGGATCTCGACCGAGCGGATCGAGGCCGAGGGACACCGTCGGTGGGCAATCGACGCGATCACCGAGCACCCGGGGCACCCAACGATGTGGCACACCGACCGTCTGCGTGACCTCGGCAAGACCGAACCGGTGATCGTCGCGCTCACCACGCAGGCAGGACACCCGACGACCGTCCGGATCAGCCGCAACGGTCTCGATGCCGCGATCAAGCGCCTCGAGGCCGACGGGTGGATCCGCAACGTGAGTCCGCAGAAGAACCGCACGCAGTGGGTCGCGATCCCCGAGGACGAACGGCCCGCACCGCACCCCGTGGTGCCGGTGACCAATCCGTTCACCACACCGGCCGACCGTGACGAGCACGACGGTGACCTACCCCCGGACGGTGCACCGTTCACCGCCCCCGTGGATCTGTTCGCCACTCCCAATTGCTAAGCATCACAGGAGAACTGACACCAATGAACGCTTACGACTCCCTCATCGATATGAAACGCTCAGCTGCCCTGCTGCTCGTTCACCACCACTACGGCAGCCTGGTCGCGGCCATCGAGCACGACGACGCCTACGACGACGACGATTTCGAGGACAGCGGCGAGATGGCCCACGCTGTCAGGTACGAGCGGATCGTGTCGACGGCCGAGGCCGAGGGCAAGCTCACCGTCCTGTTGAACACGCTGATCGAGTCGATCGCTGAGTCGATGTCCCCGGCGCAGTACGCCGCACTCGTGGAGAACGTCCGCGCCGCTGCGTTCGCGGACCCCGACATCGCTCTCGACGGACTGTTCGGGCGCCGGCCCGGCACCACTGAGCAACTCGACACCGATCTCTGACGACCTCACAGGAGACGAACCCGTGACCACTCTCATCGCACCCCGAAACCCGTCCCTCGCAGCCCTCGAGTCCGCTGTGACCGCCGCGCTCGACATCGCAGGTGTGTGCCCACGCTGCACGTTCGACGCCGTGGTGGTGCCGCTGGCGCTGCGCACCGTCGGCGTGGACCCGGCCGAGCGTGACGCCGCCCTTGGTCGCTGGCGGGACCGGGTCGGTGGCCACACCGGCCACGGCCGCCGCCGCTTCGCACCCACTTCCCGCTAGAGGAGACCAGACCCATGACCACAAATTCGACGACCTCGACCGAACTCCGCGTTGCCATCCATGCCGTCCTGGTCGACCTCGACCACCCGGTCGCCCCCGAACAGATCCACGCCGTCCTGCTCGAGCAGGGTCACCGGGTCGGTGGCCGGACGGTCGACGCTGCGATCGTCCGCATGTCCTCGGACGGGGACCTGCATCGTGTTGCCGACGGCGACGGCCGCACGGTCCTGTGTTCCCTGACCCCCATCGACACAGCCGCTACGGCCCGCGACCAGATCGCCGAGCTGGCCATGGCTGCCGCCGACACCGTGCTCGATGGATACGGGGTCGAGGAATCGTGGGCGAACAAACACCGGGCGGCCATTTTCGAGGCCGTAGGCGATGCGGTCGAGGCCGCCACGCTCACATGGATCTCCCACAACACGGTCATGCTTGGCCGAATGGTGGCCGAGATGCACGCCGACACGGCGGTCTAACCGATCGACCCCTGGTGGCCGGCAACCACTGGGGGTGCACGCCCCCACCAACCCCGGGCCGGACCTGCACCCGGTCACGAGACCCGAGGACCCGATCCATGAACATTCACACCACCGACACAACCACCGACACGGCCCTCGACGCCGCCCGTCGGGCCATCCTGACCGCGCTGCGGATCCACGGCGGCCGATTGTCGTTCGCGGCGATGCTCGACGGCGGTGTCCTGCTGCCCGACGGGATGCCGATCCCGTTCAATCTCGCGGGCCGTGCCTGCCGCAGCTTGAACCGTGACGGGCTGATCGTCCGCAGGGTGCACCGGAGGGCTTTCGTCTGGCAGCTGGTCACCGAGGACGCGGCATCGTGAGCGCCTCGACGGTGAACGGCGTCCTTATCGCCGCCGACGATGCCGCGTTCCTGTCCGCCGCCCTGCGCAAGCTGATCGAATTGTCCGATCGGGGTGGCGGCCGGGCGGTCGCGAGGGTGTACGAACTCGAGCGTGAACTCGCAATTTCCGCAACACGTTCCGCAATCGGTACAGCGGAACGTGCCAGAACACCCGCCCCGGCAGTCTCAAGGATGCAACTGATCGACACCTCGACAGCGGCGGCGCAGCTCGGATGCTCGGAACGAAACGTACGGGCGATGGCAGCGCGAGGCAGTCTCAACGCTCAACGTGTAGGCGGCCGGTGGCTGGTAGACGCCGCCGAGGTCGAGGCCCGGTCACGACGAACGAAGGAGTGAACCGCCGATGGCGCAGATCATTGAAGTCGAGGCATACGGTGGCCGCGATGTCACCGCCCGGGCCACCGCGCCCGTGACCGCAGGCCGACTGGTCACAGTGTCCAGTGCACCGGTCGAGGGCAACATCGCCGTGAGGGCAGCCGGGGCAGGGGAGGCCGTGTTCGGTGTTGCACGGGCGACGGTGGCCGCCGGCGAACTCGTGCCGGTCACCCGTGGCGCCTCGCGGATCGTCCGTCTCATCGCAGGCGCCACCGTGGCCGTGAACGCGGTGGTCGAGTCCGACGTGAACGGCGCCGTGGTCACCGCGATGACCGGCACCCCCGTGGGCCGTGCGGTCAGTGCCGCCGCTGCCGGTAACGAAGTTCTCGTCAGCCTCCACGCCTGACCCTTTCACTCACACATAGAACGGAGGTGCCCCCGTGGGCATCCTGACACCTACCGCGCAGAACAACATGATCACCGTCGACGCGATCATGCAGAACCCGTCTTTCATCGCTGGCAAGGTGGCCGAGCTGGTCGAGGGTCAGGAACTCGTTTCCGTGTTCCTGAGTCCGCACGCAGGCCCGATCGTCGGCGGCGGTCTGGCGCACAGCGTGATCCGCCCGTCCGACAAGTACGCCGCCGACGATGTTGTCGAGCGTGCACCCGGCGACGAGTACGCGACCGTTCGCACCACGGATCCCGAAGTGAAGATTGCCGCTGTACGAGACTGGGGCGCAAGGTTTTTTGTCGAGGACGAGAAGGTCACCAGAGGGGATCTCGCTTTCGTCAATGCCGAGATCCTGGCACTGTCCAACACCGTCGTGCGGAAGTTGAACACGGCCGTCCTCGAGGCCGTCGACGCTGCCCTCGTCGAACACCTCGGTGTCGGTGGCGGTGACTTCCCGGCTACCCGGCCTTGGGACCAGGTGGTCACGGTCGGTGCGCCTGACACCATCACGAGCAACGCCGAACGGCCGTTGGCCCTGCTCGCCGCCGCGCAGCGTGAAGCCGACCAGGATCGACTCGGGCTGAAGTTCGACACCCTCGTCGTTAGCCCGACCGGTGCCTACGACCTCACGGTCGCATACGGTGAGAATCTGCCCGCCGTCCTGGCAACCGCCGGCGTCGAGCTGGTGACGAGTCCCTACATCGACGAGGCCACCGCCTACGCCGTCGCTCGGGGCAAGGCCGGGTTGCTGGCATTCGAGACCCCGCTCACCACCGAACTGATCCCCGTGCGTGAGCGGCGGGGCAAGTTCGTACAGACTTACGTCAATCCGGTCATGGCAATCACGCAACCGCGCGCAATCCGCCGCCTGACCGCGCTGGTGACGCCGTGACGGCCGGGAGCGACGGTCTCGTGAGCCTCGACGCCGCTGCGTATCAACAGCTGCGTATCGACGCCGCCGTCGGGGTGCTGACCAGTGCGCGCACGCTCGTGGCCGCTGCGGTGGCCGATGGCCGGATCAGCGCCGACCGTGCGAAGTTCTGGACGACGAAGATCGTCCGGGACGGGGCGGCGGCCGAGGTGGCACTCGCCAAGCTCACGCCGGTAACCGTCGAGGCGGCCGAGGCGACACTCGATCTGTCGAACTGGATCGTTTGACCTGACACCGCAGGACCCGCAACGACGAACGGCCCCGGTTGCCCGGGGCCGTTCTCGTGTCGGTGGCCGGGGAGACGAGGGGCCGCCACCGCCATCGAGGCTACAGAGGACCGGTGTCCCCGCCCTGACCTGCGTCGATGGGCACCGATCCGCCATTTGCCCTGGTCAGCCGACCGGGGCCGTCAGCCGCCCACGTAAAAATGGACAGTTGGCACCGTGGGAGGAGCTGTCCGTGCCCCCCACCCCAGCAAACGCTCAGGTCAGAGGGTTATCCGGTGATGGTTGAGGGGACCTGCAGGGCCAGGCCGAGAACAGCCAAGATCAGACCCCATCCCGCGAGGCGCAGATCGGTGACGATCTCCACTCTCCCTTGGGACTGTGCTTGTTCAAGAGTGGACATGATCTCTTGTCGTTGAGCTGTCACGCGGGTGTTGACTTCACGCAGCGCGTCGCCGGTCGAATGGATGTGGTGTTGGAGGTTCCTCGCGGCATCGGTCACCGCCTCCTCTAATGCGCGCAATCGATCCTCGACGGGGTCGGATTCCCTGAACTTGCGCACTGCCACCGCCTTGGCGGCTGCGTCTGCCGTCATTGCCGCGTCGCGTGCCTCAACCTGGACGGGTCGCCGTCGTCCGACCAAGTTCCGTACCCGCTGGGGGAAGAATCGATCCCATCCTCGGGCATGTTCTCTCCATTTGGATCTGACACCGAAGGCCGCCAGGGCGAAGCCCACAACCTCGATGAATATGCCGGCGATGGCCATGGCTGTCAGCGTGTCCACAGGATCAAGTTAAGTGACGTTCTGTGCAGCCGAACGCTGAATCGACTCAAAGCGCGTTCCACAGTCCTAGCGGAGCGATGGGGGCGCGGGTGACATGGTCGTAACCGGAGTGCGCTCGTGGTGAGGGAGGCTCGGAATAGCTGTCTGGCATATATATTCGACCGATGACTACTCCAGCAGCTATCAGTGCTTGGTGGACCGATTTAAGTCCGAAGGTACGTAACGTCCTGTTCCAGGATCCCGAAGGGACCGTCCCGGTGGACCTGCTCCCTGAGCTTGTCACAATTGGTGAACCCGAAGGTTCGGAGTGCTGGGTCACGATCGGATCTGGCCCTGACGGGTTCACTGCGACGCCGGAGGCCGCCCAGTTTGTGAAGGAGCGGCGGGACACTCTTGAACGGTGGTGGAGCAATCTGGACGAGGACAAGCGCAAGACATTCGTCGCCAACCGCGACAAGCGCATTCCGCCACAGTATCGAGAGGATGTGCGTGACGCCTACGGGTTGGTGACGTCGACCACGGCGGGTGCGGGGACTGCGCCGGATCAGACCTCGTTCCGTTTCGTGCCGATTGCTCAGCACTTTCTCGAATGGAAGGCTTCGCAGTAGTTCGACGGATACGACAGTGCCCACGTCTCCCGTGACCAAACGGAGCAACGTGGGCACTGTCGTCATGACTCTCGAGCATCACATCGAGTACGTATCTCAGTGTAGCGGTAGTGCATTCCTCGACCTGATGAATCGGAACGGGCTGCGCCCGTGCTGTCCTCGACCGAGCGGAGCACCCAAGGGTGCCGGTGTCGATACCCCTCCCCGGAGCTCCCACGAACCATGCCCCGTTATCGCGTCACGGCCAACACCTCTGGCCACGTCCCGAACGGGTACGTGGCTGTGTCGGACCCTCACAGCGTCTGGCCAGATACCGCAGTGAGAGCGCCCGCCCCGGTTGGCGGGATTGAGAACACCGGCCCACATTGGTTTGCGTCGGACGTGGGGAGAGAACGACGACGAGGACCACACCGCCCGTGATGGGGGTGTGGTCCTGACCTAGTGGTGTTCGGTGTGGGGAATGGACGCAGCGCGTCCTACGATCGTGGAACGGTTCATCGGAATACGTCTCCGTTGGGCCGAGGCCCTGGACTCGGGAGGGAAGCCCGATCCGGGGCCGTTCTATGTCGGCCCCACGGCAGTAGATTCTGCACGTATTCTGCACACAGCCTGCGGACCAGGGCCGAAACCGGCCCTGACCTGCAGGTTTTCTGTGCCCCCGGCAGGATTCGAACCTGCGACACCCGCTTTAGGAGAGCGGTGCTCTATCCCCTGAGCTACGGAGGCGTCCGGCCGGGCGGAACCGACCTTGGCGCGTTGTGAGTGTAGCCGCCGGGCCGGTGCCGTAACCAAGCGCCTGCTCTCGGGCCCTGCCTAACCACGCGTACGACCTGCAGGTTCCCGCCGATTGAGATCAAGGAAAGGTAACACTGGCGATTCTCTATACCGTTTTGTTACCTTGGGTCGCCAGGAACGGCCGGGGGATACCCGGTCGAAGTCGGGACGAAACAAGGGACACACTGTGGGACGCCATCAGCGCACACGCGAAGACGCAGCATTCGACCTCGAACCGATTCGCGTGCCGTCTTCCGGCAAGGGCCGCCACCGTGTCGAGCCCACCGGGACGTCCGCTCCGGTCAAGGCCGCCACCGTTGCCGCAGCCACGGGTGCCTTCTTCGCCGTGGGCTCGCAGATCGGCGCCGGCACCGCCGCCGCGCATCCCGGCCACGACCACGTCCAGGCCGAGGCTCCCGCGCCCGCTCTTCCCTTCGAGCTTCCTGCGGGCCTGCTGCCCGAGGGTGTCGAGATCCCGGCGATCCCCGGTATCACCACCCCGGCCGAGCAGGGCGCGCCCGAGCTCCCCGCCGAGGTCACCGGCTTCCTCGATCAGTTCTCGGGTCCCAGCTGGCTCGACCAGCTCAACCCGGCTGCTCCCTCCGCTGTCCAGCCCGTCTCCGGCACCCTCACCTCCGACTGGGGTCCGCGCTGGGGTGCGCACCACGGCGGCATCGACATCGCCGCACCGATCGGCACGCCCATCAAGTCCGCCGCCGACGGCACCGTCCTCGAAGCCGGCGCGGCCTCGGGTTACGGCCAGTGGGTCCGCGTCCTCAACGACGACGGCACCACCGCCGTCTACGGTCATGTGAGCACCTACCAGGTCTCCGCCGGGCAGCGTGTCTCCGCCGGCCAGCAGATCGCCACCGTCGGCAACGAGGGCTGGTCCACCGGCCCGCACCTGCACTTCGAGGTCTGGGACACCGCAGGTACCAAGATCAACCCCAACGCCTGGCTGAGCGACCGCGGCGTCGTCACCGACTGGGGCGGATACCGCGCCGTCTGATCCCACCCCTACGGGAGTCGCGCGCTAGGCTTGGCTCGACCGACTGCGCGCCGACCCGGGGGTTCCATTGGGAGCTGAGATATCTGCTCGTTCGTTCACCGGGGAAGACCGGCGGATGTTTCGCAGCAAGGTCCGCGACTGCATGAAGGCGCTCGAGCGGATGCTCCGAGAGGACGTCTTCGTCGACGTGCACTCGTCGCCCGAACCGCATCTCGGCATGGAGATCGAATTCAACCTCGTGCGTGACGACATGTCGCCCGCGATGTCGAACCTCGAGGTACTCCAGGCGATCGACGACCATGCGGTCTTCCAGACCGAACTCGGCCAGTTCAACGTCGAGATGAATGTCGAGCCGCGACGTCTCACCGATGACGAACCCTTCGAGCTCGAGGATTCGCTGCGCTCCTCGCTCCGCCGCGCCGACGAGCGGATGCACCGTCACGATGCGCAGCTGGTCATGATCGGTATGTTGCCCACGCTCGAGCTCGACGATCTCGAGCTGGGCCGGATCACTGCCAATCCCCGCTACGAAGCGCTCAACGACCAGATCTTCGCGGCTCGTGGCGAGGACATCGAACTCGACCTCGACGGTGTGCCGCTGCCCGGGAGCGATGTCGTGGAAACCCTTCGCGCCGATATGAATTCGGTTGTTCCCGAAGCGGCCTGCACGTCCTTGCAGCTGCATCTGAGGGTCGCTCCGGAGGATTTCGCTACCCATTGGAACGCCGCCCAGTGTCTGGCGGGAGCGCAGGTCGCGCTGGCGGCGAACTCGCCCTTCCTCGCCGGTAAGGCGCTGTGGCACGAGAGCCGGATCCCCTTGTTCGCCCAGGCCACCGATACGCGCCCGCTCGAACTGCGGAACCAGGGTGTCCGTCCCCGCGTGTGGTTCGGCGAGCGGTGGATCGACTCCGTCCTCGACCTGTTCGAAGAGAACTCCCGCTACTTCACGGCTCTCCTCCCGGAAGTCTCGGACGCCGACCCGATGGCCGAGCTCGATGCCGGCCGGGTTCCCGAACTGCGTGAACTGCAGATGCACAACGGCACCATCTACCGGTGGAACCGCCCCGTCTACGACATCAGCGACGGTCATCCGCACCTGCGCGTCGAGAACCGCGTCCTCCCGGCGGGACCGACCGTCCTCGACACGATGGCCAACGCCGCCTTCTACTACGGAACGCTGCGCGCCCTGGCCGACGCCGACGAGCCGCTCTGGCGCGACCTCAGCTTCGACGCCGCCGAGCGGAATCTCGTCCTCGGCGCGAAGTTCGGTCTCGACGCCAAGCTGTACTGGCCGCGGACCGGATGGGTCGGTGCCGACGAGCTGGTGCTGCGGTGCCTGCTGCCGCTCGCGCACGAAGGCCTCGAGGCCTACGGACTGTCCTCCGCGGTCCGCGACCGCTATCTGGGCATCGTCGAAGGACGGGCGCTGACCCGGCAGACCGGGGCGGCGTGGCAGCGACAGCAGGTGGCCCGGCGCGAGGCCGCCGGCGAGAACCGCCGCACCGCTCTGCTCGGGATGATGAAGGACTACGTGCAGAACATGGATTCCGGCACTCCCGTCCACGAGTGGGAGTGACGACCCTACAGTTGCAGGGTCCGCGTCACGGCCACCGTCGGCTGGACCACCACGCGATCGGCGGGCGGTTCGAATCCGGGGACGACGCCGAGATCGTCACCGAGATCGGCCAGGCGGACGCCGAGGCGGTTCTCGCGCATGCTCAGCGTCAGCTCGACCTCGATTCCGTCGGGGCCGGGAGCCCAGAACAGGAACCCGAATCGATCGGACGGTTCGGCGCGGAAACCGTCCACCGTCGCTCCGTGGACATGGGCGGTCGTGCTGTCGATCCACAGTCCGACGGCCTGGGCGTCCCGCCGTGAGGTCAGCCGCAACCGAATCTCCCGTGCGCTTCCGCCGATCGTGTCCTCGAGAATCTCGACCTCGGGCGCTTCGAGGTCGGCGACCGGGGCGGGCCCGTGATGCATCGGACGGTCCTCCCGCCACGGGAATGCGGTGGGAAGCGGGTCGGGACCGCTGGTGAGCAGGTCTCGGCTCCAGTCGGAGTGCGGACTGTCGGGCGATCCCCACACTGCGGCGCCCCGGTCGGCGTCGAGCGAGTACCAGAGGTATTCCTGCCGGGGATCGGTCGCTCCGTCCCGGTTGAGGTAACCGGCCAGCAGCGTGCACACCACGAGGATCACCGCGGTGCCCGTCGCGGATGTCACGAGCCCACGCGTGGTCGCCGGGAGCGGCTCGCACAGCGGGAGCACCGCCGCGAAGGTGAACGCGACGAACAGACCGGCCACCGGTGCCCCGTAGAGGAGGCCGGCATCGAACGACACCAGCACGGCGGGCAGACCGAAGATCAGGGACCCGAGCGCGCCCAGCGTGATCGCGACGCGCGGCCACACCGTGCCGCGCTGAGGGAGCAACAGCGCCACCAGGAGCCCCAGCGCCGCCGGCAGCATGAGCACCGACAGTGTCAGCGGCACACCGGGGAAGGGGGTACCGATCAGTGCGAGCACCGCGACGAGCACGAACGCTCCGCACGTGAGCGCAGCGGCCGGACGGCCGCGGCTCCACCACGACCGCGTGACCACCAGTACACCGAGAGCCGCGACGACCGCGGCGAACTGGAAGACGCCCGGGCGGTAGGGCTCGTCGGCGACCGGCGCGGCCATGCCCGGATCGAGGATCTGCGCGAACCACCACGGCAACCATGCCGCCCCTGCGGCGAGCGCGGCGGCGAGCACGGACACGGCGACGGCAGTGCCGACCTGCCAGGCCGGCGTCTCACCGCGGCGCACACGCAGCACGACGATCGCCGCCACGACGCCGCCGAGCACGACCGCCCCGACGACCTCCGCCCAGCGCGGCATGTGGAGAAGTCCCCACGGAGCGGTTGTCACCACCTGGTCTCCGCCGTCGTCGACGGCCGCCAGATCGGACGCGGCGAGTGCGCGTGTGGTCGCAAGGGAAGTCTCACCCATGTGTTGCAGCGACGTCCGGCTGAGACGGTCGGGGGTGTCGAGAGGGCTGTGGTAGTAGGCCGATCCCGCGGAGATCGCGGTGTCGAGGGCGTGATGGCCGCTCTCGGCGAAGCGGCGGAAATCGGTGTCGTTCGGCAGCGCTTCGAAGATCAGCTCGGTGAGGGAATCCGCACGCGCGCCGGGCGCTCCGGCCAGGGTGTCGATCAGGACACCGTTGGGTGAGGTGATCCGGAAGGTGGTCGGCGTGCCCGCGTTCCCGCGGGCCTCGTGGTTGAGGACGACCACGGGACCCGCTCGCACGGACTGCGTGCCGACGAACCGGTGGGCGCCGAGCAGACCGTTCTCCTCACCGTCGGTGAGCAGGACGACGACGTCGTTCCGCGGGGGAGGGCCGGAGTCGAGTGCACGGGCGACTTCCAGGACCGTGCCGACGCCGATCCCGTCGTCACCGGCGCCGGGGGAGCCCCGCACCGTGTCGTAGTGCGCGACGAGCATGACGGTGCCGGTGGGATCGGTACCGTCCCGGGTCGCCAGGATGTTCTGCACGCGGGCACCGCGTTGGGTCGCTTCCTCGGGCCGCGCCATCCATCCGACGCCCGAGTCGACCCGGGTGGTCCAGCCGAGTTCGTCGAGTGCGGCCACGAGGTGGTCGCGGGCAGCGGTGTGGGCGGTCGAGCCGAGCGGCCGTGGGGCGGTCGCGATCGCGTCGATGTGCTCGCCGGCGCGGGCGGCGCTGAAGACGTCGGCGGGGGCATCGGTTCCGAGCGGTTCGTCGGAGCCGGGGACCAGAGCGACGAGACCGGCCACGAGAAGGACGCCGAGCAGTGCGAGAACGTGGCCGAATCGGGATGGGGCCGGGTGGCGAACAACCGCGGCGGAGTCCATGTGTGCAGCCTAGCCGCGAATGCAGCGGTGCCCCGGCAGACTCGGCCGGGGCACCGCGATCGGATCGGGCAGGATCAGGAGGCAGGCGCCCAGCTGTCGGGCCCGAACACCTCGTAGTGGATGTTCTCCGCCGGAACGTTGCGCTCGATGAGCGCCTCGCGCAGCGAGAGCATGAACGGCAGCGGGCCGCACAGGTAGACCTGGGTCGTCGGATCGAGCGGCAGGTCCGAGATATCGGCGCGTCCGACGCGGACGGTCTCGAGCGGCTCGCGGTTGCCGAGATCCTCGTACCAGCGGTACAGCTGGGCCGAGGGGATCTTCTCGGCGAGGGTCTCGAGCTCGCGGCGGTGGGCGTGGCTCGCGACGGACCGGTCGGCGTGCAGGACCGCGACGGGACGCTCGTCCCCGACGCCGGCGAGATGATCGAGCATGCCGATCATCGGGGTGCAGCCGATGCCGGCCGACGCCAACAGGATCGGGGTGTCGTCCTCGGTGAGGACGAGATCGCCGAAGGGAGTGGTGACCTGCAGCTCGTCGCCTTCGAAAAGGTTGTTGTACAGGAAGTTCGACACTTCACCGGCGGGGAGCACGGAGCCGTCGGGTGCGGTGGTCCGCAGGACCCGCTTGACGGTGATGCGCCAGTCGCCCTTGGCGGGTGCGCTCGACAGGCTGTACTGACGGATCTGCCGGGCACCGTCGGGGAGATGGACGCCGACCGAGAGGTACTGGCCCGGGCGGAAGGTGGGCAGCGGAGAACCGTCGAGCGAGGTGAGGACGAACGAGACGGTGTCGGCGGACTGGTGCACGCGGTCGGCGACGCGGACGGTGCGCCAGACGTCGCCGACCTCGACACCCGCGGCGCGGTACAGATCGGCCTCCATCGAGATGAGCGTGTTCGCCATCAGCCAGTACAGCTCGTCCCACGCCTTCGCGACCTCGGGAGTGACTGCATCTCCGAGGATTTCGACGATCGCCTCGAACAGGTGC
Source organism: Rhodococcus sp. B50 (assembly GCF_013602415.1). NCBI lineage: Bacteria > Bacillati > Actinomycetota > Actinomycetes > Mycobacteriales > Nocardiaceae > Rhodococcus > Rhodococcus sp. B50. The sequence continues at coordinate 2,739,768 of NZ_WPAG02000002.1, read as the reverse complement.
TTGTGGACGATCCAGTACTCGTCGGGCTTGATGCCGAGCGAGGCGTGCTTGTGGGCGATGCGGGACAGGATCGCCTCGACACGTGCGGGATCGGGATCGAGCTGGAGCGTCGCGAACGCCGCGATGGATCCGGCGAGGGCCTTCTGCTGCTCACCCTGCTTCTGATTGCCCCGATTGAACAGGTCGCGTTCGAGCTCGGGGTGAGCGGCGAACATCTTGCTGTAGAACAGCGGGGTGATGTCGCCGATGGCGGCTCCCACCGCCGGAAGGGTCGCAGCGATGACATCCTTGGATTCGGGTGAGAGCGGCATGGTGAGTCTCCTCGTGTGTGTCGTGACGGGCTGCACCGGTGGTGTCGCCGTGGGTCAGCGACCGGTGGGTGGTTCGAGGGTGAGCAGGACGGGGCCGGCGTCCGGGGTTGCCAGGTCGGCGATCGTGACGTCGTCGAGGGTGGCGTAGAAGGCGTCCTGTGCGGCACGCAGCTTCGAGCGGAGGCTGCAGCCGTGACGCATGGGACAGGGCTTCGCTCCTTCGCACTCGACGACTTCCTCTTCACCTTCGAGGGCTCGGGTGAGCCATCCGAGGCTCGCCGTACGGCCGAGTTCGGTGATGGTCAGGCCTCCGCCGCGTCCGCGACGGGTGGTGACCACTCCGAGCTCGCCGAGTCGGGCGACGACCTTCGTCGTATGTGCGTACGACAGGTCGAGCTGGTCTGCAATCGTTCTGGTACTGGGCATACTCCCCGCCGGGCCGGCGACGAGATGCATCACAACTCTCAGTCCGAGATCGGTGAACCGGGTGAGTTGCATGACTCCCACGGTAATAAATTCGCATCTGCGATGACAATTTTATGTGACGTAGATCGCGCCCATGGAAATGCATTGCGTTCGAAGGAATCTCGTCGCGATGACCAAAGTCCGTATCCGGGCGTACCGGATCGGGCTAGCCTCGTGGACGTGAAACCTCTCGGTGAAACACCCCGCGACCACAACCATGTGACCGTCGGTGTGGACGGTTCTCCGGCCTCCGAGCGGGCGGTGCGGTGGGCGGCAGCCACCGCAGCCGGCCGGAAGATCTCCCTGCACCTCGTCCACGCGGTGGATTTCGCCCCCTCCGAGTGGACCAGACTTCCCTTCTTCCGTCCCTCGCAGGTCTTCGAATGGAGCGAGGTCGAAGCGCAGGCGCTCCTGAAGGAAGCTGCGGAAACCGCCGAGGCGGTGGCTCCGGATCTCGAGGTCACCTCCGAACTCGCGCTCACCGGAAGCTCCAAGTGGCTCGTCGAGCTGTCCCGCAAGGCGCGGTTGATCGTCCTCGGTGCTACCGGCAGCACCAAGCTGGGGGAGGCCCTGCTCGGCTCCACCCCGGTCTCCGTCGCCGGCCACGCCGAATGCCCGGTCGTGGTGGTGCGGGGTCCGGAAGGCCCCGTCCCCGACGGGCGGCCGGTCGTCGTCGGTGTGGACGGCAGCCCCGCGAGTCGCGCAGCGGTCGGGCTGGCGTTCGAAGAGGCGTCCTGGCGCGGTGTCGACCTCGTCGCCGTCCACGTCTGGAGCGATCTGAAGGTCGGCGAGATCGACGAGTCGCCTCTCGACTTCGATCCCCGTGCGTTCGAGGAGTACGAGCACTCCCTCCTGTCCGAGTGTCTCGCGGGATACGGCGAGCGTTATCCGGAGGTGACGGTCCACCGGAAGGTCTACATAGACGGTCCCCGCTCCCACCTGCAGGCCTGGAGCGAAAAAGCCCAGCTCGTCGTGGTCGGTACCCGGGGCCGGGGTGGTTTCAAGGGCCTGGTGCTCGGCTCCACCGGAAACGCCCTCATGCGCGAGGCGCACTGCCCGGTGATGGTGGTGCGACCGGCGGCCTCCTGACGGCGGTAGTGTTCGGGGGCACGAGGACGAGCGCGCCCGAACGGGGTGTGCAGCAGGGACGAAGGTGGCGCATGCGCATCGGAATGGGACTGAACTACAGCGGAGGCTTCGCGGAGACCGCGGCGGAGGTGGCCGACCTGGAGAAGGCCGGCCTCGACATCGTGTTCGTGCCCGAGGCCTATTCGTTCGATGCGGTGAGCCAGCTCGGCTATCTGGCGGCGAAGACCTCTCGCGTCGAACTCGCCTCCGGCATCCTCCAGTTGTTCACCCGGACACCGACGCTCACCGCCATGACGGCGGCCGGCCTGGACTTCGTCTCCGACGGCCGCTTCGTGCTCGGTATCGGCGCGTCCGGCCCCCAGGTCATCGAAGGCTTTCACGGCGTTCCCTACAACGCGCCGTTGGGCCGCACCCGCGAGATCGTCGACATCTGCCGGCAGGTGTGGCGCCGCGAGAAGATCGACCACCAGGGCAAGTACTACCAGATCCCGCTGCCCGCAGACCGCGGCACCGGACTCGGTAAGCCGCTGAAGATCATCAACAATCCTGTGCGCGAGCGTATCCCGATCATCATCGCGTCGCTCGGCCCGAAGAACGTCGAGATGACCGCCGAAATCGCCGAGGGCTGGCAGCCGCTGTTCTACTACCCGGAGAAGGCCGCCGACGTGTGGGGCGAGTCGATCGCGAAGGGTAAGGCCAAGCGCGAGCCCGCACTCGGCGACCTGCAGATCTACGCACAGACCGCGCTCGCCATCGGCGACGACGTCGACCACATGCTCGACTGGGTCCGGCCCATGGTCGCGCTGTACGTCGGTGGCATGGGCGCCAAGGGCAAGAACTTCTACAACGACCTCGCTATCCGGTACGGCTACGCGAAGGAAGCCGAGACCATCCAGGAGCTGTACCTGGCCGGCAAGAAGGAAGAGGCGGCCGCTGCGGTGCCCGTCGAACTGCTCCGCTCGATCTCCCTGATCGGCTCGGAGGGCTTCGTGCGTGAGCGCGTCGCGGCGTTCGCCGAGGCCGGGGTCACCACCCTCAACGTCACTCCGTTCGCGGCCGACACCGCAGGGCGTGTGCGACTGATCGAGCAGCTGCGGCAGATCTGCGGCTGACCCACCAAGAAAGGTTCCGCGTTCGATGACCGAGAACAAGCCGATCGTCGTAGCCGTCGATGGATCCGACGCGTCCACCACCGCGGTGAACTGGGCGGCACGGGCGGCGGCGATCCGCGGCCTGCCGTTGCGCATCGTCACCGTCGTGCACATCCCCGCCTTCTACTACTCCGAGCCCTACCTCGCGCAGAGCTTCCACGAGGAGATGAAGGCGACCGCCCGCGACCGCCTCGCCGGCGCGGCCGCGCTCGCCCGGCAGATCATCGACGAGAACCGCCACGGGAACGTCGAGGTCACCACCGGGCAGCTCGAAGGCAAGGTCGTTCCCACGCTCATAGCCCAGGCCGAACACGCGGATCGGCTCGTCGTCGGCTCACGCGGTCTCGGCGAGGTGAAGGGTCTGCTCGCCGGTTCGGTCTCCACGGCGGTCGTCTCGCATGCGACGGCGCCCGTCGTGGTGGTGCGGGGTCGTACACTCGACGGCGCTCCGCCGGCGGAGGGGCCCGTCGTGGTCGGTATCGACGGTTCGGTCTCGTGCCGCGACGCGGTGGAGGTCGCATTCGAGGAGGCATCCGCGCGCGGTGCGACGCTCGTCGCGGTGAATGTGTGGAGCGACGTGAGCGTGCAGCCGTCGCTCGGAGCCGTCCCCGAGGACCCGCACTGGAGCCGGATCCAGACCGGTGAGGAGATCGTGCTCGCCGAGCGTCTCGCCGGTTATCAGGAGCGGTACCCGGACGTCACCGTCGAACGTGTCGTCGCGCGCGACCGGCCGGTGCGGGTGCTCAGCGAATATGCCGAAGCGGCACAGCTTCTCGTGGTCGGTACCCGCGGGCGCGGGGGATTCAAGGGACTGTTGCTCGGATCCACCAGCAACGCGCTGATCCAGACCGCGGACTGCCCGGTCCTCGTCGTGCGTTCGACGGAAACCGAGGACTGATCCGGGGCGCGAGCCGGGGCGTCAGCCGAAGTCGTCGATGCCCCGCTCGCGCAGTTCCCGCCATGCGTCGGCCGGGTGTACGCCGCGGCTGACCGCTCCGTTCTCGATAAGCACTCCGAGCATCTGCGAGAGCAGGAACGCGACGTCCTCGAGGCGTCCACTCTCGTAGCGGGCGGTCAGCCAGCCCGAGACGTTGCCGGCCTTCGCGGCCTGCGCCATGTCCAGGGCCGTGCGGAACAACTCGTGGGTCGGATCGTCGATCGGCTGCTCGGTCGGTGCACTCATCGTCGCCTCGCTCTCCCGTCTCTTCAGAAACCCACGCGTAGGACGACCAGCGGCACGACCGGCAGGTCGAGCATCTCGGCCAGGCGCGACCCGGCGTCCTCCACCCGCAGGGGATGCGTCAGTACCGATGCCGACAGTCGCGCGTCGATCGCCGACAGCCAGCACCGTTCGACGGCCGCGCCCACCCGGATCAGATCGGCCGGTGAGGTCGACGGTGCGGAGAACAGCAGCACCGACTCGCGCGCGATTGCCGATGCCAGCGCATCGACGTCCGGGATTCCCGTCGTGACCATGGCTTCTCCCGCCGCGCCCCTCTCGTCGAGGGTCGCACTCCACGTGGTGACGACCTCGGAGTTGCCGTGCGGCTGCCAGTGGGAGGTCCACGAGAACATCTCGCGCTGATAGTGCGGATGACGTCGGTGGGCCTCCGCCGCATACGCGAGTACCTGGGCCAGGGCGACGGCCTCGTCGGCCGCGAGCAGGCGCACGTCCACGTCGGCGACCTCGCCGGCCACCGCGATGATGTCGGCGAGCGTCTCCGTCGGCACCGGGATGTCGGTGAACGATGTGCGGTGGCTGCGCCGGTGCGAGATGGCCGCGTACAACCGCAGGTCGCGACTGGTCGGGGTGCCCGGTCCGAGCGTCTCGATGCGCGCGATGAGCTCCGGGCGCTGCGGATCGGGCAGCACGGTGGTGCGCGCCCTGTTGCCGAGGACCCGGATCGCGAGTTCGAGGTTGGTGAGGGCTGCGCCGCACGAGATCAGCCGGTCGACGCGCAGCGGGTCGGGGCCCGACTCGGCGAATTCGAGGCGTTCCTCCAGCTCGGCGCTGTGATCGGGCAGGCGCAGGTTCCATGGTTGCGTGTCGTGCACCGAGGGTGCTTCCACCACCGCACGCGCGATGATCTCGGTGTCACCGAGCGACCAGGTTCCGGCATCGACTGTCACGACATCCTCCTCGTCGGCTCGTTCGTCCCACATGTACGCATCTACGTTCAGCGTCTCCCGAGTGGCGTTCGTGAGGGAGGGGGAGAAGGTCCTGACATGGGTGTCGAACGGCCCCGAGGACGTGGGTATCGCGGTACACCTGGGACAATGACCGGAAAGCCTGCCAACGAAAGGTGCCGAGATGACCCGCGTGTTCCTCGTCGACGATCACGAAATCGTGCGGCGCGGCCTGGTGGATCTGCTGAGCAGCGTGCCGGACTTCACCGTCGTCGGTGAGGCCGCCTCGGTGGGTGAGGCTTTGGCCCGCGTGCCCGACAGCGGCGCCGACGTCGCGGTGCTCGACGTGCGGCTTCCCGACGGCAACGGTGTCGAACTGTGCCGCGAGCTGCGTACCCGCATGCCGGACCTGCGCGCTCTGATGCTCACCTCGTACGCCGACGACGAGGCGCTCTTCGACGCGATCATGGCGGGCGCTTCCGGGTTCGTACTCAAGCAGATTCTCGGGACCGACCTCGTCTCGGCCATCCGCACCGTCGGAGAGGGCGGCTCCCTGCTGGACAGCCGCGCCACCGCCGCTCTCATGGACCGGATCCGGGCGTCGCGGACGGCCGATCCGCTCGCCGAACTGTCGGAGCAGGAACGCGCCGTCTTCGAGCTCATCGGTGAGGGCCTGACCAACCGGGAGATCGCCGAGCGGTTGTTCCTCGCGGAGAAGACCGTGAAGAACTACGTCTCGCGGCTCCTGGCGAAGCTCGGCATGCAGCGACGCACCCAGGCGGCCGTGCTTGCCACGGAACTGCGCAACGAGCGCGGCAAGCCGACGTCCTGACCCGACGGGTTCGGGGCTCGTCCCGTCAGAGCGGGACCGCCCACAGCACCCGGGTGCCGCGCGGGTGGGCCGGACCGATCTCGCACGACCCGCCGCACTGCACGGCGCGTCGCTCGAGGTTCGCCAGGCCGCTGCGTCGAGGCGTGTCGGGAAGGCCCGTGCCGTCGTCGAGGATCTCGATCCGGAAGTCGTCCTGGACCGAGACCGCCACGGAGATGTTGTCGGACTGCGAGTGGCGCAGCGCGTTGCTCAGCCCCTCACGGAGGACGGCTTCGGCGTGCGGATGGATACGCATCGGGACCAGGGTGTCGATGGGGCCGACGAATTGGACGTTGGGTGCCACCGCGGAGTGGATGCTCAGATCGCCCACGACGTCCAGCAGTCTCCGGCGCAGACTGTTCGACGCCGCCGCGCCGGTGGTGTGCAGATCGAAGATGGTCGTGCGGATCTCGCGCACCGTCCGGTCGAGCTGCTCGATCGCGTGACGGATCACTTCCACGACGCGTTCGGTGCCCGCACCTTCCGCGGTCGCGCTCTGAAGGCTCATGCCGGTGGCGAACAGACGTTGGATGACGTTGTCGTGCAGGTCCTGGGCGATGCGGTCGCGGTCGGCGAGCACATCGAGCAGACGCTTCTTGCGCTGTTGTTCGGCGAATTCGAGGGCCACGGCCGCAAGGTTCGCCATGGATTCGAAACGGGCGACGTCCTCGTCGTCCCACGGTTCGGTGCCGGCCTCGCGTGTCGCGATGAGCACGCCCGTGACGGTCGACGTCGCCGACAGGGGCAGCACCACCGCGTGTCCCTCGTCGCCCAGTTCCGTCGGTGGCAGTCCGGCGAGGCTGTCGATATGCATCACCTGGCGACTCTTGAGAGCTTGCAGCACAGGCGATCCGGTGAGGTCGAAGCGCTTGTCCTTCCCGCACGGGATCGCGGGTGCCGCGGCCTGCAGGCTGCCGTGGTGGCCGTCGACGAGTACGACATAGGCCCCCGCGCATCGGGCGAGTTCGCGGACCTGGCCGGTGAGCATCGACAGTGTCTCGTCCACCGATCCGCCCATCAGCAACCGAGAGTTGATGGATGCCATTGCGGTGAGCCATCTTTCGCGAGCGAGTGAGCCTTCGAACAGGCGTGCGTTCTCGACGGCCACGCCCGCGGACATCGCGAGCACCTTGAGGATCACCTCGTCCTCTGCGGTGAACTCGGGCGCCCCCAGCTTCTCGGTGAGGTAGATGCTTCCGAAGACCTTGCCGCGCACCATGATCGGAGTTCCGAGGAAGCTCTTCATGGGTGGATGATTCGGCGGGAAGCCGATCGAGGCGGGATGCTTCGACAGGTCGCCGAGGCGGACCGGCCGAGGATCGTTGATGAGCAGACCGAGGATGCCTCGGCCCTCGGGCAGGTGACCCATCACCTCGCGCTGCGTCGGATCGATCCCGACGTACACGAACTCGGACAGCCCCCCGTCGGCGGCGCGCACACCGAGGGCACCGTACCGGGCGTCGAGCAGCGAGGTCGCCGCGGCGACGATGCGCTGGAGCATGGAGTCGAGTTCGAGACCCGATCCCACGACGAGCACCGCCTCGAGCAGACCACGCAGGGTCGTCGGGGCGTCGGCGGAGTCGTCGAGCCGGTCGCGGAGCTCGGCGAGCAACGTGTCGATGGCGACGTCGGTGGGTTCGATCATGATGTCTTTTCTTCCAGCAGGTGCAGTGCAGCGGAGACGGCGGCCTCCGACGGATCCGTCTTCGCGCGGCTCAGGTCGTGTGCGGCCCCGGTGACCTCCACGAGGGTCGCGGCCGCGTGCAGGAGGGCGAGTGCCTCCCGAAGTTCGTCGAAGGTGCCGAAGGGGTCGCGGTCGCCGTGGACGAACACCGTGGGCATCGCGATCTTCGGCAGGTGCTCGGTGCGTAGCTTCTCCGGCTTCCCCGGGGGATGGAGGGGATAGGACAGCAGGACGAGGGCGTCGGCGATGCCGGGTTCGTCGGCCGCGAGCATCGACGTCTGCCGGCCGCCGTAGGAGACGCCGCCGAGCAGCAGGGGACCGGGCACCCGTTCGCGCAGCTCCGCAGCCGCGGCGGCCACACCCGCACGGTCCTCCTCCGCCCGGGACGGCTGCGGGGGTCCCTTGGGTTTACGCCGACGGAACGGCAGGTCGTAGCGCAGGGCGAGGAAGCCGGAGTCGGCGAACCGGGCGCACATCAGTTGCAGGATCCGGGCGTCGCAGTTGCCGCCGGCCCCGTGCGTCAACGCGACGGCGCCCTGCGCGCTGCCCTCGGGAAGATGCAGGTGACCGGCCACGGTGCCGGTGTCCAGCGGTTCGACGCTCACACCGATACGGTAACCGCCCGGTCGGCTGCGCTCGTGTGCCCCTCTGCGCTTCGCCGCAGCCGGTTCATGCTCCGCGCGGCAGCCGCCCCGCTGCCGCGCTGCGAGGCACGGGGCCGATGTCGGAGTGGCGGCCCGGGACGAGGCCGGCGTGCCGCCCGCCCGGGCCGGGACCCCGGCGGGCGGCCAGCGCGTCGGCGACTGCACCGGTGACGAACCCGTAGACGCTCTTGTGGAGGACGTCGATCACCAGTTCCGACCGCGGCCACGTCTGCGGCGGTGCCCCGGCGCCGGTCGCGTTCTCGAGGATCTGGTCGTTGGTCAGCCGCACGACGGTGAACTTCGTCGACGCGAGCGGCCCTCGCAGCCCCACCTCGGCCATGACCGACCGCAACACGCCCAGGACGACGCCTTGACCGAAGTGCATCGCCCAGTTCAGGGCGGTCGAATGCTGCCCGTCGGACTCGGACGCACCCGTCAACCGGGCGAGGACGCGGCCGGGGACGTGCGAGTTCGGGCGCCCGGTGACGGCCTGCTCGATCTTCTCCCCGACAGTCATGGCGGCGACACCGGCCGTGCCGGCGACCAGGCCTTCCCACAGTGCGTTTCTCAGCATGGTCGGTCGGGTACCCGCCGCGGGATCGGAACAACCCGCAATCCCGATACAGCAGGTCCCAGGACGATACGGTGAGGAAGCGATGACCGGCGCGACGCGATCCGGGGGTACGCGCGACGGAATCTCGGTGCGGCACTCCGCGATCAGTGGCGTCCTGCTCGGTGTGGCGCTCATGGCCGCGATCGACGAGATCGTCTTCCACCAGATCCTCGGTTGGCACCACTTCTACGATCGATCCACGCCCGCGGTCGGGCTCGCCTCCGACGGCCTGCTGCACACGGCCGAGTTGCTCGTGCTCGTAGCGGGATTCGCGTTGCTTGCGGACGTGCGTCGCAGACATGCCCTCGCGGTACGGCACTTCTGGGCGGCCCTGCTCATGGGCGCCGGGGGATTCCAGTTGTTCGACGGGCTGGTGAACCACAAGGTGTTCCGCATCCACCAGATCCGCTACGACGTCGACGTGTGGCCCTATGACCTGGCATGGATCGCAGGAGCGCTCGTGTTCCTGATCGCCGGTGCCGCCCTGTGGTGGTCGGCGCGGCGGAACGCCCGCACCACCGAGCTCTCGGACGGATAGGAGCCGTCGGTGCACGATCATCCGACCCACACAGGACCGAGCGTGCTCGCCCTCGCCGTCCTGATCGCCGCGGCGGTGGGGGTCGCGCTGTACATCGGCGCGGCCGTGCGGCTCCGCCGACGTGGCGACGCGTGGCCGCAGTGGCGTGATGCGAGTGTCGTCGCGGGTGCCGGGGCCGTGGCCGCGGTGTCGGTGCTGCCCTTGCCCGGCGGTCCGTTCACTTCCCACATGACCGGGCATCTGCTGGTGGGCATGGTCGGCCCCCTGTTGATCGTGCTGGGCAGGCCGATGACGCTGCTGTTGAGGAGCGTTCCGGTGGGAAGCACACGCACGGGTCTGCTCAATGTGCTGCACTCGCGTCCGGCCGAACTGCTGACGGTGCCGGTCGTCGCGGCAGTCCTGGACATGGGTGGGTTGTGGGTGCTCTACCGGACACCGCTGTTCGCGGCGATGCACGACGAGGCGCTCGTCGCGGCTGTCGTCCACCTGCACGTCTTCGCCGCGGGGATGCTCTTCACCGTCGCGATCTGCCGCCTCGATCCGCTCCGGCGCAGATACGGCCTCGCGCACCTCGCGGTGGTGTTGCTCATGGCCGGCGCAGCCCATTCGGTGCTGGCGAAGACGCTGTACGCGCAGTCGCCGCCCGGCACGACCTTCGACGTGTCCGATCTGCAGGCCGGTGCCCAGTCGATGTACTACGGCGGCGACGCGGTCGGGGTTGCCCTGGCGGTCGTCCTCGCCGTCCGCTGGTACGGAGAGGTGGGGCGGACCCGCGCGGGCGGCCACCGTCAGTCGCGCTCGTCGACCGGGCGCACGAGCCGGACCCACAGGCGGTGGAGCATCGCCGCGAACACCACGACCCAGGCGGTCACCGCGATCCACAACTCTGCGGCGCCGATCGCACCGACCAGTGGAAGTTCGTCGGCGCGACCCAGATACATCCCCGCAACCGCGTACATGCCCAGGGGGAAGACGATCGACCACAAGGACGAGTCGTAGGTGAGCGGAACCCGGTGGGTGCGATGCCGCCACCACCCGGCCGCGACGAGTGGTGGCAACAACCACGTCGCGAAGGCCCAGACGACGACGGCGAGGCCCGCGATCAGTCCACGGGTCGCGTCCACCATCGGTGCGTCGTCCATCTCGACGATCTGCGAGCCCGCCACGACGATGATCGAGCACGCTCCCATCGACACCCAGTACGGCGCGGTCAGATCGGTGGGTCTCAGCGGGTACTGCAGCATCCGCGCCGCGACGAAGATGCCGGCCGCCGCGTACAGGAACAGCCCCACGCCCCACGTGAACACCGCGACGGCGGCGAGCAGTCTGTCCAGTTCGCGGTAGACGGGCTGGAGTGCGGCCGCTGCGATGGCCACCGATTCGCTCGCGACCACCCAGATGAACCACGTTCCGTTGGCCTTCGCGAGGACGGGACGCTCCGTCGTGCCGAGCACCGCGGTCCACGGGACGACGTATCCGAGCACCAGCCACGTCACTGCCGCGGTCGCGAGCAGCACCGCCGCCGTGGAATGCCAGGCGTCCATCATCAGGCGCACGCCGAGCACGTTGCTGCCCGCGACGAAGGTGAAGAATCCGAACGCCCGTCCGGAATCGGCGAGGTCGGCGCGGACCTCGCCGCGGAACGCGAGGAACCGCCACACCGACAGTGCGACGAGCACCGCATATCCGAGGGCGGCCACGATCAGCAGCACCGTCGATGCGAAACGGAAGCCTTGGATGTGGAGGCCCGTGGAGACGATGCCACCGGCCATGACGAAGGCGAAATAACCCGGTGCGAGAGTGCGGACTCCTTCGCGAAGCCAGGACCGGATCTGCACGGCGCGCACACTACTTCAGCAGGCGGGACATCCGCCGGTCGGCGAGGACCTTCCCTCCGGTCTGGCAGGTCGGGCAGTACTGGAACGAGCGGTCGGTGTAGGAGACCTCGCGGACGGTGTCGCCGCACACCGGGCACGGCTCGCCGGCGCGGGCGTGCACGCGCAGACCCGACCGTTTCTCGCCCTTGAGGCGCGCCGCGTCCTGCCCGACCGAGCGGGTGACGGCATCGGTGAGCACCGACCGCATCGCCCCGTACAGCACGGTCACCTCGTCGTCGGTCAGCCGTCCGGCGGTCGCGAACGGTGATTGCTGCGCGACGTGCAGGATCTCGTCGGAGTAGGCGTTGCCGATGCCCGCGAGAATCTTCTGGTCGATCAGCAACGTCTTGAGGCGTGAGGTGCTGTCGGTCAGGAGTGCGGCGAACTCGTCGCGCGTGAGGGTGAGCGCGTCGGGGCCGAGGCGGGCGATGCCGGGAACCTTCTGCGGATCGTCGACGACCCAGACCGCCAATCGCTTCTTCGTGCCGGCCTCGGTGAGGTCGAAGGCCGGGGTCGTCGCGTCGGGGGCGAACAAATGGACGCGGAGGGCGAGCGGACCGCGGCCGAGTTTCGGGGGAGTCTGCGACGGCTCGTCGAGCCACCGCAACCAGCCACCGCGCGACAGGTGCGTGATGAGGTGCAGGTCCGAGCAGGCGATCGCGAGGAACTTGCCGAAGCGTGACGCGCCGGTGATGTCGCGTCCCTGCAGCGCCGTGATCGGCGGGTCGGCGGTCTGCAGCACGCTCAGCGCCGCGACGTCGATGCGTCCGACGACGCTGCCGACCGCGTGCTCGCGCAGGAACACCGCAAGTGCTTCCACCTCGGGGAGCTCGGGCATGGGAACAGGCTAAGGCCCGTCCCGGGCTCGTGCGCGGTTCTGGCAGCACCGGCTACCGGAATCGCGCACGGGCGGAGGCCGCCTAGACTGCAGTGCGTGACTGTGCCGACGCCCTACGAAGATCTCCTGCGCCTGATTCTCGAAACCGGAGCCGAGAAGAACGACCGCACCGGCACCGGAACCCGAAGCCTGTTCGGCCACCAGATGCGCTTCGATCTGTCCGAGGGCTTCCCGCTGATCACCACGAAGAAGGTGCATCTGAAGTCCATCGTCTACGAGCTGCTGTGGTTCCTGCGCGGCGACTCCAACGTCGAGTGGCTTCGGCAGCACGGCGTGACGATCTGGGACGAGTGGGCGGCGCCCGACGGCGACCTCGGACCGGTCTACGGCGTGCAGTGGCGTTCCTGGCCGACGCCGGACGGGCAGCACATCGACCAGATCAGCCAGGTGATCGAGACGCTGCGCACCAACCCCGACTCGCGCCGGATCCTCGTGTCCGCATGGAACGTCGCCGAGCTCGACAAGATGGCACTGATGCCGTGCCACGCGTTCTTCCAGTTCTACGTGGCCGACGGCAAACTGAGCTGCCAGCTCTACCAGCGCAGCGCCGACATGTTCCTCGGTGTGCCGTTCAACATCGCCAGCTACGCGCTGCTCACCCACATGGTCGCGCAGCAGACCGGCCTCGAACCCGGCGAGTTCGTCTGGACCGGCGGCGACTGCCACATCTACTCCAACCACATCGATCAGGTCACCGAACAGCTCACCCGCGAGCCGTATCCCTATCCGACGCTGAAGCTGCACCCGCGCGACTCGATCTTCGGCTACCACTACGAGGACGTCGAGGTCGTCGGCTACCGGCACCACCCGGCGATCAAGGCGCCGGTGGCCGTCTGATGGGAGATGTCACCCTCGTCTGGGCTCAGGCACACGACGGTGTGATCGGCCGGGAGAACACCATCCCGTGGCACATCCCCGAGGACATGGCGTTCTTCAAGGACGCGACGATGGGAAAGCCGGTGATCATGGGGCGGCTCACCTGGGACTCGCTGCCGCCGAGGTTCCGGCCGCTGCCGGGCCGGCGGAACATCGTCGTCACCCGCAACGCCGAGTGGTCGGCCGAGGGTGCCGAGACCGCGACGAGTCTCGACGACGCGCTGACGCTCGCCGGCGACGGTGAGGCCGTGGTGATGGGCGGAGGCCAGATCTACGCGCAGGCGATGCCGTTCGCCACGCACCTGCTCGTGACCGAGGTGGACCTCGACGTCGACGGCGACGCGACCGCGCCGGAGATCGGACCCGAGTGGGCGGCGGAGCCGGGGGAATGGCAGATGTCCACCAAGGGAATCAGGTTCCGCTGGATCCGGTACGCGCGAAGCTGAGTGCTCGCGGCGGCATCTGAGCGATACTGCGGTACATGGACAAGCTCTCCTTGACCGCCATGGCACGGCAGCAGCTCAAACTCGCAGCGACGTCCAGCAGCGGACGCAGCTCCCAGACGGTTTTCGGTGGGCATACCAAGCACCTGCGGCAGACCGTCGTCGCCCTGCTTGCGGGGCACGAACTCGGCGAGCACGACAGTCCGGGCGAGGCGACCCTGCAGGTGCTCTCGGGCCAGCTCCAGCTCGTCGCCGGCAACGACGTCTGGAAGGGTTCGGCGGGCGACCTGATCATCATCCCGCCCGTGCGGCACAGTGTCAGCGCCATCGAGGACGTCGCCTTCCTGCTCACCGTCGCGAAATAGCGGCGCTCACCGGACGGGTGCCGGAGCGGTGTACCCGCGGTAGCCCTCCCACGCGAGTCGCCGGTCGCGGCGCGGATCGTGCTCGACGCGCGTGACCTCGTCGAAAATGACTGTCGCACGGTCGTTCTCGTCATAGCGTGGCCACGACGGCAACGGTTCGCCGTGCCGCGTCACGTTCAGCCACTGACGCTGCATCGCCGCGGAGACCGTACGCAGCCTGCGTCGGCCACCCAGCGCCGTGAGGGCGCGGCCGAGCGGTTCGTCGCTCTGGTCGAAGACCGCGAGCAGCTCCACGGCGTGGGTCGCGTCGAGGCCCGTCCACCGCAACAGCCGCGGGGCGAGATCGAACCGGTACATGAAGGTCGGCGCGAACCGTGCATGTGCCTGCGCGATCTGCACCGACGGATACCAGAAGGTGAGGTCGCCGCCGAGATCGATCGCAGCGCGCTCGTCCGGATATCCCGGATAGACCGCCGTGATGCGATCCTTCGCCTCCGGGTCGGTCGCGGCGAACAGCGCGTCGATCCGGCGGGGATTCGTGGGCAGAGCGTCGAGGACCTTCGGGAACAGCGCGCCTTCCCGGTCGTTCGTTCCGAGCACGAGCGGAACAGGATGCGCCGCACCGGTCTCGTACGCCTCGAGCGGCTGGAGGGGAACGAACTCGCCGTCGACGACCGGGCCGAACGGATGCAGACCGGGGGTCGCGCGCAGAACCTGCGCCCCGAGCCGGGAACCCACCCGCCCGAGTTCGACGGGCGAGGCGTCGAGGAGCGCGCGGGCCGCCGAATCCGGATCGGCACCGAGCAGTTCGACGAACGTGCGGCCCCATTCGGCCGAGCGATCGGCGGTGACGACGAGATTCGGTGCGGGACTCTGCGCGATCGCGGCGGAGAACAGTCCGCGCGCGGCGGGTGTCGCCAGCAGGGTGGTCACCGAGGTGCCGCCCGCGGACTCGCCGAAGACCGTCACGTTGCCGGGGTCGCCGCCGAAGGCCGCGATGTTGCGCTGCACCCATTCCAGTGCCGCGACCTGGTCGCGCAGACCGAGATTGGAATCGAACCGCGCCGACTCGGTGGAGAAGGCGCCGAAGTCGAGATAGCCGAGCGCTCCGAGGCGGTAGTTGACCGACACGTAGACGACGTCGCCGCGCCGGACCAGCGACTCGCCGCCGTACACCGACAGCGCACTCGTGCCGAGGGTGAACGCACCGCCGTGGATGAACACGAGAACCGGTCGCGGCGCGTGTACCCGGCCGGCGGGAGCGAGCACGTTGAGGGTCAGGCAGTCCTCGTCGGGACGGACACGCACACCGCGGCGACCGGTCGAGGCATAGCGCGCCCGCTGCGGGGCCGCATTCCCGAACTGCGTCGCATCGCGCACACCGGTCCAGGGTTCGACCGGTTGCGGGGCGCGCAGTCGCAGCGGACCGACCGGGGGAGCGGCGTACGGGATGCCGCGCCAGGCGAGGAGGTCGCCGAGCCGGGTGCCGCGGACGGTCCCGTCGGTGAATGTGACGTGGGTCTCGGGCGTCATGCTCCGCACTGTACGTGACGGGGCGTCACGGTAGCCGCCGCATCCGCGACCGGCATCACCAGGAGTGGGCCTCGAGTCCCCGGTCCGCGAGCTCGGCCCGGACGTAGGTGCGCAGGGTCGCGGTGTCGGGGAAGCGCTCCTCGTCGAGGGCGACGAACGCCAGCGTGTACCGCTCGTCGGTGTGGCAGGCGTAGACCGACAGGCGGGTCGCGGTGCGGGCCGGCCGGGTGTCGAGCCCCGGATGCATGGCGCGCATCGCGATTCCGGTGGTGCGGTACGGGCCCAGGGTGGTGAGTTCGCGGGGAACTGCGCCGATGTTGGAACACAACAGGTCCCGCTCCCCGGCGCCCCGCGCGACGCGGGCGGCGAGCCGGTCGGGGAGGAGTTGCAGCATCTCGGCGGGCATGTTGTGCGGTGCCCCCTCCCGCGGCTGCGCGTAGGCATGCGCGGCGCGTGCGCGGATCGAGGCGATGGTGTCTCCGTCGTCGACGGAGATCCCCACCATCGACACACCGTTGGAGACGGTTCCGTCTGCCCGGTCGTCGACCGGAATGGAGATGCGCACGGGGAACGGGATCCGGGCGCGGCGGGCGACACCGGCCGACACGGCGAGCAGCAGGGCGTTCGGAGTGCCGTCCTCCGCTGATGCGAGTGCCTTCCACTGCGCGGCATCGACGTCGACCAGTGCGGTGCGGGGCCGGGCGCGCACCGTCTGCGGCGCGGGCGGTCTCTCCACGCGGGGTGTGTACTTCACGCTGCGCAGTCCGCTGCCGACCTTCCGGAGCAGCTGCGCCGCATCGCGGAGGTCGGAGTGGCGACCGGGATCCGGCCGGCGCGGCCGGTCGGCGAGGGCGTCGGCGACCGCGCGGACGAATCCCCGAGCGTCGGTCAGGACATGCGAGCACACGATCGACAGCGCCGTGCCACCGCTCGTGAGGCGGGTCGCGGCAAGGGCCCAGCCGGGACCGAGTTCGGGATCGACGTTCACGTTCGCGTGCTCGTCGGCCCAGGCGAGAAGTTCGTCGTCGGGAATGGGCGTCGCGGGATAACGCAGCGGATGGACGTGGGTGTTCGGCTCGAACCGGGGGCGCGCACCGGGAACCCGGGGCCGGACCACGCGGCGTCCGAGGGGGCCTTCGGACAGCACGTCGTGGAGTGACAACAACAGGGTCGCGTCGACGGTCTCGTCGGTACGCCACAGGCCCTGCATCACAGACGGCAGGCCGGTTCCTTTGTGGCGGTGGAGGAACATCTCGTCCACGACGCTGAGTCGATTCACAGTTCCGACCGTAGCGTCGACCGTTGACCGAAGCACTGAACCGAGGTTCAATTCTTGGTGTGGCGTACCGGCGGACACCAGCAGTGCAGGAGAGACTCGACGCGCAACGCGAGGCGATCGCCGCTGCGGCCGTGGGGTTGCTGAGCGAGCGCGGCTACAGCGGACTGTCCGTCTCCGCGGTCGCCGAACGCGCCGGCGTCGCCACCGGCAGTGTCTACCGGCACTACGTCGACAAGTCCGACCTCATGGTGCGCATCTTCCGGGAACTGTGCGGCCGGGAGGTCGAGGCCGTGACGGCCGCAGCCGCAGCCGGATCCGGCACCGACCGGGTGAGCGCGGTGGTCGAGACGTTCTCCCGGCGTGCGCTGCGCAATCCCACCCTCGCCTACGCGCTGCTCGCCGAGCCGGTCGACGCCGCGGTCGACGCCGAACGGCTCGTGCTGCGCCGCGCCTTCGCGGCGGCCTTCGCGAATGCCGTGAACTACGGCATCGCGGCCGGTGAATTCCCCGAGCAGGACGTCGACCTCACCGCCGCCGCTCTCGTCGGGGCGGTCGGTGAGGTCCTCACCGGTCGCCTGCGTGGCGCGGCCGAATCCACCGTCCCCGACCTCGTCGCCCTCGCCCTGCGGGCGGCCGGGTGCCCTGCCGTCCGGAACGACAAACTGTCAGGAGTGAAGCCGTGAATTTCCCCGCCACCCACGAGGTGTTCAACCAGGTCCCGAACCTCGAGCCCTACCAGGCCGCCGACGACCCGGCCCTGCTCGAAGGGCTGCGCCGCGAAGGGGCGAGCTGGGCCGCGGACGAGGTTCGCGAACTCGGCGACCTGGCCGGCACCGCCCGCGCCCAGGACTGGGGCCGCCTCGCCGACGAGTACCCGCCCGTCCTGCACACCCACGACCGTTACGGCCGCCGCATCGACGAGGTCGAGTTCCATCCGCACTGGCACGATCTCATGACCGTCGCCGTCGAGAACGGCCTGCACGCCGCGCCCTGGCGCGACCCGCGTCCCGGCGCGCATGTCGCCCGCGCAGCGAAGTTCTACGTCTGGGGACACACCGACGCCGGGCACATGTGCCCGATCTCGATGACCTACGCCGCGATTCCGGCCCTGCGCCACAACGTCGAACTCGCCGAGCGCTACGAGCCGCTGCTGGCCGCCCCGCATTACGACTTCGGGCTGCGAGAGCCCTCCTCGAAGCGGGGCCTCATCGCCGGGATGTCGATGACCGAGAAGCAGGGCGGCTCCGACGTGCGCGCCAACACCACCACCGCCACCCCGAATGCGGACGGCTCGTACAGGATCGTCGGGCACAAATGGTTCACGTCCGCACCGATGTCCGACCTTTTCCTCACGCTCGCGCAGACCGAGCACGGACCGTCGTGTTTCCTGCTCCCGCGCGTCCTGCCCGACGGCACCCGTAACGCCATCCGCATCCAGCGACTGAAGGACAAGCTCGGCAACAAGTCGAACGCCTCCTCCGAGATCGAGTACGAGAACGCGATCGGCTGGCTCGTCGGCCCCGAGGGGCGGGGCATCAACACGATCATCGAGATGGTGAACATGACGCGGCTCGACTGCGTCATCGGCTCGGCGGTGAACATGCGGGTCGCGACGCTGCGCGCGGTGCACCACGCGCGGCACCGGAAGGCGTTCGGTGCGCTCCTCGTCGACCAGCCGCTCATGCGCAACGTCCTGTCCGATCTCGTCGTCGAATCCGACGCTGCGACGACGATGATGATGCGTCTGGCCGGGGCCACCGACCGTGCCGCGGGGGACGATCAGGAAGCCGCACTGCGCCGTATCGCGCTGGCCGTCACCAAGTACTGGGTGTGCAAGCGGGCACCCGCCCTGACAGCCGAAGCCCTCGAATGTCTCGGCGGCAACGGTTACGCCGAGGAATCGGGGATGCCGCGGCTGTATCGCGAGTCGCCGCTCATGTCGATCTGGGAGGGATCCGGAAACGTCGCGGCGCTCGACGCGCTGCGTGCCATGGCCCGGCAACCCGATACCGTCGAGGCGTTCTTCACCGAGGTCCGGCTCGCCGCAGGCGTCGATCCCCGGCTCGACTCGGCGATCGCCCGGGTGGGCAAGGAACTCGCCGACCTCGAGGACGCCGAATACCGGGCACGGCGCGTCGTGGAGCTGATGGCCCTCGTCCTGCAGGGAGCCCAGCTCGTCCGGCACGGACACCCCGCGGTCGCGGAGGCGTTCTGCCGCAGCCGGCTCGACGACGACTGGGGCATCGCGATGGGCACATTGCCGACCGGTGTGGACACCGCCGCGATCCTCGAGCGGGTCTGACGAGGACGGGCCCGATCTTGCGGCGCTGTCACCTGTCGTGGGCCGCGGGCATACTGGGATACATCCTGCGAGAAATCGAACACGGGTGGAGCCCGTCATGATCGGCAGCAACGAATGGTGGGAGTGGGGTCGGCAGATCGCACTCGCGGTGACCGAGCCGCATGCGCTGCACCGTGCCCGCATGATCGTGCGCGGCGTCGTCGCCGAATCCGAGGCGGTCAGCGACAGCCGCCGTGGCGACGCCGAGATCCATTCCGTCAATCTCGCGCAGGGCACCCCGGTCACGATGAGCCCCCGCTTGGCGTCGATGGTGCGGTCGGCGCTGTGGGCGGCCCGCATGACGGGCGGGACCGTCACTCCGGTCGACTCCGACGATGCAGCCGTCGACGCCGGCGCCATCCCGCCGATCCATCCCATCCCGACCTACCGCGACGTGCAGATCGAGGGAGACATCGTGCTCGCCCCGTTCGGGGTGAGCCTCGAACTCGGCGCGACGGCCGTGGCCGACACCGTCGACTACTCGGCGGCGCTCGTCGCGAGCCTGCTCGAATGCGGAGCGCTCGTGCGCATCGGCGATGTCATGGCCACCGCGGGTCACGCGCCGGCCGGAGGATGGCAGGTGCCGCTTCCGGATCGAGGGTCCGTCGAACTGCCGGCCGGATCGGCGATGGCGTCGCACACCACCGACGTCGCCGACCCGGAGCGGTGGCGTCTGGTCAGCGTCATCGCTCCCGACGCGGTGTGGGCCGATGCGGCCGCGGCGACGGCACTGCAGCGGGGGATCGGGGCCCTGTCGTGGCTCGAGCAGTACGACCTGCCCGCGCGTCTCGTCGACACCCATGGTCGCGTCCGGACCACCACGGCGTGGTCCGATCCGAAGGCAGCGTGACCGAGAGCGGTCACGCCCGATCGCGCAGGGTGCGGTAGGTCTCGATCAGCTGGTCGGTGGAGGCGTCCCCGGTGTCCGGGCTGTCGTCGCCGGCGAGGACCGCCTGCAGGGCGGTGGCCTGGGTCTTGCCGAGTTCGACGCCCCATTGATCGAACGAGTCGATCCCCCAGACGATGCCTTGGACGAAGGTCTGGTGCTCGTAGAACGCGATGATCTGCCCCACCACCGACGGGGTCAGTTCCGGGGCGAGGATCGTCGTCGAGGGCCGGTTGCCGGGCATCACCTTGTGCGCCACCAGCGCCTCGTCGACGCCCTCGGCGCGCACCTCGGCGGCGTCACGGCCGAAGGCGAGGACTTGGGCCTGGGCGAACATGTTCGCCAGCACCAGCACCTGCATGCCGGTGGCGCCGTCGCGGGCGGGCAGATCGTCCCCGCTGCGGGCGAGGCCGAGGAAATCGACCGGCACGATCTCGGTGCCCTGATGCAACAGCTGGAAAAACGCGTGCTGACCGTTCGTGCCGGGCTCGCCCCAGAACACCTCCCCGGTCGGGCACGAGACCGGTGTGCCGTCGGCGCGCACCGACTTGCCGTTCGATTCCATGGTCAGCTGCTGCAGATAGGCCGGCAACCGCGCCAGATCCTGGGAATACGGCACCACCGCCCGCGACCGGTAACCGAGGATGCTCGCGTTCCACACCCCGATCAACCCGGCCAGCAACGGCGCATTGTGTGCCGGGTCGGCGGTGGCGAAGTGGTCGTCGATGCTGTGCATGCCGGCGAGGAACTGCGCGAACCGTTCCCGGCCGATCGCGCACATCACCGCCAGCCCGATCGCCGAGCCCACCGAATAACGCCCGCCGACCCAGTCCCAGAATTCGAACATGTGCGCCGGGTCGATGCCGAACTCGACGACCCGCTCGGTGTGCGTGGACACCGCCACGAAATGCGCGGCGACCGCGTCCTCGCCCAGGGCGTCGACCAGCCAGCGGCGCGCGGCGGTGGCGTTGGACAGGGTTTCGAGGGTGGAGAAGGTCTTCGACGCCACCACGAACAGGGTGGTCGCCGGGTCCAGGCCGGCCAGGGCGGCGGTCAGATCGGCCGGGTCGACATTGGCGACGAACCGGGTCGCCGGCCCGTCGTGAAAACGCCGCAGCGCACCGGTGACCATCGCCGGCCCGAGATCGGAGCCGCCGATGCCGATGTTGACCACCGTGGCGATCGGCTGCCCGGTCGCCCCGCGCCAGTCGCCGCTGCGGACCCGCTCGCAGAACTCGCCCATCCGGTCGAGCACCGCATGCACCTGCGCGACGACATCGACCCCGTCGACCACCAACTCCGCATCGCGCGGCAGACGCAGCGCGGTGTGCAGCACTGCCCGGTCCTCGGTGCTGTTGATGTGCTCACCGGTGAGCATCGCCGTGCGGGCCGCGGCGACACCGCTCTGCTCGGCGAGCTCGAACAAGGTGTCCAGCACCGCGGTGTCGAGGCGTTGTTTGCTGAGATCGACCACCAGCTCGCCGGCGCGGATCGTCAGCGTCGAGACCCGGCCGGGTTCGGTGCCGAACAACTGCCGCAGCGACACCGATTCGAGCCGGTCGCGATGGTCTTCCAGAGCCTTCCACGGTGCCGTTGCGGTTACGTCGCTCATGTCGTCGACAGTAGTGCGCCCGGACACGCTGTGCCCGGTGTGAAGGTGGGGATCCCGAGGTTCCCGGCAGCGAGCGGCTGTGGCGCGCATGATGGGGCATATGGATGCTGCAGAACTGATTCGGTCCGTCCCCACCGACCTGTTCCTCGGCGGTCAATGGGTTGCGGCCGAGAACGGAGCCACTTTCGGAGTCCACGATCCCGCGACCGGCGAAGAACTCGCACGTGTCGCCGATGCCGGGCCCGGTGATGCCATGCGGGCCCTCGATGCGGCCGTGGCGGCCGGTCCGGCATGGGCCGCGACCCCGCCGCGCGAACGCGCCGAACTACTGCGGACGGTATGGCAGAAGATCACCGACCGCGCCGACGACTTCGCGCTGCTCATGACCCTCGAAATGGGTAAAGCTCTGCCGGAGAGCCGGTCCGAAGTGACCTACGGGGCCGAGTTCCTGCGGTGGTTCTCCGAGGAGGCCGTCCGCATCGCCGGTCGCTACACACCCGCCCCGGCCGGCACCGGGCGCGTCCTCGTGACCAAACAACCCGTCGGCCCCTGCCTGGCCATCACGCCGTGGAACTTCCCGCTCGCGATGGGCACCCGCAAGATCGGCCCCGCCCTCGCGGCGGGCTGCACGATCATCGTCAAACCCGCTTCCGAGACACCGCTCACCATCCAGTTGCTCGCACAACTCTTCGACGAGGCAGGGCTGCCCGCCGGCGTCCTGTCGGTACTGCCGTCCTCGCACGCGAGTGAGGTCACCGGTCCGCTCCTCGAGGATCCCCGATTGCGCAAGCTCACCTTCACCGGCTCCACCGAGGTGGGACGCACGCTCGCCGAGAAAGCCGGTCGATCACTGCTGCGCACCTCGCTCGAACTGGGTGGCAACGCGCCGTTCGTCGTCTTCGAGGACGCCGATCTCGACGCGGCCGTCGAGGGCGCGGTGGCAGCCAAGCTGCGCAACGGGGGAGAGGCCTGCACGGCCGCGAACCGCTTCCACGTCCACAATTCGGTGCGCGAACAGTTCGTCGCCAAGCTCACCGAGCGCATGGCGTCGTACAGGCTCGGACCGGGAACGCAGCCCGACGCGACGCTGGGTCCGCTCGTCAACGAGAAGCAGCAGAAGACCGTGATCGAACTCGTGCAGGACGCGGTGTCGGCGGGCGCCTCGGTGCGACTGGGCGG
Source organism: Rhodococcus sp. B50 (assembly GCF_013602415.1). Classification (NCBI taxonomy): domain Bacteria; kingdom Bacillati; phylum Actinomycetota; class Actinomycetes; order Mycobacteriales; family Nocardiaceae; genus Rhodococcus; species Rhodococcus sp. B50. The sequence goes on along the minus strand of NZ_WPAG02000002.1, from coordinate 2,716,986 downwards.
TGAAGCTGCGGACGGTCCGGGATGGTTCTATCCCGCCACCGTGCTCGACGACGTGCCGCAGCAGGCCCGCATCCTCCAGGAAGAGGTGTTCGGGCCGGTCGCGGCCGTCACCGGCTTCGACACCGAGGAGGAGGCGCTCGCGGCCGCGAACGACACCCGATACGGGCTCGCCGCCTACATCTTCACGCGCGACCTCGACCGGGCCCTACGCGTGTCGCATGCGCTCGAAACCGGCATCGTGGGTGTGAACCGCGGTATCGTCTCCGATGTCGCGGCACCGTTCGGCGGAATCAAGGATTCCGGGCTGGGACGCGAGGGCGGCCTCGAGGGCATCGAAGAATTCCTCGAGACCAAGTACATCGCCCTGCAGTGAGGATGTGGATCAGTGACCGGGACGGCCCCGCCGTCAGTGACCGGGACGGCCCCGCCGTCAGTGACCCAGACGGCCACGCCCGAGGCGGAGCAGCAGCATCGCCAGGGTGTGGCCTTCCTGGCCCAGTTCGCTGAACCGCTCGAGGACCTTCATCTCGCGGCTGTGCACGAGGCGGGTACCGCCGGATGCCATCCGGGTACGCCCGATCATGCGGGAGACCTCGGTGCGCCGCTTGACCGCAGCCAGGATCTCGGCGTCGAGGCGATCGATCTCCTTGCGGAGCTCCTCGATCTCGGCTTCGGTGGGCACTCCGGCGTCGTCGGCTTCTGCCGGCTCGCCGGAAAGGGAAGAATCGATGTGCGTGCTCATGTCGTCTCCTCGCATCTGCTCTGAAGGATCGCCCGTCTGGGAGCGGCTGTTACCGGTATCGGGTCGGGCCGGCAGTCGGGAATCGACAGCGACAACCGGAACTCGATCCGAGCCTGCGAAGGACAGAAGACATGGGCTCCAGTTTGCCACTCACCCTGTCGGCCCTGCCACTCGCCCTGATCGACGGTGCGGTCCGGATCCGTTGTCCGGGCGGTCCGGTAGTTTGGTGAAACGATGAACACTCCCGTCGCGCTCGCACACTCCCGCCCCGGATCCGATGCTCTTCTCGAAGGACTCAATCCGCAGCAGCGGGAAGCGGTCACACACGAAGGAGCCCCGCTGCTCATCGTCGCGGGTGCCGGCTCCGGCAAGACGGCCGTGCTCACGCGACGCATCGCCTATCTGCTGGCCGAGCGCGGCGTCGCCCCCGGGCAGGTGCTCGCCATCACGTTCACCAACAAGGCTGCCGCCGAGATGCGCGAGCGAGTGGCGGCCCTGGTGGGGCCGCGCGCGAACGCGATGTGGGTCTCGACCTTCCACTCCAGCTGTGTCCGGATCCTCCGCGCCCAGGCCGCTCTGCTCACGGGCATGAATTCGAATTTCACGATCTACGACGCCGACGATTCCCGTCGTCTGCTCACGATGATCGCGAAGGATCTCGAACTCGACAGTAAGAAGTACTCCGCCCGGTTGCTGTCCACGCAGATCTCGAACCTGAAGAACGAGCTGATCGGGCCGGACGAGGCCGCGCACGAGGCGGAGACCGATTCGGCGGCGACCGAACTCACCCGCGTCGTCGCGCGGGTCTACGCGCACTACCAGCAGCGCCTGCGCACGGCGAACGCCTTCGACTTCGACGACCTCATCGGCGAGACGGTGGCACTGCTGCAGGCACATCCGCAGGTCGCCGAGTACTACCGGCGCCGGTTCCGTCACGTGCTCGTCGACGAGTACCAGGACACCAACCACGCGCAGTACGTGCTGGTGCGCACCCTCGTGGGCGATCCGGAGGAGGAATCCGCCGTTCCCCCGAGCGAATTGTGCGTGGTGGGCGACGCCGACCAGTCCATCTACGCCTTCCGCGGCGCCACGATCCGCAACATCGAAGAGTTCGAACGCGACTATCCACAGGCCCGCACGATCCTGCTCGAACAGAACTACCGCTCCACCCAGAACATCCTGTCGGCGGCGAATTCCGTGATCTCCAAGAACGCGGGTCGCCGCGAGAAGCGGTTGTGGACCGATTCGGGTGAGGGCGAACTCATCACCGGTTACGTCGCCGACAACGAGCACGACGAGGCGCGGTTCGTCGCAGCCGAGATCGACCGCCTCGTCGACGGCGGAGACACCACCTATTCCGACATCGCGGTGTTCTACCGCACCAACAACGCCTCCCGAGCGTTCGAGGACGTCTTCATCCGGCACGGTGTGCCCTACAAGGTGGTCGGCGGTGTGCGGTTCTACGAGCGCAAGGAGGTGCGCGACATCGTCGCGTACCTGAAGGTGCTCGACAATCCGGACGACACGGTGAGCCTGCGGCGTATCCTCAACACCCCTCGTCGCGGTATCGGTGATCGTGCCGAGGCGTGCGTGGCGGTCCATGCCGAGCGCCTCGGTGTGAGTTTCGGGCAGGCCCTCACCGACGCCGCTGCCGGCAAGGTCGCGTTGCTGAACACGCGGGCGCAGAAGGCGATCGCCGGATTCGTCGAGATGATGGACGGCCTGCGGACGATGCTCGTCGCGAGCGACGCCGACGGCAACGACATGGTCGACATCGGCGACGTGGTCGATGCGATCCTCGAACGCACCGGATACAGCGCCGAGTTGTCGGCGAGCGACGATCCCCAGGACGGCGCCCGTCTCGACAACCTTCACGAACTTGTCAGTGTGGCAAGGGAATTCAGTGCCGACGTTCGCAACGCGGCCGGGATCGTCGACGACGAACGTGAGGAGGGCGATCCCGAACCGGGGTCACTCGCAGCGTTCCTCGAGAAGGTCTCGCTCGTCGCCGATGCCGACCAGATCCCCGAGAACGAGGCCGGTGTCGTCACGCTGATGACGCTGCACACCGCGAAGGGCCTCGAGTTCCCGGTCGTCTTCGTCACCGGCTGGGAGGACGGCCAGTTCCCGCACATGCGCGCCCTCGGCGACCCGGCCGAACTGTCGGAGGAGCGACGACTCGCGTATGTGGGCCTCACCCGCGCCCGGCGTCGTCTCTACCTCTCGCGGGCCGTGCTGCGATCGTCCTGGGGGCAGCCGCTCACCAATCCGGAATCCCGTTTCCTGCAAGAGATTCCGCAGCATCTCATCGATTGGCGACGCCTCGAGCCCACGCCCGCGCGCGGGCAGGCGATCGGTTCGGGCACGGGCTCGCGCTTCGGTGCGGGCGAGGGGCGAGGTTCGTCGAGCACACCGAGTTTCGGTGCGGCCCGCGGACGCAACAACCACTTGGTGCTCGCCGTGGGCGATCGGGTCAGCCACGACAAGTACGGCCTGGGAACGGTGCTCGAAACCCGCGGGTCGGGCCCCACGGCCACCGTCGTGATCGATTTCGGTAGTGCCGGCAAGGTGCGGCTGATGCTGGTCGGCGGCGTGCCGATGGTGAAGCTGTGATGCCGCGCGGCGCGTGATGCCGTAGCGGACGCGACCGCGCCCGGCGGTGGGGTCTCGCCCCCGATGGATCGGTGACTCGGTAGGTCGGTAACTTCAGTCGCGCTGGACGCCGAGGGCGATGCCGCGGGTCGCGAGCCACGGGACGGGGTCGATCTTGTCGACGCCGTTGAGGTGCACCTCGAAGTGCAGGTGCGGGCCGGTGGAGAAGCCGCGATTGCCCATGGTGGCGATCTGGTCGCCGGCCATGACCCGCTGACCCACGGTCACCAGGGACTGGTCGATGTGCCCGTACACGGTGACGGTGCCGTCGGCGTGGAGGAGTCGGATCCACATGCCGAAGCCGGAGGCCGGGCCGGAGTCGATGACCTCACCGTCGGCGACCGCGAGGATGGGGGTGCCGATGGGGCCGGCGATGTCGATGCCGGCGTGGAGTGTGCCCCAGCGGGCACCGAAGTGCGAGGTGAACGAACCCACAGCGGGAAGCACGAACAGCGGACGGCGGGCCGCGGCCTCACGCGCAGCGCGTTCCTCGCTGAACCGCTGGCCCTTGGCCAGTAGATTCGAGAACTGCGACAGGTCGTTGGGGTCGGCGATGTTGAGCACCTGCGGAGCCTGCGACGGCTCGACGTCGGCGCTCGGTGCGAACTGCGCGGCCTGGGGCACGGCGGTGGCGGTGATGACCGACGAATCCGCTTCGCCGGCAGCGAGAGCGACCTCGGAGTGTTCTGTCCTCTGCCCCGGACCACCGTTGGCTGCGGCCTGGCCGGCCGCCACGACGGCACCGGCAGCGACCGCGAAGACGGCGGCACGGCCCTTGAGGGCGGTGGGGGGAGTGGGAAGTCGGTGTGCTCCGCTGCGGGAAGCGGGAGCGGTGACGTCGGTGTTCTCGGAGTGATCGCGCGAGAAGCGGACAGCGTGGCCGTGGGAGTCGGAGTAGTAGGTCGGCTCGGGACCGGGGCCGGTGTTACGGAAGTCGAGCGTGGCGGCTTCCCAGGCGTTCCAGTCGTCGGGGGCCGATTCGGGACGGCGGGTTCGGCTGCCGGCACTCGGACTGCCAGAGCGCATCGCCATCCTCCGTTCGTGACCTCATCGTTACTTCGACCAGGCGACGGTAACGAAGCGATCGCAGGGGTGGCAAGCCATAGTTCGTCCGGAGCACGTTATGTGAGTGGCATCACAGTTCAAACCGGGGCAAATAGGGACATTGCCCAGTCGATCGCGACTCAAACACTGCTTTACGACATGTCACGAGTTCGTTGCGTGACGGTCGCGCGGGATCCGGTGTCGGCGGAGAAGTGGATACCTGTCATTCTGAACCGAGTGCTCCGCTCGATCGTGGCGTCGGCCACCTTTCGGGAGGGGAACTGCGAAGTCGTTCCCGGAACCAACGCGCGCGTGACCTGTGCCACATGAGACTGCCGCGCGTGATCCGCGGCCCGGCCGAGAAACTAGAGTCCGAAACGACCCGCTCGATACCCCGGAGCGGGCGTGAACGCAGACGAGACGGTGAGCAGATGGATCTCTTCGAATATCAGGCGAAGGAACTCTTCGCCAAGCATGACGTGCCGACGTCGGCCGGCCGTGTTACCGACACTGTCGCCGGTGCCCGCGAGATCGCGGAGGAAATCGGCAAGCCGGTGATGGTCAAGGCCCAGGTCAAGGTCGGTGGCCGCGGCAAGGCCGGTGGCGTGAAGTACGCCGCCACCGCAGACGACGCGCAGACCCACGCCGAGAACATCCTCGGCCTCGACATCAAGGGTCACATCGTCAAGAAGCTCCTGGTCGCCGAGGCCAGCGACATCGCGGAGGAGTACTACATCTCCTTCCTGCTCGACCGCACCAACCGCACCTACCTGGCCATGTGCTCGGTCGAGGGCGGCATGGAGATCGAAGAGGTCGCCGCCACCAAGCCGGAGCGCCTCGCCAAGGTGCCCGTCGACGCCGTCAAGGGTGTCGACCTGGCCTTCGCGCGCGAGATCGCCGAGAAGGGCCACCTGCCCGCCGAGGTGCTCGACGCCGCAGCCGTGACCATCCAGAAGCTGTGGGAGGTCTTCGTCAAGGAAGACGCTCTCCTCGTGGAGGTCAACCCCCTCGTCCGTACCCCGGACGATCAGATCCTCGCCCTCGACGGCAAGGTCACCCTCGACGCCAACGCCGACTTCCGTCAGCCCGGCCACGCCGAGTTCGAGGACAAGGACGCCACGGATCCCCTCGAGCTCAAGGCCAAGGAGAACGACCTCAACTACGTCAAGCTCGACGGCGAGGTCGGCATCATCGGTAACGGCGCCGGCCTGGTCATGTCGACCCTCGACGTCGTCGCCTACGCAGGCGAGAAGCACGGCGGAGTCAAGCCCGCCAACTTCCTCGACATCGGCGGCGGCGCGTCCGCGTCCGTCATGGCTGCCGGTCTCGACGTCATCCTGAACGACGCGCAGGTCAAGAGCGTGTTCGTCAACGTCTTCGGTGGCATCACCGCGTGCGACGCGGTCGCGAACGGCATCGTCAAGGCCCTCGAGATCCTCGGCGACGAGGCCAACAAGCCGCTGGTCGTCCGCCTCGACGGCAACAACGTCGACGAGGGTCGCCGCATCCTCGACGAGGCCAACCACCCGCTGGTCACGGTCGTCGCCACCATGGACGAGGCTGCCGACAAGGCGGCCGAACTCGCCTTCGCAGCGAAGTAAAGGGACACACAGAACAATGGCAATCTTCCTTACCAAGGATTCCAAGGTCATCGTCCAGGGCATCACCGGCGGCGAGGGCACCAAGCACACCGCGCTCATGCTCAAGGCCGGAACCCAGGTCGTCGGCGGCGTGAACGCCCGCAAGGCCGGCACCACGGTTTCGCATACCGACAAGGACGGCAACCCGGTCGAGCTCCCCGTCTTCGGCTCCGTCGCCGAGGCCATCAAGGAGACCGGCGCCGACGTCTCGATCGCGTTCGTTCCCCCGGCCTTCTCGAAGGACGCCATCGTCGAGGCCATCGACGCGGAGATCCCGCTGCTCGTGGTCATCACCGAGGGCATCCCGGTGCAGGACTCCGCGTACGCGTGGGCCTACAACGTCGAGAAGGGCAACAAGACCCGCATCATCGGCCCCAACTGCCCCGGCATCATCACCCCGGGTGAGGCGCTCGTCGGCATCACCCCGGCGAACATCGCCGGCAAGGGCCCGGTCGGCCTCGTGTCCAAGTCGGGCACCCTGACCTACCAGATGATGTACGAGCTGCGCGAGTACGGCTTCTCCACTGCCATCGGCATCGGCGGCGACCCGGTCATCGGCACCACCCACATCGACGCCATCGAGGCGTTCGAGAAGGACCCGGAGACCAAGGTCATCGTCATGATCGGCGAGATCGGCGGCGACGCCGAGGAGCGCGCGGCCGATTACATCAAGGCCAACGTGACCAAGCCGGTCGTCGGCTACGTCGCGGGCTTCACCGCCCCCGAGGGCAAGACCATGGGCCACGCCGGCGCCATCGTCTCGGGCTCCTCGGGCACCGCTCAGGCCAAGAAGGACGCTCTCGAGGCGGCCGGCGTGAAGGTCGGCAAGACGCCGTCCGAGACCGCTGCGCTCGCTCGCGAGATCCTGCAGTCGCTGTAAAGCAGCGTCGCTGCCCGTGCGCGTTTTCGGTAGCTGCTGCTACCGGAAACGCGCACGGGCGTTTCAGGCGTCGATCCAGTCGATGCCCGCGGGTTCGAGTTCGCCCGCACCGGACGTCAGCGACGCCACCCAGCCCTCCAGCTCACCGCGCTCGCGCCCCGCGACAGTGAGGACCACCCTGTCCGCATAGGCGACGTCGAGCACCGCGACGCCCCGTCCCCGCAGTTCCGCCTCCACACGACCCGCCTCGGCGTGGTCGATCGCGAGGGTGAACTTCTCCTGCTGCCGGCGCTCGACGAGGGACGCCTCGTCCAGTGCCGTAGCGACCGCGCCCGAGTACGCGCGCACCAGACCGCCCGCGCCGAGCTTGATCCCTCCGAACCAGCGGGTCACCACCACCGCGACATTCACGAGATCCCGGTGGTGCAGGACCTGCAGCATCGGTATCCCGGCGGTACCGCCCGGTTCCCCGTCGTCGCTCGACCGCTCCGCACGCATCGACTGGTCGTCACCCACTACGAACGCCCAGCAGTGGTGTCGGGCATCGGGATACAGTCGGCGTTGTTCGTCGACGAAGGCGAGCGCGGCGTCGGCCGTGTCGACACGGCGAACCGCCGCAAGGAAGCGCGAATGCTTGACCTCCGTCTCGACCACGACATCGGGACCGGGGGCGAGAGTGTGCGGCATGGACCCCATTCTCTCGGGTAGTCCCTAGGCTGGTTACTGCAGGACGAGCAACCGACACACCGACCGACGGCAGGAGAATCGATGACATTCCCCGCAGGCGCATCTGCCCAGAGCAAGGTGGTGCCGTTGCTGCTGCCACTCGCAGTGGCCGTGCTCGGTGCCGTGAACTTCCTGCTCGGACTCACCCCGTTCGTGAACATCACCTTCGGCTCCCAGGTGGCGCTCACTTCGTTCGATTTCGGCTTCGCCGTCGTGCCCCTGGCCTTCCTGCTCTTCGGTGGTGCGAGCGCCGCACTGTCGCTGCTGCCAGGCCAGGATCTGCGTGCCGTGGCCGTCGCGGCGTCGGGCGTCGGTTTCGTCACGTCGCTGTTCCAGCTCTTCCACCTGCCCGAGGACACCGGAATCGCGTGGGGCGGCGTGACGATCCTCGTTCTCGGATTCCTGCAGTTCGCGCTGGCGCTCGTGGCGTTGCTGTTCGGTCTCGGCATCCTTGTGTCGGGGCGGTCGGGTGGCCGCAGCTCGCTCGGATCGCAGCAGGCCGCCGGGCAGTACCCGGGATTCGGTGGTGCTCCGGGATCCGGTCAGCAGCAAGGCTTCGGTGCGACCCAGGGCTACGGCGCACAAGGTTACGGACAGCCGCAGGGGTACGGCGCCCAGCAGCCGGGAGTCGCCGGCGGGCAATCACAGTTCGAGGCTTCCCATCCCGGACATCAGGCGTATCCGGGCCAGCAGGGGGCGTCCGGGGAGTACTCCGGTGCCCAGCAGTACAGCGGGTCGCAGCAGTATCCGGGGTCGCAGCAGTATCCGGGCGCACAGCAGTACGGCGGAGGGCAGCAGTACAGCGGAGCGCAGCAGTTCCCGGGCTCCCAGCAGTACGGCGGGGGAGCACAGTACCCCGGTGCCCAGCAGTACGGCGCTCAGCCCTATTCGGGTGGCCAGCAGTACTCCGGTGGACAGCAGTACACGGGCGCGCAGCCGACCCAGCAGTACCCCGTGCAGGAGTCGCACACGACGCCGGAGTCGAACGATCGTACCGACGCCCCGGCCGACCGGACCGAGTCCGAGACCCACACCACGGGTACGGACCATCGCGAGGACTCCGGCACCTCCACGACCGGCGACCAGGACGCCACTCAGGCCTTCCGCGCCCCGGACGACCAGCGGTGATCGGCGCGCCTGACACCACGATCGCCGCGACGGTGACACTCTCGACCCGATGACTTCGACGCTCGGCCGGTCGACCCGGCACGTTCCACCCGACGACGACCACCTGGACCCGGAGCGGTTCCGCATCCTCCTCGGCACCGCGGCGCGTGTTCCGGCGGTGACGCTCGCCGTCGTGGCCACGATCGTGGTGACGACGATGGTCGTCGCCAACAGCGACCTCACCGGCATCTACGCCGCGATCGCCGGAACGTGGCTCGCGCTGCACCAGGTGACGCTCACGATCGACGGCACGTCGCTGGGCGTGCTGCCGCTGCTGCCCACGGCAGTCCTGCTCTGGCAGGCCGCACGCGGATGCGCATCGGCGGCCGACGCGATCGTCGAGAACAGCGGTTACGCCCTCGACCGGCAGGACGTCTCCCGCATCACCGTCGCGACCCTCGCGGGTCCGCTCCTGGTGACCGCCGCGTCGCTGATCGTGCTGCAGGACGCGGCGAGCGTGCTGCCGGTGACGCCACCGAACGCCGCAGCCGCCCTGGCGTGGGTCACCGGCATCTACCTCCTCGCAGCGCTCATCGGTATCGGGTCCCGAGTGTGGAAGCCGGTGGTGCGGTACTACTCGGCGCCCGACTGGCTCGTGCTGGCGTTCCGTCCGGCGCTGCGGGTGCTGCTCGGGATGTTCGCGGTCGGTGGAGTCGCGGTCGTGGCAGGGCTCCTGTGGTCGTGGAACGTCGTCGGCGAACTGCTGGCGCGCGGGGACCACTGGACCGGCGTGCTGGGTCTGACGGTGATGTCGATCCTGTATCTGCCCAATGTCGTCATCGGAGCTGCAGCCGTTCTCACGGGCAGCACCGTGCACTTCGGCGACATCCACCTGAGCCTGTTCGAGGCGACGGGTGGCGACCTCCCGGCCCTGCCGGTGCTTGCGGCGGTCCCCTCCGGTCCGGCCGCGGCGTTCTGGCCGGTGCTGCTGGCCGTTCCGGCGACGATCGGTGCGCTGCTCGGCCGTTTCGCCGCCCAGCGGACCCTGCAGGCGAAGGCCGACGGTGCTCCGGTCGGCAGCGCCGACGCGGCGTGGACGGTACTCGCCGCCGCAGCGGGGGCCGGACTCGTCACGGCGCTGGCGGCCTGGGCCGCGGGTGGTCCGCTCGGAGTCTTCGGGGTGGTCGGTGCCAACTGGTGGCTCGCCGGAATCCTCGTCTTCGCGTGGTCGGGCCTGCTCGGCATCATCACGGCGCAGCTGCTGATGTGGCGCGAAGGACGGCTGGCCGCGGCCGCGCTGCGGGCCGACGCCCACGTCGACGAGGAGACCGTGGAGGATGCAGCGGCCACGGCGGAAGCAGGTGACGCGGACGATACGGATGACGCCGCCGCAGAACTCGAGTCGTCCGAAGACGGAACTCCTGAGCTTGAGGCTCCGGCGACCGAGGACGCCGCCGCCGAGGACGTTGCGGCCGACGAGGACGATGAGCCGGACTCCGATGACGTCATCGACACGGACTCGGAGAGCGACACGGACGCCGATGGCGTCGTCGACTCCGACTCCGATGGCGTCATCGACGCCGAGGTCGTCGAGATCGTCGAGGAGGACGAGCCCGACGAGGAGGTCGCGAACAAGGCCGAAAAGGGCGCCGACTAGGCTCTCCTACGGCCGGTCGATCGGCCGACCCACCTCGACTTCACAGGAGTGGACCCTGACTGCCTCGCGTGACCAGCTGCCGCCCACCGCGCCGGCGCGGCTCGTCGTCCTCGCCTCGGGCACGGGCAGCCTGCTGCGTTCGCTGCTCGAGGCCACTCGGACAGACGGATATCCTGCAACGGTCGTCGCTGTCGGAGTCGATCGCGAGTGCCCCGCGGAAGGGCACGCTGCCGACGAGGAGATCCGGTCGTTCCGCGTCGCACTGCGCGACTTCGAGGACCGTGCCGCATGGGACCGGGCGCTGACCGACGCGGTCGCCGCCCACGAACCCGACCTCGTGGTGTCCGCCGGTTTCATGAAGATCCTGGGCCCGGCGTTCCTGGAGCGGTTCTCCGGTCGCATCATCAATACGCATCCCGCGCTGCTGCCGTCGTTCCCCGGCGCGCACGCCGTCGCCGACGCCCTGGCCTACGGCGTCAAGGTCACCGGTTCGACGGTGCACCTCGTCGACGGAGGCGTCGACACCGGGCCGATTCTCGCGCAGGAAGCGGTGCAGGTGCTCGACGATGACGACGAGGACACCCTGCACGAGCGCATCAAGGTTGTGGAGCGACGGTTGCTTGCCGAGGTGGTCGCCGCCGTCGCCACCCGTGGAGTTGTTTCCGATGGACGAAAGGCCGTGATCCCCGGTGACCGAACGTAAGACTGTGCGCCGCGCGCTGGTCAGCGTGTACGACAAGAGCGGGCTGGTGGAGCTGGCGACAGGGCTCCACGCGGCAGGAGTCGAGCTGGTCTCGACCGGTTCCACGGCAAAGACCATCGCCGACGCAGGCGTGCCGGTGACGAAGGTCGAGGAACTGACCGGTTTCCCCGAGTGCCTCGAAGGCCGGGTGAAGACGCTGCATCCGCGCGTGCACGCCGGAATCCTCGCCGACACCCGCAAGCAGGACCACCTCGACCAGATCGCCGATCTCGGCATCGAGGCGTTCGAGCTCGTCATCGTGAACCTCTACCCGTTCACGCAGACGGTCGCCTCGGGTGCGAGCCCCGACGAGTGCGTCGAGCAGATCGACATCGGCGGCCCGTCGATGGTGCGTGCCGCAGCGAAGAACCACCCGTCCGTCGCGGTCGTCGTCGACCCGGCTGCCTACGGTGACGTGCTCGCTGCCGTCGAGGGTGGCGGTTTCACCCTCGAGGAGCGTAAGCGCCTTGCCGCGCAGGCGTTCCAGCACACCGCCGCCTACGACGTCGCGGTGGCGAGCTGGATGAACAGCGACTACGCGAAGCCCGAGGGCGACGAGTCGCAGTTCCCGGCGTGGACCGGCGCGACCTGGACCCGCGCGAATGTCCTTCGCTACGGCGAGAACCCTCACCAGGCTGCGGCGCTGTACGTGAACGAGGCCGGCGAGCCGGGTCTCGCGCAGGCCGAGCAGTTCCACGGCAAGGAAATGTCCTACAACAACTATCAGGACGCCGACGCCGCCTGGCGCGCCGCGCACGACCACAGCGAGCCGTGCGTCGCCATCATCAAGCACGCCAATCCCTGCGGCATCGCGATCGCCCAAGACATCGCCACCGCGCACCGCAGCGCGCACGAGTGCGATCCGGTCTCGGCCTTCGGTGGCGTCATCGCCGCGAATCGTGAGGTGAGCGTCGAGATGGCCGAGCAGGTCGCCGAGATCTTCACCGAGGTGATCATCGCCCCGTCGTATGCCGACGGTGCTGTCGACGTGCTCTCCCGCAAGAAGAACATCCGCATCCTGCGCGCCGATTCACCGAAGTCGGCACCGGTCGAGATCCGTCAGATCTCCGGTGGTCTGCTCCTGCAGGAGCGCGACGTGCTCACCGCGGACGGCGACTCCACTGCGAACTGGCAGCTCGCGTGCGGTGAGGCCGCAGACGAAGCCGTCCTGCGCGACCTCGAATTCGCTTGGCGCGCATGCCGTGCCGTGAAGTCCAACGCGATCCTGCTGGCCTCGGGCGGCGCGACCGTCGGTGTCGGTATGGGCCAGGTCAATCGTGTCGACTCGGCGCGTCTCGCCGTGACCCGCGCGGGTGAGCGGGTCGCAGGGTCGGTCGCCGCGTCGGATGCCTTCTTCCCCTTCGCCGACGGCCTGCAGGTGCTCACCGAGGCCGGAGTGAAGGCGATTGTGCAGCCGGGCGGCTCGGTGCGCGACAACGAGGTCATCGAGGCTGCTCGCGAGGCGGGCGTGACCCTGTACCTCACGGGCGCGCGACACTTCGCGCACTAGTCCGAACGCAGACGCGCGGCACCCGCGCGCACCGTCGCTCAGGCGGCGTGCGCGTGGGTGCCGTTGTCGTGTGCGGTGGGTTCGACGGTGCGCTTGCCGCGGCCGTCGGAGATGACGAGCTTGGCCGCGCCACGGTCGAGCAGGTCGCGGATGAGATCGGCCGACGCGGCGCCGCTCTCGGTGCCACCGACCCGGCTCAGGTCGATGGTGATGGCGTGACCGGTGAGGTCGTCGGGGAGTTCGGTCGACACGGTGCCGCCGGATTCGATTCGAAGTTTCATGGTGTTCTCCTGTCGAGGTGATCTTGTGTGGGTCGCGGTCGGGGATAAAGAAAGGGCACCCGGGGCCATGTGCCCCGAGTGCCCGAGAACGAGTCGTCGTGTGACTTCTATTCTCGGGAGCGCTCCGCCGCGAAGTGGAAGAAAAGGTGCGAGAACGGTACGGAACAACCGGCTACGTACATCTGCTTGTATCGCATCGGACCGTACCTTTCTCGTGTGAACCAGTGGGTTAACGGGAGACCATACACGAACAACGCGGAATGGACATTTGTTATTTCGTGTCGGCGTCCGGTGATCAGCCCTGGAGCTTGTCGAGCCACGCCTCGAAGCCCGAGGTGAACTCCTTCGAGTAGGGCAGATCCGCGATGTAGTCGGCGCCTGTGGACTGCTGGTCGCCGATGTCCTTGAGTGCGTGGTTGGTGTGCGTCATGCGCAGTGACGTCAGGCGGGTGTGCACGAGCGCCGCGTCGAGGGCGTCGACGTCCTCGACCCGCACCTGGATGTCCTTCGTGGAGACGCTGGTCAGCACCGGCAGGTCGCCGGCGACCTGCGCGGCGAGCATCCGCGGGTCGAGCGAGTCCTCCTCGGCGAGAGCCTTCGCGTTCGTCGGCACGAGACCGGCGTTGCGCAGCGGCTCGGGCAGAGTGTCGCTGAGCGTGCCGTCGGCGCGCAGCGACTCGACCGCACCCGTCAGCGCGACCCGCAGTTCGTCGGCGATCTGGATCGGCAGCTGGCCGGCGGCGACCACGGCGTCGAGCTGCGCGTCGATCTGCGCGGTCAGCAGGTCGAGCAGGCGCACGGCGAGCGGCTCGAGCAGGCCGAGTCCGGCGATGGAGTCGTTGTCCTGGGCGAGCGACAGCGCGATGAGCGCGCCTTCGCTGTGGCCGACGACGTAGAGACGCTGCGCGTCGACCCCGCGCTGGGCGCCGAGGAAAGCGAGTGCGTCGGAGGCGGCGTCGATGAACGTCGAGAAGCCGAGATCGGCGACGTCCTCGACGCTGTACGGGCCGAGGCCGGTCGCGCCGCTGCCGAGCTTGTCGTACCGCAGGCTCGCGAAACCGTGGCGTTCGAGCACGTCGGCGAGATGGCGCAGCGTGCCGATCGATCCCGGGAGCAGTGCGCTGTCGCCGTTGCGGTCGGTGGGGCCGCTGCCGGCGAGCAGCAGGACGCCGGGCACCGGACCCCTCATGGAGACGGGTACCCGCACACTGCCGTGCAGGGTGACGTCGCCGCTGGAAAAGGTGATCTCGGTGTCCGACATGCCATGTGTCTATCAGAAGCCGCCGGGTCGGCCCGTATCGAGGGCGCCCGGGTGTGCCGTCGGTTTCGTGCGTGTCGCACGGGCCCGGCGCAGCCGGCGGTAACCCCGCACGCCGAGCCACCCGAACAGCACCAGGAGCGGGAGGACGAGCAGGGGAGCGAGCAGCGAGATCAGCGACGTGACGAACGAGGTGACGCTCTCCACGATCGACAGCACCGGATTGCCGAAGCCGGCGGTGGTCGCGGTGCTCGCGACCCGCGTACCCGTCTGCGCCGTACTCACCGCCAGGGCGGTCGGGGCGCCGATGACGATGCCGGCGAGCGCCGCCATGGCGGGATCGAGGCTCGCGAAGGCCGCCCACGCCGCGAGTGCCCCCGCGATCGGCCGGGTGACCGTGCCGACGGCAGACAGTGCGTTGTCCACGAACGGCACGAGGTCGGCGACGACCTCCACGACGGTCGCGATCGCCAGGGCGACGAGCGCCGAGGTGGACCCGAGCCACTGCATGGATTCGTTGAGGACGACACCGAAGAGCTCGAAGTGCACCGCAGCCGACAGGAGCAGCAGCGGCAGGAAGGTGCGCAGCCCGGTGGCGGCGGCGAGCCCCAGCCCGAGCAGTGCCGCCAGGATCCAGGTGTCCATGCGGCGAGTGTAGGCGGACGGGCCACGCGGGATCGCGGATGCCGAAACGACGGTTCGGTCGTACCTTGGGTGAGGTGACGTCACCCACACCGCGCCCCTCCACGGTCGGCGAGCTCCGTGCCTCCGGCCACGTGCAACGATCCGTCAAGGACGAGATCCGGCACAACCTGCTCGCCGCGCTGCGCGACGGTACCGATCCGTGGCCCGGCATCCTCGGCTTCGAGGACACCGTCGTCCCGCAACTCGAACGCGCCCTCATCGCCGGTCACGACGTGGTTCTGCTCGGCGAACGCGGTCAGGGCAAGACCCGCCTGCTGCGCACCCTGCCGCTGTTGCTCGACGAGTGGACCCCGGTCATCGCCGGTTCCGAACTCGGCGAGCATCCCTACGAACCCATCACCCCGGCGTCGATCCGCCGCGCCGCCGAACTCGGAGACGACCTGCCCGTCGCGTGGCGACACCGCAGCGAGCGGTACGCCGAGAAGCTCGCGACGCCCGACACCTCGGTCGCCGACCTGGTCGGCGACGTCGACCCCGTGAAGGTCGCCGAGGGCCGCAGCCTCGGTGATCCGGAGACGATCCACTTCGGCCTCGTGCCTCGCGCGCACCGCGGCATCGTCGCCGTCAACGAACTGCCCGACCTCGCCGAACGTATCCAGGTGTCGCTGCTCAACGTCATGGAGGAACGCGACATCCAGGTCCGCGGTTACACGCTGCGCCTGCCTCTCGACGTGCTGCTCGTGGCGAGCGCGAACCCCGAGGACTACACGAATCGCGGACGCATCATCACTCCGCTCAAGGACCGCTTCGGCGCGGAGATCCGCACGCACTATCCGACGCGACTCGAGGACGAGATCGCCGTCATCGAGCAGGAGGCGCACCTGCAGGCCCGCGTGCCCGATTATCTCTTCGAGATCCTCGCCCGGTTCACCCGGCTGCTGCGCGAATCGACGTCCGTCGACCAGCGTTCGGGTGTCTCGGCACGGTTCGCCGTCGCCGGTGCCGAGACCGTCTCGGCTGCGGCCCTGCACCGCGGCGCGGTTCTCGGCGAGGACGATCCGGTCGCGCGTCCCGTCGACCTCGGGACCGTGGTGGAGGTGCTCCGCGGCAAGGTCGAGTTCGAATCGGGTGAGGAGGGAAGAGAATTCGAGATCCTCGATCATCTCCTCCGGCGCGCCACGGCCGAAACGGCCCGCTCGCGACTCGCGGGCGTCGATCTCGGGCCGCTGGTCGCCGCCGTCGAGCAGGGCGAGCCGGTGGTCACCGGTGAGCGGATCACCGCGAAGGTGCTGCTCGACGAACTCCCCGAACTGCCGGTGCTCGACGCCGTAGCCGAACGGCTCGGTGCCACCGACACCGGAAGCCGGGCTGCGGCAGTGGAACTCGCACTCGAAGGGTTGTATCTGGCGCGACGCATCGCCAAGGACACCGGCGACGACGGCTCGGCGGTGTACTCCCGATGAGCAGGTCCGCCCGCTACGGTCCGTACGCCGGGGGCGATCCGCTCGCCCCGCCGGTGGACCTGCGCGACGCGCTCGCCGCGATCGGCGACGATGTCATGGCCGGCGCGTCGCCGAAGCGTGCCCTGCGGGAGTTGCTGCGCCGCGGTCACGACGGAATGCGTGGACTCGACAAGATTGCGGCACAAGCCAATCGGCGTCGACGCCGGCTGCTCGACCGCACCAACCTCGACGGCACCCTCCAGGAGGTGCGCGAGCTTCTCGATCGTGCCGTGCTCGAGGAACGTAAGGAACTGGCGCGGGCCCTCGACGACGACGCGCGGTTCGCCGAGATGCGGATCGAGGAACTGCCGCCGTCGACGGCGCAGGCGGTCCAGGAACTCGCCGACTACGACTGGCGCAGCACACAGGCCCGGCAGGACTACGAGAAGATCCGCGACCTGCTCGGCCGGGAGATGCTCGACCAGCGGTTCGCCGGGATGAAGCAGGCACTCGAAGGTGCCACCGAGGCCGATCGGCAGCGCATCACCGACATGCTGAACGACCTCAACGACCTGCTCGACAAGCATGCGCGCGGCGAGGACACCGACGAGGACTTCGAACAGTTCATGGCCGAACACGGGGAGTTCTTCCCCGAGAATCCGCAGAACGTGGAGGAGCTGCTCGATTCCCTCGCGCAGCGCGCGGCGGCGGCGCAGCGGTTGCGCAACTCGCTCAGCCCGGAACAACGCGACGAACTCGACGCTCTCGCGCAGCAGGCCTTCGGGTCCCCGTCGCTGACGAACCAGCTCGACCGTCTCGACGGTCACCTGCGTGCCGCCCGCCCCGGGGAGGACTGGACCGGTTCGGAACGGGTGCGCGGCGAAGAGGGCATGGGTCTCGGCGAGGCCACCGCGGCCCTGCAGGAATTGTCGGAACTCGACCAGCTCGCCGAGCAACTGTCGCAGCAGTACGCCGGGGCGTCGCTCGACGACATCGACCTCGACGCGCTCGCCCGTCACCTCGGACCCGAGGCTGCGGCCGATGCGCGCACCCTCGCCGAACTCGAGAAGGAACTGCAGCGGCAGGGTTTCTTCGACCGGGGTGCCGACGGGCAGTGGCGCCTGTCGCCCAAGGCGATGCGCAGGCTCGGCGAGGCGGCGTTACGCGACGTCGTCGACCGCATCTCGTCGCGCACCGGGCAACGCGAGTCGCGCCGGGCGGGTGTACTCGGTGAGCCGACGGGCGCTTCGAAGGTGTGGGAGTTCGGCGACACCGAACCGTGGGACGTCGTACGCACCCTCACGAACGCGACCCTGCGCAGTCCCGGGCTGCCGGTGCGGATGTCGGTACAGGACGTCGAGGTGATCGAGACCGAGCAGCGGACGCAGGCGGCGGTCGCGCTGCTCGTCGACACATCGTTCTCGATGGTCATGGACGGTCGCTGGGTGCCGATGAAACGCACGGCCCTCGCGCTCAACCACCTCGTGTCCACGCGCTTCCGCGGGGATGCGTTGCAGCTCATCGCGTTCGGGCGCCACGCCCGCGTGGTGTCGGCGTCCGAGCTGGCCGGGCTCGACGGGGTCTACGAGCAGGGCACCAATCTGCACCACGCCCTGATGCTCGCGGGCCGCCATCTGCGCCGTCATCCCAACGCGCAGCCGGTGGTCTTCGTCGTCACCGACGGTGAACCCACCGCCCATCTCGAACCGGACGGCTTCGCGGCCTTCGACTACCCACCGAGTTCTCGCACCCTCGGGTTGACGGTGCGCGAACTCGATCACGTCGCGCGACTCGGTGCCCAGGTGACGATCTTCCGGCTCGGCAGCGACCCCGGGCTCGCGCGCGTCGTCGACGTGCTGGCCCGGCGCGTCGGGGGTCGGGTGGTCGCGCCCGACGTCGACGGTCTCGGGGCGGCGGTCGTGGCCGACTACGTCCGTGCCCGGCGGCGGTCCTGAGAGCTCAGCTCCGTACGGATCTCCACGTGGTGGTGGCGGCGGCGGAGAGCAGCACCGCCGTCACCCAGAAGACCGCCGCGACCCCGGCGACCCCGGCGACGGCACCGGCCGCCAGCGGTACCGCGACCTGCCCGAGCCGGTTGCCGGTCAACCGTACGGCCAGCGCCGACGCGCGGTCGGCCGGGGCGACGAGTCCGACCACCCACGTCATCGTCAGGGGTTGGCCGACGCCCCAGAACATTCCGCACACGGCGAGTAGCGCGCCGATGACCCAGGGATTCGGCACGAGCGGTATCAGCGCGACCGGCACGATGGTCCCGGCGCTCGCGGAGACGAGGAGCCATCTGCGCGGGATGTGTCGCAGCGCCCACGGCAGAAAGGCACGCGAGACGATCGACGCCACGGTGCGGGCGGTGAGCAGGATCGTCACCAGGAGCACACCGAACCCGAACTGCTCACCGAGCAGCGGCAGATAGGCGACGACGAGGTCGACGGACGCGAGGACCACCAGGCTCGACAGCATCGCCGGCTTCATGCCCTTCGTCGCGAGCATCGACAGGATCGACTGGGGCGCGCCGTCCTCGGCGGTGCGGCCCGATCCGGGGGGTTCGCGGAGACCGAGCACCAGCGGCAGGGCGAGCAGCGACGCCACGGTCATGGTCAGCAACGCGCCGGTGGTCTCGACGGATCCGTTGCCGTCGCCGGTGGTCGCGGCGATCACGCCGGATATCGGAACACCGACGGCCTGCCCGACCGACACGCCCAGGGTGAGGCCGGCGAATCCGCGATCCAGTTCGTCCGGTGGCGACAGGATCGACACGAACGCCTGCCCCGACACCGTGACGAGCAACTGCCCCAGTCCGAGCACGACGTTGCCGACGGCCAGCACGATCAATCCCGAACTGAGCGCGATCAACCCGGCACCGACCGTGGTGACCACGATGCCCGAGCGCAGGACGACCGTCGCGTGTCCGCGGTCGACCGCGCGCCCCAGACGCACCGCCGCAACGAGCGGAACGATGGCGTAGAGGGCGGTGACGGCGCCGATGGTCGCAGCATCGCCACCCAGCGCGAGGATCCGGTAGGAGACCAGCACGCGGATCGACTGGAAGGCTGCGTGCAGCAGGGCGGTGGACAGGCACAGGTACAGCAGCCAGTGACGCGGAGGATGCGGCATGCGTCAGGCGCCGGTCGTCACGGCCCGGTCGCCGAGCGGCGACCGCAAGGGAACCTCGAGGGTGCCGACGACGGCGACCATCACGCACATGCGGTCCTGCATCTCCGGCAGGGTGCCGCCGAGCAGCGCCACCGTCACCGTCTCGTCCGTTTCGGTGACGGTCGCGTCGACGCCGAAGCATTCGGGGGTGCCCGTCTCGAAGTGCAGGGAGATCCGGTCGTCGCTCACCCGCGACCACGACATGATCGTGAGCGGATGCGCATCGACGATGTCCGCACGTGGCGAGAACTCCGTCGCCCCTGCCGGAACGGGTTCCTCGGGTAGCGCCGGCACGTCCGGGGCACTCGACCCGCAGGCCGCGATGAGCAGACACATCGCGAGGACGGTGATGCCTCGGCAGGCACGGACGACGGAACGCATGGTTCCCACGGTATTCCGGTGTGGCGTGTTCATCACGCCAGCAGGGCGGCGGTCACGCCGATCGCAGGAATGGAGGCGAGGGTGGTGACGAGCGCGGCGTCGCGGGCGAGCACCGTGCCCCGGCCGTAGGCGCTCGCGTAGACGAACACATTCTGCGCGGTCGGCAGCGCCGCGACCACGACCACCGCGAACAGCGCGTGACCGTCGAGGCCGAACATGAAACGTCCCAGCAGATACGCGAGTACGGGCTGGACGAGGATTTTGAGTACCGAGGCAAGCGCGATGTCGCGGCGCGGGCTCGTCCCTTTCTCGAGCACCCGGACGCCCTGCAGCGACAATCCGAACGCGAGCAACGCACCGGGAACCGACGCGCCGCCGAGCAGATGGAACGGTTGCAGCAGCGCTTCCGGCGGTGTCCATCCGCTGATCGCGATGGCGAGTCCGGCCGCGGCGGCCAGGACGATGGGATTCTTGAACGGCGCGAGCAGGGTATCGAGGCGCGACACCCCGGCGCGCATCGTCGACAGGTCGAGCATCGTCAGCGCGATGGGGGAGAGCACGACGATCTGGAACAACAGCAGGGGCGCGACGAACGAGGCGTCGCCCAGGACGAACACCGCGATCGGAATGCCGAGGTTCGCGGAGTTGACGTAGCCGGCGCACAGCGCCCCGATGGTCGCCTCGGGGACCGCACGTCGCAGCCAGAGCTTTGCGACGACGAAGTGCACGATTGCGACGGCGAAGGCGGTGGCCGCCGCGATGTAGAGGTTGGGCGAGAAGATCACCGACAGGTCGGACGTGGCGAGTACGTCGAACAGCAGCGCGGGAGTGGCGACGAAGAAGACGAGTCGGCTGAGCACCGTCTGCGCTTCGTGTCCGAGGGTGCCCAGGCGCCCCAGCGTGAAGCCGATAGCGATGATCACGAAGATGACACTGAACCCCGCGATCACACCCGACACGGTTGCCTAGTCTAAGGACCCTGTGGATGAATTCCTGAGGCAGGCGCCCGGAGTGCAGTTCTTGTCGATCGGAGCCGAATTTTTCGACGACAACTGCTCACTCGGGAACGTTCATCCACAGGGCGACGATCCGGGGTTCCACGTCGAGCGGACGTTGTGCAGGCTTCCTCCATGGGGGAATTCGACGAGCCGTTCAGCGGCACCGACGCGCTGGCCGGGAAGTGCCTGACGCCGTACCGACTGCGGACGATGCGCCGGCTGCATCGCGACGTGTACATCCATCCGGATGCGGAGATGACTGCGTTACGGCGTGCGCGTGCGGCGTGGTTGTGGACGCGAGGTGGTGGCGTACTGGCAGGGCTGTCCGCTGCCGCGGTGCACGGCAGCAGGTGGGTCGACGGTCGCGCTCCGGCGGAGCTGCTCCGGACCGGGAGTCGCCGCGGCACGGCCGGGGTGAGAGTGCACGGCGACACCGTGCACGAGGAGGAGATCTGCGAGCGCGAGGGGATGTCGGTGACGACTCCCGCGCGGACCGGTTTCGATCTCGCCCGGTGGCTCGCACCCGCGCGAGCCGTCGAACAACTCGATGCGTTGTGCCGGGCCACCGGACTGGATCCGGCGGACATCCTCGCCCTCGCCGACCGGTACCGCGGGGAGCGTGGACTTCCGCAGGTGCGCGCGGTCGTACCCCGAGTGGACCCCGGCGCCGAGTCTCCACCCGAGACCAGGGTTCGCCTGTTGCTCGTGCATCACGGACTACCGACGCCGGCCACCCAGGTGCCGATCGTCGACGAGGGCAGGGTGATCGGTTGGGCGGACATGGGGTGGCACGAATGGCGCACCGCCGTCGAGTACGACGGGGTGCACCACTGGACCGACGAGCGGCAACGCACCAAGGACATCGAGCGCTACGAGTCGTTCGCGTCGCTGGGCTGGTCGGTGGTCCGGGTGAACTCCGAGCAACTCCGAATGCGTCCGCTGACGATCGTCGAACGGGTCCGCAGGGCGCTGAGGGCTTCGGGCGCACCCGTGTGACGTGCACTTCTCGTCGAGAATCCCGACTGATTTCGACAAGACCTGCACACACGACGACGCCGCCCCTCCCGGTGGGAGAGGCGGCGTCGGAAGCTACGGCCTACTTGCTGCTGACGTAGGGGAGCAGAGCCATCTCGCGGGCGTTCTTCACCGCGACGGCGACCTGACGCTGCTGCTGCGGGGTCAGGCCCGTGACGCGACGGCTGCGGATCTTGCCGCGATCGGAGATGAAGGTGCGGAGCAGGTTGACGTCCTTGTAGTCGACGTACTCGATCTTCGCCGCGAAGAGGGGGTTCTTCTTGGGCTTGCGTCCCTCGACGGCACGCGACTTCTTCGACGGTCCTCGCTTGACTGCCATATCTCGCTCCTCACCAGCTCGACTTGTGGACGCCGGGTAGTTCCCCGCGGTGGGCGAGTTCACGCACACGCACTCGTGAGAGCCCGAACTTTCGCAGGTGGCCGCGCGGGCGGCCGTCCGCAGCGTCTCGATTGCGTAATCGTACCGGACTGGCGTCGCGGGGTAGACGCTGCAGTGCCCGCTGTGCTTCGTGGCGCTCCTCCGGGGAGGAAGACGGCGTGCGCACGACCTCCTTCAGTTCCGCGCGGCGCTCGGCGTACCGGGCCACGATCACCTTCCGCTGCTCGTTGCGCGCGATCTTCGATTTCTTCGCCACGACTACTTCTCCTCGCGGAAGTCGACGTGTTCGCGCAGCACGGGATCGTACTTGCGCAGCACGAGCCGGTCGGGATCGTTCCGGCGGTTCTTCCGGGTGACGTAGGTGTAGCCGGTTCCGGCGGTGGACCGGAGCTTGACGATGGGCCGGATCTCGTTGCGTGCGGCCATCAGATCTTCTCCCCGCGGGCACGCAGTCGTGCGACGACGCTCTCGATGCCGTCGCGGTCGACGGTCTTGATCGCCTTGGCCGACAGGTTCAGCGTGACGCGGCGGCCCAGTGAGGGCACGAAATATGTCCTGCGCTGGATGTTCGGGTTCCAGCGCCGGCTGGTGCGGACGTGGGAGTGCGATACGGATTTCCCGAATCCGGGACGCCGTCCGGTGAGTTGGCAGGTGGCCGACACGTCGGCTCCTTCCTCTTAGGTAACGACAATCATTTTCGACAAAGCGCGTCGACCACTGTACGCTTCGGCTTCGTTAATGACAATCGTTATCGAAAGGACTCTTGTGGACACCAGGACGCCGCTCGTCATCGTCTGCGGATGGCGCGGACGCACAGCGCACGTAGCGCGGTCGCTCCTGCGTCCGGGCACCGCGGTCGTCCACCACGACCTGTCCGGTCTCGACCAGGGCGTGCTCCGCCGCACCGTGCACACCGTCGAGGGCGAACGCACCGAGATCCTCGAACTCGCCCATGGATGCGTGTCGTGCACGCTGCGCGAGGATCTGCTGCCCCTTCTCCGGCGACTACGCGACTACAGCACCGTCGACCGGATCGTCCTGCACCTCGACCCGCAACTCGAACCCGAGGCGCTGTGCTGGGCCGTCGAACACGTCGTGGTGAGCGGAATCGTCGGTCGCGTCGACGGACCAGCGTCCCTCGACGTCCGGGTGGACGGTGTCGTGACCTGTCTCGACGCGGCGACCTGGCTCGAGGACGCGACGGGCGACGACGAACTGAACGAGCGCCTCGACGACGACCGCACCCTGGCCCAGGTCGTCGTCGGACAGGTCGAATTCGCCGATGCTCTGGTAGTCCTTCCGGGAGCGGACGGCTGGAAGCAGGCGCGCCTGCACGCGGTGCTCACCCGGCTCACCCCGGACGCGCCGATCGCGTGGACGGCCGAACCGGACGTCGAGCGTCTGCTGCAGGAGATACCCGGCACCGCACGCCGCGGAACGATCGACGGGGCACACTCGCCGCTCCTGCGCGGTCAACCTCCCCTCGACGAGGACTGCGGAATCCGCCTCGTCGAGTTCTCCGCCACCCGCCCGTTCCATCCGGAACGTCTCCACCACGCGATCGACGTGCTGCTCGATGGCGTCGTGCGCGCCCGTGGGCGACTGTGGGTCGCCACGCAACCCGACAATGCGCTGCTCGTCGAGTCGGCCGGTGAAGGACTGCGTGTCGCTCATGCGGGACCGTGGCTCGCGGCGATGACTCCGGAGCAGCAGCGCGCGGTCTCGGCGGAACGCCGCGCGATGGCGTCCCTGCGCTGGGACGAACGCTACGGCGACCGGGACACGAGCATCGTCGTCCTCGTCCACGACGCCGACCCGGAACTCGTCGACCGAGCGCTGCGCGCAGCGGTCGTGACCGACGACGAGTTCGCTCGACCCGATCTGTGGCCCACCTGGCACGACCCCTTCGGACAGTTCCACGAAGACCCCTGTGACGACCTCCCGGCAGACCGCCGCGACAACGAGAGAGAAGGACACCGATGAAACAAGGCCTGCATCCCGACTATCACCCCGTCGTCTTCCAGGACGCCAATACCGGCGCGACCTTCCTGACCCGGTCCACCGCGACCTCCGAACGCACGACGGTGTGGTCGGACGGCCGCACCTACCCGCTGATCGCCGTCGACGTGACCAGCGACTCGCATCCGTTCTGGACGGGTGCCGCACGCCTGCTGGACACCGCCGGTCGCGTCGAGAAGTTCGAACGCAAGTACGGCCGGCGCCGGCCCTGAGCGCGGCTCCGAGTCCGAGAAGATCCGAACCCGAAGGAGAACGACATGGCAGTCCCGAAGCGCAGGAAGTCCCGCTCCAACACCCGTCATCGCCGCTCGCAGTGGACGGCGAGCGTCCCCGATCTCGTGCCGGTCACCGTCGACGGAACGACCGTGAAGGTTCCCCGCAGGCTCGTCCGGGCCGTCCTCAGCGGTGACGTCGATCCCAGGGACCACTGAGATGTAGAACCCGCTCACCCGCCGAGGGTTCTCAGCGCGCTCTCAGTAGGGGCAGGCCACAATGGTGATCATGCGCATTCTGGTGGTCGACGACGACCGTGCGGTGCGGGAATCGCTGCGCCGGTCACTGAGCTTCAACGGATACACGGTCGACCTCGCCACGGACGGACAGGATGCCCTCGAGCAGGTCACCGCGTCGCGTCCGGATGCGATGGTGCTCGACGTGATGATGCCGCGCGTCGACGGCCTCGAGGTGTGCCGCCGATTGCGCAGCACCGGTGACGACCTGCCGATCCTCGTGCTCACCGCGCGCGATTCCGTCTCCGAGCGGGTCGCGGGTCTCGACGCGGGCGCCGACGACTACCTGCCGAAACCGTTCGCGCTCGAGGAGCTGCTCGCGCGGCTGCGGGCGCTGCTGCGTCGCGCCACCCCCGACCCCGACAGCTCCGCGGACGAAGTGCTGCGCTTCGCGGACCTCAGCCTCGATCCGGCGACCCGCGAGGTCACCCGCGGCGACCGGCAGATCAGCCTCACCCGCACCGAGTTCTCTCTGATGGAGATGCTCATGGCGAACCCGAGGCGGGTGCTCACCCGCAGCCGCATCCTCGAGGAGGTGTGGGGATACGACTTCCCGACCTCCGGCAACGCCCTCGAGGTCTACGTGGGGTATCTGCGACGCAAGACCGAGGCCGGTGGGGAACCGCGCCTGATCCACACAGTGCGCGGCGTCGGGTACGTGCTGCGCGAGACCCCGCCGTGAGCGACCTGATGCGACCACCTCTTCTGCTGACCCGCTCGGTGCCGCTGCGCACCCGCGTCACGCTCCTCGCGGCCGGGGCGGTGGCGCTCGCCGTCGCCGTCACGTCCATCGCCGCGTACGCGGTGGTGTCGCGAGCGTTGTACTCGGGGGTCGACACCCAGTTGCGGGCGCGCGCCGCCGCCCTCGTCGAGTCGAGCACGCTCATCACCTACGACCCGCGCTACATCGGCGGGGCTCAGCTCTACAGCTCCGACATCAGCGTCGCCCTGATCTATCCGGATCTCGGCCGGTACGTGCCGCCGGGTTCGTCGGTGCCCATCGGCGACCCCGAGCTGGCCGTGGCAGAGGGGGACCGTGACTCGTCACTGCGCACCGTCGCCCAGCAACGCGTACTGGCCCAGCGCATGCCCGACGGCAGCACGGTCGTGATCGCGCAGCGACTGCGTCCCACCGCCGAGATCCTCAACCGCCTGGCGAGTGTGCTGTTCATCGTCGGGGGCTGCGGGGTGGTACTCGCCGCGGCCGTGGGTGCGACCGTCGGCCGCACGGGTCTGCGTCCCGTCGCCCGGCTGACCGCCGCCGCCGAGCGGGTCGCGCGCACCGACGACCTGCGGCCCATCCGGGTGACCGGTCACGACGAGCTCGCCCGCCTCACCGAGAGCTTCAACATGATGCTGCGTGCGCTCGCCGAGTCGCGGGAACGGCAGAGTCGGCTGGTCGCCGATGCCGGCCACGAACTGAAGACGCCGCTGACTTCGCTGCGAACCAACATGGAATTGCTCATCGCGGCGAGCCGGCCCGGTGCGCCGAGCCTGCCCGCCGAGGACATGGCAGAGCTACGCGCCGACGTCATCGGCCAGATCGAGGAGTTGTCGACGCTCGTCGGCGATCTCGTCGACCTGGCGCGTGAGGACGCGCCGGAAACGGTGTTCGAGGTAGTCGATGTCGCGGAGGTGGTGGACCGGAGTCTCGAACGTGCGCGTCGGCGTCGCACCGACATCGAGTTCCGGGCGACCACCGAGCCGTGGTTCGTCTTCGGCGACCAGGCGGGACTCACTCGCGCGGTGGTCAACGTGCTCGACAACGCGGCGAAGTGGAGCCCTGCGGGGGAAGACGTCGTCGTGCACATGCGGCAGATCGGCACCGGGCTGATGGAACTGACCGTCGACGACGCCGGCCCGGGAATTCCGGAAGAAGAACGCGAGCTCGTGTTCGAACGGTTCTACCGGGCGACGACAGCGCGGTCGATGCCGGGATCCGGTCTGGGACTGGCCATCGTGCGGCAGATCGTCATGAAGCACGGCGGGACGATCGCCGTCGACCGTTCGGATCGCGGCGGCACGCTGATCAGCATCGTGCTGCCCGGCACATCGACCCTCGACGGAGAGACACATCCCACCGACGCGGGCTGAATTCGACAGGGAAATCGCGGGTACTTCTGAGGCGACTCTCAGCTCTCCGGTCCATGCTGGACGGAGAAGAGCGGGGTGCTTCCGAGGCGCCCCGCACGATCGGCCACCGCACGCCGATATCGACCCGCGTGCGTCCGGTGGCCCTGGCGGACGAAGGCGAAGTGACGAATGAGTGAGGATCCCACCCGCGGTGCGGGAACACCGCAACCGCAACCGCAACCCCATCCGTACGGACCCGGCGGATACACCGGCCCCTACCCGCAGGCATCCCAGCAGCCGTCACCTCCGCCGCCCGCCACGGGATCCGGCCGGATGCCGGGTCGCTCCGCCCTCGCCGTCGGCGCCATCGCGCTCGCGCTGGTGAGCGGCGGTATCGGTGGCGCGGTCGGCGCGTGGTCGGTGCGCGATTCGTCCGGACCGGTCGTCAACTCCCTCGACGCTCCGAAGCCCGAAACCCAGACGGTCGCCGCCGCCCCCGAGGGCAGCGTGCAGGCCGTCGCCGACAAGGTCGTGCCGAGCGTCGTGCGGATCGAGGTCGCAGGACGCACCGGCGCGGGTGAAGGGTCGGGCGTGGTCCTGTCCTCGGACGGATTGATCCTCACCAACAACCACGTCGTGGCGGGTGGAGGTCAGGGGGCACAGCTGACGGTCTTCTTCTCGGACGGGTCCACCGCGCCGGCGACGGTCGTCGGTGCGGATGCGGTATCGGACATCGCTGTCATCCGGGCCGAAGGGCGCACCGATCTCGCTCCCATCGAACTCGGTGGTTCGGAGAATCTCGCAGTAGGCCAGGAGGTTGTGGCCGTCGGATCACCGCTCGGACTGCAGAGCACCGTGACGGCGGGCATCGTGTCCGCGCTCAATCGGCCCGTGTCCACGAGCGGGGACAACGCCAATCAGGCGTCGGTCATCGACGCGATCCAGACCGACGCGGCGATCAATCCCGGCAACTCCGGCGGTGCGCTGGTCGACATGGAAGGCCGTCTCGTCGGTATCAACACCGCGATCGCCACGGCCGGCGGACAGTCGGGTTCGATCGGCCTCGGTTTCGCGATCCCCGTCGAGCAGGCCCGGCGTGTCGCGCAGGAACTCGTCGACACGGGTAAGGCGACGCACGCGATCATCGGTGTCCAGGTTCCGTCCCGGGACGACGCCTACGGTGCGCGCGTCGTGGAGGTCGTGCCCGACGGGCCGGCCGACCGAGCCGGCATCCCCGACAACGCGATCATCGTCCGGATCGACGATCGGGTCGTCACCGACGGCGACTCGCTCATCGCGGCGATCCGATCCCGCGCGCCGGGGGACACCGTGAAGATCACCTACAAGACGCCCGACGGCAACGAGACCACAGTCGACGTGGTGACTGCGTCGGATTCGGCCGGACGATGAGGAACGACATGGACATAGCTCACATTCCCGTACAAGAGCCGCATGCTTTCGAGCCGCAAACTACCGTGGACCTCATGGAACTCGAAGCTCCCAGAAAAGGCCGCGCACTCGTCGTCGTCGTCGACGATCGCGTCTCCCACGGCGACAGTCCGGACTCCGCGGGTCCGCTCGTCACGGAGCTTCTCGTCGAAGGTGGCTTCGCCGTCGACGGTGTCGTGACGGTCGCTGCCGACGAGGTCGAGATCCGAAATGCGCTCAACACCGCGGTGATCGGCGGCGTCGATCTGGTGATCTCCGTCGGTGGTACCGGCGTCACCCCGCGCGACGTGACGCCCGACGCGACCGAGGACGTGCTCGACCACGAGATCCGCGGCATCGCCGAAGCGTTGCGGTCGTCGGGCCTGGCGTCGGGCGCGATGGACGCCGGTCTCTCCCGTGGCCTCGTGGGTGTCTCCGGGTCGACGCTCGTGGTGAACCTCGCGTCGTCGCGTCCCGCCATCCGCGACGGGATGGCGACGTTGTTGCCTCTCGCCGCGCACGTCATCGAAGAGTTGTCCTGGATGGAGGAGTGACGACGCCGTGTCCGACGACCGTGATCCCTCGCACGACGAGGTGACCGGCGAGCAGCAGCAGAGCCGTGCCCGGATCGATCGGGCGCGGCTGGCGCGCATCTTCGGGGATGTACTTCCCGAGACGACACGCGACGAACGGGGCGAGAGCGACTCCGGCGGTGGCGGTGGCGGCTCGGACGAATGGCTGCGCAGGCAGGTGCCTCCACACCATTCCGGTTAGTGATCTGCATCACTGACGTCGAGTTGCGCTCAACCGGATTCCAACCCGTTGTCGACCGCAACGAAACGTCGCCGCAACGATCCGTTCACCTCCGTCTGGTCCGTGCGATGTTTGTGATCTGTGTTTCCGGTCACATAAGGCATTTTGTCCTGCACTCCGGGTGCAATAAGAATGTGGCTTCTACCTGCGCCGATGTGGCGCTGGTCGGGTCACGTACGTGTAACCCGAGGTTACATATTCCACCCCGGGAGGCGCCCGATTTGCCCGCTTCGGTGATTCGCTGAGCGCGTGGTCTGCGCCGCGCCTATACCGGAGCGTTACGAAAGCTAGGCGTTGCTCTAGGAATGGTCACGGTCTAATCTCCCTCTCAGGTTCAAACCGGTCGAGCCCAGGCTTCACAGCCTGGGCTCGGTCACGAATCGGTAAAGCAAAACCGTGCGGACGATGGACGTACCGACACACCGGCGGCTGATCCGCCGGTGTGTTCGCTGTGGACAGCGGCCCGCGGGCGACAGGGCGACTACTTGTTGTCGGACGCGGTGCGCAACCCGGCACGCAGAGAACGGATGAGGCATTCATGAAGATTCAGACGCGACGTGGCTTCCGGGCCACCCGCAACGCCACGGTGGCAGCAGCTGCTGTGGCCGGTCTGGTTCTCGGATCGGCCGGCGCCGCAGGTGCCGAGGTCAACGACCAGAACCGGATCGTCTCCAACGGCCACGAGGTCATCGTCACGCAGGAGGACACCTTCATCAACGGTGTGCCCCCGATCGGTGGCAGCCCGCTGAGCCGTGAGTGGTTCCACAACGGCCGCGGCATCGCCAACATCGTCGGCCCCGAGGCGGCGGACTTCGAGGGTTCGACCTTCCAGTTCGGCTACCAGGTCGCGTGGACGGCATCCGTCGACGGGGCAATCGGCTTCAATTGGACTTCTCCTGAGCTTGGCACTGACCTCGGTTATGGCTATTCGGACACGGTCGAGGAAGTCTGGCTGAAGAACCCTGCTGGCGAATACGTCGACTACTCGGGCGTCGTCGTGGACGAAGAGAAGCGAGTCCAGGCCACCGTCGACGGCACTAAGGACGGCAAGAAGCTCTGGACCGTTATCGAGGATGGTGGCGAGTATGAGCACCAGTCCACCGACATCGGCGTGGGCAGCATTCTGCCTCAGGTTACTGCTGGCATCGAACTGAGTCAGGCTCCTGGCATCGAAGAAATCGTCGTGGCTGAGGGTGAGTTCGACGGCGATTACAAGGAAGTCCAGATCGCCAATGTCCACGGTGCTGCGACCGGCGTCATCGGTCCGGTCTCCGTCCGTCCGTTCGTCCGCGTCATCACCGACAACGGCGACAACGTCACCACCTACGGCCAGGTCTGGACCCTCTAGTCCTGCTCCGCGCCATCCCGCAAGAAGTCCCCACCACCACAAACGGAGTAATCATGGGAATCAAGTCGCGTGGCTTCAAGGCCGCTCGTAACGCCGCCGTCGCCGGTGCCGCCGCCTTCGGTCTGGTGCTCGGTGCCTCGGGTGCCGCTTCGGCCGAGGTCAACGACCAGAACCGCATCGTCTCCGACGGCCTCGAGGTCGTCGTGACCCAGGAGGACACCTTCATCCAGGGTGTTCCGGCTCTCGGCGGCAGCCCGTTCAACCGCGAGTTCTTCCACAACGGCCGCGGCACGGCCAACCTGATCGGTGAGGGCGCTGCCGACGCCGAGGGCACCACCTTCCAGTTCGGCTACCAGTTCGCATGGGCCGGCAGCATCGACGGTGCCATCGGCGTGACCTACTCGACCCCGGGCCTGGGTGTGGACGCTAAGCTCAGCGGCGACGTCACCGCCAAGGTCACCGACATCCTCCCGCAGGCCTACGCCGAGCTCGAGCTGACCCCGGCTCCGGGCATCGAGGAGCTCGTCGTCGCCGAGGGCGAGTTCGACGGTGATTTCAAGACCGTTCAGTTCTCGAACGTCCACGGCACCGCCTCCGGCGTCCTCGGCGCCGTCCAGGTCCGTCCGTTCGTCCGCGCCATCACGGCCAACGGCGACAACGTCACCACCTACGGCGCTCCCTGGACCGTCTAAATAGACGTCCGGCTCACGCCGAACACAGCATCACAAGACCGGGCTCGCTCGAATCTCGAGCGGGCCCGGTCTTTTTCGTCGTCGAGCACCTACTCGATGCCCGGGTTGGGCTTGGCGTGAGCGCCCTGAGTCGCCTGGCCGGCCTGTGCCTCGAGGATGTCGCGGATCTGGATGAGCAGGTCCTCGGCGCTGGCCTGCTTGTCCTCCGGCTCGGTGACGAACTTCTTCTTCGCCGCATTGGCGGGGACGATGAGCACGAAGTACACGACGGCGGCGATGATGATGAAGTTGATGATCGCGGAGATCACCGCGCCGATGTTCACGAAGGTCTCCGGGTTGCCGCTCACGATCTCGAAGCCCCAGCCCATCTCGTTGTCGCCGCCGATCGCGCTGATGAGCGGCTCGATGATGTTCGCGGTGAACGCTGTGACGATCGCCGTGAATGCCGCACCGACCACGACCGCGACGGCGAGATCGAGGACGTTGCCCCTCAATATGAAGTCCTTGAAGCCCTTCAGCATGGTGTGCTCCTTCTCGCGGCCTGTCCGCCGGAGCCGCGCACATGAGGTGGGTCACACGGACGTCCACACGATAAACCGCCAGGTCGGTTCCTCGAGGGGATTGCGCTGGGAAAACGAGCGAGACACTCAGTGGAGCGTCACGGTCAGAGCGCTGACGAGCGACGCCGCCGCGACCGCCGTGGCAGATTCGGGTTCCAGCGCGACCAGCACGACCCGCTCGTTCCGATCCCGCGCCGCACCGCCGGATTCGGCCAGCACCACCACCGCACCCCGGGCGAGGACGTGCGCACCGGGTAAGGGGCCGTCGGCGCTGTCCGTGACGGTGAGGACGTCGACGCGGTCGCCCTCACGGAGCAGTTCACTCACCCCGGCATCGGCGAGCCGGATGGGCACCACGCGTGCGTCGGCGAAACCGGTGGCCGCTACGGCGAGGCGCGGGCCGAGGAGGCGGGTGTCGACGAGCGGTTCACCCGCCGGGACGGGACCGGCGAGGATATGGCCCACGGCGCCGTCGACCTCACGTAGCGTCCCGGCGACGAGAGCGGACCGCTCGCGATCCACATGCGCGACATCGTCGGCGGTGAGAGTGTGCCCGGGCGCGAGATCTCTCGCCGCGACGACGACACCCACGCGATCGCTGTCGGGGTCGCCGCGCACCGCGAGGATCACTGCCAGCGCGGCGAGCAGTCCGGCCGCGATCCGTCGGGCCCGGACGATGCGCGACCAGCCGGGACGGAGGAGTTCGGCGAACCGGTCGGGGAGCGTGGGCTGCAGCGAGGCACCCGCGGAACGATGCGGACGCGTGTTCTCACGCTGGTGGAACGAGAAGGGGCCGACGGGCATGCCCCGAACCTAGGAGGTCGGAGTGCCCTGTCGGCCCCCGTGGGCTCTCGGAAGCGGCGGTCTGTGGATGACTCGACCGCCTGTGGACAAAGAGTCCCGGAAGGTCAGCTCGCGGCGGCAGCGGGTGCCGAAGAGGAGCTGGTCGACGAGCTGGTCGACGACGAGCTGCTGTCGCTCGAGGAGGAGCTGCTCGAACTCGTCGACGCGGATTCGCTCGCGGTGCTGCCGCTGCGGGAGTCGGTGCGGTAGAAGCCGCTGCCCTTGAACACGATGCCGACCGAGTTGAACAGCTTGCGCAGCTTGCCTTCGCACTGCGGGCATTCGGTCAGGGAATCGTCGCTGAAGGACTGCACGATGTCGAACTTGTTGTCGCAGGTCGTGCAGGCATATGAGTAGGTGGGCACCGGTTGATCCTCCGCCAGTTCGTCGTACCGCAGCATTCGTCGTACGGCAGTCTTGGCACTCTACCGCCGACAGTGCCAACGACGCTAGGGAGTGTGTTGTTCCGCACGGTCGTCGCTACCGAGCCGGACCAGCCCTTTCCCGGGTGTCAGCGCCCAGCCCATGCGGATGTCGTGGGGGTCCTCGGGGAGCTCGTCGACGAGTTCCTCGTCGCGCACCACGGCGATGATCGCGGCGGTGGGCGCGGCCAGGTGCAGGGTGCGGTCGTAGAAGCCGGCGCCGCGGCCGAGGCGGACGCCCCGCGCGTCCACCGCCAGGGCCGGGACGAGCACCGTGTGGGCCTCGGCCACTGCCTCGGGCGGGAGGATCTCGCCACCGGGCTCCCGCAGCCCGAAATCGGCCGCCAGCAGTGTCTTCTCTCCGAGATAGCGAGCCCACGACAGGGGTTCGCCGGTGCGTGTCACCGGCACGAGCACCGTCACCCCTGCCTCGGTCAGGGCATCGAGAAGTGCGATCGATCCGGGCTCCGAACCCACCGGCACGTACGCGCACACCACCGAACCCGCCGGCGCGAGCGACGCGGCCATCGTGGCGAGCGCGGTGTCCTCGATTCTGCGCCTCGCGACACCCAACTCGCGCCGAGCTGTAAGAATGCGGTCACGCCAGACCGCTTTCGGGGGTGGGGGCATGTCTGCGCCTTACGATCGCCGAACCACCGTCCTCGGTGGCCGAAGTTTAGGGTGGGAGTCTATGACGAACAGTACGACCGGAGGCACGCGGCATTTCAAGACCGCGGTTGTCCCCGCAGCAGGTATGGGGACGCGGTTCCTTCCCGCGACCAAGACGGTCCCGAAGGAACTCCTTCCGGTGGTCGACACGCCCGGCATCGAGCTCGTGGCGGGCGAAGCTGCCGAATCGGGTGCCGAACGCCTTCTCATCGTGACCGCGCCGGGTAAGGACGGTGTGGTCGCGCACTTCGTCGAGGACCTCGTCCTCGAGTCCAAGCTCGAGGAGAAGGGCAAGTACGAGCTCCTCGCCAAGGTCCGCAAGGCCCAGGGGCTGCTCGAGGTCGAGTCCGTGATCCAGGAGAAGCCGCTCGGCCTCGGTCACGCCGTGGCGTGCGCGGAGCAGGCGCTCGATCCCGACGAGGATGCGATCGCCGTGCTGCTACCCGACGACCTCGTGCTACCGGTCGGCGTGCTCGAGACGATGCAACGCGTCCGCGCCAAGCGTGGCGGTTCCGTGCTGTGCGCGATCGACGTGCCCAAGGATCAGGTCAGCGCCTACGGCGTCTTCGACGTCGAGGTCGTGCCGGATGCCGCCAATCCCGACGTGCTCAAGGTGCTCGGCATGGTCGAGAAGCCTGCGGTCGAGGACGCACCGTCGACCTTCGCCGCCGCCGGCCGCTATCTGCTCGACCGGGCGATCTTCGACGCGCTGCGACGCATCGAGCCCGGAGCCGGGGGAGAACTGCAGCTCACCGACGCCATCGCCCTGCTCATCTCCGAGGGACACCCCGTCCACGTGGTGGTGCACCGCGGCACCCGACACGATCTCGGAAATCCCGGGGGCTACCTGCGCGCTGCGGTTGACTCGGCGTTGAACACGGAAGAGTACGGGCCCTCGTTGCGCGAGTGGCTCGTCGATCGCCTGAAGCGCTGACTGCGGACGGGCTGGAGGACGAGAAGCGGTATGCGGTCGGTTGAGGATCAGCAGGCCAGGGTCACGGCGGCGGCAGTCGCACCCCGGCCGGTCCGGGTGGCCATCTCCGAGGCCCAGGGTCTGCTCTGTGCGGAGGAAGTGGTCACCGAGCGGCCCCTACCCGGATTCGACCAGGCGGCGATCGACGGCTACGCCGTGCGCAGCGTCGATCTCCAGGCCGCGTCCGACAGTCGCGATCCCGATGGCGAGTCCGCATCCGCCGAGGTGACCCTGCCCGTCGTGGGCGAGGTGCGCGCGGGTTCGCGTCAGCCGATCCGGCTCCAGCCCCGGCAGGCGGTGCGCGTCGACACCGGTGCGCCGCTGCCGACACTCGCCGACGCGGTGCTGCCGCTCGACAACACCGACGGGGGTGCCGCGCGCATCAAGGTGCTCGAACCGGTGCGTTCGGGCGACTACGTGCGCCGCACCGGCGACGACGTCCAGCCCGGCGACATCGCGGTGCGAGCCGGGACGATCATCGGGGCGGCCCAGGTGGGTCTGCTCGCCGCGGTCGGCCGCGACAAGGTGCTCGTGCACCCGCGTCCACGATTGTCGGTCATCTCCGTCGGCGGCGAGCTCGTCGACGTCGACCGCACTCCCGGGCCGGGGCAGGTGTACGACGTGAACTCCTATGCGCTGGCCGCGGCCGCGCGCGACGCCGGAGCCGACGTCAACCGGGTCGGTATCGCGAGTACCGATCCGAAGCGGTTGCGCGAGGTCGTCGAGGGCCAGCTGATCCGCGCCGAGATCGTCGTCATCGCCGGCGCCGTGGGCGGCGGTGCACTCGAGGAGGTCCGCGAGGCGCTGTCCGATCTCGGTGATCTGGGCGTCGAACGGATCGCGATGCATCCCGGTTCGGTGCAGGGCTTCGGCCGTCTCGGCCGCGACGAGGTGCCGACCTTCCTGCTGCCCGCCAACCCGGTGAGCGCGCTCGTCGTCTTCGAAGTCATGGTCCGGCCGCTGATCCGCATCGCACTCGGCCGACGGCAGCCGATGCGCCGGGTCGTCTCCGCTCGCACGGTCGCCCCGATCACCTCGATCCCGGGCCGCAAGGGTTTCCTCCGCGGGCAGCTCATGCGCGACGAGACGACGGGCGACTATCTCGTGCAGGCGCTCGGTGGTGCGGCGGGATCGTCCTCGCATCTGCTCGCGACCCTCGCCGAGGCGAACTGTCTCGTCATCGTCGACCCCGAGGTCTCCGAGATCCGCACGGGCGACCCGGTGGACGTGGCGTTCCTCGGGCAGCGTGGTTGATGTCCCGTCATCCCGGCTGGCCGGCCGAACTCGGGCCGCTGCGGGTGGCCGGGGGTGTGGTGACCGTCCGATCGATCCGGCTGCGCGACGCC
This sequence comes from Rhodococcus sp. B50, assembly GCF_013602415.1. NCBI lineage: Bacteria > Bacillati > Actinomycetota > Actinomycetes > Mycobacteriales > Nocardiaceae > Rhodococcus > Rhodococcus sp. B50. Next base: position 2,681,001 of record NZ_WPAG02000002.1, on the reverse strand, counting down.
GCGGCGTGGAGTCGCCTACGTCAGCGCGACCGGGCGCACCTCGAGCCCTGGGAGCCGACAGGTGAGGCGCCGTGGGACATGCGCCATCACATCTCGGTGTGGCCGGGGCTGTACCGGAGCCTGCGGTCGGAGGCCCACAAGGGCCTGATGCTGCCGATGGCCATCGAGCTGGACGGCAGGTTCTGCGGGCAGCTGACGGTGGGCAACATCGTGCGCGGAGCGCTGCGCTCGGCCTGGATCGGCTACTGGGTGGAGAAGGAGGTCAACGGTCTCGGTGTCGCGACCGCTGCCGTCGCTCTCGGACTCGACCACTGCTTCGGACCCGTCGGACTGCACCGCGTCGAGGCCACCGTGCGGCCCGAGAACGAGCCGAGCCGCGCCGTGCTGCGCAACGTCGGGTTCCGCGAGGAAGGTCTGCTGAAACGCTACCTCGACGTCCAGGGCCGATTCCGCGATCACCTGCTGGTCGCGATGACGGTCGAGGAGGTCCCGGGTTCGGTCTCGGATCGTCTCGTCCGTGCCGGTCGCGCGACCTGGTCCTGATCACTTCCCGCCTCGAGTCGGGTTCGTCCGATATGTAACGCAGGTTACTCGTAACTCGAGTAACAATCCCCAGCGAGTGTGGGATCTCTGTGATTAGAGTGAAGAAAGTGTCAGTTGGTTTCGCGTGACTCGAGTGACTTCTGTTGTCGACTGAGTCGGCGTTTCTGTACAGGTAAGCGCAGTGATGCCATTAGCCTCATGTAGGTCGGTGGCGTCGACGGGCTGGTAGGGCGACGACTGGAGGGAGGACCACCGGATGCCGAACTCGCTTCTGTGGATCGGGCTCGTGGCCGTGTGGTTGTTCGTTCTGGTGCCCATGCTGGTCACGAAGCGTCCTCGAATCCGGCAGACGACCGACGCCGCACTCGCAACTCGAGTTCTGCACCGCGGAGACGACGAGCCGATCGCCCCTCGCGGGCCGGCCGCCGGACACCGCAGCGATCCTCATTGGCGTCCGAGTCGCGACCGCACGCACCGCACCCCCGCGGAGGACCGCATGAACACTGAACTCGACGACCGACCGGAAATCGACTCCGACGAGGCCGAATTCCACGACGAAGCAGCACCCGAGCGTGAGTCCGTCCGCGCACACGCCCCGCAACGGCGGGGCCGCGGCGGATTCGACCCGCACGCCGATGCTGTCGCCAGCGCAGCGCGATACGAATTCCGTCAGCGGGCCGTCCTCGGTCTGCTGATCGCTGCGATCATGACGTCGGCGCTCGCGCTGATCGTCTCCTCGGTCATGTGGTGGTTGGCCGGCCTCGCAGCCGTGGCTCTCGTCGGTTACCTCTTCTACCTGCGGCGCCAGGTGCGTCTCGAGCAGGAGATCCGGCGTCGTCGGCTCGCGCGACTGCAACGGTCCCGCGCAGGTGGTGCCCGCGACGATCACCACGACGTTCCGCATCGTCTGCGCCGCCCTGGGGCCGTCGTCCTCGAGGTCGACGACGAGGACCCGGAGTTCGAACACCTCGATCGCTACGAGGACGACTACGGCATCGACCATGGATACGACGTCCGTGCGAGCGACGGGCACGACGAACCCGGCGACTACGTCGTTCCTCGCGCAGTGGGGGAATGATCGTCCGACGATGCTTTCGGCGGGGCCCGCACCGAATCGGTGCGGGCCCCGGCCCGTCTTCGGGACAGGCCAACGAAACCGCTCGTCACCTGCACCGACACACCGATTTCGTGATGGACGGGGTGGTTTGCTAGAGTTTGCGAGTCGGTTCCCTCGGAACCCACGGGGCTGTGGCGCAGTTGGTAGCGCGCTTCGTTCGCATCGAAGAGGTCAGGGGTTCGATTCCCCTCAGCTCCACCCCCGAAAGCCTCGCCCTCGGCGAGGCTTTCGTCGTCTCCGGGTGCATTCGGTAGCGGGTCCGCGCGGAACCCGGCAGACTGTGTGGCATGGACCACAGGATGAGTGACGACGAGTTGCGTCGGGCGATCCGGGTACTGCGCGAGCGCGCCGATCTCGCGCGCAGCGAAGGCCGCCACGACGATGTCGAGATGATCGAACGCACGGTTCGGGACTACCAGGAGGAGATGGCGCAGCGACTCTGAGTTCCTCCCACCGTAGCGACGGGCTCCGGTGCAGACAGGTCGCTCCGGTGCACCCGGTTGTTCCCTGGCGCGCCGGAGCGTCGTGTCGCCACGGCGACGCTAGGGTGTCGCCATGGCGATCACCGACCTGCGTGGAACCAGATTCCTTGTGACCGGCGCTGCCAGCGGAATCGGCCGCGCCCTGGCCCATGCCGCGTCCGATCGCGGCGCCCGGTTGGTGCTCACCGACCTGCAGGAGCAGGCGCTCGACGACGTCGTCCGCAGTGTTCGCGAACGCGGGGGCACCGTGTTGCACGCGGCGGCCCTGGACATCTCCGACTACGACGCCGTCACCGCTTTCGCCCGCGACGTGCACGAGGCGTGCGGGTCGCTCGACATCGTCGCCAACGTCGCCGGGGTGTCGGTGTGGGGCACGGTCGACCGGTTGCAGCACGAGCACTGGAAGCTCATGGTGGACGTCAACCTCATGGGGCCGATCCACGTCATCGAGAACTTCGTGCCGGCCATGATCGAGGCAGGTCGCGGCGGGCACATCGTCAACGTCTCCTCGGCGGCCGGACTGCTCGCCCTGCCGTGGCACGCCGCCTACAGCGCAAGCAAATTCGGTTTGCGCGGAGTGTCCGAGGTGCTGCGGTTCGACCTCCGGCGCGACGGCATCGGTGTCTCTCTCGTCGTTCCGGGTGCCGTGCGCACACCGCTCGTCGACACCGTGCAGATCGTCGGCGTCGACCGTGATCGTCCCGAGGTCCGCAAGCTCACCCAACGGTTCGTCCGCCACGCCGCGACTCCCGAGAAGGTGGCCGAGCGCATCGTCACCGGCATCCTGAAGAACCGCTACATGGTCTACACGTCCTTCGACACCCGGTTCGGATACTGGTGGGCCCGCAAGTTCGCCCCGCCCTACAACCTCGTCATGCAGGCGGCCAACGACTACTTCCGCCGCGTCGTCGGCACGAAGTGACGACTTCGGTGGATCGAGCCCCGATCAGCGGGGTCCGATCCACCCGAATCATTCCGAGGCGCGGCGGAGTTCGGCGTGCAGATGGTGCGTCAGCGGGGTCTCGGCGTGGGCCATCCACAGGTCGTAGACGAGCACATCGCCGTCGATCTCGAAACGCCGCCGGACCTCGTGCACGGGCTTGGCGTCGGGCGACCGCTCCAGGGTGACCGTCGTGAACTCGAGGACGCCGCCGTCGGGCCGGGCCCGCTGGATCTCGACGAAGCCGGTGGGTTGTGAGACGAGCAGTTCGACGTCGTCCCCGCTGCGCCGCAGGTAGCCGTTCTCGGTGTGCAGCGGGCGTCCCTCCGCGCGGTGACGGGTGCGGCTGACGTACATCAGGAAGGGCTTGCCCGGAAGGGTGGCGAACTCGATCGTCTCGTCGTACGAGAAGTCGTCGATGGTGGGGTAGTGGCCGTCGCCACCTCCGGTCCATCGCCCGGCGAACGGTGCCAGGCACCCGAGCGGGTCGTCGGCCATGAATTCTCCTTCGTGTGCTCTCGGATCCGTGTGTTCTTCGTAATCGTTGTCGGCGTACTCGACGCGCCTGACCCGGATGCCGACGTCCTGCGCGATACCGTGAGCATATGAGTCATCACTGGGGTGTCGAGTCCGAAGTCGGTGAACTCCGCGCCGTGATGCTGCACCGGCCCGGCGCCGAACTCGAACGCCTCACGCCGCGCAACAACGACCAGTTGCTCTTCGATGCCCTGCCGTGGGTGGCGCGCGCCCAGGAAGAACACGACGCTTTCGCCGAGCTGCTGCGGAGCCGCGGGGTCGAGGTGTACCTGCTGGCCGACCTGCTCACCGAGACGCTCGAGGTCAGTGGCGCCGCGCGGGTGCAGAGCGTCTCGTCGGCCGTCGACGCGCAGCGCCTCGGTTACGCGCTCGCGGAGGAACTGACGGGCCATCTGCGTGCCCTGCCCGCTGCCGAGCTCGCCCGGATCCTCATCGCGGGCATGACCTTCGACGAACTGCCCGCGGTGGGCAGCGGCGCGGCTCCGTCCCTCGTGCGCCTGATGCACCACGGGGTCGACTTCGCCATCGCGCCACTGCCGAATCTGCTCTTCACCCGCGACTCGTCGTTCTGGCTCGGATCACGCGTGGCGATCCCCAATCTGGCGTTGCCCGCCCGCCGGCGCGAGACCAGTCTCACCGACCTCATCTACGCCTTCCACCCGCAGTTCCTTCACGTGCGACGGGCGTACGAGTCGCACACCGCGCCCGTCGAGGGTGGCGACGTGTTGCTGCTCGCGCCCGGCGTCGTCGCCGTCGGGGTAGGGGAGCGGACGAGCCCTGCCGGTGCGGAAGCACTGGCGCGCAGCGCCTTCGATGATGGACTCGCGCACACGGTGCTGGCAGTTCCGATCGAGCAGCGGCGGGCGTCGATGCATCTCGACACGGTGTGCACGATGGTCGACGTGGATGCGGTGGTGATGTATCCGGCGATCCGGGACAGCCTGCGGGCCTTCACGATCCACCGTGAGAACGGGGCGGTGCAGATCTCGGGACCGCGCCCCTTCCTCGAGGCCGCCGCCGACGCGATGGGAATCGAGAAGCTGCGCGTCATCGACACCGGTCTGGATTCCGTTGTGGCCGAACGTGAGCAGTGGGACGACGGGAACAACACCCTCGCCGTGGCGCCCGGTGTCGTCGTCGCCTACGAACGCAACGTCGAGACGAACACCCGGCTCGAGGATTCCGGGGTCGAGGTGCTGCGGATCGCCGGGTCGGAACTCGGTTCCGGCCGCGGCGGTCCGCGATGCATGTCGTGCCCCCTCTCGCGGGCGGTCCTGTAGTTCTCGTCAGAGGATCTCGCGCACCTTGTCGACAGGACGGGCGAGCACGGTGCCCTTGTCGGTGACGACCAGTGGACGCTCGATGAGGATCGGGTTCGCGACCATCGAATCGAGCAGTTCGTCCTCGGATGCCTCGGCCAGATTCAACTCCTTGTAGAGCGATTCCTTCTTCCGGATCGCCTGGCTCGGTGCAAGTCCTGCCGCGTCGAGCAACGAGCGCAGTTCGTCCCGCGAAGGAGGAGTCTCGAGATACTTGATCACCGTCGGCTCGAGGCCGTTCTCCTTCAGCAGTGCCAAGGTGTTGCGAGACGTGCTGCAACGCGGATTGTGATAGATCGTCGCGGTGTGTGCCATGGACCGATTGTGCCCTGAGGAATGCGCGCACGCGGTTCCCCGGAGACGTGTTGCCGGAGATGTCTCTGTTGAGGGTCGTCGCGGCGCCCACTATGGTGTTCGGTTGGCTTTCGCTCATTTTTGACGAACTCTCCGAAAAAGGGGCTCGAACACTCATGTTCAAAGGTTTCAAGGATTTCCTGCTGCGCGGAAATGTCGTCGAACTCGCCGTCGCAGTGGTCGTCGGTGCGGCGTTCACGTCCATCGTCACGGCGTTCACCGATCACATCGTGAACCCGCTCGTCGCGGCGGTGGGCGGCGACAACGAGATGGGCTTCGGCTTCCGTCTTCTCTCGTCGAACGACGCGACCTTCGTCAACCTCGGCGCCGTCATCTCCGCGGCGATCAACTTCTTCATCATCGCGGCGGTCGTCTACTTCGTGCTCATCGTGCCGGTCAACGCGGCCAAGGCACGTTTCGCGCCGGAGAAGGAGCCCGAGGACGAGCCGCTGAGCGAGACCGATCTTCTCATCCAGATCCGTGACCTGCTCGAGACCGGCGACTACAATCACGCCCCCGCCGAGGCGCCCTCGGCCGAAGCGCCCGTGAGGGTTCCCGAGCGCTGATAACCTGCGAGAATGCTCGACCTCACCATCGATCCCGACTCGCCGGTCCCGCCGTTCGAGCAACTGCGCCGACGCATCGTCGATCTGGTACACGATGGTGAGCTGATCGCAGGATCGAAGCTGCCCACCGTGCGGGGCCTCGCCGACACGCTCGGCATCGCCCCCAACACGGTCGCCAAGACCTATCGCGAACTCGAGAAGCTGGGAGTGCTCGAGGCCCGCGGGCGGGCCGGGACGTTCGTCGCCGATACGGGTGATCCCACCCGCACGCGGGCCCAGCGTTCCACCAACGAGTACGTGGCCGAGGTGCGGGCACTCGGAATGTCCGACGACGAGATCCTCGACTTCGTCTCGGCCGCTCTGCGCGCGGGCTGACCGGCCGGTCGGCAGCGCGCGAAAGTATGCACACCGCGTCCGGAATGTGACGATTACCTCGGGTTCGGTGATTCGGCTCCGAAGGCAGCCGAAACTTGGAAGGTTTGTCGCATGAACGTCCCTGGTGATCGGCCCGGGTCCGAGGAGATCTCGGCCACCGGTGCTCCTGTAGTAGCCGAGTCCGCGGCGCATCGGCCGCAGACCGACAAGGTGGTATTCGGCGTCTCCGCCGCGCTGGTCGCGGCGATCGTGGTGTGGGGTCTGGCCGCCACCGAGAACTTCGGAACCGTTACCGGGAACATCCTCGACTGGGTCGTCGTCGAGTTCGGCTGGTTGTTCGTGCTCACGGCGAGCGCGTTCGTGTTCTACGCGATCTGGCTCGCGCTGAGCCGCTACGGGCGGATCCCGCTGGGCAAGGACGACGAGAAACCGGAGTTCCGCACCGTCAGCTGGATCGCGATGATGTTCGCCGCCGGAATGGGTATCGGCCTGATGTTCTTCGGTGTCGCCGAGCCGCTCTCGCACTTCGTCGAGCCGCCACCCGGCACCAACGGCGGCACCGGTGTCGCGATGGCGACCTCGATGTTCCATTGGAGTCTGCATCCCTGGGCGATCTATGCCGTCGTCGGTCTGACCATCGCGTACGGCACCTTTCGGAAGGGACGCAAGCAGCTCATCAGCTCGGCCTTCATCCCGCTCCTCGGACGCCGGGCAGAAGGCCCGCTCGGCAAGGTCATCGACATCCTCGCCCTGTTCGCAACCCTGTTCGGTACTGCGGCGTCCCTCGGCCTGGGCGCTCTGCAGATCGGCTCGGGCTTCGAGGTCACCGGCTGGCTCGAGTCGGCGGGAGTGATGCTGCTGGTCGCGATCGTCGCGCTGCTCACGCTCGCGTTCATCGCGTCCGCCGTCACCGGCGTGGCCAAGGGCATCCAGTACCTGTCGAACATCAACATGGTGCTCGCCGGCGTCCTGGCACTCTTCGTCTTCGTGCTCGGGCCCACGGTGTTCATCCTCAACCTCGTGCCCACCACCCTCGGCGCGTACGCCGCCGAGTTCGCCCGGATGTCGGCCCGCACTGCCGCATCCAACGACGCCGCGGGCGAGTGGCTGTCGAGCTGGACCATCTTCTACTGGGCATGGTGGGTCTCGTGGGCGCCCTTCGTGGGCATGTTCCTCGCCCGCATCAGCCGCGGCCGAACCATCCGTGAATTCGTCGTGGGCGTCATCCTCGTCCCGAGTCTGGTCAGTCTCGTGTGGTTCTCGATCTTCGGCGGCGCCGGCATCGGACAGCAGTTGGACGGCCTGGACATCGCCGGTGCCGACAGCGTCGAAGGACAGCTGTTCGGGATGCTCGGCAACCTCCCCCTCACCGGTATCGCCACGGTCGTCGCGATGCTGCTCATCGCCATCTTCTTCATCTCCGGGGCCGACTCCGCATCGATGGTCATGGGCACTCTCAGCCAGCGCGGCACCCTCACACCCCGGCGCACGGTGGTGATCTTCTGGGGCGGACTCACCGGCGGAGTGGCGGCACTGCTGCTGTGGAGCGGCGGCTCGGAAGCCCTCAACGCCCTGCAGACGATGACGATCATCGCCGCCGCTCCCTTCCTCCTCGTGATGATCGGGTTGTGCGTGTCGCTGTACCGGGATCTGCAACGCGACCCCCTCATCACGGGTGGACGCAGGAAACGGACGCTGCGCAGGGTCGAATGACCGAGCGCTGCCGGATCGAGGGCGTCGAGTTCCTGCTCGACGTCCTCGATCTCCGTCCGGGCACGTCCGTTCTCGCGATCGATACCGGACCGGCCTCCGGTGCGGTCGCCGAACGCCTCGGTCCGGACGCCCGGGTACGCGTGGCGCCGACCGCGGGCCGGGTGCACGAGTTCGTGCGTCGCGAGACGTTCGCGCGCATCTACGCGATGGACGTCCCCGAATTCCGCGCGGACACCACGGCCGTGGCCGCTCTCGCCCCGCTGCTGACCGACGACGGACAGCTGTGGGTGATCGACGAGGCGGGGGCAGGGGAGGACACCGGGACGGTCTCGATGGCGGTGAGCACCGTTCTCGCACAGGCAGGATTCGCGATCGTCGACATCCTCGAACGCGGGGCGCGGGTCGCGGTGTGGGCGGCGGTCGGACGGCGGCATCACGGGTGACACACGACGCCGCGTGCCTGCGGTGAGTTGTCGCCCATCGCGAGTACGGTGTCGCCTGCCCGGCAGTTGCTCTTCGAGAGGAGTGCGCGTGACCGACACCGACAGATTCGACGAGACCCTCGACCGCGACTGGACCCGCTACGCGTCGCAGCTCGCCCGGCGCATCTCCGAACTCACCGGATCCGACACCTTCGAACTGCACGCCGAGACCGCCTCGGGCACCGCGGCCCGCGTACGGGTGCGGGCGGGCTCCGGTGGGCGCGCCACCGTGGAGGTCACCGGATCCGAGTCGGTCACCCGGCCCGTCTCCGAGGGAGACATGCTCGCCCGGCACATCGTGTCGGTGCTGCGCGGCCGTGGAGAAGTGCCGCATCCGGCCTTCCTGCAGGCCCACCCACCGTCCGTACTCGGCGACCTGCGCGAGCGCGTGAGTGACGCCCTCGCCCACGCCGTGGGCCGCCCTGTGCCGGTCGACGCCGACGGCGACTTCGTCGTGGTCCTCGACTCCCAGGTGGTCTTCGTCGCGATCGACGACGACGGCAACATCAGGTTGTGGGCGCCGCTGTTGCACGCGATCCCCGAGAACGACCTCCCCGGAGCTGCGCCGGACGGCGGTCGCACCCACGCGCTGGCCGAGCTCACCGAATTGAACCGGACGTGGCCGCACATCAAGGTGGTGCTCGTCGAGGACCGGCTCGTCGCCACCGTCGACCTGCTCGGCGATCCGTTCGTGCCTCGCCACCTGTCCGATCTGCTCGAGCGGCTCAAGCGCTTCCTCGCGGTCGTCGACGAGCGGTTCGCCCGCCGCTTCGACGGTGTCCGCTACGGCTCCGACAGCGAGCGCGAGGTCGATCTGCCCACCGAGGACTCTGTCCTCGACGAACCGAACTGAGCTCCGCTCGGCGCCGGCAACCGAGCTCCGCTCAGCGCCAGCTGGGGAGCCACAGCTGGTTGTTCCAGTGCTCCGGCGTGATGGGCAGAGCCGTGAGAATCGGCCACAGCCAGACGAAGTTCGCGATGACGAGCCCGACGTACAGGCACACCACGAGCAGTCCGGTCGTCCGCCGTTCGTTCGACGCGTGGGGCGAACCGAGGATGTCGCCGAGCACGAGCACGACACCCATCACGAGGAACGGGGCCATCGGCACCGCATAGAAGTAGTACATCTGCCGGTCGAGGCTCGCGAACCACGGCAGGATCCCCGCGCCGTAGCCGGTGAGCACCGCGGCCCACCGCCAGTCGCGGCGGACGAGCACCTGCCACAGCCCCCACCCGAGGACCGGCAGCGACACCCACCACAACGCCGGGGTCCCCACCAGCATGACCGCCTTGACGCACTGCTCGGCGTCGCACCCGCTGATCCGCTCGCCGTCGGCGAAGTAGTACAGCATCGGACGCAGTCCCATCGGCCACGTCCACGGCTTCGACTCCCAGGGATGCTGGTTGCCGGCCGAGTTCGTCAGACCGGAGTGGAACTCGAGGACGCTCGCGCTGTAGTACCAGAGCGACCGCAGCGCGTCGGGCACGAAGGAGAAGATCCCGTCGTGCCCGATCCGCGTGCCGACCGCGTGACGGTAGACGCCGGTCTCGCTCGCGAACCACGCCCAGTAGGTCGACAGGTACACGCCGAGCGGAACGAGTACGAGGGCGTACAGCGCCGGGCCGATGTCGCGCAGCGCCGTCCCGACCCACGGTCGCTGCACCCGGTACGCGCGGCGCGCCGCGAGGTCGAAGGCCACGGACATCAACCCGAAGAACGCGATGAAGTACAGACCCGACCACTTGGTGCCGATCGCCAGGCCGAGCAGAATGCCCGCGCCGAAGCGCCACCAGCGCACACCGAAGCGCGGACCCCACACACTGTCGAGGACACGGCCCTCGGCGTGTACCCGGGCCATCCGGGCACGCACGTCGTCGCGGTCGACGATCAGGCAACCGAAGGCACCGACGACGAAGACCGCCTGGAAGATGTCGAGCATGCCCAGGCGCGACGACACGAAGGTCACGCCGTCGACGACGAGCAGCAGCCCGGCGATCGCACCGAGCATCGTCGACCGGGTCATCCGCCGCACGATCCGCACGATCAGCAGTACGAGCACGACACCCGCGACCGCAGCCGAGAAGCGCCAGCCCCACGCGCTGTAGCCGAACAGTGCCTCGCCGAGCGCGATCAGCTGCTTACCTACGGGCGGATGCACGACGAGCCCGTAACCGGGGTTGTCCTCGATCCAGCCGCCGGTGAGCACCTGCCAGCCCTGCGGGGCGTAGTGCTTCTCGTCGAACACCGGCGTCTTCGCGTCGGTGGGGTAGTTGAGCATCGTGAATCGCGTGATCGCGGCGAGTGCCGTGACGAAGGCGGTGACGATCCAGCCGCGGGCCCGGTCGCCGGGTAGCGGCTCGGGTGCGGGAACGAGCGGGCCGGGACCGAGAAGCCGGCGGTCCGAGGCCTGGGAAGGACTACGGTCCGGGGCCTGACGAGGGCTGCGGTCCGTCACGGTCACCTCCCGATCGTAGGCTGAGCCGTATGCAGGCAGCCAAACCGGTCCAGGGCGCGAATCCGGGAGAGGGCCGGCTCGTGCTGGCCGCCACTCCGATGGGCGACGTGGGGGACGCCTCGGCGCGCCTTCGCGACGCGCTCGGCACCGCCGACGTGATCGCCGCGGAGGACACCCGCCGCACCAAGGCGCTCGCCGCGGCGCTCGGTGTCACCATCACCGGGCGGGTCGTGAGCTTCTACGACCAGGTCGAGGTGTCGCGGTTGCCGGGCCTCGTCACCGACATCGAGGAGGGCCGCACGGTTCTGCTCGTCACCGACGCCGGGATGCCCTCGGTGAGCGATCCCGGCTACCGGCTCGTCGCGGCGTGCGTCGAGGCCGGACTGCCGGTGACCTGTCTGCCCGGCCCGTCCGCCGTCACCACCGCCCTCGCGTTGTCGGGTCTGCCGGTGGAGCGGTTCTGCTTCGACGGGTTCCCGCCTCGCAAGCCGGGGCAGCGCCGCGCGTGGTTCGGAACGCTCGTCCACGAGCCCCGCGCGGTGGTCTTCTTCGAGGCGCCGCACCGGCTCGCCGCGTGCCTGGCCGACGCCGTCGACGTGCTCGGCGGTACGCGCCGGGCCGCGGTCTGCCGCGAACTCACCAAGACCTACGAGGAAGTGCGACGCGGAACGCTCGCCGAGCTCGCGGAATGGGCCGTCGAGGGTGCGCGCGGCGAGATCACCGTGGTGCTCGAAGGGGCGGTCGCGGTCGCCACCGATCCCGTCGACCTCGTCGACGAGGTGGAACGGATGGTCGCGGACGGGATGCGGCTGAAGGACGCCTGCGCGGTCGTCGCCGAGTCGGCATCGAAGTCGTCCGGCGCGAGCGTCTCGAAGCGCGAACTGTACGACGCGGTGCTGGACGCACGTCGCGCCTGAGAAAAGCGCATATCGGACGCGTCGTGGGGTCCGACGACACTCCGTGCCACGGAGGCCTAAACTCTGCCGGGTCCCAGGCACAGACGTCACCGGCCGGTCGGACGCTGTCGGGGGCTTGCGACGATCAGGAGGACGCGGATGGATTCGGCGAACGATTTCCTCGTCGAGGTTGCAGGGGTGGTGTGGGGGCCGTATCTGCTCATCCCGCTGCTGCTGGGTACGGGCCTGGTGCTCACGGTGCGGCTGCGGGGCGTCCAGTTCCGCAAGTTGTGGCCCGCGCTTCGGCTGGGCCTGATCACCCGCCACGACGAAGGGGCCACCGAAGGTGACATCTCCCAGTACCAGGCCCTGACCACCGCGCTGGCCGCGACGGTGGGCGTGGGCAACATCGCCGGTGTCGCCACCGCGATCTACTTCGGCGGTCCCGGTGCGTTGTTCTGGATGTGGATCACCGGCCTGGTCGGTATGGCCAGCAAGTACTCCGAGGCCTTCCTGGGCGTGAAGTACCGCACCACCGACGCCAAGGGTGAGCAGAGCGGTGGTCCGCAGTACTACCTCGCCCGCGCCATCCCCAACAAGTTCGGTCTCGTCCTGAGTCTGCTGTTCGCGGTGTTCGCCGTACTCGCCAGCTTCGGCATCGGCAACATGACCCAGGCCAACACGGTCGCGACCCAGCTCGACGGCACCTTCGGTGTGCCCACCTGGCTCAGCGGCTTCGTGATGACGGTGCTCGCGGCGGCGGTCCTGCTCGGCGGTATCAAGTCCATCGGCAAGGTCACCGCCAGTTTCGTGCCTGCCATGATCGTGCTCTACGTGGGCGCCGGCATCGTCGTCCTCGCCGTCAACTTCTCCCAGATTCCCGAGGCCTTCGCGCTGGTCTTCACCGACGCGTTCACCGGCACCGCCGCGACCGGCGGCTTCATCGGCTCGGTCTTCATGATCGCCCTGCGTTACGGCGTGGCCCGCGGCATCTTCTCCAACGAGTCGGGAATGGGCAGCGCCGCGATCGCCGCGGCGGCCGCCCAGACCACACACCCGGTGCGTCAGGGCCTGGTGTCCATGACGCAGACCTTCATCGACACGATCATCGTGGTCACCTTCACCGGCCTGGTCATCATCACGACCGGTGCCTGGCAGTCGGGTGAGCAGGGCGCCGCGATGACCTCGGCCGCCTTCGCCGACGGCCTCGGTGGGGAGTGGGGTCACTGGATCGTTGCCATCTCGGTCGTCTTCTTCGCTTTCTCGACGATCCTCGGCTGGTCGTACTACGGCGAGCGGTGCGTCGAACGCCTCGTCGGTCGCCGCGGCGTGGTGCCCTACCGCGCGGTCTTCGTGGTCGTCGTGTTCATCGGTGCCACCACCCAGCTCGAGGTGGTCTGGAACTTCTCCGACGTCATGAACGGCCTCATGGCGTTGCCGAATCTGATCGGTCTGCTCGTGCTGTCGGGTCTGATCGCCCGGGAGACGAAGGCCTATCTGGATCGCGATCCGTATCTGTTGAACAGCTCCGTCGCGACGGACGATCCCGACGTCGTGAAGTAGGCCGGGGACACGGGAAAGGGCCCCGCGATGCGGGGCCCTGAACGTGTGGGGGAGCGTGCCTCCACGCCGACCCGGAACTACCCCTCGTCAGTCCCTATCGGCGTGGAGGCCCCCGCCCCACGCTGCAAGGTCGAACCTTGCGTGGGCACCACTCTTCCGTGCCGGAAGGGGGACGAAAAATACCGACCGGCGCGGAACCGGTATCATCCCTGCTCAGGCATGGTGAGGAATTTTTCCGCAGCGGATGTTTCAGCGCGGGGAACGGGAGTACGAGGGGCGCGGAACGGATGGGAGACACCGACGGAAAGCCCGGCTCGGCGCAGCGTCAGTTCTTCGCCGACCAGTTGCGGATGCTGTTCGCGGCCGCCGGTCGTCCCGCCCTCAAGAAGGTCGTCTCGGATGCCTCGAGCGTCGCCCGCGCGGTGGGCAGCGACCGGACCGTCTCCGTCCAGCGGGTCAGCGACTGGCGTAGCGGCACCCGGATGCCGGCCAACTTCGAGTCGGTGCATCCGGTGCTCGTGGTCCTCATCCGCGCGGCCCGGGAACTCAACGCCGAACCGCCGGCTCCCGGTCTGTACTCCCTGAAGCAATGGGAGAACTGGTGGAAGGCCGCCCGTGGGCAGGTGAACGCTTCGCGCACCAAGGAGACGACGTCCGTTTCCGTGCCGCCCGGGATCCGTCCCTACAAGGGCCTCGCGTCCTACCGCCAGAACGACGCCCGGTTGTTCTTCGGGCGGACCCAGAGTGTGCGCAGCCTCGCCGACGTGGTGACGGCTTCCCACGGGCAGGGGCCGGTCGTGGTGACCGGTGCGTCCGGCGTCGGCAAGTCCTCGCTCGTGCAGGCCGGCATCATTCCCCAATTGTGTTCCGGACCGGACTGCCATCCGGTGGTCCTCACTCCCGGCACCGACCCGGTGGCGCGACTCGTCGACGCGCTGCCCGAGCTGGCCGACGTCGGCGACCCCACCGACCACGTCGCGGTCCACGCGGCCCTGCGTGCCGCGGCCTCGCGGTCGTCGTCGTCGTTGCTGCTGATCGTCGTGGACCAGATCGAGGAACTGTTCACCCAGTGCAACGACAGTGCTCTCCGCGCCGTCTTCCTCACCCTGCTCGAGACCGCGTCGACCGGTACGGACGGTGACGCTCCGGCCCTCGTCGTCGCGACGATGCGCTCGGACTTCTACGACCAGGCCGTGACGACTCCGGTGCTCGCCCGGGCCCTGGAGCGGCGGACCAAGACCGTCCAGCCGCTCGACCGCGACGACCTCGTCGAGGTGATCACCGCTCCGGCCAAGCTGGTGGGGGTCCGCCTCGAACCGGGTCTCGTCGACCTCATCCTCCACGACCTCACGGGCCTGGCCGACGGTGAGATCAGCGGCACCGAACTTCCCCTGCTGTCCCACTTGCTCGACTCGCTGTGGGACAAGCGCAGTGGTGGCACGCTCACCGTCGCCGCATACCGCGCGACCGGCGGTGTCCGCGGATCCGTCGCCGCAGGCGCCGAACGGGCGTGGGAGAACCTCACCGACGACGCCGACCGCGCCTGCGCCCGGTCGATGCTCGTCCACCTGGTGTACGTCACCACGACCGGCACGGATGTCAAGATCGCACGCCCGCTGAACGAACTGCTGGCGGTGGGAGGCGAGGATCGCGCCGCGTCGAAGCGCGTGCTCGACCATTTCGTGTCGGCCCGGGTGCTCGTCGTCGACGCCGAGTGCGTCGAACTCATCCACGACGCCGTGATCGACGCGTGGCCCCGGCTCAAATCGTGGATCCAGCAGGACCGTGCCGGCGCCGCCCTGCGGCAGCAGATCGAGGCCGACGCGTTGACGTGGCTCGGATCCGGACGCAACCGGGAACTGCTCTACCAGCGCGGACGCATGGACGTCGTGAGCGAGCAGAATCCGCATCTCGCCATGGCGGGAACATCCGAGGACCGGCGCGGACCGGTCGCGCTCAGCCCGACGGCCGTGGCCTTCCTCGACGCCTCCCGGCGGCAGATCGCTCGTGAAACACGAGCACGCCGCACCGGTATCTCGGCGATGGCGCTGTCGACGATCATCGCGTTCGTGATGACGGGTCTGGCCTGGGACGCGAAAGGCCGGGCCGAGACGGAGCGGAGCGCCGCCCAGTTCCAGCAGATCGTCGCGCTGTCCGATTCCCTGAGAGACGAGGACCCCACGATCTCGGCGAACCTGGCGCTGGTGGCGGCCGAACTCCGGCCGGACAGCCCGGTCGCGTACTCCCGGCTCATCGCCAGTCAGGCCGTGCCCCTCGCCTACACGCTGAGCGGGCACAGCGGCCCGGTCTACGGCGTCGTCGTCTCACCGGACGGCTCCACCCTCGCCTCGGCGAGCGACGACGGCACCGTCCGCTTGTGGGCGCTCGACGGCGACGAACCGGCGGCGGTGGGTGAGCCGCTGCAGCTGTCGACGAAGTACATGGCGTCCGTCTCGTTCAGCCCCGACGGTCGTTTCCTCGCGATCGGTGCAGGTGACGGCGGGGTGTGGATCTACGACGTGACGGATCGTGCCGCGCCGCGCGTGGTGCTCGACCGGCAGGTGTACGCCGGCGGTGCCGTGCACAACGTGCGGTATTCGCCCACCGGCCGGATGCTCGCCGTGCCGTACGACGACGGTCGCGTAGCACTCGTCGACACTGCGGACCCCGGTTCGGGCCGTTTCCCTGTCACCCTCGTCGACGAGCACGACGGCGGTGTCCGGACGGTCGCCTTCCGTCCCGGAGGACAGATCCTCGCCACATCCAGCGACGACCGCACCGTCCGTCTGTGGGACGTGAGCACGCCGTCGAGGCCGGTACAGCTCGGAGAGCCGCTGACCGGGTTCGGCGACGTCGCCCATTCGGTGAGCTTCAACGGAGACGGCACGGTCCTCGCGGCGAGCAGCGACGACGGGGTGCTGCACCTGTTCGACACCACCGATCCGCGCGCGGCCCGTCCGCTGGGGATGCCGACGAACGCCCACACCGGCGGCGTCTGGAACATCGCCTTCCTACCCGACGGGCGCACACTCGCGAGTGCTTCGTGGGACGGCACCGCGAAACTGTGGGACATCGACCCCGCCACGCGAACCCTCGACGAGATCGGCCCGGCGCTGACCGGACACGGAGGTGGCGTGCCCACGCTCGCGGTGAGCCCGACGGGGAACACCCTCGTCACCGGTGGGCAGGACGCCAACGTCCGGGTGTGGACGATGCCGCGGACCCGCGTGGCCGTGGCGGACGGCGCGCTGACCCGACCCGCGATCGATCGGGCCGGTGCCCTCGTGGCGACCGGCAGCTACGGCCCCGATATCACCCTCTGGCGGGTCGGTGAGGGTGGCGACTGGAACCGTGCGGGCGGGATCGCGTTGCCGCGCCCGCTCGGCGGCGCGTATGTGTGTGCGCTCTCGCCCTCGGGGACCATTCTGGCCACGGCGCCGACATCCGGCGGAAGCGTGCAGTTGTGGGACGTGCGCGATCCGTCGGCGCCGAAGCCCTTCGGCGACCCGGTGCCGCTGGCCACGAGGTTCACCTCGGCCCTGGCGTTCGGCCCCGACGGCACGACCCTCGTGACCGGCGCCGACGACTTCTCGGTGCAGTTGTGGGACATCGCGGATCCTGCGGAGCCCGTGCCGTGGGGTGAACCGCTGACCGGGCCGAAGAATCTCGTGCGCAGTGCGGCCGTCAGTCCCGACGGCCGGAGCCTGGTGGTCACGAGCGCCGACAGCGAAATCTACGCCTGGAACGTCACCGATCCGCGCTCCCCGGGACGGGTGAACGTCACGGACGGGCACGCCACCGGGGTGAACACCGCGGCCTTCGGCGGTTCGAGCGACGTGCTGGTGACCGGCGGCGACGACCACGACGTCGTGGTCTGGGACCGCGCCGAGTCCGGGGATTTCGTCGCCCGCGACACCCGGTTGAGCGGCCACAGCGGCACCGTCTACTCGGTGTCGATCACCCCGGACGGCACCCGCGCGGTCAGCGGAAGCGACGACGGGACGGTCCGTTTGTGGGACGTCGCCGACCCGGACGGGATGAACGAGATCGGCGGGCCGGTCACCGACATGGGGACGGGACGCTGGCAGGTCACCTTCGCGCCCGACGGCACCATCGTCGCCGCCGGCGGCGACGGTCTGCTCCGCACGTGGGGGCTCGATGCCGACGCCGTCGTGGCCCGCATCTGCCGCTCCACCTCGGTGCGACTCGACGACGTGCTCGACCGCTACGAATTACCGGCACCGCCGGACAAGGTGTGCTGAGGGCAGACCCGCCTGTCGCCGAGCGTGAGGATGCTGGCGGCCTTGTCGAGGCATTCCTGCCATTCGGCGTCGGGGTCGGAATCGATGGTGATGCCGCCACCGACACCGAGCGCGCTCACGCCGTCGCCGGTGTCGTCGCGACCGAACTCGACCGTGCGGATCGCGACGTTCAGTTCGGTGCCGGCGATCGGACTCGTCATGCCGATGGTTCCGCAGTAGACGCCCCGCGCCGAACCCTCCCATCGGGTGAGCAGCGTGCGGGCGCGGATCTTCGGGCACCCGGTGACGGAGGCGGGTGGGAACGCCGCGTCGAGAATGTCGGCGACTGTCACGCCCGGTCGCCGCTCCGCCGCGACGGTGGACACCAGGTGCCACACCCCCGGGGCGGGCCGCACCGTCAGCAGATCCTCGATCCGCACCGAACCGGTCTCGGCGACGCGCCCGAGGTCGTTGCGCACGAGGTCGACGATCATCACGTTCTCGGCGACGTCCTTGACCGACGCCCGTAATCGGGCCGGGTCGGCGGAGCGGGGGAGTGTGCCCTTGATCGGGCTCGACCGCATGGTGTCGTCGCGGAGGGCGACGAACAGTTCGGGCGACAACGACGCCACTGCGCCCCAGGATCCCTGCAGGTAGGCGGCCCGTGCCGGGGCCGTCCGGGAGATCCCGTCGGCGAAGAACGCCAGCGGGTCGCCGTCCCACCGTCCGGTGAACCGGGTGCACACGCACGCCTGGTACACCTCACCGGCGCGGATCGCCTCGAGGCACCGTTCGACGCCGCGGCGGTGCTCGTCGCGGGAGGGCGGCGTCCATGCGATGTGCCAGTCGGAGGCCACGGGTGGTGGATCGAGGACGGCGGAGGCGAGATCGTCGGGGCAGGGTGCGGTGCCGAGGGTCTCGTACCACCAGCATCCGTCGGCGTCGAGCCGCAGGACGGTGTCGGTCCACCCGCTCGCGGCCACGGGCAGCGCGGGACGGTCCGGGACGCGATCCGGGTAGGCGAGGTACCCGATGCGACCGCCCCCGATGAGTGGCCGGTCGCCGCCGGACACGGGAGTATCCGATGCGAGCGAGAAGACCTCCGCCGGTGGGACGGATTCGACGGATACGGACGGGACGAGCACGGCCGCAGCTCCGAACCACTCGCCCGACAGTGCCGCCGGGGCGGGGATGGCCAGGATCCGGGCGCGTTCCGCCAGTGCACCGAGAACGCGATCGACGGTGCCGCCGCGGCCGAGTCGTTCCATCCGCATGGCGTCAGCTTGTCATGGCCGGTCGGAGGAGTCCGGACGAGCCCCGAGATGCGTGAGCTTGTCGGGGTTGCGCACCACGTAGACCCCGGTGACCAGTCCTTCGTCGATCTCGAAGTGCAGCACCATGTCGAGGACCCCTGCCGAGCGGACGAGGACGCCGGGCATCGAGTTCACCACTGCGGCCTCGATCGTCATGTCGGGCAAGGGGTGCCGGACCAGCCCGAGGAACAGCCGGGCGACCTTCGTGGCACCGAGGACCGGGACCCGGGCCGCGTTGACCTTGCCTCCGCCGTCGGCGAGGTACACCACGTCGGGAGCCAGCAGCGACAGCAATCCGTCGAGATCACCGGTGGTCGCGGCAGTGAGGAAGGCGGTGACCACCCGGTCGGTCTCGACGCCCGCCGGGGTGAAGCGCCGCTGCTTGGCATGGACGTGCTCGCGGGCGCGGTGCGCGATCTGCCGGACGGCGCTCTCGGTGCGGTCAACCGCTTCGGCGATGCGCCCGTATTCGAAACCGAACACCTCTCGCATCACGAAGACCGCCCGCTCGACGGGCGTCAACGTCTCCAGTATTAACAGCATCGCGGTGGACACCGCCTCGGCGAGTTCGATCTCGTGGGCCGCGTCGGGAGCGGTGAGGATCGGTTCGGGCAGCCACGGCCCGACGTAGTCCTCGCGGCGGCGCTGCGCCGACCGCAGTGAGTTCAGCGCCTGACGCGTCACGATCTGCGCCGCGTAGGCCCGCGGGTTGTCGACTGCCTCGGTGTCGGCGCGGGCCCAGCGGATGTAGCTCTCCTGCAGGACGTCCTCGCTGTCGGCGACGCTGCCGGTGATCTCGTAGGCGATCGAGAACAACAGTCCGCGGTGCTCGGTGAAGACGTCCACACCGTCGCCGTTCATACGCGCACCTCGTCCCGTGCGGAGGTGTCCGGTCCGCGCCGGGTCGGCAGGGCCCGCCCGCGCGCCTGGAGTTGCATGGCACGGATGGTCCCACGAACGACGGCTTCCTTCACCGGTGCCGCGAGCCGTCCCCGCACCGCCCACCTCGACGGGGTGTCGTCGCGTGCGGACAACTGCACCACGCCCCGATCGCGGCCCAGCGAGATGCAGGTCGAGACGAATCCGAGCGAGAGCGGTGCCGGTTCGCGTCCCTGGAGCAGCTGCCACACGGTGTCGGCGCCGTGGCTGCCCAGCGGCATCGCTGCCTGGCAGCTCATCCGCAGGTGGTCGTTGCCCTCCACCGTCACCGCGTCGCCCACTCCGACGATCGGTGTGCCGTCGACCGCCTGGAGGGTGTCGCGCACCCGGAGACGGCCGGCGTCGTCGACCGGCAGACCGCTGCGACGGGCGAGGTCGGGGAGGGAGAAGCCTGCAGTCCGGACCACGAGGGTCGCGGGAATCGCGCTGCCGTCGTCGAGTTCGACCGACTCGTCGTCGATGCGGGTGACCCGCGTTCCCGAGCGGAGCCTGACGCCCAGTTCCTCCAGCCGGCGACGGATGTAGCGCTGCGTGTTCTCGGGAAGATCGGCGCCCGGATCGCCGACGAGGGTGAGTGCGTGTCGCGGATGGGACTGTGCGAGTTCGGTGACGGTCTCTAGGCCGGTGAGGCCACCGCCGATGACGACGACGGAAGCGTGATCGTCCATTGTCACGAGGGCGTCGTGAAGAGCGGTGGCCGAGTCGAGGTCGGCCACGGAGAACGCTTTCTCCGCACCGGGAATCGCGCCGGAACCCGACGCGCTGCCCACGGCGTGGACGACCGCGTCGCACTGCAGGACCGCACCGTCGGCGAGGGTCACCGCATGCGGTTCGATCCGCACGACCGAGCCGACGCGCAGCGTCGCCCGCGGATGCAGGAGCTCGGACAGGTCGTGTGTGGCGGTCCCGGAACCGGCTGCCACCTGGTGGAGCCGGACCCGTTCGACGAAGACCGCGCGCGGGTTCACCACCGTGACCGCCACCTCGGGATGTTCGGCCAGGAGTCGGTTCGCGGCCATCACCCCGGCGTACCCTGCGCCTACGACCACCACATGGAATTGCGTTGTCATCGCTCTCGTCCCTTCGCTGTCGGAAGTGGTGCTACCGATGTGACACCACCCGCGGCATGGATGTGACACGGCGTGGGCACGAGATCCTGAGATGCCCGTCACTCGGGTGGTCGACCTTCAGCGATCGACGGGGCAGGGCCCGGGGGTCAGCGACGCGGTGTCGGCCGCATCGCGACCGGCGTGGAAGCCGTCGGTGTCGACACCGCGGCTACGCGAGTCGCGGGTGACGGGGAACAGTCGCCGGAACTCGGTGTCGACGGCATCGGACCGCCGGGCGAGGATCGGCGCGAGGGTCGTGATGGGTACCTGTGCATCGGCTGCGGCGTGGGCGGTGGCCCGCACGTCGGCCTCGCGGAGACGTTCGCCGATCCGATGCGCGTAGCCGGTGAGGAAGGCGCGGCGGAAGGAGGTCGCGGACGCTCCTCGTCGCCCCGCCGTGCCGGCCGCCTGCACGGCGCGCCCGGCCTGCACGAGCAGCGAGGTGTACAGCATCTCGGCCTGCTGCAGGTCGGTCGCGGTACCGACGATCGTCGCGATCTGCACGCGGGTGAACCACACCGTGCGCACCCGGTTCGCGTCGCCGATGGCCGTGAGGAGCAGGACCTTCTCCCGGATGTACGGGTTGTCGAGGTGGATACGCCGGCCCACGACGGGGTCGGTGCGGGAACCGGGCCCGGCGAGCAACGCGGCACCCACGGCGTGGCGGGAGACGAGTTCCTGCGCTTTCGCGGTGAGCGCCTCTGCCTCGTCGGGGAAGTCGGTGGATTCGGCCTTCGACAACAGTGCCCGGATGCGTTCGAGGATCCGGGTGTCGGGCGGCGTGGAGGCAGCGGTGTCGGCAGAGCGGATGGACGGCCACCGCGAGGGCGGCGGCGTGAGGATCGCGAAGGACGGCAGGTACTTCCAGGCGAAGGCGAGGCTCTCGATCTCGAAGCGGGTGACGTCGGGGGAGACCCGGCGCAGACCGTCGGCCAGTACCGGGGCTGCCGTGGCGCGGACGAGATACGGGTGACGGCGGGAGATCTCGTCGATCTGCCGCACCCACTCGACGGGGGCGCGTTCGGCCGCACGCCGGATCTGCGCATCGAACAGCATCGTGGCTGCGGCGAACGCGACGTCGGAGGTGCCACCCGAACGGGCCGTCACGTGCAGAATGTCGGCGGGCTGCCATCCCCGCTCGTAGGCACCGCCCAGCTCGGTGAGAAGGGCGTGCTCGTTCAGGCCACCGGGTCGAACATGTGTTCTATCGCTGCGCATGCGCCGCAGTGTGGCGCACGGCACCGACAGGTTCTGGTGGCGACGGAGAACACGCTGGTCGACGCTCTCCGCCACCGGACCGGAACCGTGTTGTGACGCCTCAGTCCTCGTCGACGTATCGCGGGAACACCGGCGCGGGCGCGGGCAGTGCCGTGCCGGGAGCCAGACGGGTGGCGACGGCGTCGAACTCCCGGGCCTCCGGTGCCTGACCGAGCAGGTCGAGGATCTTCGCGCCTGCGTCCGGCATCACCGGCTGGACGAGCAGACCGACGATCCGTACGACCTCGAGCGTGACGTACAGGACCGTCGCCATCCTCTCGGGATCGGTCTTGCGCAGTACCCACGGCTGCTGCGCGGAGAAGTAGCGGTTGGTCTCACCGAGTACGTGCCAGATCGCTTCGAGACCGAGGTGCAGGGCCTGGACGTCGAACTCGGCACGCACCTTCCCGAGCAGTGCGTCGGCCTGGGCGAGCATGGCCTCGTCCTCGGCGGTGAAATCGCCCGGCGTGGGCACCGTGCCCTCGAGATTCTTCGCGACCATCGTCAGGGACCGCTGTGCGAGGTTGCCGAGGTCATTGGCCAGATCGGCGTTGATGCGGGTGACGATGGCCTCGTGGCTGTAACTGCCGTCCTGGCCGTAGGAGATCTCGCGGAGCAGGAAGAAGCGCAGCTGGTCGAGGCCGTACTGCTCGACCATCTCCAGGGGATCGACGACGTTGCCGACCGACTTCGACATCTTCTCGCCCTTGTTGAACAGGAAGCCGTGGACGAAGACCCGCTTCGGCAGGTCGAGACCCGCGGACATGAGGAAGGCCGGCCAGTACACGGTGTGGAACCGCGTGATGTCCTTGCCGATGACGTGCAGGTCGGCCGGCCAGTACCGGCGATACGACTCCGCCTCGGTGTCGGGGAAACCGGCGCCGGTGAGGTAGTTGGTCAGTGCGTCGACCCACACGTACATGACGTGGTCGGGATGGTCGGGAACCGGGACGCCCCAGTCGAAGGTCGTACGGGAGATCGACAGGTCCTTCAGGCCACCGGAGACGAAGCTGACGATCTCGTTGCGGCGGGTCGCCGGTGCGATGAAGTCGGGCTGCTCCTCGTAGAGCTTGAGCAGCTTGTCCTCGTAGGCGGACAGCCGGAAGAAGTAGGTGGATTCCTCCGTCCACTCCACCGGGGTGCCGGTGTCGGTGGAGATCCGCGAACCGTCCTCGAGCAGCGTGGTCTCGCCGTCGGTGTAGAACGCTTCGTCGCGGACCGAGTACCACCCTGCATAGGTGTCGAGGTAGATGTCGCCCGCGTCGACCATTCGCTGCCAGATCGCCTTGCTCGCCTCGAGATGATCGGCATCCGTGGTGCGGATGAACCGGTCGTACGAGATGTTCAAGGACTTGTCCATGGCCTCGAAGACGTCCGAGTTCCGGGATGCGAGTGCGGTGACCGGGATCCCTTCCTTCGCGGCGGTCTGCTGCATCTTCAGACCGTGCTCGTCGGTGCCGGTCAGGAAACGCACATCGAAGCCGTCGAGACGCTTGAACCGCGCGATCGCGTCGGTCGAGATGTACTCGTAGGCATGCCCGATGTGCGGGGCGCCGTTCGGGTACGCGATCGCGGTGGTGACGTAGAACGGCGGGCGGGTGGGATCGCCGGCAGCCGGGCGGGAGGAATCAGGCGCAGTCATGGTGGCCAGTAGTTTATAGGTCGTGAGCGCAGCCCGTCCCGCCCCCGAAGCCCCGCAACCGTTGAGTCCGCTCGTCGACGCCCACACGCACCTCGACGCGTGCGGTGCCGAGGACGCCGCGACGACCTCCGCGATCGTCGACCGTGCCGCCGCGGTGGGTGTCGGACGCATCGTCACCGTCGCCGACGATCTCGAGGCAGCGCGGTTCGCCGTGCGGGCCGCGCACTGGGACGATCGGGTCTACGCGGCCGTCGCCATCCATCCGACCCGCGCGAACAGCCTCGACGACGCCACCCGCGCCGAGATCGAGACGCTCGCCGCCGACCCCCGGTGCGTCGCCGTGGGGGAGACGGGCCTCGACCTCTACTGGCCCGGCAAGCTCGACGGATGCGCGGAACCCTCCGAACAGGAAGAGGGCTTCCGCTGGCACATCGACCTCGCGAAGCGTCTCGGCAAGACCCTGATGATCCACAACCGCGAGGCCGACGCCGAACTGCTGCGCGTCCTGCACGACGAAGGTGCACCCGAGACGGTGATCTTCCACTGCTTCTCGTCGGATGCCGATATGGCCCGCCGGTGCGTCGACGCCGGATACCTGCTGAGCTTCTCTGGCACCGTGAGCTTCAAGAACGCGAAGGCCCTGCGCGAGGCGGCGCCGCTCGTGCCCCGCGAGCTGGTGCTGGTGGAGACCGATGCGCCGTTCCTGACGCCGCATCCCTTCCGGGGCGCGCCGAACGAGTCGTACTGCCTGCCGTACACGGTGCGCGCGCTCGCCGAGGTGCGCGGCGAGGACGCCGACGAACTGGCCGCGGCCACCACCGCGAACGCCGAGCGGGTGTACGGACTTTCGTAAAGGGCACGCGTGCCCTCACGTGCGTCGTGAGAATACGGGCATGCGTTCCTTCGTCTACAACTCTCATCCGGTACGTGTGATCTTCGGCCCCGGTACCGCCTCGCGGGTCGCGGACGAAGTACGTCGACTCGATCGTTCGAGGGTCCTGCTGCTCGCCGGCGAGCACGTGCGACCACAGGCCGAACTGGTCGAGAGAGCACTCGGCGATCTGCAGGTCGCGCGGTTCGACGGCGCGGTGATGCACACGCCGGTCGAAGTGACCGAGCGGGTCCTCGATCGGGTGACCGAGAACGATGTGGACGCGGTGGTCGCGGTCGGTGGCGGCTCGACCACCGGGCTGGCCAAGGCGTTGGCGGTCCGCACCGGGATCGATCAGGTGATCCTGCCGACGACCTATGCCGGGTCGGAGGTGACACCCGTTCTCGGAGAGACCGCGGACGGTGTGAAGACCACACGTTCATCGCCCGACCTCCTGCCCGAGACCGTGATCTACGACGTCGACTTCACCACGTCGATGCCCATTCCCTTGGCGTTGACCAGCGCGATCAATGCGATGGCCCATGCGATCGAAGCTCTGTACTCCGAACAGACGAACCCGATGGTCGACGCCCTCGCGCTCGAGGCGGTGGCCGCGATCGCGCGGGGTATCCCTGCCCTCGGTGCGGATTCGGCGGATCCCGAGGGACGTTCGGATCTGCTGCTCGCCGCGTGGCTCGCCGGTACCTGCCTGGCTTCGGCGGGGATGGGCCTGCACCACAAGCTCTGTCACACCCTGGGGGGTTCGTTCGACCTGCCGCATGCCGCCACACACACCGTCGTGTTGCCCCATGCGCTCGCCTACAACGAACCGTCGGTGCCGCAGGTCATGGCCCGAGTCGCGCAGGCCCTCGGCACGGAGTCGGCTCCCGCGGGTGTCTACGACCTGGTGGCGGCGGCCGGGGGACCGACGAGTCTCGAGGAGCTGGGGATGCGGGAGGCGGATCTGGACGAGGCGGCGCGGTTGGCGACCGCGAAGCCCTATCCGAATCCGCGGGAGGTGACGCGGGTCGGGGTGCGACGGTTGCTGGGGGAGGCATTCGCCGGCACCCGTCCCGAACCGGCACGGAAGGTCTAGTTGAAGCTACAACCATCGGTTGCTATCTTAGTTGTCGCTTCAACTTAACGGGGCTCTCCGGCCTCCGAATCGAAAGGCTCGACATGAAGACCCCTCTCGTCCGCGATATCGGCATCCTGATCGCCCGACTGGTGCTCGGCGTCATCTTCCTCGTCCACGGACTGCAGAAGTTCAACACGTGGGGATACGAAGGCACCAAGGCCGGCTTCGAAGGAATGGGTGTTCCCGCTCCCGCGATCTCGGCCTTCGTCGCCACCTGGATCGAGATCCTCGGCGGTCTCGCGCTCATCCTCGGCGTCCTCGTCCCCGTCTTCGGGGTCCTGCTGTTCCTGCTCATGCTCGGTGCGTTCTTCATCGTGCACGTGGAGAACGGAATCTATGTGGGCGACGGTGGCTTCGAACTCGTCGCCGCGCTCGGCGCGGGGGCTCTCCTCCTCGCCGCGGTCGGCGCGGGGGCCTTCAGCATCGACCGTGTCCTCGCGCGGAAGGTCCCGCTTCTGCGTACAGCCTGACCTGCGGTTCGAGGCGCTGCGGACGATTTCTCCCGATCGTCCGCAGTGCCTTTTTCGTCCCGAAGCGCGCGCTTTTCACATATGTCTTGTTATTCTCCTGCACGACAAATGCGTTTCACGGATTTCTCCGACAGGATCGATATGACCGTGCAGCAAGCTGTTCCGCGTCGCGACACCACGTGGAATGTCAATCGACGGACCTTCCTCGTGGGCGCGGGCGCGCTCCTCGCTGCCGGGCTCGTGGGTGCAGGAACATCTGCGGCGCAGCCGCGGACGCCGCAGCGCCCCAACATTCTGATCATCATGACCGACCAGGAACGACAGCCGATGCACTGGCCGGCCGACTGGGCGCGAAACAATCTGCCCAACCGGCAGCGACTGGCCGATACGGGACTGACCTTCACACGGTCGTTCTGCAACGCCGCGATGTGCTCGCCCAGTCGCAGCACGTTCTTCACCGGCCTCTATCCCGCCCAGCACGGCGTCGTGAGCACCCTCACCGAGGGCGGCACACTCTCGCCCACCGAACCCGTGCTGCCGGTGGACGGCCAGAACATGGCGAAGATGCTGCTCTCCGCGGGATACGACGTCCACTACCGGGGCAAATGGCACATGAGCAAGGGCGCCGACGGCGGCGACCCGTCGCCCGACGACATCGCCCGATACGGCTTCGCCGGATGGATTCCACCGGAGGCCGGGCAGGACACCGCGCCGGAGAACTTCGGCGGCGGCTGCGCAGACCACGACAGCAAGATCGCCTCCGAGGCCGCCGAATTCCTGCGGTCGCGCAGCGCCACCGACGACAGGCCGTTCGCGCTCATCGTGTCCTTCGCGAACCCGCACGACATCCTCTCGTACCCGAAGACGTGGGATCAGGTCGACGGCGACTGCAACAACTACGGTGCGGTCGCTCCCGAAGCGTTCGATCAGGGAATCGACCTGCCTCCCAACATGGACGAAGACCTGCTCCGCAATTTCAAGCCGACGGCCCAGGCCGAGCTGCTCCTTCTGCTCGCGGGCGCGCTCGGCCCGCTCGTCGGTCCCGACGCGGCCAGGCAGTACGTCAATCTGTACGCCTACATGCACAAGGTGGTCGACCAGCACATCGGGACCGTCATCGATGCGCTGGAATCGGTGTCCGGCATGCGCGAACGCACCGTCGTCTTCCGGGTGGCCGACCACGGTGAGATGGGACTGTCGCACGGCGGGCTCCGTCAGAAGGCCTTCAACGCCTACGAGGAGACCCTCAACGTTCCTCTCGTGGTGAGCAATCCGGTGATGTTCCCTCAACCCGTCGCCACCGATGCGCTCGCCTCGCTGATCGACGTCATGCCCACCCTCGCGACGATGGCCGCCGTGCCCGACCGTTCCGCGTGGACGTTCAAGGGCGTCGACCTCACGCCCGTGATCGACGGAGCCTCCGCGGGCACGCCGGCACAGGTGCAGGACACCGTCCTGTTCACCTTCGACGACGAGAACGCCGCCGCGGCCAACGGTCAGACGACGGTGAAACAGCCCAACCACATTCGCGCTGTCCGGCAGGATCGGTGGAAGTACGCGATGTACTTCGATCCGTCGGGACGCGAGCTGCCGCAGTTCGAACTCTACGACCTGCACGCCGACCCACTGGAGATGCACAATCGCGCGAACCCGCTCGATCTCGCGAACTTCGATCCCGTGCAGGTCGCGGCGATGCACGCCGTCCTGATGGACGTGATGGCCCGTACGGGAACCACCCCCGCCGTGCCGATTCCGCAACTCCCGGTGCCGCCGAGCGGATCGGCCGATCTCCCGCTCACCAGCGGGTCGGCCGGGCGCTGACGCCGGTCCTGGCTACCGACAGGCGATCCGAAACCCGCGGCGCGCGGCGAACGCCCACTTCTCCTCGGTGCCCATGAGGAACTCCGCCTGCACAGCGCCGCCCGGCGGCAGTTCGATCACCCGTGAGCGGGGCTGCGCCCCGACCTTCCGGGATGGGGCGCAGCACATAGGGGCAGAGCCCTCGGTCACGTCACAGAGCCCAGCTGCTCGGACGCCCGATTCGAGAGGAATTCCGTTTTCCGAATGCCGATAGAAAAAGGCAATTTCGGACAGTCGAAATGATCAAGGTAATACCGATTCGATATTTGTGATCTGCGTCGTGATCTGACGGAAATCATCAACTGCGCTGTTAGATGGCATGAAGTTGCAATAACAATGCCGTCTCGTTACCGTGCTGTGATCACAGTTGTCGTCCGTCTGGAAATAATCGTGTCACCTTTCACCAAGATCAATCGCGTCAAGTCGCCGGTGTTCTACTCGGTGGTCGCCGCTGTCTTCGTCACCCTCGGCGCCGGTGGTGCCACTGCTGTGGTTCAGCACAAGGACGTCGTCCTCGACGTCGACGGTGAGCAGCGTGCCTTCGGCACCATGAACTCCAATGTCGGCGACATCCTGGCCGCCGCCGGCTACACCGTCGACGAGAACGACGTCGTGGCCCCGGCCGTCGACTCGTCCGTCTCCGACGGTGACACCATCGTCCTGCGTCAGGCCCGCGAGGTCCGTCTCACTGTCGACGGGGAGGAGCGCTCGGTGTGGACCACCGCGCTGACCGTCGACGAGGCGCTCGACCAGTTCCGCCTCTCCGACGACGCGTACGTCTCCGCGTCCCGTTCGCACCGCCTCCCGCTCGACGGCGCCGATCTCGAGGTCGTCAACCCCAAGACCGTGCGCTTCGCCGACAACGGTGCGCCCGCCGCCGAGGTGCGCGTCGCCGCGCCGACGGTCGCGGAGTTCCTGGAGACCCAGGGCACGAAGCTCGAGCAGGCCGACAGCGTCACCCCTGCCCTCGACGCTCCGCTCGAGGAGGGCATGGAGGTCGTGATCACCCGCGACCGGACCGAGTCGCGGACCGAGAACCTGCCGATCGCCCCGCCGGAGAACCGCGTGGACGATCCGAACATGCTCGAGGGGGAGACCGCCGTGGGCGACCCGGGTGCTCCCGGCGAGCGGTCGGTGACCTTCGACGTCCACACCGTCAACGGTGTCGAGGTCGGACGCACCGAGACCGCGTCGACGGTCCTCGCCGAGCCGCGGCCCGTGGTGGTCCGCGTCGGCACCAAGCCGAAGCCTGCAGTGCCGGCCTCGGGCCGCGCTTCCACCTGGGACTCCCTCGCCCAGTGCGAGGCGACCGGCAACTGGGCCATCAACACCGGCAACGGCTTCTACGGCGGCCTGCAGTTCACGCAGCAGACGTGGGCCGGCTTCGGCGGCACCCAGTACGCACCGCGCGCCGATCTCGCGACCCGCGAGCAGCAGATCGCCGTCGCGGAGAAGGTCCAGGCCGCCCAGGGCTGGGGCGCGTGGCCGGCCTGCACCAGCAAGCTCGGTCTGCGCTGACCGGCACGGGTGTGCACGGCGTGACCTCCTCCCGAGTGCGCTAGGTTCACCACGTGTCAGCAGACGATCCCGAAACCACTCCGAGGGCCACCCCGGCTTCTCCGCGCGGCCTCGCCGCGCTGCTCGGACCCGCAGAGGTCCGCGCACTCGCGGAGGAGTTCGGGGTGCGCCCGACGAAGCAGCTCGGCCAGAACTTCGTGCACGACGCGAACACGGTGCGCCGCATCGTCAACGTCGCAGGGGTCGGTGCCGACGATGTCGTGCTCGAGGTCGGGCCGGGCCTGGGTTCGCTCACCCTCGCCCTGCTCGACGTCGTCGACCGCGTGATCGCTGTCGAGCTCGATCCCGTTCTCGCGCAGCGTATTCCCGTTACCGTGCGGGAGCGGGCCCCGCAGCTCGCCGACCGGTTCGACGTCGTGCACATGGACGCGATGAAGGTGCTGCCGAAGGATCTTCCCGTCACGCCCACCGCGCTCGTCGCGAACCTGCCCTACAACGTGGCGGTCCCGGTGCTGCTGCATCTTTTCTCCGAATTCCCCACTCTCCGAACTGCTCTCGTGATGGTGCAGGCCGAGGTGGCCGACCGGCTCGCGGCCGAGCCGGGCGGCAAGATCTACGGCGTGCCCAGCGTGAAGGCGCGGTTCTTCGGCGACGTCCGCAGGGCGGGTGCCGTCGGACGTGCAGTTTTCTGGCCCGTTCCCCAGGTGGAATCGGGTCTCGTGCGTGTCGACCGCTATGCCGAGCCCCCGTGGCCGACCGACGCGCAGACGCGCGCCCGGGTGTTCGCCGTCGTCGACGCGGCCTTCGCGCAACGACGAAAGACGTTGCGTGCCGCGCTGAGTGGCTGGGCCGGTTCACCCGCGGAAGCCGAGAGGCGCCTGCTGGCCGCCGGTATCGAACCATCGACGCGCGGGGAGAAGCTCGACGCCGCAGCCTTCGTGCGACTCGCCGACGTGGAGTGACGGGTGGGCGCCGCCGTCGAGTGATCCCGGTCACCCTTCCTGGCGGGCGGGCGCGATCTGTGGTTAAGTTGTCCTCGGTCGTTAGGTAGTGTGTTCGTGGTTTACCCCTCGCACATTTCTGGTTGCGAGCGGATGCGATAGCCACGATGGAATCGTTTCAGCCGTGTAGTGACAGACCCGGGAGCCGAAACCGACTCCCGACGAGACAGAACGTCTACATCCGTTCTGCCTGCAAGTGAAGGACAGCAACATGGCTGAAGGTACTGTGAAGTGGTTCAACGGCGAAAAGGGCTTCGGCTTCATCGCTCCCTCGGACGGCTCCGCTGACGTCTTCGTGCACTTCTCCGAGATCCAGGGCCGCGGCTTCCGCACCCTCGAGGAGAACCAGCGCGTGAGCTTCGAGATCGGCCAGGGCCAGAAGGGCCCGCAGGCCACCGGCGTGAACGTCATCGGCTGATACCGATAATTCTCCGAATCCGGGCCGGCACCTCAGGGTGCCGGCCCGGATTCGTTCGTCCGGTCAGCCGATCATTGCCCCGTAACCGGTGATGCCCAAGTTCGACGAGCCGGTCGACGAGCCCGCCGAGTCGGCGGAGCCGGTCGCCACTCCGGCGGAGCCCGTGGGCGGGTTCACGCAGTCCACGAGATTCAGCGAGCGCAGGACCAGGTCGCCGAGCGAGCAGACGCGCGGCGGGGCCGGTTCGGCCGAGGCGACGCCGGCGGTTCCCATGGTGGCCGCCACGGCGACGGCGCAGACGGCGACCGCATTGCGTACGGAACGAGTCACATTTCCTCCAGAGTGTTCAGAGTCGATCGATCGTAGAGCGTGGCTGCAGCGGTCGGGAAGCTTCCTCATCCCGAGTAAGCTCTGTACTCGTGCTTTCCGTCGTGCCGACCCCCGTGACAGTGCGGGTCCCGTCCAAGGTCAATCTGCATCTCGCGGTGGGCGACCTCCGTCCCGACGGCTACCACGACCTGCACACCGTCTTCCAGGCACTGTCCCTGTACGACGAGGTGTCGGTGGTCCCGGCCGACACCCTGAGCGTGACGGTGCACGGGGCGGGCTCCGACGCGGTGCCCACCGATTCGACGAACCTGGCGTGGCGTGCCGCCGAGATGATGGCGGAGCGGGCCGCCCGCACCCCCGAGGTGGCGATCACGATCGAGAAGGGCATCCCCGTCGCGGGTGGAATGGCCGGTGGCAGTGCCGACGCGGCCGCGACGCTCGTCGCACTCGACGCATTGTGGGGGATCGGGGCGTCGCGGGAGGATCTCGCGGATCTCGCCGCTCGACTCGGGAGCGACGTGCCGTTCTGCCTGCACGGCGGAACGGCGATCGGAACGGGGCGGGGCGAGCGACTCGTCCCCGTCCTCACCCGCGGCACCTTCCACTGGGTGCTCGCCCTCGCGAAGGGGGGCCTGTCCACCCCCGTCGTCTTCCGCGAGCTCGACCGTCTGCGCGCGGAGGGGGAACCCCACCGGCTCGGCAGCGCCGACGCGGTGCTCTCCGCGCTCGGCTCCGGCGATGCCCACGAACTCGCCCCGCTGCTCGGCAACGACCTGCAGGCCGCGGCCCTGTCGCTCGACCCCCTGTTGCGGCGCACGCTCCGGGCGGGTGTCGAGGCCGGCGCCCTGGCGGGCATCGTCTCCGGGTCCGGTCCGACCTGCGCGTTCCTCGTCGAGGACCAGCACGCCGCCGTCACCGTGAGCGCCGAACTCGCCGGTGCCGGTGTGTGCCGTACGGTGCGGGTCGCGTCCGGCCCGGTACCCGGTGCCCGCGTCGTCGACGACGCCGATCCCGCCCAGCCCTGATCCCTGTGCTCCCGCAGTACATCCCCGCAATTCTCGGAAGGCGTTGCTCCACGTGGCGAATCTGATCAACCTCGAACAGGTTTCGAAGTCCTTCGGCATCAAGCCGCTGCTCGACTCGGTGTCCCTCGGCGTGAACGAGGGGGAGCGGATCGGGGTCGTCGGTCTCAACGGCGGCGGCAAGACGACGATGCTCGAGGTGCTCGCCGGCGTCGAGGAGCCCGACTCGGGCCGGGTGAGCCGCGTGGGCGGTCTCCGCATGGCCGTCGTGACCCAGCGTGGCGGGTTGCCGGAGGGCTCGACCGTCGGTGAGGTCGTCCTCGGCCCGCTCGGTGTGGCCGAGCACGAGTGGGCGGGTGATGCGCGTATCCGCTCGGTGCTCACCGGTATCGGCATCGACAATCTCGGTCTCGACGCGGTCGTCGACGGCCTGTCCGGCGGTGAGCGCCGCCGGGTGGCCCTGGCCGCCGCCCTCGTCCGCGATCTCGATCTGCTGGTCCTCGACGAGCCCACCAACCATCTCGACGTCGAAGGCGTGCAGTGGCTGGCCGAGCACCTGCTGTCGCGGCGCAGCGCCCTCGTCGTCGTCACCCACGACCGCTGGTTCCTCGACACCGTCGCGACCCGCACCTGGGAAGTGGTGAACGGCCGGGTCGAGAGCTACGAGGGTGGCTACAACGACTGGATCTTCGCGCGCGCCGAGCGCTCCCGTCAGGCCGACGCGATGGAGGAGCGGCGCCGCAACCTCGCCCGCAAGGAGCTCGCGTGGCTGCGTCGCGGTGCCCCCGCCCGCACGTCCAAGCCGAAGTACCGCATCGAGGCTGCCGAGGCGTTGATCGCGAACGTGCCGCCGCCGCGCGATTCGGTGGCGCTGGCGTCCTTCGCGAAGCGCCGCCTCGGCCGCATCGTCATCGAACTCGAGGACGCGACCCTCACCACCCCGGACGGACGCGAACTGGTCCGCGACCTCACCTGGCGTCTCGGCCCGGGCGAGCGGATCGGCCTCGTCGGCGTCAACGGTTCGGGCAAGACGACCCTGCTGCGCACGCTCGCGGGCGAACTGGAACCGGCCCGGGGACGGCGTGTCCAGGGCCAGACCGTCGAGATCGGCTGGCTGCGGCAGGAACTCGACGACCTGCCCACCGACATGCGGGTGCTCGAGGCCGTCAAGGATGTCGCGGAGCGGATCACCCTGGGCGACAAGGAGATCTCCGCCGGTCAGCTCGCCGAACGGCTCGGTTTCACGCCGGCCCGGCAGCGCACCCCGGTCGGCGACCTGTCCGGTGGTGAGCGTCGCCGCCTGCAGTTGACGCGCGTGCTCATGGCCGAGCCGAACGTGCTGCTGCTCGACGAGCCGACCAACGACCTCGACATCGACACCCTCCAGCAGCTCGAGGACCTGCTCGACGGCTGGGCCGGAACCCTCGTGGTCATCAGCCACGACCGCTACCTCGTCGAACGCATCTGTGATTCGACGTGGGCACTGTTCGGCGACGGCCGGCTCACCAATCTTCCCGGTGGCATCGAGGAGTACCTGCGCCGACGCGCCGCCATGGGCGACGGGGACGTGCCGTCGGTGGCGTCGACCGTCGCGAAATCCGCTGACGCCGAAGATCAGCCGAAGAGGCGCGACGGTGCCGCGGAGCGCGCTGCGCGCAAGGAACTGTCCCGACTCGAGCGTCTCGTCGCGAAGCTGACCGAGAGGGAGGAGAAGCTGCACCACGACCTCGCGGACGCGGCGACCGACCCCGACCGTCTACAGAAACTCGATGCGCAGTTGCGTGAGGTGGTCGCGGAGAAGGAAGCGGCCGAGGAGCAGTGGATGGAGCTCGCCGAAGATCTCGACTGAATCCCCTTGACCTCGAGTCGCCTCGAGGTCGCAGGATGGGCGTCGTCAGAAGGAACGCCCATCAGGAGGATTCATGTCTGTCACCGAAACATCCAGTAGGTCCACGCTTCTCCCGAACTCCCGGCGTGCGCGTGCCGCGGTGGTGGTCGTCGTGTCCGTCGCGGCGGCGCTGGTCGCGAATCTCGTGCTGTGGGGGGTCGGGATCGTCGCCGGTGGTTCGTTCGAGCACACCGACGCCGGTGAGGTGGTGAGTGCGGCACCGGGCGGTGTGGTGTTCATGACCGTCGTTCCGCTCACCGTCGGCCTCGCGGTCGCCGCGTTGCTCACCTTGTGGTGGAACGGCTTCGTCCGGATCGCGCAGGTCGTCGGGGCACTGCTGCCGCTGGCGACGATCCAGGGCACGATCTCCGCCGACTTCGATACGCCGAGCACCGTCGCGCTGACACTGATGCACGTCGTGATCGCGGCGGTGGTCGTCGCGGCGCTGGAGATGCTCCGCGCGCGTGACTGAAGCAGGTCGGGGGAGGAAATGTGCGTCTCCGCAAGGAAAATCGCACATTTCCTCCCCCTGGTCCAGGCGGAGATCTACAAGCCGAGCAGCTTGCTGATGATCTCGTTCATGATCTCGTTGGTGCCACCGCCGATGCCGAGGACGCGGGCGTCGCGGAAGTGGCGTTCGACCTCGCTCTCACGCATCAGGCCGATGCCACCTGCGAGCTGCACGGCTTCCATGACGGCGTGATCGCACACCTTGACGGCGTTGTTCTTCGCCATCGAGGTTTCGAGCAGCATGCCCTCGCCGTTGACCCACCGCTCGGCAACGGACCGGCAGAACGTCTTCGCGGCGGTGATCTCGGTGGCGAGCTCGGCGAGGCGGTGACGCACGACCTGGCGCTTCGACAGCGGCCGGCCCATCGTCTCGCGGGACTTGACCCATTCGACGGTCAGGTCGAAGGACCGCTGCGCGGTGGCGACGGCCTGGAACGCCAGCGACAGGCGCTCACCCTGGAACTGCTGGGCGATCTGACCGAAGGCCGAGTTCTCGGCGCCGATCAGGTTGCTCACGGGCACACGCACATCGTCGTAGAACAACTCGGCGGTGTCGGAACACAACCAGCCCATCTTGTCGAGCTTGCGGGAGACCGTGAAACCCGGTGTGTCCGTGGGTACGACGACGAGCGAGATGCCGCCGGCACCGGCGTCACCCGTGCGCACTGCGGTGGTCACGAAGTCGGCGCGCGTACCCGAGGTGATGTAGAGCTTCGCACCGTTGAGGACGTACTCGTCGCCGTCACGACGTGCGGTGGTGCGGATGTTCGCGACGTCGGAGCCGCCGCTGGGCTCGGAGATCGCGAGCGAACCGATCGCGCGACCTTCGAGAGCGGGTCGCGCGAACCGCTCGATGAGGTCGGTGTTGCCCGAGGAGACGATGTGCGGAGTGGCGATGCCGTGGCTGAACAGCGCCGAGATCAGGCCCGACGAACCACCGGCGAGGATGATCTCCTCGAGGATCGCGAGCATGTCGAGGGCGGTGCCGCCCGAGCCGCCGTGCTCCTCGGCGACCGAGGCTCCGAGCAGACCGGCGTCGGCGGCCTTGCGATGCAGTTCGCGCGGGATCTCGCCGGCACGTTCCCATTCGTCCAGGTGGGGGACGATCTCCTTGCGGGTGAAGTCGGCGGCGAGCTGCCGCAGCGCCTTCTGCTCGTCGGTGTCCCAGCGGATCACTTCGGTGGTGGTCATGCTTATTCGCCCTTCCAGACGGGTGCGCGCTTCTGCATGAAGGCCATGACGCCTTCGAGGGTGTCGGCGCTGGTGGTGAGGCGCGCGAGGGCCTTGTCGGTCAGCTCCCAGGGCAGGTCCTCGGCGGGGATGTTGCCGTCGATGATGCCGCGGGCGACGGTCTTGCTCGCCTGCACGGCGAGCGGTGCGCCGGCTGCGATGTCGTTCGCGAGAGCCAGGGCTGTGTCGAGCACCTCGGCCTGGGGGACGACCCGGTTCACGAGTCCCCAGCGCAGGGCGTCGGCGGATGACATCGGCTTGCCGGTCAGAACCAGCTCCATCGCGACGGCGCGGGGGATGACCTGCCCGATGCGGAACACGCCGCCGGCACCGGCGATCAGGCCGCGGTGCACCTCGGGCAGACCGAATTCGGCTGTGTCCGAAGCGACGACGAGATCGCTCGCGAGGGCGAGTTCGGTGCCGCCGCCGAGCGCGGTGCCGTTGACCGCCGCGATGACAGGCTTGGAGATGTGGTGCTTGACGACACCGGCGAAGCCCCAGTGGGCGGTCTCCGGCGGGGTGACGCCGTCCGGTCCCTTGGTGCCCAGTGCCTTGAGGTCGGCGCCGCCGCAGAAGACGGCGTCGCCTGCGCCGGTGAGCACCACGGCGCGCACGTCGCGGTCCTGTTCGGCGCGGTCCCAGGCTTCACCGAGTGCCTGGTGTACGCCGGCGTTGATGCTGTTGGCAGCCTTGGGACGGTTGATGGTGACGAGCAGAACGTGCTCGCGCTTCTCGACGAGAACGACGGGTTCGCTCACGACTGGGACTCCTCGGGGGACAGGTGCTCGATGCGGGTGACGGTGAGATGACCGCCGTTGTCGGTGACGTGCACGTTCTCGCCGACGATGTCGGCTCCGGCGGCGAGGACCGCGGCGCCGGTGGCGTCGGTCTGGCCCGAGACGCGACGGCCGTCGGGGGTGAGGCCGACGAGGAAACCGACCGACGGCTTGCCGTCGCGGCCGAATTCTGCCGTGGCCGTGACGATCTGCACCTCGCCGGTGTAGTCGGCCACCGCCTCGGGTGCGGACGGTTCGAGCAGTACGTGCTCCGGGTCGCCGACATATCCGTCGGTGTGGGGAGCGCAACCGAGGACCACGACGTGCTGGTAGGTCAGATAACCGCCGTTGCCGTGCACGAGGGCGAGCTCGCCGTCCTTGCGCAGACGCTTCGCGACCGACACCACCGAGTGCAGCGTGTAGCTGTTGAGCGGTCCACCGAAGAAGGAGTGACCGCCGGTCACCGACGGGACGGTGTCGCGGGGGAGGCCGAGCTGCTCGACGAGCAGCTTCGGCACCACCGGGAAGCAGCTGTAGGCGTCGATGATGTCGAAGTCGCCGGGGCGCAGGTCGGTCGCCGCCAGGGTACGGCGCAACGCGTCGTCGAGTGCGGCGGAACGTCCGAAGTCGCCGCGCGCCAGCACGTCCGACGGCTCGGTCGCGCCGGCTCCGCCCCACACGTAGAGCAGGTGGCCGTCCGGGACGCCGAGTTCGCGCGCCACGGCGAGCGAGGTGACGACCACGGCCGCGGCCTGGTCGACGAACGGCATCGCGTTGACCAGCAGCGGGTACGGGTCGGTGACGAGACGATTCTTGCCGGCGATGGTGCGGATGTCGTCGGCGGTGCGGCGCTCCGGGTTCCAGGACGCCGGGTTCTCGGCGGCGAACTCCGAGAAGGCGGCGTACAGGGTCGTCGACCAGTCGAGCGATTTCTCGCGGGAGTGCCCGAGATCGTGGCTGAGCCGGTTCTCGAACAGCGGGTAGACCCGCGTGGGGACGATCATGCCGGCGCGCTGCATCGCAGGGCTGCCGAGGTCCTCGTTGCCGATCGGTGCCGGACCGCCCGGGGCGGTGGTCCATCCGAGCGTGGCGGGATCGGTTCCGGCCTTGTACGAGTTGGTCGCCGAGGCCTGTGCCTCACCGCCGACGAGAAGCGCGACGGTGCTGGTGCCCGCGGCGATGTCGTGGCCGATGCGATCGAGCAGGGCCGCCGGCCAGTGGCCGCCGATCGGGGTCGTCGACGTGTGCTCGGGTGTCGCGCCGAGGCGTGCGGCGAGCAGGCCCGGCAGGTCGTCGTAGTTCCAGCTCGCGGTCTTGATCGCGTGGATGGTGTCGATCCGCGTGGCGAGATCGGCGCCGGCGTCGGCGATTGCGGCGAGAGTGGCCTCGTGGATGAGGTCGAGCGGTTCACGCGGGTCGGCGGGCGCACCGGCACGGCCGGAGCGCAGGTCGCCGACGCCGATCACGACGGGCACCCGGGTGGGGTCGGTCATGGCGTTCCTTCGGTCTGCTCGGGGGAGGAGGGCGCCGCCAGCTTAATACGGACTATTTCAGTCTGTAAATTGGAGAGTGGTCTGGCACACTTGCCCGACGTGACCGAAGTTCCTGTCCCGCGGCGCCGCGGCCGCCCCCGCGACGCCGATCTCGAGGACCGTGTGTTCGACGCCGTACTCGAGGTGTATTCCGAAACGAGCTGGCGTGGCTTCACGCTCGATGCCGTGGGGCGACGCGCGCGGGTGGGCCGCGCCGCCCTCTACCGCCGGTGGTCGAGCAAGGACGACCTGCTGGTCCAAGCGCTCGAGGCGCGCAGTCCGCTGCCCGTCCCGATCGACACCGGCGCGCTCCGGTCGGATCTCGTCGAACTCGCCCGGCAGTTGTTGCGCGGCTACCGGACCACCCCCGGTCTGGTGAGCCTGCGCGTCGCGCTCGACGCCCGCGCCCATCCCGAACTGCTCGCCCGGCTGACCCTCACACTCAACCGCAGTCGTGTGCTCGCGGCCCGCACGATCGTGCACCGGGCTGTCGAGCGCGGCGAACTTCCTGCCGACACCTCGGCGACGCTTCTGCTCGAGATGGTCACCGGCACCGTGCTCAGCCACGCCCTGTTCGCGTTGACCACGCCGGGCCAGGGCGTCGACGACGAGTACGCCGAACTCGTCGTCGACGCGACCATCCGCGCGCTGCGCCGTCCGGAACAGTGACCGACGAGTACTCCCGTGACCGAATCGCGACCCAGTGAGGCCTGGTAACAGTGTGATTCCGGCCGTCTGCCCGGGTCTTCCGGGCTAGCCTGGAATTCGAATACTCGCAGGGGGGTCCCAATGGGAGGCCGACGATGGATGTGCAGGCGGTAGCGGAGATCACGCGGCTCAAATACCGTTATGCGCGAGCCCTCGACACGAAGGACTGGGACGAACTCGCGAACACTCTGACCCCCGACGCGCATGCCGTCTACGGAGAGCATCTCGTTTTCGACTCGCGCGACGCCTTCATCGGTTTCCTCGAGAACACGCTGGGCACGCGCCTGATCACGGAGCACACGTGTTCCCATCCCGAGATCGACATCGCCGACGACGGCCGCAGCGCCACCGGGGTGTGGTTGTTGTCCGACACCGTGATCATTCCCGAGGACGGGATGCTGTTGCGCGGCTCGGCCTACTACCACGATCGCTACAGCCTGGACGACGACGGATGCTGGCGGATCAGCCGCACCGGATATCAGCGGAACTGGGAGACTGTCACATGCATGGGCGACTCCACGTCGGTTCGGTTGACCACCAACCGGTGGGCGATGCTGCAGCAGCCGAAAGCGTCCTGAGTAGGCACGGCGAGATGGTCTCCGAAGTCGCCGGTGATTTCCCGCGCCCGGGTGCGCTGCCCTACCTCACGGTGCCGCGGGCACACGACGCGATCGAGTGGTACACCCGGGTCTTCGGGGCTTCGCTGACCGCCGAGCCGGTGGTCATGGACGACGGTCGCGTGGGCCACGCGGAGCTACGGTTCCCCAGCGGAATGATCTATCTTGCAGACGAATTCCCGGAACTCGGACTCACCGCGCCGCAGGAGGGAGCGGTCTCGGTGAGCCTGATGCTCGAAGTTGCCGACACCGACGCCGTGCTCACCCGCGCCCGGCTGGCCGGTGGTTCGGTCGAGAGGTGGATCAACGAGGCCCACGGCCATCGCAACGCCACGCTGCTCGACCCCTTCGGGCATCGCTGGATGCTCGTCGGTCCGTTGACCGGCAAGCTCCCGCCCCCTCGGGAGTGAGCCGCGTCCGTCCCTGCTCGGTACCATGCGGCGATGAGCGAGATCGCGCGTCGCAGTGAGTTTCCCGACACCCGCGGCTGGATCCGGGCGCTGCCCACCTTTGCGGCGTCCGCGCCGCCGTTCGAACCGGCACCGACGCCGCAGGAGACCTTCCTTCGGTGGCTCACCGAGGCCGTTCAGGTCGGCATCGCCGAGCCGCACGCGGCCACCCTGTCGACCGTCGACCCGTCCGGGAGGCCTGACGCGCGCATGCTGCTGATCAAGGACGTCACCGAC
The DNA here is from genome assembly GCF_013602415.1 of Rhodococcus sp. B50. Lineage (NCBI taxonomy): Bacteria > Bacillati > Actinomycetota > Actinomycetes > Mycobacteriales > Nocardiaceae > Rhodococcus > Rhodococcus sp. B50. Next base: position 2,640,582 of record NZ_WPAG02000002.1, on the reverse strand, counting down.
GACGGCTGGTGGTTCTCCGGCGACGACCGCTCGCCGAAGGGCCGCCAGCTCGACGCGACGCCGGCGGCCGCGCTCACCGTGTACTGGCGCGAACTCGGCCGGCAGGTCCGCGTGCGCGGGCCCGTCCTGGCCGGCCCGCCCGAGGTGTGCGCCCGCGATTTCCGGGAACGGTCGGTCTTCGCCCGGGCTGTGGCGTCCACGGGTCACCAGAGTGAGGTCCTCGCCGATCCCGCAGAGTACGACCGTCTCGTACAGGAACGTCTGGCCGCGCTCGAGCACGATCCCGATCTCGTCTCCTCGCACTGGACCGCGTGGTGCGTCGCCGCCGAGATGGTGGAGTTCTGGCAGGCGGATGCCGGCCGGCGGCACCTGCGTCATCGCTACCGGCGGGCGGGGGATCGATGGGTCGCCGAAGAACTTCATCCGTGACGTGTCGCGTGGCGGGGATCCATCCCCCCGCGACCGGTAGGCTCCCGCCCGTGAACGAGTCCTTCATCCGCACACGCGTCGTCAACGGAGTCGGCGAAGTGCAACTCGACCGTCCCGGCGCGCTCAACGCGCTCGATCGGTCGATGATCCGCGACGTCCGTTCGTCGCTTCTCGCCTGGCGCGACGACCCGGCCGTCACGGCCGTGCTCGTCACCAGCACGTCCGACCGCGCGTTCTGTGCCGGTGGCGACGTCAAACCGGTACGCGAGGTGGCGCTGGAAGGACGCTTCGACACCGTCCGGGAGTACTTCGCCGACGAGTACCGCCTCGACGAACTCGTCGCCACCTACCCCAAGCCCTATCTCGCGGTTCTCGACGGGGTCACGATGGGCGGCGGCCTCGGTATCTCGGTGCACGGCGCGGTGCGTGTCACCACCGAGAAGACCACCATGGCCATGCCCGAGACGGCCATCGGGTTCGTCCCCGACATCGGGTCGAGCCACTTCCTCCCGCGACTGCGCGGCACCACGGCGCGCTGCGACGCGGTGGGTATGTATCTCGGGCTCACCGGTGCCCGCATCGACGCCGGCGACGCGCTGGCCGTCGGCCTGGCCACGCACTACGTGCCCAGCGCACGCATCGACGACTTCGCCGACCGCATCCGCGCGGGGCAGTGGCGCGACGCTCTCGACGAGTTCGTCGAACCGTCCCCCGAATCCTCTCTGGCGCAACGCTTCCCCGACATCGAGACGGTCTTCGGCGACGGGACGGTGCTCGACATGGTGAACCGGCTCGACGTTCTCACCGACATCGACGCGACGTGGGCCGAGCAGACCCGCGCGGCGC